>NZ_JBQCHR010000179.1:0-8779 GCF_051954495.1 Trinickia sp.
GCCGCATGTGCGCTCGCCGCGTATTTCCGCAAGTCGGGCTTCGGCATGACGTTGCGCGCGGTCAAGCAAGACCCCGTCAGCGCGGCCATGGCCGGCATCGACGTCGTGCGCATGCGGCTCGTCGCGTGGCTCGTCTCCGCGCTCGTCGCCGGTCTTGCAGGCGGCGTGTATGCGTGGGGGATCTCCGTGTTCTATCCGGATGCGGTTTTCACGCTGGAGTTCTCCGTGTTCGCGATCGTGTTCGTCCTGTTCGGCGGTGTGGGAACGGTTATCGGACCGATCGTCGGCGCCTCCCTGCTTTACACGCTGTATGCCGCCATTGGCATTTCGACGCCGCAGTACTTCCAGTTCATCTACGGCGGCCTCATCGTCTTGCTCGTGATGTTCTTGCCGGGCGGCCTCCTGTCTTTGCTGCAACGCCGGGGTATCCATGTCTTCTGAACTGCTGCAACTGGCCGGGGTCAACAAGCGCTTCGGCGCACAGGTCGTGCTCAACGATGTGACCTTCGGTGTCGCACCTGGCGAGATCGTCGGTCTCGTTGGTCCGAACGGCTCCGGTAAAACCACGACGATCAACGTCATCTCCGGGCTGCTGCAGGCCGACGACGGCGTGATCGACTTCATGGGTCACAAGATCAACCGCTTGCCGATGTACCGCCGTGCGCATTTGGGTATCAACCGGACGTTTCAGGTGCCGAAGGTCTTTCGCGAGATGAGCGTGCGTGAGAACGTCGAGGTGGCCGGCCGCTGCGTGCGCCTCGAGCCGAGCGAGATCGACGCCATCTTGGACGAGATCGGCTTGGCCGGTGTGGCCACGCGTATCGCGGGTTCTTTGACGGTGAACCAGCAAAAGCTGCTCGATCTGGGGCGCGCGCTGGCGACTCGGCCGAAGCTTTTGCTCGTCGACGAGATCGGCGCGGGGCTCAACCCGGCCGAGCTCAACGTGATGGCCGAACTGCTCGAGAAGTTGTCGGCGCGTGGCATCGCAATGATCGTGGTCGAGCATTTGCTCGAATTTCTCAACCGAATTACCGAGCGGGTGATCGTGCTCGGCGCCGGATGCATGTTGTTCGAAGGGCCGCTCGCGACCGCTTCGCGCGACCCCGAAGTGATCGCGGCATTCATTGGAGCGGTGTGATGACGGCATCCCTTGTTATCGAAGGCGTTCAAGCCGGCTACGGCCCGATGCAGGTGCTCTGGGGCGTCGACATGCAGGTCGATCCTGGGCAGACCGTGCTCTTGCTCGGCGCGAACAGCGCCGGCAAAAGCACGCTGTTGCGCACGCTGATCGGGCTGCTGCCGTGCACCGGCGGGCGCATCATGCTTGACGACGAGCGCATCGACAAGATGCGGCCAGACCAGCGGATCAAGCGCGGCATCGCGTTCATGTCCGAACTTGGGGTGTTTCCCACTCTGTCGATCGACGAGAACATCGCGCTGGGCGGCTATTTCATGCCGCAAGCGAAGATCCGGCAGCGCAGGGAAGTGCTGTTCGAACTCTTCCCCGCGCTTGCGGAAAAGCGGCGCGCGGCGGCGGCGAGCTTGTCCGGCGGGCAGCGCAAAATGCTCGGCATTGCGAAGGTCTTGATCTCGGAGCCGCGTTTGCTGCTGATGGACGAGCCCTCTTCGGGACTCGCGCCGGTGTTCGTCAAGAACGTGATCGACGCGTTGCGCACCGCGATCGGCGATGGGACGTCGCTTCTGATTGCCGAGCAAAATATCGCATTCCTCGACTTGGCCGACCGAGGATATTTGCTCGACCACGGTAAGGTGCGCGTGTCGGGCACACGCCAGGAACTCGAGGCGAGCGACGCGGTGCGCGAGACTTACTTCGGACTCTGACAGCCGTTCGAAGAACGCACTCTCGGGATGACGGCAGCGACCTTAGTCCCGGGCCGCTAAAGAAAGGCACGTATGGGAAACAAGCGGGAGCCGGTTTCGGCCGAGTGCTCGTGGCCGGCTCCTGGTCGGATCGACTGCTTACGCAGCGAGTCTCTTCGCCGGAATGTGCCTACGGACGACAGCCAGCGCGAGCAGCACGACCGTCATCGCCGTGCCGAGCATCAGCAAATATCCGGCGCCCCCGGTTGCGGTGATAACGGCCGCTCCTGCAAACGCGCTGAGAATCGCCCCTATCCGCCCGAACGCAAGGGCCGATGCGGTTCCGGTTGCTCGTACGCCTGTCGAATAAACATAGGCGCACAACGCGTACATCGTCGATTGAACCGCATTGACAAACAGACCGTGCAGCCCGAGCCCCATGATGAGCAGTCCCGTCCTGTGCGTCATGTCGATGCCGAGAAGCAACCACGCGCTCAGCGCGCCGCCGGCGCAGCAAAGCAGCAGGGGGCCGCGCGAGCCGTAGCGAGCGATTGCCGCTGCGCACAGGAGCGCACCGATCACGCCGCCGAGGTTATAGGCGGTCAGACCATAGCCCGCGGTCGCCACCGGTAACCCTTGACTAGTGAGCATGGCCGGCAACCAACTGAATGCAGCATAGACGGCGAGCAAGCATGCGAAGAACGCGCTCCAAATTGCGATGGTGTCGCGCGCGCGGCCGTCGCGGAACAGGGCAGTAAAACCCACGTGCTTTTCGGTGCGTTGCTCGACAGGGTCGGTGAATGCCACGTTATCGGCCACTGAGTGGCCCATGCGCGCGAGCAGGCGGACGAGTTCCGGCCAGCGTCGCGGACGCCGTGCGAGGAAGCGGGGCGACTCGGGCAATGCCGCGAGCAACACGACGCCGAGTACGAGCGGCAGCGCGCCGCCAGCGAAAAACAGCCCTCGCCAACCGTACGACGGTAGCACTTGGCCTGCGAACAAACCGGCGAGCATGCCGCCGAGCGGAACGCAAACGATGGTTGCAGTGACCGCGAAGGTCCGATACCGGGCCGGCGTGAATTCCGCCGTGATGGTCGTGGAAGTGGGAAGCGCGCCACCGATGCCGATGCCTGCAATGAATCGCAGCGCGGCGATTGCCGCGACGTTGGGAGCGAGCCCGATCGAACAGGTAGCCGCGCCAAATACGAAAACGCTGACGAGCACCGCCCAGCGCCGTCCGAAGCGATCGGCGAACAGGCCCGCCATTGCACTGCCGATGCCCATGCCGACCAGGCCTGCCGCGACTACAGGTGCAAACGCATTGCGTGTAATGCCCCATTCCTTGATCAAGACGGGAACCGCGAACCCGATCAATTGGCTATCGAAGCCGTCGACGACGATGGACAAAGCCGCAAGGACAACTGCAATTCGCTGCAGCATTGCATATGGACCCTGATCCAATGCTTGGCCGATGTCGACGGTTGAACCGCCGTATGCCACAGCGTGGTTGCGCGTTGTGCCTAGTGCTGAGGTATCTGTCGCCGCGGCTGGAGGAATGTGACTCATCGATGCGTCTCCTAGTGCGCAATGCGCACATGCGTTTGTGGTTGTGTCATTCAGTATGCGCGGGGCGGGCGCGTGAGCTGAAATTCCGTTTTGAGTAAAAGCCATGTCGTCGATGCATGGCTGGCCGTAGAAATAAGGCAGACTGGCATTGCCGCTTACGCGTTTAGCGCGTGCGCGTTTCGACGAGCCTCACGAGGCCCGCCAACGCAGCCGTGTAGGGCACGTCAACCCCGGCCGAAGCTGCCGCTTCGACCACGGCGCCGTTGATCGCCTCGATCTCCGTGCGGCGCTTCGCAAGAACGTCCTGCAACATCGAGGGGCGATGCGAGCCATGATGAGCGAGCGCATCTCGCACGTTCGACTCGACATGCGCCTGATCTGCCGCGATGCCGCGAGCGTGCGCGACGGCTGTCACCTCGGCGACGATCTTTAGCGCCAGCGATTCGCCGTCAGGGGTGTGGGTCAGTTCGCCGACCGTACATTGCGTCACTGCGCACAGGCTGTTGAGTGCCGCGTTGAACGCGACCTTTTCCCAGACCGCCGCCCAGACATCGGCATCGGCTCGGCACGCAAGGTTTGCCTCGTTTAACACGGCAACGGTTCGATCGAGGGCCGAGGTACGGTGCCCATTAGCGGTCATCAGGCGAATTGCGCCGTTACCGTGCGAACTGACCCGGCCCGGTTCCGATTTGTCCGCGGGCCAGGTCGTGACGCCGATCATGACCCGCTCCGGCGTGGCGAAGCGGGAGAGCCGCTCCGCGTTGCCCAGGCCGTTTTGCAATGAAAGCAGGACGGTTTCCGGGCCGAGCACCGCGCTCGCCGCGGTGAGCGCCGCTTCGGTGTGCATCGTCTTCGTGAACACGATGATGAGTTCGACTGATTCAGTCGCTTCTTCGGGCCGCTGCGCAAAAAGATTGCGAACGACCTGTTCCCCGGCATCGGTCGAGAGTCGCAGGCCGTCGCGTCGGATGTGATCGATGTGCGCCTCATCGATATCGAGCAACGTCACTGCGTTGCCTGCTTGTGCGAGCCGTCCTCCGAAGAACGACCCCATCGCGCCCGCTCCGAGAATGGCGATCTTCATAATGGGTTCCTCAAAACGGATAGTGGCGTGGGCTTGTCTGCAACGTTATCCAACGCAGTTCAGTGAACTCGGCGATACCCGCCTTGCCGCCGAAGCGTCCGAATCCGCTTTCCTTGACGCCGCCGAATGGCATGTGCGCCTCGTCATGCACGGTCGGCCCGTTGATGTGGCAGATGCCCGATTCGATCTTGCTTGCGACATTCAACGCGCGAGCACTGTCGCGACTGAACACGGCTGACGATAGGCCATAAGGATTGTCGTTCGCGGAAGCGATCGCGGCTTCGTCCCCGCGGACGCGCACAATGGGCTTTACCGGTCCGAACGATTCTTCGTGGTAGATCCGCATGGCGGGCGTGACGTGATCGAGCAACGTGGCGGGCATCAGTGTGCTCTCCGCTTTACCGCCGCACACCAGCTTCGCGCCGTGCGCGAGCGCGTCATCGATCAAGGCGTTGCATCGCTCGACCGTGCTCATGTCGACGACAGATCCCAACACCACCGGCCCCTTTCTCGGATCGCCAAGCGGAAGCGCCCGCGCTCGAGCAGCGAGCCGGTCGACAAAAGCATCCGCGATCTGCTCGTCGACGATGATGCGCTCTGTCGACATGCAAATTTGTCCGGAGTTGGCGAATGCGCCGAACACGGCCGCGTCGACGGCCGCATCGATGTCCGCATCGGCCAGGACGACGAATGGCGCCTTGCCGCCTAGTTCGAGTACCGCGGGCTTCAAGTGCCGTGCGCACTGTTCCGCGATCAGTCGCCCAACACGGGTAGAGCCAGTAAAGTTGACGCGCCGGACTTTCGGATGAGCGATCATCGCTTCGACGATACGCGCCGCGTCCGCTGGTGCGTTCGTCACGAAATTCACCGCGCCCGGGGGCAACCCGGCTTCCTGCATAGCCTCGGCGATAAGTGCATGCGTGGACGGACAGATCTCCGAGCCTTTGAGCACGACGGTATTGCCGCACGCGAGCGGCAGGGCGATTGCACGCACGGCGAGAATCACGGGCGCGTTCCACGGCGCGATTCCGAGTACGACGCCGGCCGGCTGACGCACGCCCATTGCCAGGCTGCCCGGCACCTCCGACGGAATCAGCTCGCCGCCGATCTGAGTCGTCATTGCCGCGGCTTCGAGCAGACCCTGTGCCGCCAAATGAACGTTGAAACCGGCCCACAAACCCGACGCTCCGGTTTCAGTGGCCATTGCCGCTGCGAATTGATCGGATTTTGCTTCCAGCGCGTGGGCGGCAGCCGTGAGCAATTGACGCCGTTTGAGCGGCCCGAAGCTCGACCAGACCGGAAACGCGCGTGCGGCGGCTTCAACGGCTGCTACGGCATCTTCCACGGACGCGGCCGGCGCGCGCGACGCGACGGTACCGTCCAGCGGGTTGCGGCGCGCGAACGTTGCGCTGTCGCTTGCCGTAACCTGCGCGCCATCGATAAGCATCGACACTGTCTTCATCCTTTGTCTCCTTGTTTCTTTGAAATCCATCGATCGCTTACGCGACCACCACTTCGACGAGGGAAGGGCCGTTCGCAGAGAGCGAGTTTTGCAGCGCATCGCGCAGCAGCGTAGCGTCGCCGACGCGCACGCCGGAGCATCCCATGCCCGCGCCCAGCGTCACGAAATCGAGGCCGGGCAGATCGGTGCCTTGCACCGGGTCCTCCGGACCGAAGCCGAATACCGGCGCGAAATCTTGCAGTGCGGCATAGCGCGCATTGTTCAGAATCACAAACGTAACGGGCAATTGCAGACGGACGGCTGTCCAGATGGCTTGTACGGAATACATGCTCGAACCATCGCCGATCACGGCAATGACGCGTTCGCCTGGGCTTGCCAGCGCCACGCCGACTGCCGCCGGCATACCGAAGCCCAGACCGCCGCTATCCATGGTCAGAAAGCCGCCAGCCCGCGCGATAGGCAGATAGGCCTGCATGACCGGGCGGGAACTTGGCGCTTCTTCGACCACGATATCTTGTTCGCTGCGTACTTCGCTCAATGTCTGCAGCGCGAACGCGACCGACATGCGCTCGCCGGGCGCAGGTTTGCTCGCCCGCACAGGCGATGGCCGCGGCGCAGGCAGCGCACGCTCTCGAGGGGCTGGCCGGTCGAGCAAGTCGCGCACGCCGAGCCGCACGTTGCCTACGACGGCTAGGCCCTGCGGTGTCCATGCGGCGGTGGTCGGGTCATCGATCAACTGGCACAGGTGGGCGCCGACCGGAACATGCGGGCCCGAGCCTTCGACGTGATAGGCGAACGCCGGCGCGCCCACGGCAAAGACCACATCATGTCCGGCCAGAAGCTCGACGATACGCTCGCGCATAGCGGGCAGAAACCCAGCGAAAAGGCGATGCGTCTCGGGAAAGCTGCAACGCCCCGTCATCGGTGCAACGTACACGCGCGCCCGATGACGCTCCGCCAGTCGCACGACATCATCCACTGCACCGGCGCGGTCCACGGCGCCGCCTACTACGAAGGCGGGCCGGTCGCATTGGTCGAGCAATGCTCCGATGCGCGCGAGTGCGTCGGGATCGGGGCGCGTAATGTGCGAGACGGTGCGTTCGGCAATGGGCTCCGCCGGCTGATCCCAGTCGTCCACGGGGATGGAAACGAACACCGGGCCGCGGGGTTCTTGCATGGCGATGGCCCAAGCCCTGGCGATCGCCAGCGGCACATCATGCGCGCGCGCCGGTTCGATGCTCCACTTCACATACGGCCTGGGCAGTTCCGTGGCGTCCGAGGCCGAAAGGAACGGGTCGAATGGCAAAATCGAACGCGCCTGTTGTCCAGCCGTGATCACGAGGGGTGTCCGGTTGCGGAACGCCGTGAATATGTTGCCCATCGCATTGCCGACGCCCGCGGCCGAATGCAGATTGACCAGGGCCGCGCGGCCGGTTGCCTGCGCGTACCCGTCGGCCATCCCTACGACGACCGCCTCCTGCAGGCCCAGCACATACCGGAAATCGGCCGGAAAGTCGCGGAACATCGGCAACTCGGTCGAACCGGGGTTGGCGAAGATCGAGGTCATGCCGACACGACGCGCGAAGTCGATGACGACATCGCGCACAGTCATGCCTGGCGCCTTGTCGTCCAGATTGCCCTGCTGGGCGAGACTACTTGCCATTGAAGGTTCCTCTTGCGCAGGCGGTTTTACGATTCGCCCATTATCGAGAGGCTAAGGGGTGACCCGAAATTGCCGTTTCGACAAAAACACATTACCGTTGGGCATGACTTTCAATCTTCAGCAACTCCAGGCCTTCGTTACCATCGTGTCGTCCGGCAGCCTCGGACGTGCGGCCGAGACGTTGCACATCACGCAGCCCGCCTTGAGCCGCGCGATCCGCCGGCTGGAGGATCAGGTCGGCGCCCCGCTGTTCGAACGCCATTCGCGAGGCATGCATCTGACCGCAGTGGGGGAGGCCTTGTTGCCGCATGCGGTCTTGCTGCAGCGCGAGTCGGAGCAGGCCCGCGAAGAGATCGACGCCATGCGGGGGCTCGCGCGCGGCACGATTCGCTGCGGGGCCGTCGGCAGCATTGCCAGTCTCGTGCTGCCGCTCGCCGTGAGCGGCGTCCTGCAAAAGTGGCCCAACTTGAAGGTAGAGATCATCGAGGGCGTTTGGGATCGTCTTGCCGACGCCTTGGTGCGGCGCGACATCGACCTGGCGCTCAGCATGGCGGTACCGGATACCGACGAAATTACCGCCATCGGGGATTGCCGTTGGGAGGACAGCAGTTATGTCGTTGCGGCCCTCGATCACCCATTGCGCGGCAAGTCGGGCCTCACGCTTGCCGACACGCTGGACCAGCAGTGGGCTATTCCACCGCGAGGCACCGGGCCGTTTGAGCATCTGCAGCAGGCATTCGCCGAGCAGGGCTTGGGTTTGCCTAACATCGTCGTTGAAACACGCTCGATCACCGCATTGAAAAGCCTCGTCGCTCGCTCGGGGTTTTTGAGCTGGATGGCGGAGCCGATGTACGTCACCGAAAGTAAAGCCGGCGTGTTCGATACGCTAGCGTTGCCGGGCGTAGCGGGGCGTAGAACGCTCACCGCGTTTCGGCGTCGCTACGGAATCTTGCCGAGCCCGGCCGTCAAGCTGCTGGAGCAATTGAGACTGCTCACATCGGAGCCGAAGTGAAGCTTGCGATGCACTTGGTCGAACACGTCACGACATCGCGATCGGTCCCGCAGCATTGGCCGAAAACTACGCGGGCGTGGCCGTACTGTACTTCGCCATGAAAAACACCCCAAAGTTTGGATCGACGTCCAACTTTTGGGGTGCAGTTCATCACGGCGGGTTTCTCCTCAA
>NZ_JBQCHR010000180.1:0-34413 GCF_051954495.1 Trinickia sp.
ACGCCTAGCTTGCTCGATCCCGAGCAGATCAGGCAGATCGGGGAACTGATCCGCGAGACATTCGACCTGTCGCATCTACGCGAATTCTCGTTCGAGGTCGAAGTGAAAAGCCTCACCGCGGAGCGCGCCCTGGCCATGCGAGAGATCGGCGTCACCCACCCGCGGTTTGGCCTGCAGACCTTCTCGCCGACATGGCGCGAGATGTTCGATTTGACCGCGTCGCTCGATCAAATTCACGCGGCCGCGGCCTTGCTCAACCAGATGTTCCCTTACCAAACGTTCGATATTTTGTACGGCATGAGCGGGCAGGACGAGGAAGAGGTCATGGCCGATCTGCGCGCGGCCGTCGCGCTCGGCACCACGAACGTCGATATTTATCCGATCGACAACATCGTCACGCAAGTCGGATTGCACGCAAAGCTCGAGGGCGCGGGCGCATCGCCCACTTCGGCGATGCGCAAGTTCGGGATGAACGTGTTGATCGATCAAGCCATGCGCCACGCGGGTTTCATGCCGCACAACGGCCATGGCTACGTGCGCACGAACACGACGCCCGACGTGGTCAGCGACGCCTACTCGTTCGTCTATCACGAGCATGTATACGGCTACCACGATCACGACCTCATGGGTTTCGGCGTCAACGCCATCAGCTCGACGATGGGCCACGTCATGACGCAGACCCACAGCAAGAAGGTTTACCGCGAGGCGATCGACGCGGGCCGCATTCCGTGCGAGATCAGCCGGCACGACGCGGCGCTCGACTTCGCCCGGCCGCTCGTGCTGCGTTTGCCCTATCACGGAAGTATCCGGAAAGACCGTGTGCGGTGGGATGCCGTTCACCCGGAAGTGCTCGACAAGCTGGGGCGATTGAAGCACGAGGCGCTCGTTGTCGAGGACGACACATCGCTGTCGCTGACGAAGCTTGGGTGGTACTGGTACGTCAACCTCATGTACTTTCTCATGCCGCATGCCGATCAATTGCTGATGAACGCCATGGTGATCGATAAGCTCAAGGATCCGGGGCGTCGGTTCTCCAAGCGGGAGTTGCTGTTCCCGATCATGCCCGCGCACGCCGCGTAGGAGAGTCGATGCTCGCGATGCTGCGCAAAGAGCGGCGCCTTTCCGTGCTGCTGACCGGTAATCTACTGTCGCAAATCGGCGACGGCGTGCACGAGTTCATCTTCATCGTCACGGTGCTGAACGTCACGCACGCCAATGTTGCGTTGTCGGGCGCGGTGTACTTCTTTCGCTTCATTCCATATGTCGTACTCGGTCCGCTCGGCGGGGCGCTGTCCGACCGTTTGCCGCGGCGGGCGCTGATGGTCGGCGCCGATCTGGCGCGTATGGCGATTACGTGCGTGTTCTGCGTCATGCTGTCGGCCGATCGCATCGGCGTGGCGGCGCTCGCGCTCATCGGCATGTCGATGACCGCGTTTCGTACGCTGTTTCAGCCCGCGTTTCAAGGCACGATCCCGTCGCTCGTTAGCAAGAATCATTTGCCGGCGGCAAACGGCGCGGCGCAAATGGCGGTGGAGATGGGCGGGCTCGTCGGTCCAGCACTCGGCGGGACGCTGTTGTATGTCGTCGCCGATCCGGGCCGCGTGCTGGCGATCGATGCGGCCACCTATCTGGTGTCGGCGCTCTGTATCTGGCGCACGCTCGTGGGTGGGCCGCGCAGCGAGCGCGCATCTCGGGCGGGCGCCGTCTCGCCTGCCCGACTCTATGGCGAGTTCATGGCGAACGTCAAAGCGGCGCTTACGAAGCGCGAACTGTTCGTGACTATCGGGTATTCCGCGCTGTGCATCCTGTTCGTGGGCGCCGCGTTGAGAGTGTTGATCCCCACGCTGCTCAAGGGCGCCGGGTACGCGGATAGCATCATCGGCTATGCGATGAGCGTGCTCGCACTCGGCGCGTTGCTCGGCGCGCTCGTGTGCAGCAGCATGTCGCGTGATTTCAGCACGCCCAGCTTGATGACGTACTGGCGCATCTACGGTTTCACGCTCGCGCTATTGCCGCTGTGCGCAGTCAGCGCTTGGACCATGCTTGCAGGATGCTTCTTGCTGGGCGGCATCGGCGCGTTCGTCGACGTGGTGTTGCCGACCAATATCCAGCGGCTGTCCACCGACGCGAACGTGGGCAAGAATTTCAGTCTATTTTCCACGCTCGCCAATACCAGCGAAGCCATGTCGGGCGCATTCGCGGGCGTCTTGAGTGCATTTGCGCCGGTTGGCATCGGGATTTCGATGATTGGCGTCGCTGTCGTATCGATCGGCTTCGCCGGTACGGCTAAGGTGGCGAGGCGTCATGACTGACATCACGCATCTCGCCTATGGTCGCCACGTGCTGGTCGACATCTCCGAGACGAACGCCGCGGCGTTGAACGATGGCGAGGCGCTTGCGCAAGCGTTGACTTGCGCCGCCGAGGGCGAAGGCGCGACGGTGCTCGGAACGATCGAGCATGCGTTCAAGCCGAGCGGCGTAACAATTCTGTTGCTGCTGGCCGAGTCTCACGTCTCGCTGCATACGTACCCCGAGCAGGGGCGCGCGTTCTTCGACGCATTCACCTGCGGCGTGCGATGCGAGCCGATGAACATCTTTCGTCGATTCGTTGAGGCGCATCCGGTGGGCGCTTATCGCATCGTCAGCTGCGAGCGCGGGGAGGCGCTGCGTCAATCGCTCGACATCTCGCGTGCGAGCCGCCCGAGGGTATGGACGCCGCTTTCGATTTGCGGGGTCCACGAATAGCCGGCGCTCAGCCGAAGGCAATGGCGAAACCGCCGGCTCGCGGAAAAGACGTCGCCCGGCGCGAAACAGATACCGTGCTCGAGCGCCGCGTCGAACAAAGCGCGCGTATCGATCTTGCGGGACAACTCCAGCCAAAGAACGAACCCGCCTTCGGGCCGGCTCGCTTTGGTATCGACGGGAAAGCTCGCTTCCACCGCGCGTGTCATGCGGGCGAGGTTGTCTTGGAAGATGCGCCGCACGCGGCGCAGATGCGTGTCGTACGCGCCCGTGGCCAAGAACTCGGCGAGCGCGCGCTGCGGCAGCACGGCGCCGCACAGGCTGAACGCGAGCTTGCGTTCGATGACGCGCGCCATGTGTCGGCCCCCGGCGATCCAGCCTACGCGATAACCCGGTGCGATGCTTTTTGAAAACGAACTGCAATAGAGCGTATTCGCCCCGCCGTCGAGCGCGATGAAGGGCCTCGGTCGTTCCCGGCCGAAATGCAGCTCTCCGTAAGTGTCGTCTTCTATCAGCGGGACGTCGTGCGCTTGCAGCACGTCGAGGAGCGCGCGTTTGTTGGCTTCGGGCATCGTCGAGCCGAGCGGGTTGTTGAAGCTCGAAGAAAGGACGCACGCCGAGATCGTCTCGGCATCGAGCAAACGCGAAAGTGCCGCCACGTCGATGCCGGCTGTCGGAGAGGTCGGCATCTCGAACGCCTTGAGCCCCAGCGCTTCGAGCGTATGAAGCAGGCCGAAATAAGTCGGCGATTCGATCGCGACCGCATCGCCGCGCTGCGCCACGGCCGATAACGCGAGCGCCAGCGCTTCAGTGCAGCCGCACGTGATCAGAATATCGTCGGCCGACAAAGCGTGTCCCACACGCATCGCGCGTTGTGCCAGGGCTTGCCGAAGCGAGCGTTCGCCGCGGGGCGCCGAATAAATATTGGCGTCGCCGCCTTGCGTGCGCGCGAGGCGAGACAGCGTGCGGTCCAACTTCGCCGCTTGGAGCAAGGCCGCATCGGGCACGGCGCAGCCGAGCGGCACGAGCGACGTATTCGACGCGTATTCGAGCAGGTGCGCCACGGCGCCGCCGATCGATACGGTCGAGGGTTTGCTTCTTCCGCGTGAAGCGGACGGCAACGCGAACGACGTCGCGTGCGCGGCGTTGACGTAGAAGCCCGATTGCGGCCGGGCGATCAGTACGCCGCGCTGCTCGAGCAGGCGATAGGCCTGCAGCGCCGTCGACAGGCTGATGCGATGCTGCTCGCACACCGCGCGCAACGACGGAAGGCGCTCGCCCGGCGCCAGCGTGCCTTTCTCGATCATTCCCGTAATGAGATCGGCAAGCTGTTCGTAGCGGTGGGCGGTGGGGTGATCCATGGGGGCGAGCAGGGCGACCGAGACGAGCCATTATCGGCACATATGGCGTCTTGGGCCAATAAAATTGTTCTGGTTCATTTCGCGGAAAATTGTGGCTGTTATCGCTGAGCCGGCGGCGCTACGATGGGTTTCGCTTTCCGGCGAATCTTTATCGAACGGCACAATGGAGCGGACGTGATGAAGCAAAACACAGAGGCCACCCGTCAAGGTGTGGGGACGGTCGTCAACTTAGGCGAAAAGCTCGGCATGATCGCGGAGCACTGGAGCCCGCGCGTCGTCGCGCAAATGAACGACTACCAGTTCAAGATCGTGAAGGTGCAGGGCGACTTCGTTTGGCACAGCCACGCGGATACCGACGAGACGTTTTTCGTCGTGGCGGGTGAAGTGCGCATCGATCTGCGCGACGGGCCTGTGCATCTGCGCGCGGGCGATCTCTATATCGTGCCGCGCGGCGTCGAGCACAAGCCCTATGCCGAACACGAAGCCAGCCTGATGTTGATCGAGCCCACCGGCGTGTCAAATACCGGCGACGAGGCGCGCAACGAGCGGACGCGGCCGAACGACGTCTGGATTTGAGCGGACCTTCGGGTGCGACGAACCGGCCGCGGCGGCCGCCTCTTCGACTGGGCGTGCGCCCGCGGGCACGCCGCCCCCAATCCACTTAATTACTTGTCCCCGTTTTTTCCCATCCTTAACCACGCGCTTAATTCCAATGCCCCGCCGCACCGCGGCGGCGCCCACCCCCACGCGAGAAGGAGCCCAACGAGCATGGCCGAATCCTATTTTCCGCGCTGGCGCCCGGTGCCCGGCGCCGCCGAGGGCCGCGTCGTCGCGCCCGACGAGCGCTTGCCCTGGCCGCAAACGCTCGCCATGGGCATTCAGCATGTCGTCGCCATGTTCGGCTCGACCGTGCTCGCCCCGCTGCTGATGGGCTTCGACCCGAACCTGTGCATTTTCATGTCGGGCATCGGCACGCTGTTGTTCTTCGTGCTGGTGGGCGGCCGCGTGCCGAGCTACCTCGGTTCGAGCTTTTCGTTCATCGGTCTCGTCATCGCCGTCACCGCGTACGCGGGCCACGGCCCGAATGCGAACATTCCCGTTGCGCTCGGCGGCATCATCGCCTGCGGCGTCGTCTATGCGGTCATCGGGCTCATCGTCGGCGCGGTCGGCACGCGATGGATCGAGGCGCTCATGCCGCCCGTCGTCACGGGCTCGATCGTCGCCGTCATCGGGCTGAACCTCGCGCCGATTGCCGTCAAGAGCGTCAGCGGCTCGACCTTCGATTCATGGATGGCCGTGGTGACCGTGCTGAGCGTGGGCATCGTCGCCGTATTTACGCGCGGCATGATGCAGCGGCTGCTGATCCTCGTCGGCTTGCTCATCGCCTACGCGATCTACGCCGTCGCCACCAACGGCATGGGGCTCGGCAAGCCGATCGACTTCTCCATCGTCGCCCATGCCGCCTGGTTCGGTCTGCCGCGCTTTTCGGCGCCCGTCTTCGATCCCCACGCGATGCTGCTGCTCGCCCCGGTCGCGGTGATCCTAGTGGCCGAGAATCTCGGCCACATCAAGGCCGTCAGCGCCATGACCGGGCAAAACCTCGATCGCTACATCGGCCGTGCTTTCGTCGGCGACGGCCTCGCGACCATCGTCTCGGGTTTCGCCGGCGGGACGGGGGTGACGACCTATGCGGAAAACATCGGCGTGATGGCCGTCACGAAGATCTATTCGACAGTCGTGTTCGTCGTGGCCGCCGTCATCGCGCTCGTGCTCGGTTTCTCGCCGAAATTCGGCGCGCTGATCGAAACGATCCCGGGCCCGGTGCTCGGCGGCGTATCGATCGTCGTCTTCGGCCTCATCGCCGTGACCGGCGCACGCATCTGGGTGGTCAACAAGGTCGACTTCTCCGATAACCGCAACTTGATCGTCGCGGCCGTCACGCTCGTGATCGGCGCCGGCAACTTCTCGTTGCAGGTCGGCGGCTTCGCGCTCGGCGGCATCGGCACCGCCACGTTCGGGGCCATCCTGCTCTACGCGCTGCTGCGCCGCGAAATGGCGCGCGGCCCCGTGCTCTAAGCGTCGCGCTCACGCTCGTGGCGGGCCCGCGTGCACCGCAACGGTGCGGGCGGGACTCGCCGCCGCCGGTGCAGTGCAAACGGATCGCAACCACTTAGGCTCGCTCACGCGCTTGCCTATTAGTCTTCCGGGCTCGACGCCCCGCCCTGCGCGAGCGCGCATGGACCTTGCTTTCGTCACGGCTGCCACTACAGTAAAAAGAACCGAGGGAGCCGTTGATGACGCTGACCGTCTTTCGCTTTCGATGCAGTGTTTGCAGTCCGGGTTGCCTGTCGCGGAGCGTTCGAGACGTTCCCGACGCGCGCCGCGGCCGTGCGCGGAGATCGCCATGGTGACGCCTGTCCATGAACGCGCCGCGGCGCCCGCGCTCGAGTCCGACACATCGTCGGGCTTGCAGCGCTATGCGCTGCGCCACCGCGATCTCACGCTCACGAGCGTGTTCCAACCGATCTTCAGCCTGGCGCATTTGCGGGCGGTCGGCTACGAGGGGCTGCTGCGCGCGCATGACGTCTTCGATCGCCCCGTGCCGCCGCTCGACGTCTTCGGCGATGCCGCCCGTCAAGGCGAGCTGCATTATGTCGATCGTCTCGCGCAGTCGCTGCATTTGGAGAATTTCAAGACGTTGCGCGCTGAGCGCGAGTGGCTTTTCCTGAACGTCCATGCGGGCGCACTGGCCGATTCGTATCACGCGGCGGCATTCGGCGCGCACCTCGATCGGCTCGGCTTGTCGGCGCGCCGCATCGTCATTGAACTGCAGGCCGTGCAAGCCGAGGATTTCGACAAGCTTGCGGAGGAGGCGCGCCGCTTTCGCGAGCAGGGCTTCTTGATCGCGCTCGACGATTTCGGCGCCGGCGATTCGAATCTGGAGCGGATCTGGCAGCTCGATCCCGACATCGTGAAGGTCGACCGCATGATGCTCTCGCAAGCGGCGCATCGAACGCAGGCCGCGGCGATCCTGCCGGGGTTCGTGGCCATGCTGCACGAGGCGGGCAAGCTCGTGCTCATCGAAGGCGTCGAGACCGAGCATGAGGCTCAGCTCGCCTTTTCGTGCGATGCGGATTTCGTCCAGGGCTTCCACTTTGGCCGCCCGAGCCCCGCGAGCGCCGACAGTACCTATGCGGCCGAGCGCATCTCGGCGCTGGTCGAGCGGCATCGGCAGGAAGACGCGGCGCGCGAGCGCGGGCGCGCGAGCCGGCTTGCGCCTTATCTGCGCGCGTTCGAGCGCGCCGGCGAGCGTCTCGCGCAAGGCGAGCCGCTCGAGGAAGTCTGCTGGAATTTCCTTGCGCTCGATCGCGCCGCGCGGTGCTTCTTGCTCGACGAACAAGGGCGTCAAACGGGGCGCAACGTCGTGCTGCGCGCGGACCGCGCGGGGCAGGAGGCGCGCTTTCTGCCGGTCGCCGATGCGCAGGGCGCCAACTGGATGCGTCGTCCTTACTTCATCGCGGCCATGCAAGCGCCCGACCGCGTGCATGCGACCAAGCCGTACCTGTCGATCAACGAAGCGCTGCCTTGCATCACGCTGTCGATGTCGGTTCGCATCGGCGAGCGCGCGTGCGTGCTGTGCGCAGACATCGACTGGATCGGCGAGGACGCATAGCCCGCCAGAGCGCCACTGTCCGCACGGTACGGGCGGGTGCGCATCGAACCTTCCCCCTTCGATCATTGCCGCTCGCCGCCGCGCGCGGCTTGATCTGTCCGCCTGCGCGCCTATCATCAGGTTAGGCGCGACCGGCCGCGCGCGATCGACGGTTCATCCGCTCGGGCGGTAAGGCGCGTGTATTGCTACCGGCAATGCACGCGTGTCCGCGGCCGCCGACCGGTGCTTGCCGCACCGAGGGCCGAGACGCGCTCCCATTCAAAACAAGCACAAGGAGCACAGACATGATGGTTCGGCATGGCGCATCGCGCGCATTCGACGGTCTACGGCAAGCGGCGCTCGGCGGCATGAGCGCGCTCGCACTCGCGGCGGCTGCCGCGCCCGGTGCGGCGCTGGCGCAGGAGACGGTCAAGATCGGCGTGCCCGTGCCGCTCTCAGGCAGCTACTCCACGGCAGGCAAGGACATCCTGAACGGGGCGCAGCTCGCGGCAAACGACATCAACGCGCATGGCGGCGTGCTCGGCAAGAAAATCGAACTCGTGCCGCAAGACGACCAGTGCGACGCGGATGCCGCTGCGCAAGCCGCGCAAACGCTCGTCGGCAAAGAGGTCGTGGCCGTGGCGGGCGGCTATTGCTCGAGTTCGGCGCTGCCCGAATTGCGTGTATTCCACGGCGCGGGCCTCGCCTTCGTGATGGATGCTTCGACCAATCCCGAACTCACCGAGAAAGGTTGGGACAACGCTTTCCGCACGATCGGCCGCGACGACGAGCAGGGGCCGTTCGCGGCCAAGCTCATGAAGGAAGTCTTGCATGCGAAGAAGGTCGCCGTCATCAACGACAACACGACCTATTCCAAGGGGCTGGCCGAAAACACCATCGAAGCGTTGAAGAAGCAAGGCATCGAAGTGGTCTATGACGATGCCGTGACGCCGGGGCAGATCGACTATGCCGATGTCGCCAAGCAAGTAGCTGAAACGAAACCCGACGTGATCTACTACACGGGCTACTACCCCGAGGCGGCTGCGATCGCCAGGGACGTTCGCCAGCTGAAGCTGCCGGTCAAGTATCTGATGGGCGGCGATGCCACGACGGACCCCACGCTGATCAAAACGGCGGGCGCCTCCGCCAAGGGCATGATCTGCACGACTGCGCCCTTGCCGAGGTTCCTCACCGGGGCAAAGGCGCGCCGCTTCATCGACGACTACAAGAAGGCGTATGGCGCATCGCCCGGCCCGTATTCGATATACGAATACGATGCGGTCATGGTGACCGCCAAGGCGATCGCCGACGCGAAGTCGACGAAGCCGGCCGACATCGTCGCGGCGCTGCATAAGATTTCGAACTACGCGGGCGCGACGGGCGACATCACATTCAACGACAAGGGCGATCGCGCCAAGGCCGTGTACATGGCGATCATCGCGCAAGGGCAAGAGTTCCGGGCCTACCGGCAACTCGACGCGAACGGCCGTTGGATCTCGCCGAAATAGCGGCCCCTTACTTCGCGACGACGACGGGGATGCCGCGCAGTGAGCCGGCGCCCTTCATTTCGTCGAGCGCATGCTGCACGGCCTCGCTCGTCGCCGCATCGAGCCCAATGCGCGCCGCGAGTTCCCGTTCGCTGCGCTTCACGCTCGCGAGGTTACGCAGCTTGACGTGCCCATAGCCGCGCACGCGGGCGTGAAGGTCGGCCAGCTTGGCGATATCTTCGGCATTGGCGTCGGTCACCAGGGCGAAGGCGCGGCGCATGGTCGTTTCGTAGTCGTCGGCGAGCGCGCGCTCCATGCGTCGTTCGGCGGTGCGGCCGAACGGATCGAGCGCCGTGCCGCGCAGGGAACGCCACTTAGCGAGCATGCCGAGCACCGGCCACAGCCATTGGCCGAACGTGCGCTTGGTGGGCGTCTCGCCCGCCTTGGCCTTCGCGAGCGAGGGCGGAGCGAGATTGAATTTCACGTTGAAGTCTTTGCCGGCCGTCCCTTCGAATTGCGCCTCCAATGACTCGCGGAAGGCGGGATCGGCATAGAGGCGCGCGACTTCGTACTCGTCCTTCACCGCCAGCAGCCGATAGAACGTCGTGGCAACCGCGCGAGCCAGGCGCGCTTGGGGCACGCCGCGTTCCGCTTCCCGCGCCGCGCCGACGAGCGCGCGATAGCGCTGCACGTAGCGGGGGCCGCCATAGCTGGCGAGGCGGGCCTCCCGATCGGCGATCAGCGCATCGAGGCCGATCGATTCGACGGATTGCGCACCCGTTGCCTCATGTCCGACGCGCGCGGCATGCCGCTCGGCCCACAGCGCCTCGAGCCCCGCTGGGTCGCCGGCCGCGAGGCGGCCGACGGCGAACGCGAGCTTGTTCATCGGCACGGCGACGTTGTTCAATTCGATCGCCCGCATGAGCGCGGCATGCGAGACCGGGACCAGGCCCAATTGCCACGCGTAGCCGAGCATGAGGATGTTTGCGCCGATCGTGTCGCCGAGGAACTTGGCCGCCAACGCCTGCGCATCGCACGCGGACATGAACTCGGCGCCCGCCGCATGCCGCATCTTGTCGATGAGCGCATCGGCATGAAGGCTCGCGTCGGGATTGCTCACGAACGCCGCATTGGGGATCGCGTGCGTGTTGACGACGATGCGCGTGCGGCCGTGCCGTACCGTCTGCAGAGCGTCGGCGCTGGCGCCGACCACCATGTCGCAGGCAAGCAGGACGTCGGCTTGCTGCGTGTCGATGCGCACCTGGTTCAGCCATTCGTCGCGCGCGGCGAAGCGCACGAACGAAAGCACCGAGCCGCCCTTCTGCGCGAAGCCCATGAAGTCGAGCACGGACGCGCTCTTGCCTTCGAGGTGCGCGGCCATGCTGATGAGCGCACCGACCGTCACGACGCCGGTGCCGCCCACGCCCGTCACCAAGATGTCGTACGGCGCCGCGTCGAGCTTCGCTTGCGGCGTGGCCAGCGCGTCGACGCGGCGCGCCAGCGCCGCTTCGTCGAAGGCCGCGCCGGCCGCCTTTTTCAGCTTGCCGCCTTCGATCGTGACGAAGCTCGGGCAAAAGCCGTTGACGCACGAGAAATCCTTGTTGCACGAGGACTGGTCGATGCGGCGCTTGCGCCCGAGCGGCGTCTCGACCGGTTCGACGGACAGGCAGTTCGACTGCACGCCGCAATCGCCGCAGCCTTCGCACACGGCTTCGTTGATGAAAAGACGCTTATCCGGATCGGGGAACTCGCCCTTCTTGCGGCGGCGGCGTTTCTCGGCGGCGCAGGTCTGATCGTAGATGAGCACGGTCACGCCCGGCGTTTCACGCAGTTCGCGCTGCACGGCGTCGAGCTCGCGCCGATGGTGGAACGTCGTGCCCTTCGGAAAAAGGCCATGGCAGCCGTCGTACTTTTCCGGCTCGTCCGATACGACGACGAAGCGCGAGACGCCTTCGGCCTCGACCTGCCGGGCGATCTGCGGCACGGAGATGCTGCCGTCGACCGGCTGACCGCCCGTCATCGCGACGGCGTCGTTGTAGAGGATCTTGTAGGTGATGTTCGTCTTGGCGGCCACTGCTTGCCGGATGGCAAGGATGCCCGAATGGAAGTACGTGCCGTCGCCGAGGTTCTGAAACACGTGGCGCGTTTTCGTGAACATCGAATGCGCGGCCCAGTCGACCCCTTCGCCGCCCATCTGGATGAGCCCGGTCGTGCCGCGGTCCATCCACGACGCCATGAAGTGGCAGCCGATGCCCGCATGGGCGATCGAGCCCTCGGGCACCTTGGTGGACGTGTTGTGCGGGCAGCCCGAGCAGAAGTACGGCGTGCGGCGCACGGCGTCGGCCGCGTTGGACAAGATGTTCGGCGCGACGAGATCGACGACCCGTTCGCGCCGATCGAGCGCGCGCTTGTGCCGCGCGAGCCATTCGGCGAAGACGGGCAGCACGCGCGAGGGGCGCAATTCGCCCAGCGAGGAAAGCAGCGGCGCGCCGTTCGCATCTTGCTTGCCGATGACGACGGGGCGCTCGCCCGCCGGCCGGTTGAAGAGGTAGTCCTTGATCTGCTGCTCGATGACGGGCCCTTTCTCCTCGATGACGAGCACTTCGGCGAGGCCTTGGACGAACGTGTCGATGCGCGTCATTTCGAGCGGGAACGAAAGGCCGACCTTGTAGATGCGCACGCCGGCCGCGTCGAGATCGGCCACCGTCAGATCGAGTCGGCGCAGCGCCTCCATGAGATCGAGATGCGCCTTGCCGCACGTGACGATGCCGACATCCGCTTTCGGGCTCGTGGCAATCCACTTGTCGATGCTGTTCGCGCGGGCGAACGTGCGCACCGCGTCGAGCTTTGCCTCGAGGCGAGCCTCGATCGTCAGGCTGGGCAAGTCGGGCCAGCGATTGTGCAGGCCGCCGGCCGGCGCGGCGAAGCCTTCGGGCGCGGGCCAGTGAGTCGTCAAGGCGTCGAGATCGACGGTCGAGCCCGATTCGACGGTTTCCGAGATCGCCTTGAAGGCCACCCAGGCGCCCGAGAAGCGCGACAGCGCGAAGCCGTAGGCGCCGAATTCGAGCATGTCGGCGATATGCGAGGGGTTCACGATCGGCATGTGCCAGGCCATCATCGCGAAGTCGCTTTGATGCGGCATCGACGACGAGACGCAGCCATGATCGTCGCCGGCCACGACGAGCACGCCGCCGTGAGGCGAGGAGCCGTACGCATTGCCGTGCTTGAGCGCATCGCCCGCCCGGTCGACGCCGGGCCCCTTGCCGTACCACATGGCGAAGACGCCGTCGACCGTGCGTTCGGTGTCGGCCTCCACCCGCTGGGTGCCCAGCACGGCCGTGCCGCCGAGCTCCTCGTTGATGGCGGGCAGAAAGCGCACGTCGCCCGCGGCGAGGAGCTTCTTGGCTTTCCACATCTGCTGATCGACCATGCCGAGCGGCGAGCCGCGATAGCCGCTGACGAAGCCGGCCGTGTTCCAGCCGAGCGCGCGGTCGAGTTCGCGCTGCGTCAGCATGATGCGAACGAGCGCCTGCGTGCCGGTGAGGAAAATGCGGCCGCGCGTGGCGGTCAGGTTGTCGGTGAGGCGGTACTCGGATAGAGCAGGCGTGCCGTCGATCGGCAGGCGGGCGGTCATGTCGATGTCTCCTTCGATCCCTTTTGCCCGCTCAGGGCGTCTGCCGGCGCAGTGCGGGCGACGCCCATCGGACGCGGGGCGGTGAAGGCTCTATTCTTTAGCGGCAAAAGGGGAGGAATTTTGCTATCTCGCCTACGAAGCGTCGCAGGCTTGGCAATTCACACCCAGGGAGCGCGGGATCGGAGAGGATTTTTTCGACGAAGCTTAGTCGTGCTCGTTCAACGGCACGACGAGGTCGAATTTCTCGTAGTCGATGTGCGTGACGCCCTCCTCGTCGTCGTGCAGCAGATCGGCGAAACGATGCTGCCAGCGGATGTCGTCGTGCGCCCAGCTGTAGCGTCCGTACATCGTCTGCGTCGTCGTCTCGTCGGCGCCCTCGATCGCCAGCATCAGCGAGGCTTCGCAGGCGGCGAGGCTTTCGGCCGTTTCGCCGTAGAGCGGGCTCGTTTCGTCGATGACGTGCATGACGTTCCAGCCCAAGAGAAAAATCGGGTGCTGCTCGCGTACGAGCTTAAGGTCGTGGATGCGCCAGAGCGAATAGCCTTCGGGCTTCGTCTCGTGCCGCATCAGGCGCAGTCGCGCCTTGGCCTCGACGATGAAGTTCTGGCGTGCGTTCGCCGCGCGCAGCATCAGCGTCGGCTGGCCGTCGAGGGGGCGCACGACAGCGTAGCGCGAGAAGATGATGCGCGCGCGCGGACGGGAAAAGCGCACGAAGATGAGACCGGTCGCCAACGCAATGCTCGACATGCCGGTGAAAATCTCGAGCGTCGCGATCGCGTGCGCGTAGACCGTCTGCGGATGCATATCGCCGTAGCCGACCGTGGCGAGCGTCTCCACGCTGAAGAAAAACGCGCCGAGAAAGCCGTCGGGCGCTTGATTGGCGATCGGAGCGTGACCGCAGGAATAAAGCGCGGCGAACGCGGCGTTCAGCAGCACGAAAAATCCCGCGAGCGAGGCGAAGAACACGGGCCACGTGGCCGTCAGCGCGCGATGGTAGAGATCGAGCCCGAGCCCCCTGCGATCGGACATGCCGTGCGTGACGACGCTGCCCGCCCCCGTGCGAAGAACGCGGCCGCCCGCCGCCCGGCGCTTGGGGGCGATGCGCGCATTGGGGGAGCGAGGCACCCGCGGCGGTGCGTCGCCGGACGAATGGGGAGCCGCGCGTGCGGGGGACGATGTTTCGTTTTGCGTATCGGTTGCCATGCGGCGGCCCGTCGTCATGAACGCGCGCAGCGTAGCACGCGGCGCGGGGGCGCGCGACTACGGGAACGCCCGGGGCTTGGGGACGCCCGCGCCGCGCTCGATGTCGGCCTCGGCCTGCCGGCGCGCCGTTTCGATCGCGTCGGTGACGTCCGCGTAGCCCGCGTCGCCGCCGATCGTCGTCCACCGTTGCACGGGTTTGTCCTGCTGCCGTATTTCGTACTCGGCGTCCCAGCGCGAGCCTTCGAGCTCGATGGGGCGCACGTGGATCGAATAGACGCCGTACGAGTAAAGTTCTTCAGCCATCTTGAACCTCCCTGCGCCCTCATGAGGCGAATACGAGCAAGGGGCGTGCGCCGATGCGGGAGCGCCTGACGCTAGCGCCGGCGCTTGCCCGCGGCTTCACGTCTTCTACAGTTCGAGTTCACCGAGGATTTGGTGCGCGAGCGCCTTCGCTTCTTCGAGCGCCTCGGAGACGGTGGCGCTCGTGCCCTTCACCTCGTACGCCGTCGTCTCGGCCTCGGTCGCGTCGTCGCGCGAGAGGTGGACGACGCCTTGGAACCGGCCGTCGTCGAGTTGCTGCACGCCGGGCGTGGCCGTGTAGATCCCTTTCGTGTAGGTGACGTCTTCCATGATGACGCTCCTTTCCGGACGCATGAATCCATCCTAGCACGCGGCGCGCGGCCTTACCGGCCGGCGCCCGCGCGCGCATGCGTTTCGTTCGGCGGCCGCGGGACGAGGCCGGCTACGTGAGCAGGGCGACGACCTCGTCGAGTGTCGGCGAATGCGCGCCCGCGTGACGGCATGCCGCGGCGCCCGCAGCCAGGGCGAACGTCAGGTGATCGCGCCAGCCGCGCTCGGCGCGCTGCATCAGGCTGAAGAGCAAACCGGCGATCGACGCATCGCCTGCGCCGACCGTATCGACGACTTCGACACGCGGCGGCATGGCCGCGACGGTCTCGCCCGGCGCGATCAACGTGGCCGCGCCGGCGCCGCGGGTGACGAGCACCGTGGCCTCGGGGTTCATGGCGCGCAGCGTCTCGAGGGCGGTGTCTTCGTCCGTGCCGAACAGGCAGCGCAGATCCTCGTCCGAGACCTTGATCAGATGTGCGAGCGAGGCCATCGTCTCGAGCATCGGCCGGTAGCCGTGCGCCATCAGATTCCGGTAGTTCGGGTCGAAGCTGATGCGTACGCCGTGCGCGCGCAGATCGGCGGCGAGCGTCGCGAGCGTGGCCGACAGCGGTGCGCGCGCGAGGCTGATCCCGCCGAAATGCGCCCAGCGAGCCTCGCTCATCCACCCCTCGGGCAGCGATTCCGGATCGAACGCGAGATCGGCGCTCGCTTCGCCGATGAAGAAATAGGCGGGCGGCTGGGTCTCGTGGACGATCGCGAGCAGGGGCGGACGTTCGACGCGTTGAAGGAAACGCAGATCGAGCCCGGCCGATTCGCTCGCGCGCCAAAGCTCGTCGGAAAAACAGTCGGAGCCGATCGCGCCGGCGAAAGCCGTCGGCACGCCCAGGCGCGCCACCGCCCGAGCGACGTTCCAGCCCGCGCCGCCAGGGTGCGCGGTCCAGTTCGGGCCGCCCGCGCGGACGAGATCGGTGAGAATGTCGCCCGCGCTGACGAACAGCGGGAAGGCGGCGCGCTCGCCGTGCGTGGCGGCGGCCGCCGTACTCGTAGCTTCTGGGGTGTGCATGGATCGTCCGTTCAATCGCGGCGCGCGGCGGCGCCGCTGCCGTTTCCATTTCCGCTTCCGTTGCCGTGGGCGCGTTGCAGCGGGGAGGGCGTCTCGGGCTCGCCGGCGCTCGCGTCGCCGTTGCGTTCGACGAGCGCGTTCAACACCTCGTAGCAGGCGCCCATCGTGTGATAGTCGGTCTTGCCGGCCGGGCTCTTTTCATCGCTGTATTTGCGGTTGTCGCACGTCAGAATGCGATACCAGGCGCCGTGGCGATGATCGACGAAATGCGTCCAGCTGTAGCTCCAGATCTCGTCGTACCAGTCCCAGAAGCGTTCGCTGCCGGTGCGGTGCGCGAGCAGGGCAGCCGCCGCGAGGGTTTCGGCCTGCACCCAGAAGTATTTGTCGTGGTCGCAGATCTTGCCGTCCGGGCCGAAGCCGTAGCACAGGCCGCCGTGCTCGTCGTCCCAGGCGTGCGTAAGCGCCGCGTCGAACAATTCGACCGCGCGCGGCACGAGCCAGGGCAGCGGACGATGGCGCTCGAGGATCAACAGCAGCTTGGCCCATTCGGTCTGATGCCCCGGCTGGAAGCCCCACGGGCGAAAGATGTTCGAGCTGTCTTCCTCGTTGTAGTGCCAATCGACCGACCAATCCGCGTGAAAATGCTCCCAGACGAGCCCGTGCGACAGCTTCGCCTGGCGCTCGGTGATGTTGGTCGCCACGCGCTCGGCGCGATCCAGATACACAAGGTGGCCCGTCGCCTCGTAGGCCGCGAGCAACGCCTCGGTGGTGTGCATGTTCGCGTTTTGGCCGCGGTAGGTGGAGACGTGCCAGTCGGGCGTCGCTTCGTCGGCGTACAGGCCCGCCGCCGGGTCCCAAAAGCGGCGTTCCATCAGTTCGAACGTTTCGGCGATCTGCAGCCGCGCTTCCTCGATGCCGGCCATGGCGGCATGCGCTTGCGCGAGCAGCACGAACGCGAGACCGTAGCAATGCCGCGTGCCGTCGATCGTGCGCTTTTCGCGGTTGCGCCACTCGATCTCCCAGTCGTACCCGCGGTGGACCGGATCCCAATGCCCGTCGTGCAGGAAGGCCAGACCGTGGCGCGCGTATTCCAGGTACACCGGATCGCGAAAATGCCGATACGCCATCGCGTAGTTGAAGACGAAGCGGCAACTGCTCACGAGATGGCGCGAGCTGCGGTTGTAGACCGTGCCGTCGTCCTTGAAGTAGTGAAAGAAGCCGCCCGACGGGTCGTGCACGGTCGGCCCATAAAAGGCCAGCGTGTCCGCCACGTGCTCGAGCAGGAACGCGCGATCGCGGAAATCGTCGACCGGGGGCACCATCGTGTTCGTATGGACGGCGCCGGGCGGCGGTTTGATGCTTCGATTGGCGTTGGGAAGCTTCGTCATGATGTCGTTTCCGATTCAATGCCGGCTGCGCCGAGCGCGTGCTGCGCGCTGGCGCCGCCGACCGTACTGGCCCGCGCGACGAGCCGCACGGGCAGGCGCACCGTCAACTCGCCCGGAACGTCTTCGAGCAGCAAATGAACGCCGCGTGCGCCGAGCGCTTCCATGTCGGTTGCGATCGTCGTCAGCGCGGGGGTGGCGTGCGACGCAGCGGGGATGTCGTCGAAGCCCACGAACGCAATGTCCTCGGGCACGCGCAAGCCCTGGCCGAGGGCAACCCGCATCGCGGCCAGCGCCGCAACGTCGTTATAGGCGAAAACGGCGTCTGGCATGCGGTCGGGGCCGTGCGTGTCGAGCAGACGATGCATCGCCAGGGCGGCGCCTTCATCGGGCGGCAAGTGAGCGTCGATCGACGTCTCGAGCGACGGATCGAACAGCAGCCCCGCCTCGAAGAACGCGCGCCGATAGCCGAGCGCGCGCTGCGCGATGCTGTAGTGAGCGAGCGAACCGCCGATGAATGCGATGCGCTTGCGGCCGAGCGAGAACAGATGGCGCATCGCCAGCGCGGCGCCCGCGGCGTTGTCCAGGTTCACCGAGCGCATGTTCGGCGCGAACAGGTCGATCAGCACCAGGGGGCGCTGCATCGCGGCGACGGCCGCGAGTGTCTCGGGTTCGACGAAGCCCGCCACGGCGATCGCATCGGGCGCGTGCAGGCGCAACTGCTCGGCGACGTCCTCGGTCGGGCCCGCGGTCAGCAGCGACGGCACGATGCCGTGCGCGCGGCATGCGTCCTCCACGCCGTGCAGGACGTGCGAAAAAAACGGGCTCGCACCGAAGTTGTTGTGCTGACGGTGCAGCAAAAACGTCAGACGTCGAATGCGCGGCCGCAGCTGCGCCGCGTCGTAGCCGAGCCGCTGCGCCGTTTCGACGACGCGCAGGCGCGTGGCTTCGGACAGCCCAGGCTGGTTTTTCAGCGCGCGCGACACCGTGCCGATCGACACGTTCGCCGCTCGGGCGATGTCGCGAATCGTAGTGGCCATCGCAGCTCGTCTAGTGGGTCGGGATGCGGCAAATTGTATAGTAAAAAACGCAATACAACCGCTAAACGAACTAGATGATTGCCCTTATTCGCTTATCCAGCAATGATTTCAGAACATTTTACTGTTTAGTAAAAATTGCTAAACATGTTCATGGGCGCGCATCAACGCCGCGCCCTCGTCGAGGTCGATGACGAAAAGGCCGCTCGGGTTCTGTTTTGCGCGATGCTTGGCGAGCGCCGCGACGGACGCGATGTCCTCGCTGCCGTAGCGTGTGTCGCCGTCTATGACGGGCTGAACGCGCACCGCCCCGATCGCCATCGTCACGAAGCTGAAGAACGTCGGGTTGCCGCGGCGGTCCTCGCCGTGAATGCCGCCGGCCGCGCGGTCTTCATCGGCATAAAAGTGCAGCGCGCCCGTGTTGAACGCGTCGATTGCGCGCGCGACGCGCTCGCGCCAGTCTTCGCTCTGAAACAGGATGAGGAAATCGTCGCCGCCCACGTGCCCGAGAAAGTCGCGCGTCGGATCGCATACGTCGGCAAGCACGGCCGCCGCGAATTTGAGCACTTCGTCGCCTTGCCAGTAGCCGTAGCGATCGTTGAACGGCTTGAAGTGGTTCAGATCGACGTAGCAGGCCTGGAACTCGGCGCGGTGTCCGATGAGCCGGGCGATGTGCGAGCTGATCGGGATGTTGCCGGGCAGGAACGTGAGCGGGTTGGCGTAGCGGGCCGCCTCGATGCGCACTTCCGTCACGGCGCGCACGAGGCTTTCGCCCGTGCCCAGGCCGACATAGCGCCCCTCGTCGGTGATGACGAAGCCGTCGGCGAGGTAGCGCTGATCGTCGCTGGCGAGCAGCTTGGCCATCTGCTCCACGGTCATCGATTTTTCGATGATGACGGGCGAGGCGTTCGCGAACAGCACGCAAGGGCGCTTGCCGAAGAGTTCGCGGTGGTAGGGCAGCGCGTAGCGGTCCATGAAGCTGCGCCGGTTGATCAGCGCGACCGGAAGGTCGTCTTCGACCACGGCCACCGCGTGCAGCGTCGGCAAGCGGTTGAACAGATCGAGCACGTCGTTGTTCGATGCGCTTTTGGGCAGCGCGGGCGCGGCCACGACCATCTTCGAGGCCGCCATGCCGCCCGACGGCGAAGCGGCCACGGGAGTGCGCGTGGCGCCGGGGAAGACGGCGATGTGCCCCGCGCCGAGCGCCTCGTGCGCGGCGGGCTCGAGCTTGCGCGGGACTCGCGCATCGGGGCGGCCGAAGAAAAAGCCCTGGCCGAGCGCGATGCCCATGTCGCGCACGACGATGAGATCGGCAGCGTTTTCGATGCCCTCGGCGACGAGCCGCGCGCCGCTCGCGCCTGCGAAATGCTGCATGGCGCGCACGGCTTCGAATTTCAGCGGATCGTTCGCGATGTCGTCGATGAAGAACCGGTCGATCTTGACGACATCGGGTTGGAGCCGCACCCACAGGTTCATGCTCGCGTTCGCGGTGCCGTAATCGTCGAGCGCGAACTGAATTCCCGTTTCGCGCAGTTCGGCCACGGCGGGGGCGAAGGTGCGTACATCTGCGATCTCGCCTTGCTCGGTCAGCTCGAGCACGATGCGCTCGACGTTCAAACCGTGACGCTGCAGCCAGTCGATCGTGCGCTCGCGCGTTTGCCCGAGGGCGACCAAGGCGTCGGCGCTGAAGTTCAGGAATAGCTTGCCTTCGCACCGCAGGCTCATGAACGCCGCGACGCACGCCCGCGCGGCGGCATGCTCCAGCGCGACCGATTGTCCTTCGCGCGCGGCTTGCGCGAACAAGGCGCCCGGGGATTCGAGCGGCGAACCGGCCGGCCCCCGTATGAGCCCTTCGTATCCGAGGATGGCGCCGCCGTCGAAATCGACGATGGGCTGAAAGACGGCGGACAGCGCGCGCCGGGCGATCAGCTCGGCGACGTTGGACTCGCCAGGCGGCGATGACGGGCGCAGTGACATGACGGGACGACAAGCCGGAATGATTGGATAGTCGGCTTATCGACCGCGACCATTAAGAGTTGAATGAATTTTCCATGAAGCGACGCACCAAGCTGGTGCGTCCGTCGGCCTAATCGGCGAGCGGCTCGCGACCGGGTTGCGCGAGCGCATCGTTCGCCGCGTCCACGGTGACGTGCTCGCGAACGAGATCGGCCATGCCGATCGTCCCGGCTTCCCGGCGCGACACGGCATCGTGCACCGGCTCGGCGATGACGACGCGGTTGCGTCCACTACCCTTCGCATCGAGCAGCGCGGTGTCGGCTCGCCGGATCACTCGCTCGATCGGCTCGCCGCGCGCGTGCTGAGCGACCCCGACGCTGATCGTCAGACGCACTTCGAGCTGGCGGGCGTCTTCGATTCGCTTGCGCAGGCGTTCGGCCACGCGCGCGGCGTCGTGCTGGTCGGTGCCCGGCAGCAACACGACGAATTCTTCCCCTCCGAAGCGGCCCGCCACGTCGGTGGGCCGCATGCAGTCTTGGATCTGTCGCGCGATGAGCTGCAGCGCGCGGTCGCCCGCATCATGACCGAACCGGTCGTTGACCGCCGTGAAGTGATCGGCGTCGATGTAGAGTACCGAAAACGATTGGCCCACGCGCTCCGCACGCAGCAAAATGCGGCGGCCCAGTTCGAATACGCGGCGCCGGCGCGGCAACTGGGTGAGCTCGTCGATGTCGGCGAACGCGCGCAATTGCCGCTCGAGCCGAAAGCTCTTCTTTTGCGAGCGCAGGGCGAACAGATTCGTGACGAGGCTCGTCGAGATGGCGATGAACATCGACAGGAGCACGCCGAATTCTTCCACGGCCGGCGGTTTGCTGATCGCGACGAGCGCGAGCGGTCCGGCGATGGCGAGCGCGGCGGTGGCCGGGAAATCCCAGCCGCGCAGCAGCACCGGACTGAACGTGAGCGGGATGAGCACGAAAGCGGGCAGAACGATCAACATGCCGTCGCCCCACTGCAGCGCGTGCAGCACGATGCCGGCTTCGAGCGAGGCGATGAAGGCGAGCGCGGCCAGGCTCGCGCGCAGGCCGCTGCCTTTCATCCACGCCACGGTGAGCGCGGCCGCCATCGGCAGCGCGGGCAGCGCACTCATGAACGCGGCCGGCGCCATGCGCTGCTTGTCGAGCCATGCGTCGCCCACCACGAGCACGATGTAGCCCACGAGGGCCGTCGCGAGCTGCGCGCACAGGAACGACCACAGGCGATGCGCCGCGTAGTCCTCGAACGATTGATTATCTTCCGGCGCCTCGATCGTCTTGGCGCGCCGATCCCGTATGCGGCGCACGCGGCGCAACGACACCCCGTGGCGTACGTCGTCGGATCGATCCTCGCTGGTCATTTATTTTCTCGCTTGGACGTGCAATTTCAGCATTCACGGAAGAAGCGTGACGGCGCTCTCGTTTCGAGCGCCATTCTAATAGCGCTAAAAGTCGAAAGCGACGATTTTAAGAAGATTTATGAGAGTCAGATGGATGTGCTCCGTCAGTGACCCTTCCAATCCTCACCTGGCGGGGTTTCGAGAGATCTCGAAACCCGCTTTGCGCGGCCCGGCGTTCGACAATTGCGCAAGGCGTGATTCTCGCTATTTCGTAACGGTGAGACGCTGAACAACTGCAAACGTTTGCCGACTCCTTTCGGATTTTCGCGCTGCAAAATGCTTCGCCGCCAATCGGCTTTATCTATTCGGGCCGATTTTGGGTGCGACGCAATATCGCATTGCGCCGTGCAATAGCCAGGCGGCTCAACGGGCGCGGGCGCCAGCCGGCTGCGAAGGTTCGTGGTGCGAATCGCGCGCGGCCCAGCGTTGAGCGAGCGCCGCGCAGACCATCAGCTGCATCTGATGGAACAGCATGAGCGGCAGGACGACGGCGCCGACGGCCTGTGAAGCGAAGATCACTTTGGCCATCGGGATTCCCGAAGCGAGGCTCTTCTTGGACCCGCAAAAGACGATGGTGATGCGATCCTCGCGATTGAAGCCGAGCCGCTTGCTGACGATCGACGTGATCGCCAGAGCGGCGGCCAGCAGCACCGCGTTGACGAGGAAGAGCCCGGCCAGCGCACCGAGCGAAAGATGGCGCCAAAGCCCCTCGTTGACGGCTTCGCTGAAGGCGGTATAGACGACGAGCAGGATCGAGCCTTGATCGACGAAGCGCAGCACGCGGCGTTTGCCTTCGATCCACGGCCCGATCAGAGGCCGCAGCAGCTGACCCGCCACGAACGGCACGAGCAACTGCATGACGATGGCGCCGACGGTATGCCAGCCGGAACCCGATGCGCCGACCTGGTTCGTGATGACGAGGCTCACGAGGGCGGGCGTGACGAAGATCCCGATCAGGCTCGATGCCGACGCGCTGCAGACGGCGGCCGGCACGTTGCCGCGAGCGATCGACGTGAACGCGATCGAGGATTGGACGGTGGAGGGCAGCGTGCAGAGAAACAAGATCCCCATGTACAGCGCCGGCGTGACGAGCGGGCCGACGAGCGGCTTCAACGCAAGCCCGAGCAGCGGAAACATGACGAACGTGCATAGCAGCACGAGCACGTGCAAGCGCCAGTGGGTCGCGCCGGCGACCACGGCTTCGCGCGAGAGCTTTGCGCCGTGCAGGAAAAACAGCAGGCCGACGGCGAGGTTGGTGAGCCAATTCACGGCGACGGCCGTTTCGCCGCGGCAAGGCAAGAGGCTCGCGAGAACGACGGTGCCCACGAGGGCGAGCGTGAAATTGTCGGGAACCAGATAGGAGAGACGACGCATAAACCACTTCTCTTGACGGAAAAAAGCGAACCTGCAAAAAACGCGCAAGGGCGGGAGAGAAAATTAGGGGCAGAGGCGGGCGAAACGAATGACCGTATTTGTCGTGCGAATGCTGTCGCTGCGGGCAAAACCGCTACGGTAACACCAGGTTACAACGGCGTCGCTCGCCTAACACTTTTTGCCTCGACACCTTGACGGGCGGCCCATAAATTACCCTTCGAGATCCCTCGGAGCACCGATTCATCCGACGAGCGCTCGGTAAAGAAGGCGCCTCTCGCGCCCCTGCGCACGAGCATCCGAGCGGACGGTTGGCGAGTGCATCGATCATGGCGGATTCGGCTTTTCACATCGTTGGACGTTGGGCGGCGGCGGCGTTTTGCGCGGTCGCCGTTTCGCTCGCCCATGCGAAGCCGCCGCACGTCCCTCGCGCGGGATTCGCCGCGCCGCCTACTGCATTCCGGCCGGTGAGCGATGAGGCGCGCACGCTCGCACGCGAGGGCGGCGCCGCCTATTTGCGCGCCGGGTCGATCCGCGCGGACATCGCGCGCTACAACGAAGAACGCGGCGCGCCTCGGCCGCCGCGCCCCCCCAATACCGGCGCGCGTTCATCCGAGTCTGCCCCTGTCTATCGTAATTAGCGCGCATAGTCATACGCGCGTTTGATCACGCCCCCTTCCGGCTGCCGGCTTTTCGGCGCACCGCCAGCGCAACTGCTCGCGCTCTCTCGCTTGCGCGGCTCCCCCGGCTGCCCACGGCAAGACGTCCCCCACTCATTTGCCTCTCGTCACGCCTCGCCAACGGGTGTGTGATGCAAATACGCCACACTTTTGCACGCAAAATCGCGCTTCGGCTGCGCCTGAAAGAACTCCTCGGACGAAATCATTTTGTCGCCCCCCGCGCGTGCGTCACTATTTCCTCCTATCCGATAGAACGTCGCTTCGAGCGAATACGGGTGCGGGTTTGCGGCCAGCCGCGGTGCACGGAGTAAGTGCAAAGCGCGGCTTTCCGCACCGCGCGCGAGCGATCGCGCCCCAGTAAGAAGCGTGCTTAAGCGAACCGCTATACCGGCAATAAGGGAACGTATTTTTGTCCGGAAAAATGGTCCGTAACGATGAGATCCGCCCACGAACGACGTCAGCGATCCACGGCCCCCCAGAAACGGTTCGCGCGCCTCACTTTTTTGGACAAACGATAGGAGATCACATGAAAGCCACCGTCAGCCGCGCGCTGAAAACCACGCTTCGCACGACTGCCGCCGCGGCCGTCGCCGCCGCTTGCGCCGGCGCAAACGCCCAATCGAGCGTGCAGCTCTACGGACAAGTCGACGCATGGGCGGGCATGCAGCAGTTCCCGGGCGGCAAGCGTGCATGGGTGGAAGGCGGCGGCGGGATGTCGACGTCGTACTGGGGGATGAAGGGCCTCGAGGATCTCGGCAACGGCTATAAGGCCGTCTTCACGTTGGAAGACTTCTTCCTGCCGCAAAACGGCAACTACGGCCGGTTCTCGGGCGACACGTTCTTCGCCCGCAACGCGTACGTGGGCATCGAATCGCCGTACGGCACGGTCACGGCCGGCCGCTTGACCACGCACTTGTTCGTATCCACGATTCTGTTCAATCCGTTCATCGATTCGTACACGTTCTCGCCGATGGTCTACCACGTGTTCCTAGGCAACACGGCGGTGCCGACGGGCGCGACGTACGCGACCGATACGGGCGTCGTCGGCGATTCCGGCTGGAACAACGCGATTCAGTATTCCACGCCGAACTACAACGGCCTGTCGGGCAGCATCATGTACGGCCTCGGCAACCAAGCGGGCAACAACCGTTCGAAGAAGTGGAGCGCGCAGTTCCTCTATTTCCATGGGCCGTTCGCCGCGACGGGCGTCTATCAATACGTGAACTTCAACAATGGGCCGAACGACCTCGGCCAGGTCACGCCGTTCGGCACGATCGTGCCGTTCAAGAGCCAGAGCGTCGCTCAGCTCGGCGCCAGCTACGATTTGAAGGCCGTGAAGTTCTACGGTCAGTACATGTACACGAAGAACGATGGCCTCGCGGGCGGCGGCTGGCACGTCAACACGGAGCAAGGCGGCGTGACCGCGCCCGTCGGGCCCGGCACCGTCATGGCCTCGTACGCTTTTTCGCGCGACAGCGGCGGCTTGAATCAAACGCGCCGGACTTGGGCGCTCGGCTACGACTATCCGCTGTCGAAGCGCACGGATCTGTACGCGGCGTACCTGAACGACCAAATCAGCGGCCTATCGACGGGCCAGACGGTCGGCGCGGGTATCCGCGCGAAGTTCTAACCCCCGGGCTGCCCCGAGCAAGCCGTACCGTGCGTTGCCTATACTGCGAAGATCAGATGCGCAGCCGGCCGGCGCGAGCGAGGGGCAGCCATGACCGATCTTTCCACGCCGCAACGTCTCGGCCCGACCCGGCCGGCGCCGGCTTTGCGTCTGCGTTTCGTCACGGCCGCCGCGCTGTTCGACGGGCACGACGCGGCGATCAACATCATCCGGCGCATTTTGCAGGCGAGCGGCGTGGAGGTGGTCCATCTCGGCCATAACCGGTCCGTCGCCGAAGTCGCGCGGGCCGCGCTCGACGAGGATGCCGACGGCGTCGCCGTGTCGAGCTACCAGGGCGGGCACGTCGAGTACTTCAAATACCTCGTCGACTCGCTGCGCGAGGGCGGCGGCGAGCGCACGCTCGTGTTCGGCGGCGGCGGCGGCGTCATCGTCGCCGACGAGATCGACGAGCTCGAGCGCTACGGCGTCGAGCGGATCTATTCCCCGCATGAAGGCCAGCGGCTTGGCCTGCAGGGCATGATCGACGACATGATCGCGCGCTGTGCGAAGGCCGCGGCGCGCGAGGCTTCGTCCCGCCAAGCCACTGCGGCGCAGCAGTTGGCTGCGCTGCCGGGCAACGGTGCGCGGATGTGGCGGCCGCTGGCCGCGTTGATCAGCGCGCTCGAAAGCGGTCGCGTCGATGCGAACACGCTGGCCTTGCTCCGCGAACGCGCACGCGCGGCCCACGCCATTCCCGTGCTCGGCGTGACGGGTACCGGCGGCGCGGGTAAATCGTCGTTGACCGACGAACTCGTGCGGCGCTTTCGACTCGACTACGGCGATGCACTGTCGATCGCCATACTGGCGGTCGATCCGTCGCGGCGCAAGTCCGGCGGCGCGCTGCTAGGCGATCGAATTCGGATGAACGCGATCGGCGATTGGGGCCGCGGCCCGCGCGTGTTCATGCGCTCGCTCGCGACGCGCGACGCGGCGACGGAGCTGCCCGAGGTCATCCCCGACGCCATCGCTGCGTGCAAGGCGGCAGGCTTTCATCTCATCGTCGTCGAGACATCGGGCATCGGTCAGGGCGACGCGGCGATCGCTCAGGTGGCCGACCGATCGCTCTACGTGATGACCCCCGAGTTCGGCGCGGCGAGCCAACTCGAGAAGATCGACATGCTCGACTTCGCCGATTTCGTCGCGATCAACAAGTTCGACCGCAGCGGCGCGCTCGATGCGCTGCGCGACGTCGCCAAACAGATGCAGCGCAACCGCGGCGCGTTCGGCGAGGCGCCGGAAAGTATGCCCGTCGTCGGGACGATCGCCTCGCGTTTCAACGACGAAGGCGTCACGGCGCTCTATCAGCGAATCGTGCAAGCGCTGCGCGAGCAAGGGCTGCGCGCGCCCGAAGGCGGCCCGCGTTTGCCGCGCGTCACCGGGCGTCATTCGCGAGAAGGCAGCGCAATCGTGCCCGCGGCGCGTATCCGATATCTCTCCGAAATCGCCGATACGGTTCGTACTTATCGCCACAGGGCGCATGAGCAAGCGCAGAGCGCCCGAGAGCGGTGGCAGTTGAGCGAAGCGAAACGGATGGCGCTGGAGGCCGGCGCTACCGCCGACGACGCGCTCGCAGGCCGGCTCGACCTGCTCATCGCCGAACGCGAAGCGCGGCTGGGTGTACGCGAACGCGAGATGCTCGACGCGTGGCCGCGGACGGTGGCCGAATACTCTGGCGACGAGCGCGTGACGACGGTTCGCGGCCGCGAGATCCGCACGCCGCTCACGGTGACGACGCTCTCGGGCACCTCGGTCCGGAAGGTGTCGCTGCCTAAGTTCGTCGACCCGGGCGAGACGCTGCGTTGGCTGATGCTCGAAAATTTGCCCGGGTACTTTCCGTTCACCGCCGGCGTGTTCCCGTTCAAGCGAGAAAACGAAGACCCCACACGCATGTTCGCGGGCGAGGGCGACCCGCCGCGCACGAATCGGCGCTTCAAGCTGCTGTCCGAAGGCATGCCCGCGCGCCGCCTCTCGACGGCGTTCGATTCGGTGACGCTCTACGGCGAAGACCCGGATGCACGCCCCGACATCTACGGCAAGATCGGCAACTCCGGCGTATCGGTCGCGACGCTCGACGACATGAAAGCGCTGTACGACGGCTTCGATCTATGCGACCCGGCCACGTCCGTCTCGATGACGATCAATGGCCCGGCGCCCACGGTCCTCGCCATGTTCTTCAACGCCGCAATCGATCGGCAGCTCGAGCGGCTGACCGAGCGATGCGCGGCCGAGCAGCGCGAGCCGAGCGCGCAAGAAATCGAACAGACGCGGGCGGACACCTTGAGCGAGCTGCGCGGGACGGTGCAAGCGGACATCCTCAAGGAGGACCAAGGGCAGAACACGTGCATCTTCTCGACGGATTTCAGCCTGAAGATGATGGGCGACGTGCAGGCATATTTCATCGAGCACGGCATACGCAATTTCTATTCGGTGTCGATTTCGGGCTATCACATCGCCGAAGCCGGCGCGAACCCGATCACACAGCTCGCCTATACGCTCGCGAACGGCTTCACGTATGTCGAGGCTTATCTCGCGCGCGGCTTGGCCATCGACGCGTTCGCGCCGAATCTGTCGTTCTTCTTTTCGAACGGCATGGAACCCGAATATACGGTGATCGGCCGCGTGGCGCGCCGCATCTGGGCCGTGGCGATGCGCGAGAAATACGGCGCGAACGAGCGCAGCCAGAAACTCAAGTATCACGTGCAGACCTCCGGACGGAGTCTGCATGCGCAGGAAATCGAGTTCAACGACATTCGCACGACGCTGCAAGCGCTGATCGCGCTCTACGACAACTGCAACTCCTTGCACACGAACGCCTTCGACGAAGCGATCACCACGCCGACGGAAGCATCGGTCCGGCGAGCGATCGCCGTCCAGTTGATCATCAATCGCGAGTGGGGCTTGGCGAAAAACCAAAACCCGAATCAGGGCAGCTTCGTGATCGAGGAGTTGACCGATCTCGTCGAAGCGGCCGTGCTAGACGAGTTCGATCGCCTAACCGCGCGCGGCGGCGTGCTCGGCGCCATGGAAACGGGCTATCAGCGCGGCCGCATTCAAGACGAATCGATGCGCTATGAGCACCGCAAGCACGACGGTTCTTATCCGATCGTCGGCGTCAACACGTTCATGAGCGCGCAGGCCGACGCGCCAGCGGGCCCGCCGGCACTGGCGCGTTCGACGCGCGAGGAGAAGGAAAGCCAGCGCGAACGGCTCGCGGCGTTCCACGCGCGCCATCGCGACGAGGCCGCGCCCATGCTGGCTCGGTTGCAGCGCGCCGTCATCGACGACGAGAACGTGTTCGCCGTGCTGATGGACGCCGTGCGTGTCTGCTCGCTCGGGCAGATTACCCATGCGTTGTTCGAAGTGGGCGGGCAGTATCGGCGCAACATGTGAGGTGGCCGCCCGCCGCTGCGCCCGGTCGCCTTCGACTTAAAACGACGTTCAGCGCGCGGCCAGCAGCCGCTCGCGCGCCGCGTCGTATTCGGCCTTCAATCGCTCGACGAGCGCCGCCACGGTCGGCACATCGTCCATCAAGCCGACGCCTTGGCCGGCGCCCCAAATATCCTTCCAAGCCTTCGCCTTGTCGCCGCCGAAGTTCATCTTCGTCTTGTCCGACTCGGGCAGCGCGTCCGGATCGAGCCCCGCGTTGACGATGCTTTCGCGGATGTAATTGCCGTGCACGCCGGTGAAAAGGTTCGTGTAGACGATGTCCGATGCGCTCGCATTGACGATGGCGCGCTTGTACTCGTCGATGGCGTGGGCTTCCTGCGTGGCGATGAAGCGCGTGCCCATGTAGGCGAGATCGGCGCCCATCGCTTGAGCGGCGAGGATCGAACCGCCGTTGGCGATCGAACCCGACAGCACGATCGGCCCATCGAAAATGCGCCGCACTTCGCCGACGAGCGCGAACGGCGAGGTCGTGCCCGCATGACCGCCCGCGCCGGCCGCAACCAGGATCAGGCCGTCGACGCCCGCCTCGAGCGCCTTTTGCGCGTGGCGCAGATTGATGACGTCGTGCAGCACGATGCCGCCGTAGCTGTGCACCGCGTCGATGATTTCCTTGGCGGGCGCCCGCAGGCTCGTGATGAAGATGGGCACCTTGTGCTCGACGCAAACACGCACGTCCTGTTCGAGCCGCACATTCGACTGATGAACGATCTGATTGACGGCGATCGGCCCGATGCGCTTGCCGGGGTTCGCGGCCCGGTGCGCGTCCAGCGCTTCGCCCATCTGCGTGAGCCATTCGTCGAGCAGCTCGGCCGGCCGTGCGTTGAGCGCCGGGAACGAGCCGACGATGCCGGCCTTGCACTGGGCGAGCACGAGCTCCGGGTAGCTCACGATAAACATCGGCGACGCGACGACAGGCAGCGTCAGATTCTGTAGGACGGCAGGCAGGGCCATGACGCGAGTCTCCTTGGTTTCTAAAAGAACGATCGTTCGATTATAGGGGATGCGCGCGAGGAAACCGAGGGGCGCGGCGTTGGAGTGAGTGCTCTGGTTCTACGTTTCGTGGCGTCGCGAACGAGCGCATGTCATCAGCGCACCTAAAATACGAAGTAGTTCGAACAACGATGAGCAGCAGGAGCCTACGCTATGACTTTCGCCGACTTCACCCCGTTTCACGTGGACGCCGACGGCGTCGAAATCTTCGGAATGACGGGCGGTGAAGGTCCTCCATTATTGCTGATGCATGGGCATCCGCAGACTCATCGGATTTGGGATCGCTGTGTGCCGCACTTGGCGAAGCACTTCACTGTGGTCGCCACGGACCTGCGCGGATACGGGCAATCGGGCAAGCCGGAGAGCGACCCGACCCATGCGGCTTATTCGAAGCGGGCGATGGCGGCCGATCAGGTCGCCGTGATGCGCCATTTCGGCTTCGACCGGTTCCTCGTCTGCGCTCACGATCGCGGGGCGCGCGTGGCGCACCGGATGGCGCTCGATCACCCGCATGCGGTCGAGCGGATGATGCTGCTCGACATCGCACCGACACTCGCCATGTACGAAGGCGCCGACCGTGCTTTCGCCACCGCGTACTTCCACTGGTTCTTCTTGATCCAACCGCATCCGCTGCCGGAAACGTTGATCGGCGCCGACCCGGCCGCGTACGTCAAAGCCGTCATGGGCGGCCGTCATGCCGGGCTCGCGCCGTTCGACCCGGACGCCTTGCGCGCCTACTGCGACGCGCTCGCGGCGCCAGGCGCCGTGCATGCGATGTGCGAGGACTACCGCGCTTCATCGACGATCGACCTCGAGCACGACCGCGCCGATCTGGAACGCGGCCGCAAGATCGGCTGTCCCTTGCGCGTGTTGTGGGGCGCACAGGGCGTCGTGGCGCGCTGCTTCTCGCCGCTCGAGGAGTGGTGGAAGGTGGCGCGCGACGTCAGCGGACGCGCCCTCGAGTGCGGGCATTACATTCCCGAAGAGGCGCCCGAGGCCCTGATGGCCGAGATCCACGATTTCTTCGAAACCGACGAATCGAGCGATGGAGCAGCGGGCGCGGCCGAGCGCGTCAACGAGCACCGCGCTTGATCGTACGCGGCTTGGCCGGCGTTTCTTGCCCTGAAGCCGGCTCGGCGGCGCGAGCGCGCCGGTCGGGCGGTCCAAGCGGGGGCAAGCGTCGAGCGACGGGCGTCGCCTTGACGATGGCGGTGCTGGTTTCGGCGCGCTCGCCCACCTTCAGCAAGATTTCGTCGAGTTCCTCGATGTTGCGCAGAAAGAGCCGGCAGACGAAGCAATCGTCGCCGGTGACTTTGTCGCATTCGACGAATTCCGGAATGCGGCGGATTTCGTCCTCGACGAGATGCAACTGCCCGGGCAGGGGCTTGACGCGCACGATCGCCTGCAGCGTATAGCCGAGGGCGCGCGGGTCGATCTGCACCGTAAAGCGTTCGATGACGCCTTGCGCTTCGAGCCGCCGCAGCCGCTCGGCCGTGCTCGGGGCCGAGAGCCCGACTTCGCGGGCGAGATCGGCCACCGCGGTGCGCGCATCTTCGGCCAGCAGACGCAGCAACGTCCGGTCGGTGTCGTCGAGACCGGCGGCGGTCGAGCTCGGTGCGCCGTCAGAAAGGCGTTTTGCCATTTTTTCCTTCTTTTCGTAGAAGAATTCGCGTTTGAACCTTAGTTTAGCCATGTTTTCGCCCGCCGCAAATCGATAGACTCATCTTCATCGATCCTCGACTTCGAACCGGCGCTTTCAAGCCTTCGAACCGAGACTTGGGCAAAGAGCAAGCAACCAGAGACAGGTGCGTCCATGGCGACTCAATCGGTTACTCCAGCAGCTACATCGGAAACAGGAAAGGAAATTCGGCGCGGCGCGATCGAGATGGTCGCCGCGATGTTGATCTCGGGCACGATCGGCTGGCTCGTCGTCGCCTCGGGGCAGTCCCCGCAAAACGTCGTGTTCGTGCGCTGCTTGCTCGGTGCGCCGACGCTCGCGCTAGTCTGCTTTGGGCTGGGGCTGATTCGTCGGGACCTGCTGTCGTGGCGCACGGTGGGCCTTGCGGCCGCGGGAGGCGCGGCGATCGTCGCGAATTGGGTCCTGCTGTTCGCGGCCTATTCGCGGGCCTCCATTTCCATGGCGACGGTCGCCTACAACACGCAGCCGTTCATGCTCGTGGTGCTCGGCGTGGTCGTGTTCCGCGAACGAATTACCGCGTCGACGGCGGCTTGGCTCGGCGTAGCGTTCGTCGGGCTTGTCCTTGTCGTGAAGGTCGAGCCTGCGGTGCTCACCGTGCCTGGGCAGTATCTGCGGGGAATCGGCTACGCACTCGCGGCGGCGTTCCTCTACGCCGTCTCCTCGATCATCACGAAGCGTCTCAAGGGTACGCCCCCGCAATTGATTGCGCTGATTCAAGTCACGTTGGGGATCGTCCTGCTGGCGCCGTTCGTCAACGTGCATGCGTTGCCGAAAACCTTCATGCCGTGGGCCGACCTCAGTGCGATCGGCGTGATCCATACGGGGCTCGTCTACATTTTGCTGTACGGCGCGATTCAGAAGCTGCCGACGGCGATGACGGCGGCGCTATCGTTCATCTATCCGGTCGTCGCGATCGTCTGCGATCGGTTTGCGTTCGGGCAGACGCTTGCGTGGGTGCAGCTTGCCGGTGCGGCGTTGATTCTGGTCGCCGCGGCGGGCGTGAACTTCGGATGGCGGATCGTGCCCCAGCGGCGCGCCGGAAGGAACGGCGCGTCCACGGTTCGCGCCGCGCAGAGCGACTGAAACCGACTCTCGCCGATCTGCAGGGAAATCACCGATGCGTCGCGACGCGGCGCATCGGTATCATGACAACTGACGCTGATCACGTCGGAAATTGCGCCGTTCGTCCTCGATGATGAACGGCTTTCTTTTTATGTGCGCCGCTGTTGCGTCACGATGTGCGTATCGGTTGCATACGCTGCCCGCACGCACCGCATGCCGTCAACGACGAGCGGCACTAAAGCACTCACGCGCGCAGCGCCACATCCACTACCGGCGCACCGGTCAGTGCGATCAACTCCCGCGGCGACAAGTTGAACACCGCATGCGGATGTCCCGCCGCGGCCCACAGGCTGTCGAGCTGCAGCAGGTCGGAATCGATCAGCGTGACCGGCGGGGTCAGGTGTCCGATCGGGCACACGCCGCCGATCGCATATCCAGTCTTGTCTTTCACGAACTTCGCATCGGCGCGCGCAATGTCGCCCACGTGCTGAGCGACCTTGCCTTCGTCGACGCGGTTGGCGCCGCTCGCCACCACGAGCACCGGTGCGTCGTCGTCACGGCGACGGAACAGGATCGACTTGGCGATTTGCGCGACGGAGCATCCAAGCCCCGCCGCGGCTTCGGCCGACGTCTTGCCCGTTTGCGGCAGCATGACGACGGGTTTCTCATGGCCGCGTTCGCGCAGCAGCAGCGCCACGCGGCGCGCGGTGTCGGGCAGCGCCGCAAGCGGCTCGGCGGCGTCGAGCGCGTCGGGCATGTTGGTTTGGGTCAGATGCGCTTGCTCCATGTCGTTATTCCTGCGAGCTCGTCAGTCGAGCCGGTGGTTGCGTTTCGGGGGTGATGTGCGTTTCGGTTTCGTCGAAGGCGCTTCTACGCGGCCGATCGGCGTTACGTCGCGCACGCGGCGTTCGCTGCCTTGGCCAGCAGCGCGCGGCCCGCGCGCGAGGCATTCTGGCGACCGATCGCCGACGAAATGAAATCGCCGATCGCGACGACCGCGTCGAGATCGACGCCCGTTTCGATGCCGAGCCCATTCATCATATAAAGCACGTCTTCCGTCGCGACGTTGCCCGTTGCGCCCTTGGCATAAGGGCAACCGCCGAGCCCGGCCACCGACGCGTGAAAAATCTCGATGCCTTCGAGCAGCGACGCGTAGATGTTGGCGAGCGCTTGCCCGTACGTGTCATGAAAATGCCCCGACAATTGTTCGCGCGGAAATACCTTCGTGACAGCGGCGAACACCTCTCGCGTGCGCCCCGGCGTGCCGACGCCGATCGTATCGGCAATGTCGATTTCATCGCAGCCGAGCGCGGCCATGCGCTGGACGACGTCGACGACGGCCGGCACCGGCACGTCTCCCTGATAGGGACACCCGAGCGCGCACGAAATGCTGGCGCGCAAGCGCATGCCGCTTTCCTTGGCGGCGCGCGCGACCGGTTCGAAGCGTGCAATGCTCTCGGCGATGCTGCAGTTGATGTTCTTTTGCGAAAACGCTTCGCTGGCCGCGCCGAAGATCACGATCTCGTCGGCCTTGGCAGCCACCGCGCCGTCGAACCCTTTCATGTTCGGCGTGAGCACCGAATACACGGTGCCGGGGCGCCGCTCGATGCCGGCCATGACCTGCGCGCCGTCGGCCATTTGCGGCACCCACTTCGGCGAAACGAACGATGCCGATTCGACGTTGCGAAACCCGGCCGCCGAAAGTCGATTCACGAGATCGATCTTGACCTCGGTCGACACGAACTCCTTTTCGTTTTGAAGCCCGTCACGCGGGCCGACTTCGACGATCTTGACTGCGCTCGGCAAAGACATGGTGGGTCTCCTAGACGATATTCATCAGATTTTGCTCCGAGAAACCTCGGACTCTAGTCCGAGGAGGTAAGGAGCGCCGCCGCAAGGCGGCATTCCCG
>NZ_JBQCHR010000181.1:0-6741 GCF_051954495.1 Trinickia sp.
GGAGCTCGCCATTGCCGACGATGCGCGCCTGGCCAAGCAGTGGAAGCTGCTGCAGGCGGTCGTGGAGCGCGCACGCCGCGCCAACGCCACGAACGGCCTCATGATCCGCGTTCGAATGAACTACAACCAAAGCGCCCTCGCAATTCTGCGCGGCGCGGCCTCGCGTCATGCGGCCGGTGTGTATGGGCCGGATGGGCGGATAGCGGCGGTTTGAAGTAGCGCGCGCGCCCCATCATTCATCAGGGCGCGCGGCATCGAACCCTACCGCCCCTCCAGTGCGCCTACAATCTCCTCGGTCGAGCGCACCGCAGCGTAATCCATCGCCATATTGGCGAGCGACAACGCGTGCACGTCTTCGGCTGGCCACAGCCGGCCGCTCAAATCCCGCAAATCGAAGGTGAACGCGGCATCGGACGCGACAATCGCCTCGAACCCCAGATTGCCCGCGCTTCGCGCCGTCGCCTCGACGGAATTGTTCGTGATGACGCCTGCAATCACCAGTTGCCCGATGTCCCGCACATGTAGCCAACGCTCGAGGCCGGTTGCCGCGAAGGCATCCGGCACGTTCTTTTCGACGACATGCTCGTGCGCCGAAGGCGCGAAGCGAGGCTGGAACTCGGCTCCGCTCTGGCCTGGCCAAAAGATCGACTCCGGGGAACGAGAGATATGACGAACATGCACGATCGGCCGCCGCGTTGAGCGCCAAGCCTGAAGCAGGCGTTCGATGTTGTTCTCGGCGCCGGGATTGTTGCGCCGGCCGAGCGTCGGCCGGTTGATCCCGTTTTGCATGTCGATGATGAGGAGCGCCGCGTTCGCGGCGAAGGGCTTGGGCGTCATGACTTACCGTCTAAAGGCACGACCGATTCGATAGACCGCTGTCGGCCAACCTCACTCTACACTGGCCCAGGCCATTTCCCGCAACTTGGCCCGCAGCCGTGCAACGGCCTGGCTGTGCAGCTGGCAAACACGCGATTCGCTCACTTCCATCACCGCACCGATTTCCCGCAGGTTCATCCCGCGCTCGTAGTACAGCGACATCAAGAGCTTCTCGCGTTCGGGCAACTTCTCGATCGCCTCGGCGAGCGCCGAGCGCAAGCTGTCGTCCATCAGCGCCGACAGCGGGTCCGCATGATCGACGCAGTAGCGGTCGAGGAACGGCTCGTCGTCCGCGGAACGGTCGAAGTCTTCGTAGTAGATCAGCTGACTGCCATGCAGATCCTGCAGCATCGACTGATAAGCGTCGAGCGGCATCTGCAAGTGGTCCGCCACTTCGGTCTCGCTTGCCGAACGGCCGAGCCGCTGCTCGACCTGGTGCACGGCCGATTCGACCTCTCGCGAGGTCTTGCGCAGGCTGCGCGGCAGCCAGTCGTTGTTGCGCAATTCGTCGAGCATCGCCCCGCGGATACGTTGACTGGCGTACGTTTCGAACTGCGCGCCCTGGTCTTCCTTGTAGCGGCTCGCCGCATCGAGCAGGCCGATCATGCCCGCCTGAATCAAGTCATCCAAATCGACGCTCGCCGGCATCTTCGCCACGAGCTGCAATCCAAGCCTGCGCACGAGCGGCGCGTACTGCGTCAATACATCCGTCTGGGACATTTTCCCTTGAGCGTTGTACATCGAGGGCCCCCTTTTCCTTGTCCCTAACGTTTCAAGCATGCTGGCGCGCGACCAACGCATCGGCGAGCGCCGACGCCGGCATGGCCGTGCGCACCGCGGCGTCTTGGCGCGGCGAACTCATCGCCGGGCGCATCGGCCAATACAACATTTCTGACGCAACGTGACGATAGTCACGCGCCGACTGTGCCGACGGAAATGCGTCGACGACACAGCGTCCCAGTTCGAGCGAGCGTTCCATCAACGGATCGGCCGCCACGCAACCGGCTTCTTCGATCGACACCGTCAAGTAGCGCGCGGCCACTTCGGCGAGATTCTCGAAAGTCGTCTGCGCATCGGCGAGGCTCGACACGTGATTGACGAGCACGCGGAACTGAGCGATCGCGTGCTCGAAGTGCAGGCGTTTCATGCATGCGTACGCTTCCGTGATGGCTTGCGCCGCCACGCGCGTGACGATCAGCACGTCGTGCGCTTGCGCCGCGAGCGGCGAGAGCGCTCCCCCGCGCTCGAGCCGTGCATCGACGAGCACGACATCGGCCGGGCCCGCCAGCAGTCGCCCGAGCTGCGCGGCGGTAAAGCCCGCGCAGTTCTCGCGCGACGCCGCGAGCACGGAAAATCCCAGCTCGTGGCGCGCGCAGGCTTGCTCCAGTTCGACCTCGCCGTTGAGCACGGCTCGTACCGAACCCGCACCGTGCGCGCCGCCGAGCATCGACGAGACCGCGTTCACACCCAGACGCTCGTCGATGACCAGCACGTCCTTGCCGAGCATCGCCAGCGCCGCCGCTAAATTCACGACCGTCGACGTACACCCGACGCCCACCGGGCCGCCCGTGACCGCGACGACGCGCGAGCCGCTCTTCGCGAGCAGCCGGCGCAGCCCTTCTGCCTGATCGGTGACTTGTTTAGCCAAAGCGGACCTCATGCAGCTCAGCGCTCGAACGGCTCGACAACGCCGAGAGCAGGGCGGGGATTTCATCGTCCTGAGGCACGAACGGCGAGCCGTCGCGCGGAATGCAGAACGCGCTCTTGATCAAAAATTTCTTGGTCGCGACGTACAGGTTCTCGGGCACCTTCTGTCCGGTCGACACGTAGTGCACCGGCAGCTTGTACCGGATCACCGTATCGAGCACGCCGCCCAGGTTCGTCGCCTCGTCGAGCTTGGTCAAAATGCAGCCGGCCAGCTCGGGTTGCCCAGGCGCGCTGCGGTAGGCCTGCACGACTTCGTTGAGCGTATCGCCGTGGCTCGTCGCGTTCAGCAGCAGCAACCGCTGAACGGGCAGGCCCGCGCCGCAGAGCATCGCGATCTGATCCGATACGGTGCGATCGCGCTGGCTCATGCCGATCGTGTCGATCAGCACGATGTGCTTGTTGCGCAGCTCGGCCAACGCGAGCTGCAGATCGGCTGCATCCTTCACCGCGTGCACCGATACGCCGAGAATCTTGCCGAAGATGCGGAGCTGTTCGTGGCCGCCGATCCGGTAGCTGTCCGTCGTCAGAAGCGCGACCTTGCTGGCGCCGAAACGCATCACGCAACGCGCGGCGAGCTTGGCGGTCGTCGTCGTTTTGCCGACGCCCGTCGGGCCCATCAGCGCGAACACGCCGCCGCGCTCCATCAGCGCCTCTTCGTTTTCCAGCACAGGCAGATTCGACGCCAGCACCTGGTTCACCCATTGCATGCCCGCCTCGAGGTTCTCGACTTCAGGCATGTGGTCGACGACCATCCGCACGAGCTGCGCGGAGAAACCGGCCGAAAACAGCGCCTTCGTCACTTCGCCGTCCACCGCGCTGCGGCGTTGGCGCTCGCCCCACATGAGGCCAGCAAACTGCTCCTCCATCATCCCGCGCAGCGACGAGAGTTCGCTCATCACTGTTTGGTTCACGATCTCTTCCACGCGAGCGCGGACCGCATCGGCCATCGCTTCCGTCTCTTGCTCGCCGAGGCCTTCGAATGCCGGCTTCACGCGCGGCGCGGCGCGACGCGCGGCCACACGGGCGGCTTCGTGCGCCCAGTCGGGCAGCTGCGTCGAGGCGAGTTCGTCGGAGGACAACACGCGCCCCGCCGAACCGAGGCCCTTGGCCGCGGCGGTCGTGGGCGACATGGTGTGAGCGCGCGAGCTGTGCGCGGCACGCTCGCTTTGGGCGGCGATGCGACGCGCGTGGTCGATCAGCCAAGGATTCGATTCGGCCATCGTCTGTTGCGCGTCGGCGCCGGCCGTGTCGCCGGCGCTCGCCGCCCCACCGGCCGTCGTATTCGATGCGGCAGGGCTCGGCGCCGCGGTGCGCGACTTGAAGCTCGGACGCTCCGTCAGACGCGGCGCCACGATCGCCGCGGCGTCGGGCGGCAGCGTCCGGCTTTCGTCCTGCGCTTGGCCGCCGACTTCCGGGCTTGCGCCGAAGACGGCGGAGAACACGTCGGGCATGCCGTTCGCGTACGGATTGGCCGGCATCGCGCCGGGCGTCGCGCCCGTGTAGCCGCCGCTCGGCTGCGCGGCAGCCGGGGCGCTCGCATACGGATTGCCTAGGGGCTGCCCCATGCCTTGCGAGGGGCTTTCGCCGGCGTCGGGTGCGATGTGAGCAAAATCGGTGTCGGCCAATGCGACGATTTCAACGGTGCCGTCGTCGTTGGTTCGATTCGAGAGTACGACAGCGTCCGCACCGAGGGCCTCACGCACGAGACGCAGCGCGTCCCGGCTCGTCGCGCCGATGAATTTACGAATGTTCAAGCTTGACCCCCGATGAGGTTAACGACTTTGATCGTGCGCGTCTCCGGCACTTCGGCGTAAGAGAGCACTTTCAATTGAGGCAGGCTGCGGCGCAGGAATCGAGCGAGCATCGCGCGAAGCGCATGCTGCACGAGCAGCACCGGAGGCAGCCCGGCATTTTGTTGACGAACGATCGCCTTTTGCGTCGCCGCCATGAGCGTGTGCGCGAGGCCGGGCTCGAGCCCGGGGTTCGCACCCGTCGAGAGCGCTTGCGACAGCACGCGCTCGAGATTCGAATCGAGTCCCATGACTTGCATCTCGCCGGAACCCGGATACCACTGCTGCGTAATCGCACGGCCCAGCGCCAGACGGACGCAAGCGGTCAGATCGTGCGCGTCGGTCACCTTGCCGGCATGCTCCGAGAGCGCCTCGAGCATCGTGCGCATATCGCGGATCGGCACGCCTTCCTCGAGCAGGTTTTGCAGAACCTTTTGCAGCGTCGTGAGCGAAAGTAGCTTCGGCACGAGATCTTCCACGAGGGTCGGCGCATCCTTGCCGGTGCGCGTGATCAGTGCCTGCACTTCCTGGCGGCCCAAGAGCTCGGCCGCGTGCGTCACGACGAGGTGATTCAAGTGCGTGGCGACGACGGTGCTCGCGTCGACCACGGTGTAGCCGTACACCTGGGCCTGCTCGCGCAAGTTGGTGTCGATCCACACCGCGGGCAGTCCGAAGGCGGGATCTTGCGTCGGCTGGCCCGGCAGCGCCGCGCTGACCTGCCCCGGGTTGATCGCGAGCCACTGGCCCGGATAAGCCTCGCCCACGCCCACCTCGACGCCCTTGAGCGCGATGCGATAGCCGTTCGGGCGCAACTCCAAGTTGTCGCGAATGTGGATGACGGGCGGCAGGAAGCCGATTTCCTGCGCGAACTTCTTGCGGATGCTCTTGATGCGCTTGAGCAGTTCGCCGTCCGAATTCTTGTCGACGAGCGGGATCAGGCGGTAGCCCACTTCGAGGCCCAGCGTGTCGATGAGCGTGACGTCGTCCCAGCTCGCCTCGGTGTTTTCTGCCGGCGCGGCCATGGCCGGCGCGACGTCGACGAGCGAGACCCCTGCCTTGGCGGCCTCGGCGCGCTTGTTCATCGTGCGGCCGAGCTGGATCGCACCGCCGCCGAGCAGCAAGAACGCGAAGTGCGGCATGTTCGGAATCAAGCCGAGCAAGACGATGATCGTGCCGGTGATGAGCAGCACGCGCGGGTTCGTGAACAACTGACCGGTCAGCTGCGTGCCGATGTCTTCGTCGGTCGCCACGCGCGAGACGATCACGCCGGCCGCCGTCGAGATCACGAGCGAAGGGATCTGCGCGACGAGGCCGTCGCCGATCGTGAGCAGCGTGTACGTCTTGCCGGCGGAGGCGAAATCCATGCCGTGCTGCACGACGCCGACGATGAGCCCGCCGAATACGTTCACGACCATGATGATGAGGCCCGCGATCGCATCGCCGCGCACGAACTTCGACGCACCGTCCATCGCGCCGTAGAACTCGGCTTCCTGCGACACGGCGAGGCGACGCTTGCGGGCGCCGTCTTCGTTGATGAGGCCCGCGTTCAAGTCGGCGTCGATCGCCATCTGCTTGCCGGGCATGGCGTCCAACGTGAAGCGCGCCGCCACTTCGGCGATACGCCCCGCGCCTTTCGTGATCACCATGAAGTTGATCACCATGAGGATGGCGAACACGACGATACCGACCGCGAAGTTGCCGCCCACGAGGAAGTGGCCGAACGATTCGATCACTTGACCCGCCGCGCCCGGACCCGTGTGGCCTTCGAGCAGAACGACACGCGTCGAGGCGACGTTCAGGGACAGCCGCAGCAACGTCGAGAACAGCAGCACCGCCGGGAACGCCGCGAAATCGAGCGGCTTTTGCGTATACATGCTGACGAGCAGCACCATCACCGACAGCGCGATGTTGAACGTGAACAGCAGATCGAGCAGGAACGGCGGCAACGGCAGAATCATCATGCCGAGGATCATGCAGATCAGGATCGGACCCGCGAGCGCACGCAGGTTCGCGCCGTTCAATACTTGGCTCTTGCCGAAAAGGGTTCCGACGCGGGCGTTCATGCCGATGCTCCTTCGTTGGCGTCGCCGAGCGCTTCGTCGGCTTCTTCACGTTCGTCGGCCTCGGAGATCGGGCCCTTCGTGTCCATATCGGCGGGTACGTCGAGTTCGGTCGGCGCGGCCGGCACATCGCCCCCTTCTTCGCGGAATTTGCGCAGCTGATATACCCAGGCGAGCACCTCGGCCACGGCGTTATAGAGCGTGCCCGGGATTTCGCGATTCAGCTCGACGTTGTGATAGAGCGCGCGAGCGAGCGGCGGCGCTTCGAGCATCGCGACATTGTTCTCGGCGGCGATCTCGCGAATGCG
>NZ_JBQCHR010000182.1:0-126243 GCF_051954495.1 Trinickia sp.
GGCAATGGGTGTAGCATGAACGCGTTGATTGACCCACAGCCCTTCGCTGCGCCTCCGCAGTTGCCTTTCCCTTCGGAATAGGGCCGCTCGCTTTCATCACAGGCCGAACAACGCGGCCAGTCACGTGAAGACTGAACTCAGTCGCTCACACTCCTTTTCCCGATCGGTCGCAAGTTGATGCGGCCTCAAAGGTATTCTATGACAGCCGCTTTTCGTCTCTACCGTGGACTGGAAGTCTATCCGCTTGTCTTTCCGCATCGCGCCACCGAGCCTGGAAGCGGGCGGAATTACGATCAAGGGTTCGATGCGGCGGTTCGCATTCAAGACCCGGGCGCTTCGGGAGCATCCCCGCGCTGCCGCGTATTCAAGCTTGCGGTGAACAAGCCCTTCGAAAACACCGGCGACGCGCGGCGTGCGTCGACCGCCTATGCGGAGCACCTCATCGATAGGTGTTCGGAAGACACCGACATTCTCGCGCTCGAGGTCTAGGTCGCGCCTCGCTCGACGCCGGAACCCGCGGACAACATCGGCAGTTTGACCGACGATTCCCGGCAAGCTGACACCCAGGAAATAAATTGACTACGGTAACCCCCAAGCTGAACGAACCGATGGATGTCGCGTTGCGCCGCTTTCGACGCTCGATCGAGAGCACCGGCCTGATAAAGGAACTGCGGGCCAGAACGGCTTATGAAACACCGACTGCAAAACGCAAACGAAAGAAGGCCGCCGCTGTAGCGCGGCTCAGAAAGCAGATCAAACGGTCGTTGCCGCCGAGGAAGATGTACTGAGGCTGACATGCAGCCCAACGTTACCGCAATATTGCCCTGCACTGATCTCGATCGCACCGAGGCGTTTTCGTGCGGCTTGGTTTCCGGCGCGAGAATGATAGTCCGGATGACTATCGGATGCTCGCTGACGGCCTCGGCGGGCAAATTCATCTGAACCCGGCCGTCGCAGGGTGGCTCGTACCGGGCCGCAATCCGTTTGGACTTTACCTCTATCGCGAGGATGTAGACGCACTGGCCACGGTGTTTCGCCGCGAACTGCTCGGCAGCGGCGACCCGAGCGACAAACCTTGGGACATGTACGAGTTCGCGCTCAACGGCCCCGATGACTTGCTCGTCAGAGTGGGTTGGCCAACGCGCCTGCGCTAGCCTTTTCCAAATGCGCGATGTACGGCCGTCAGTGAGGAACCCGTTCGCCGGATCGTAGCGTCAAGACCTTCACGCCCTTCGGCACGACCGCCACGGTGTGCTCGAACTGCGCGGACAGTTGCCCGTCCCGCGTGACGACCGTCCAACCGTCGTCTTCGGTCCGAACGGAATGTCTTCCTTGATTGATCATCGGCTCGATGGTGAACACCATGCCTTCTTGCAACCGCAGGCCCGTGTTCGGCTTTCCCCAGTGCAATACCTGCGGATCTTCGTGCATTTCCCGCCCGATGCCATGTCCGCAATACTCTCGTACGACCGAATAACCGTGTCTGCGTGCGTGCCGTTCGATGGCATGACCTACGTCGCCAAGCGTGGCGCCGGGGCGCACGGCCTTGATCCCTTTCCACATCGCTTCATAGGTCACTTGCACGAGCCGCTTCGCTAGCGGCGACACGTCTCCCACAAGGTAGGTCTTACTGGAATCGGCGATGTAGCCGTTCTTTTCCAGGGTGATGTCGAAATTGACGATGTCGCCGTCTTGCAGGATTTCGGTGGCGGACGGAACACCATGACAGACAACGTTGTTGCGCGAGGAATTGAGCGCGTAGGCGAAGCCGTACTGACCTTTGCTCGCGGGCCGGGCGCTCAGTTCGGTCACGATGAAGCGATCGACGAGATCGTTGACCTGCAAGGTGGACATGCCGATCAGACTCATTTGATCTAGATAGCCGAATACGCGCGCCAGCAACTGGCCCGACTCCGCCATCAATGCGATTTCTTCCGGGCGTTTCGTCATGCCAACGCCGCCTTGAAGCTTTTCGCCACGACACCTGCCGCTTTCAGTTCGCGGGTAGCGATTTCATTGAAGCTCAGCGTCGGATTCATTTCGCACAGCATGCCGATCCTGATCCAAAAGGCCGCCTGTGCGTTGATCGAACGGCACGACACCGCGCTCGCTTTGCGTATCTGGTCGTGCAAGTCGTCGTCGATGTTCACGATGCCCATGGCATTTCCTTTCACTTAGTATATGAAACGTATACGAATCATATAGTCGGTGGGACGGAGTGCCAAGGGTTTTTTTTATTTTCGATCTGCCGGCCTACGCCGCGCTTGCCTGCGCGGCCTCCCGCAGCGCACCCAGCGCTAGGCCGTCCTGCCTGAACAAATGCGCGTGCCGCACGGAAAATCCCACCTCGATGCGCTGTCCGTCGGCCGCGGCGGATTCGCCCGATCCCTTCACTTGAATCGTGCCGCCGCCCGCGAGCCCCACATGCGATAGCGTTTCGCCGCCTAGGTGCTCGACAACGATCACCTCGCCCGCGAAGCGTGCGTCGCAGCCGTCGGCGCCGTTCTCCATCAAATGCTCCGGACGCACGCCGAGCGTGAGCTTATCGCCCGTTCGCACACCGTCGGATGCGCGAGGGACGGTGAGCGCCGCGCCGCCGGGCAGCGCGATCGTTACGCCGGCGCCATCGGCCGCACTCACTTGCACATCGATGAAGTTCATCTTCGGCGACCCGATGAACCCGGCGACGAACCGGTTGCGCGGGTTCCGATACAACTCGAGCGGCGAGCCGATCTGCTCGACCGCGCCGTGATTGAGCACGACGATGCGATCGGCCATCGTCATCGCTTCCGTTTGATCGTGCGTCACGTAGATCATCGTCGCGTTCAGTTGCTTGTGAAGCTTGATGAGCTCGAGCCGCATCTGCACGCGAAGCGCGGCATCGAGATTCGACAGCGGCTCATCGAACAGAAAGACCTTGGGCTCGCGCACGATCGCTCGGCCGATCGCCACGCGCTGTCGTTGCCCGCCGGACAATGCGCGCGGACGGCGCTCGAGCAATTGACCGATCTGAAGTATTTGCGCTGCGCCGTTCACGCGCCGGTCGATTTCGCTTTGCGGCATCTTGAGCATCCGTAAGCCGAACGCGATGTTCTCGTACACCGACATGTGCGGATAAAGCGCATATGACTGGAACACCATGGCGACGCCGCGCTCGGAGGGCTCGACTTCGGTCACGTCTTCGCCGCCGATCAGGATGCGCCCAGAATCGACGCGCTCCAAGCCGGCAATGGTGCGAAGCAACGTGGACTTGCCGCAGCCGGACGGACCGACGAAAACGAGAAACTCGTGCTCGTTCACTTCAATGTCGACACCCTTGAGCACCTCGGCGCCGGAGAACGTTTTGCGGATTTGCTGCAACTGCACTGCGCTCATTTCGTGTCTCCTACGAATGTCGCATCTCACACGTTGTCGGCGCGTGTCGCACGCGCTCCGGCTTGATGCCCGCGGCCACTTCATCGTGCAGTGCCGCAAGGACTCCTAATGAATTTCTTCTTGACAAGCGTCGTGCGCCAAAATATACATTTGAAAAAACGAAATTACAAGTGAAACGCGCGCCACCGGAGGGTCGCCGGACGCGCCGAAGTCGCATGACGCAGTACCGAGTGTCCGCATGCGTCGGGACCACCGAAGCCTGACGCTGAATCGATAACAAACCCGCTTTGAATCGGATCGGGAGCGAGCGCGCCGCGTGCTCGTCGCGGTCGACAAGGAGACAATCGATGAGCAAACGGTTCTTGCAGCGAAACATGGCGATGGCGTCGTTGGCCGCCGCATCGTTTCTGGTGGCGGCCCATGCTTCGGCATGGACGTTGAAGGAGGCCGCTGCGCCTTACTCGGGCACGACCCTCCACGCGATCTTCCTCGATCGGCCAGGCTATGCGGCCGCCGAAAAGTTGATCCCGCAGTTCGAGAAAGAGACCGGCATTACGATCAAGTGGGACGTCGTGCCGTACGAGAGCACGCGCCAAAAAGAGGTGCTCAATTTCGTCAGCGGCGGCGCGCAGGATATCGTGCTGGTCGATGTCGTGTGGATCGGCGAATTCGCCAGCAACAAGTGGCTCGTGCCGATCAAGAAGTTCACCGATGATCCCAAGCTCGCCGATCCCAATTTGAATCTGCAGGGCTTTTTCCCGATCCTGCTCGATTCGTTCGGCTCGTGGAACAAGGTCACATACGGGCTGCCGTTCGACAACTATTCGGGCCTCATGTTCTACAACAAGTGCATGCTCAAGCAGGCGGGATTCGACGAGCCGCCTAAGACTTGGGATGACCTGCTGAACGTCTACGCGCCGAAACTCACGAATGCCGGCAAGAACCAATATGCATTCGCGCTGCAGTCGCGGCGCGGCGAGACGCAATCGGCCGATAGCTTCATGCGTATGCTCTGGCCGAACGGCGGTTCCTTGCTCGACGCAAAATTCAAGTCGAACCTGATGTCGCCGCAATCCCAAGCGGGGCTCGAGTACCGGCAAAAGCTCATGAAGTACATGCCGCCGGGTATCGTCGATTTCGATCACGCCGAGGCCGTCAATGCACTTGCGCAAGGGCAAGTGGCGATGATCACCGAATGGTCGGCGTTCTATCCCACGTTGACCGACCCTTCGAAGTCCAAGCTGGGCGATTGCCTCGGCATCGCGACGGAGCCGCGCGGCCCGGCGGGCCTGAAGCCGGCGTTGGGCGGCTTCTCGCTGGCCGTCAACGCGAAGTCGAGCGCGAAGAAGCAAGCGGCGGCCTGGCTCTTTATCCAGTGGATCACCTCCGAGCAGATGGCCAAACCGTATCTCGAAGCGGGCGGCGTGCCGGCGCGTATGGCGGTGTACAAAGACCCGGCCTTGCAGCAGAAGTATCCGTTCGTGAAGCCGATGGTGGAATCCTGGCAAGGCGGGGTGCCCGACTACCGGCCGCGCTTCCCCGAATGGCCCGCGATCTCCGAGATCATCGGCGAGTGGGGCACGAAGATGATGCTGGGCGACGTATCGGTCAAGGAGGGGGCGCAGACCATCGGCTCGAAGATGGAAGCCATCCTGCAGAAAGCCGGCTACTACGACGGCAAGAAGCCGCTGCTCAAGTGAGTCGCGCACTTCGTCTAGCGTGAACCGGAGATCGTCATGCTGAACGGTACCGTGTCGCACGCGGGGCGCGAGCCGGCCGCACGCAAGCGCGTGCGGTCGCGGCTGCGGCCGCGTTCGCCCGCGTTTTGGTTTCTGTTTCCGGCCGTGTTCGCATTGGCCGTGATCGGCGTCTATCCGCTGCTGGTCGCGCTCTATAACTCCGTGCATCAGTACCGGCTCGCCGATCTCGAGTCGGGCACGCCGTTCGTCGGGCTCGACAATTACGTGGCCACGCTGACCGATGCGACGTTTTGGCAAGCCCTCGGCCGCACGATGCTGTTCCTGTGCTTGACGTTGCCGATCGAGATCGCGCTCGGCCTATTCGCCGCTCTGATGCTGCACCGGTCCGGGCTCGCCTGGATGCGGGCCGTCGCCCGCGTCGGGCTCGTGGTGCCCATGGCGACGACCTATGCGGTGGTCGGGCTCATCGGCCGGCTCGTTTTCAATCGTCAGTTCGGCGTCGCCAACTATTTGCTCGGCTTCTTCGGCGTTCGCCCGCTCGACTGGCTCGGCGATCCCACGCTCGCCTACGTCTCGGTGATGATCATGGACGTGTGGCAATGGACGCCGTTTTGCGCGCTGATCCTGCTTGCCGGGCTGACGATGGTGCCGAAGGAGGCCGAGGAAGCGGCGCGGCTCGAGACGCGCAAGCGCTTGACGATCCTTTGGCACATCGAGCGGCCGTATCTGCTACCCGGACTGACCGCGATCTTGATTCTGAGGTCGGCGGACATGCTCAAGATGTTCGACGCCGTCTACACGATGACGCGCGGCGGCCCGGGGGCGGCCACCGAGTTCATCAGCGTCTATATCGAAAGAATCGGCTTTCGCTTGTTCGATCAAGGCTTGGCCTCCGCGCAAGCGATGCTGCTGCTCGTGCTGACGATCGTACTGTCGCGCCTGTACATTCGCTACATCTACCGGGAGGTCGCATGAGCGTGTCCTTCTTAGGGCTGCTGACGCTCGGCGCCGCGCCGCGCTCGAACCGCGCGCGTGCCGAGCGCCGGCGTGCAACGCTATGGCATGGCTTCGCGCTGCTCATCGTATTCCTGTCGTCGGTGTTTCCTTTCTATTGGATGGTGACGACGAGCTTGAAGACGCAAGCCGATGCGCTCGCCTATCCTCCGCTGTGGCGGTTCTCCCCCACGCTGAAACACTACGGCGATGCGCTTTTCCGGCACGACGTGGGCGCAAGCCTCGTCAACTCGCTGATCGTCGCCAGCAGCACGACGGTGCTGGCGATCTTGCTCGGCACGCCGGCTGCCTACGCGCTCGCGCGGTTCGAGTTTCGCGGCAAGCGAGACCTGTGGTTCTGGTTCATTTCGAATCGCATGGTCAGTCCCGTCGTGCTGGCGGTGCCGTTCTTCTTGATCGCGACCAAGCTCGATCTGATCGACACGCATATCGTGCTGATCCTGCTTTACCTCACGTTTTCGCTGCCGATCGTGATCTGGATCTGCACCGATCAGTTCCGCAACGTCCCGATCGAACTCGACGAGGCCGCGCGGCTCGACGGCGCGTCGCCCTGGCGTGTGTTCTGGCGCATCAACCTGCCGCTCGCGATGCCGGGCATCGTCGTCTCGGCCATCTTCGCGTTCATCTTTTCGTGGAACGACTTGCTCTATGCCCTGGTGCTGACGCGCGACAACGCCGCCACGTCTCCGGTGGCCGCCACCAACTACATGAGCGGCTATGAATTGCCTTGGGGCGAAATCATGGCGACAGGCACGCTGATCGTGCTGCCGATGGTGATCTTCGCGCTGCTGGTTTCGGGCCGGCTCGTGCAAGGTCTCACGATGGGCGCTGTGAAATGAACTGTTTGGTATAACGTCCGTTTTCTCTCGGCGAGACCTTTTGACATCATGGGCAAGACCACCCCATCCGCACCGCCAGTCGAACTCGATGAGGGCGTCGACAGCGAAGAGGAACTGCAAACGCGCGTGGCCTGGCATTACTACGTGGGCAACATGACGCAGCAGGAGATCGCCCAGCTGCTCGGCACGAACCGCGTGCGTGTGAACCGGCTGCTCGCGGCGGGCCGCGAAGCGGGGCTCGTGCGCATCACGATCAATAGCCGCATCGCGCCTTGCGTGGCGCTCGAGGAGCAGCTAGTCGAGCGCTTCTCGCTTCAAACGGCCATCGTGGTGCCGAGCGGCGCGACCTACGAGGCGACGATGGCCGCGCTCGGCATCGGCGCGGCCAACTACCTGACTCAGCACATCGCGGCCGGCCATACGATCGGGCTCGGCTGGGGCAGAACGATTCGCGCGGTGCTGCGTGCATTGCCGCAGCGCGCTTATGGGCCGCTCTCCGCGGTTTCGCTGCAAGGCGGTCTTGCGCATTGCCCGAGCATCAATACGTTCGACATCGTGTCCGACTTCGCCGACCTATGTCATGCCGATGGCTACCTGTTCGCCGCGCCGATCTACGTCAGCAGTCAGAAAGTACGCGACATCATTCTTCAGGAAGACGCCGTGCGCGGGACCTATGAGCTGGCGCGCCGGGCCGATCTGGCGCTGGTCACCGCGGGAGATCTCACGGAATCGCTCGTCATCACATACGGCGTGAAAGACCCCGAGGATTTGCGCACGCTGCGCAACGCGGGCGCCGTGGGCGACGTGCTCGGCCATTTCGTCGATGAGAACGGCAAGCTCATCAACCATCCCTTGAATCGCCGCACGGTGGCGATCGCGCTCGACGATTTGCGCGGTATCAAGCGAGTCGTGCTCGCGAGCGGCGGCGCGCAGAAATTCTTCGTCACGCGGGCGGCGCTGCGCGGCGGCTACGTGTCGGTGCTCGTGACCGACGAGGACACGGCGCGGCGGCTCTGCGAGGAGCCGTGATGGTGGAGCGTAACGGACATACCGTAAGGACGACCGATCATGAGCTCGACGAATGCGGTTGACCGCCGCGATGAATTTTTCGGCAAGCGCGCCCTCGTCACGGGGGCCGGCAAAGGTATCGGCCGCGCGACGGCGTTGCTCCTCGCGGCGCGCGGCGCGCGCGTCGTCGCGCTGAGCCGTTCCGCGGACGATCTGCGCGCGCTCGAGCTGGAGATCGGGTGCGAGACGCATGCGGTCGATCTCGCCGACACAGCGGCCACGCGCGCCGCGGCGCTCGCCGCACAGCCGATCGATTTGCTCGTCAATAATGCGGGCATCGCGCGCTTGCAGCCGTTTCTCGATCTCGACGTCGAAGCGTTCGACGAAACGATGGCCGTGAACGTGCGCGCCGCGATGATCGTGGGGCAAGTTTGCGCGCGCAGCATGATCGAGCGTGGGGCGGGCGGCGCGATCGTCAATGTATCGAGCATTTCGGCGCAGATCGGCTTCGCGCTGCACGCCGCTTACTGCGCATCGAAGGCCGCGCTGGATGCGCTCACACGCGTGATGGCCGTGGAGCTCGGCGAGCACGGCATACGCGTCAATTCGATCAATCCGACCGTCACGTTGACGCCGATGGCCGAGAAGGCATGGGGCGATCCGGGGAAGGCGGCCCAGATGCTTTCGCGCATTCCTTTAAACCGGTTCGTCAAACCCGATGAAGTGGCGCAAGCGATCGCCTACTTGCTCGGCGACGAATCGCGCATGATCAACGGCGTCAGTTTGGCCGTGGATGGCGGTTTTCTCGCGCGGTGAACCCGTGCGCTCATTTCCTTTCTCATTTCAAGCGAGTCGACTATGAGTGAACCGAACGAGACGGCGCACATGACGGCCGTCGTCTGCCATGCCCCGAAGGATTACCGCGTCGAACGCGTCGCGCGGCCGCGGCCCGGCCCGAACGAGCTCGTCATCCGAATCGCCGCGTGCGGCATCTGCGCGAGCGATTGCAAATGCTTCTCCGGCGCGAAAATGTTCTGGGGCGGGCCGAACCCTTGGGTGAAGGCTCCCGTGATTCCTGGGCACGAGTTCTTTGGGTACGTGGAGGAGCTAGGCGAGGGCGCGGAGCAGCACTTCGGCGTGAAGGTGGGCGAGCGCGTGATCGCGGAACAGATCGTGCCGTGCGGGAAGTGCCGCTACTGCAAGTCGGGCCAATACTGGATGTGCGAGGTGCACAATATTTTCGGCTTCCAGCGCGAGGTCGCCGACGGCGGCATGGCCGAATACATGCGCTTTCCGCCGACGGCGATCGTGCACAAGATCCCAGACGGTATTTCGATCGAGGATGCCGCCATCATCGAGCCGCTCGCGTGCGCGATTCATACCGTCAACCGGGGCGACATTCAGCTCGACGACGTGGTGGTGATCGCGGGCGCCGGACCGCTCGGGCTCATGATGACGCAGGTGGCCCATCTGAAGACGCCCAAAACGCTCGTGGTGATCGATCTCGTAGACGAGCGACTGGCGCTTGCCCGCGAGTATGGCGCCGACGTCACGATCAATCCGAAGACGGACGATGCGCTGTCGATCGTTCGTTCGCTCACCGACCAATACGGCTGCGATGTCTACATCGAAACGACTGGCGTACCGGCGGGTGTGCCGCAGGGCTTGGAGCTCATTCGCAAGCTGGGGCGGTTCGTCGAGTTTTCGGTGTTCGGTGCGGAAACTTCGGTCGACTGGTCGATCATCGGCGATCGAAAGGAACTCGACGTACGCGGCGCACACCTCGGCCCTTATTGCTATCCGATCGCGATCGATCTGCTTGCGCGCGGGCTGGTCACGTCGAAGGGTATCGTCACGCACGGCTTCTCGCTGGATGAATGGGAGGAGGCCATCAAGGTCGCGAATTCGCTCGATTCGATCAAGGTGCTGATGCGGCCCGGCGATCGGCCGCGCACGTAAGGATCGATCGATCGTGCGCCGGCACTTGGGCGCGAACAGGCTTTGATCTGTATTCGGCATTTACAGACGATTTCCTGTATGGATTCGTCCTACAGGTGCTATACTGTATTTGCCATTTACAGGAAATTTTCTGTTTTCGCACACTCACCGTGGATTACCCCGTCAAGACTCCTCAGCAGCTCCGCCCGCTCCTGGTGGGCTTTCGCAAGGCGGCCGGCTTGACGCAGGCGCAGTTGGCGGCGCGGTTGGGCGTCACCCAGCAAACCTATGCCCAGCTGGAAGCAAAACCCGAATCTGCCAGCCTGGATCGGCTTTATCTGGTTCTAAAGCTGCTCGACGTCAACCTCGTTTTGGCCCATGTGTCGGGCACGGCGACGGTCGAGAATCCTGTTGCGGAGCGTGCCAAGCGCGTTGGGGGGGCCGCCTCGGCGAAGCGGCCGGCTGCGATGAAGCGTGGCGCTGGATCAAACAAGCCGGCCGCCGCCAAGGCCGGTATTAAACGCACAGCCAAGCGGGCCGAAACTCCGCCGAAAGGTCGCACTACCGAGCCTTTGCCTATCGCCTCGGTCGTCAAGAAGCGGGAGAAGTGGTAGGGATGGGTCGAAGAGCGCAATCAAAAAGCCTGGAACTGTGGATGAATGGTATTCCCGTGGGAACATGGGAGACCACGCGCGACGGTGAGAAGCTCACGTACTTCGAGTCCTGGGTCGAGGACGAGCAAGGGCGCCCCCTCTCGCTGTCATTGCCATTTACGCCCGGTAACCAGCCGCATCGCGGCAAGGTTGTTTCAGACTATTTCGACAACCTGCTCCCCGACAGCAAAGCTATCCGCGAGCGTATCGCCGCACGCCATAAAACCGGCGGCACGTCTCCCTTCGAGCTATTGTCCGCCTTGGGGCGTGACTGCGCCGGCGCGATCCAGATGCTGCCGCCCGGCGAGCGGCCGGTCGATCTGCAGCGGATTCGCGGAAAGCCCATGAGGGAGGCTGACATCGCTCGTTTGCTTCGGGATGTTACCGCTCCGCCGCTTGGCCAGCACGAGCCCATCGACGATCTTCGTCTCTCGATCGCAGGGGCGCAGGAGAAAAGTGCGCTGCTGTGGCATGGCAATCAATGGCTCCGGCCCGAGGGAAGCACGCCCACTACGCACATCTTCAAACTCGCGCTCGGGCTGGTCGGAAACATGCGTGCAGACATGCGCTCATCCATCGAGAACGAATGGCTGTGCTCGAAAATAGTCGCCGCCTACGGCTTGCCGATCGCTCACTGCGAGATCGGCGCTTTCGAAGATCAGAAAGCGCTTGTGGTGGCGAGATTCGACCGCAAACTGGCGAGTGACGGTTCTTGGATCCTGCGACTTCCTCAAGAGGATATGTGCCAGGCTACTGGCACGTCCCCCAACAGCAAATACGAATCCGACGGCGGCCCAGGTATCGACAAGATTATGGGGATCCTCGCGGGCTCGGAGCAGGCCAGGGTCGATCGATCCAATTTTTTCAAAGCGCAGATCGTTTTTTGGATTCTCGCGGCGACTGACGGCCATGCGAAGAATTTCAGCATCGCGCATCTCGAGTCGAACCGTTACATAGCCACACCGCTCTACGACGTGCTATCCGCGCACCCTATCATTGGGAAGGGGCGGAACCAGTTTTCTCCCCTCCGAGTCAAGCTTGCCATGGCCGTGCGGAGCAAGAACGCACACTATCTGATCAGCGAGATCCGCCGACGTCATTGGGTTGCGCAAGGGCAGCGTGTCACGCTCGCGGCGGAGGAGGTCGACGAGATGATCGGTACGTTGACCGGAATGACGGAGGCGGTGATCGACGACGTAGCGGCGAAGTTGCCGAGCGGTTTCCCCATGGATGTCGCGGACAAGATCTTCGACGGTATGCGAAGGCAAGCCCGCAAGCTCGCTGCACAATAGCTAGTCCTTCTCTCTTCAGGACTTTGCGCGTCACGCGCGCACTGACGCCGAGGCCAGCCTGACCGTGCCCGTCTTCGGGCGGCCTGAGCTTGTTTCTGATCCATCCCTCAATGTCGCAGAAGCCGCGCTACGGTTGAGAGAAAGTCGTCCATGTGGGCAGGTTTGCGCAGGCAAGCGTCCCACAACTGGACCTCGGGCGTACCGGCGTCGACGTGCGCCGACGTATGCAGTGCGATGGGGATGTGCGCCCACTCCGGATGCGCGCGCACCGAACGGCACAACGATAGGCCGTCCATGTCGGGCATCATAAAGTCCGTGACGATCAGATCCGGCAGTTGGCGTTGCATCTGCGCCAGCGCGTCGCATCCGTCGCGGGCGCATCCAACCTCGTAGCCCGCGTACGTCAGCGCAAAGCTCAAAGCCTCGAGTAGTTCGTATTCGTCGTCAACCAGTAGGACACGCTTCATTGCTCGTTCGAGATCCGAATGATCGATCCACGACATTGCGAAGTTCGTGCCTGCGCGACGCTCTTGCGCAGCCGCTGGCTACGGCCGTCCGGGGCCGATCCTGCGCACAACGATCTCGATCAGCTTCGGCGGCGGGTAGGGTTTGCGCAGTACGGCAAGAAAAAGATCCTTGTCCTCGTCCGACAGCGCATCGGGCGCGGCCGTGCACAAAACGATCGGCACCGCCGCTAGCTTTTCGTTGCGCCGCAGCGCCTGTGCGAGCTCCAAGCCGGACATGACCGGCATCATCAGATCCGTGATGATCAAGTCCGGCTGCAGTTGTTCGGCCGTCTCCAGTGCTTCTTTGCCGGTGCGGGCAGCATGCACCGCATACCCTTCGCGCCAGAAAAGAAACGAAAGGAAATCGGTGACAAGCGACTCGTCGTCGACGACAAGCAAGGTAGTCATGCGTTGATCCGTCGCCTATCGGCAGTCGACCCCGGTACGCACCGATGCGGTGATAGGCGCAGTGCCGGTGACCCGCAGCCCCATGCCGCTCCCCGCGATCTCGAACTCCACGACGGACGTATCGAAGATGCTGTCGCGAACCTTGAGCACTTTCATGCCCCGGCGCAGCGTATCGTCGGTCAGGGTGTGGTGCAGCGCGATCACATTGTCGATTTGGCTCAAGATTTCCGGGGACGGATTGGTGATCCACGGGCCTGAAAGTTCCTTGACCTCCCACGTGCAAATCGTCGTCACGCCTATCGAGCGCAATTCGTTCGATAGGGCGGCGAAGAATTCGACCATTCGGTGCGGATCCACCGTTGCTCGCTCGAAGCCGGCGAGCCCGTCCAGAAACAGCCGACGTGCGCCGGTGGATCGCACCGCGTGGAGCAATTCGTGCGCCAGCTTGTCCAGCAGATTTTCGGTGAGCGGCCGCCACATGACGGTGAGCGCGTTGGATGCGATCATGGCCTGCAGGTCGATGCCGAGGGCCGAGGCTTTCGCCGCCAGCCGTTGCGGCGTTTCGTAGAAGCCGAAGTGCACGGCCGGCTGCTGCGGCGTGGCCTCGTGCAGGAAGCCCAGGCCGAACGTCGTTTTTCCGCTGCCCGCGGGCCCGACTACAACGGAAACGGAATGCGCGGGCAAGCCGCCGCCCATGCGTTCGTCCAGCCCTTGCACTCCTGTGCTGAGCCTGTCGGGCGGCGCCGTGTCGTGGCCGGAAGGTTGCGCGAGCGCCGCTTCGAGGCGCGGATAGACGTCGATGCCGCGATTCGTGATTTCGAACAGATGGAAGCCGCCGAGCGCGCGGCTGCCGCGCGACTTCGCCACTCTCATGCGCCGCACCGTGCGCGAGCCGGCTTCGGCTTCCTCGAGTTGAAAGACGCCGTCCACCATCGTGTGTTCGGGGCTGGACTCGTCGATGCGGGCGCTTGTCAGGAACAGCACCGTGCAGCCGGTGAAGGCAGCGTGCCCTTGAAGCTCCGCGACGAACGTCTTGACGTCCAGGTTGTTGTTGGCGGTTTCGCGCGCCGTCAGCAAGCCGTCCAACACGAGAGTGGTGGCGCCTTGACGACTGAGTTCGCCGCGCAGCATTTCGACGAGCGCACGCAACCCTTCTTCCCGCAGCGTCCGCAATAGGCTGATGAACGTGATGTCTTTGCCGACCCTGGCGGCGTCGAAAAAATCGAGCGTCGAAAGCGACTGGAACAGGCGATCGTGGGACTCGGCGAGCAGCGTGACGTACAAGACCTTATGGCCTTGTCTGGCCTGCGCGAAGGCGAGTTGATTGGCAAGGATCGTCTTTCCTGCGCCGGGGCGCCCCTGGATGATGTACGACGAACCCGCGATTAGGCCGCCGCCGCAAATTTCATCGAAGCCCGGAACGTCACTGCGCAGTCGCGCCGGCACATTTTCCATTGCGTTGGGGATCTGTTGGTTGAAGGGCGAGAAAATATGACCGCTTTGGCAAGCACCAGCAGCGCATTGCGGCGACTGCCCGCGTCGTCGATTTTCGAAGTCTACCGCAGCTCGTGGAGGCCTGGAAGGAGACGAGGCTTGCGCGAAGGCAGTGGAAGTCAGCGATGGCAGTAGCGGGATCGGAGCGCCCGCACCCTGCCTGTCACCACCGCAGGCAACGCGGCGCGATGGCCGCGCCGATGGCTGTCGTGAAGACGATCGCAAGTACGTACCAGACGCCCCAGAAGGGCACCGCCATCTCGGCGCAGTAGAGCGAATAGACGAGCACGCCCTGCGCACCCGCCAGCAAGCCCGCGCCCGCGCCTGCCAGCGCGAGACGCGTCGGCGCGAGTTGCCTCATCGCGTGCATCATCGCGGCAAGGGAGGGCAGCGAAAGCAGCACGATGCTCGCCGTGGTCGTACGCCAAGTCGTGCCGAGCATCAATTGAAGCCGATAGCCCGGCGGCGTCGCCATCAGGATGCCGGCGGCGGCGAACAACATTGCGGCAATGGGTAACGCCGCCGCCAACCAAGCGAGCCCGAGCGAAGCGCCGGGACGGCCCAGCCTGTCCGCTAGGTGTATGGCCCCGGCGATGATGGAAAGCGGGAACGCGAGCCGCGTCCAGAACATCGTCGTCAGGATGAGTTCGGGCATGTCGCTGCGCACGCCGTAGAGCAGGACCAGCAATATCGCGCTGCCGGCAAGGCCCAGCATCAGCGCGCGATTGAGCACCCTGGAGACCGCGTTGCGTTCGACGGGCGACACATCGCTCGCCAGCCGGGCGACCAGATCGCGCGTTTTCATGATCGGCTCGCGCGATCTCCGAGCAGGTAGTCGATCGAGACGCGGCCCGGACCCCACGCGGCGATGCCGAGCGCCATGGCGGCCCATGTGATGTGGATGGGCCAGCCGTCGGGCACGGTCAGCTCGATGATGCAAGTCATCAAGAGCAGACCGATGGCGGCGAAGCGCGTGCCGAGCCCCAGCACGAGGAATACCGGGAACGCGACTTCGCCGCAGGCGGACAGAAACGCGAATACCGCGGGAGCCGGGAACGGGTACGGCCCGCCGGGCAAATGGAGCTTGAATTCTTCCGTGAACAAATCGACGGCGGTGTCGTTCAGCTGCAGGAAGCCGTGCCATTTGAGAATGCCCGATCGCCAAAACGGCACGGCCAGCGCGAGGCGCAATACGAGCTGCACGAACGACGGTTGGGCGAGCCGTTCGACGGCGCGCCGCGCGCGTCCGATCATGCGCGCGACGCCGCTCGGAAAGGGCGGGGTGGAGGTAGGTCGAGTCGACATGGTGATCACGCTCCTAATTCGATGGCGCTGAACACGCCTGCTGAAATCATGGCCGAGAGGTTGGCCGCCAAATCGAAAGCTTCGCTTTCACCGAAGGCCGATTGCACCGCGGCGCCAAGCGGCTCGCCTTCGAGAAGCGTCGCGAGAAATGCCGCGCCGCCCGGGGGCAGGCACGAGACGATCACGTCGTGGTCGGGCCGCGTCACGAGCGCGTCTTCCGCATCGCTGGAATTGAGCGGGGTCACGGGGCCGTCCGAGCGATTCATCGCGAAGATCGCGACCGCGGGATACGGTGAACGAACGATCCTTGCAGCCGGATGCGGGACGAATCGCACTTGTGCAAGGGCCGCATGATCGATGCTTGCGAGCGATTGCGCCGAAAGCGGCGCGGCGTCCGCCGCATGATAGGCATCGAGCCAAGCGCGTTCGATGCGCGCGGTGTCCGCCAGCCATGGCATGTCTCGCGCGTATTCATAAGCTTCGATGAATGCGGGGAAGTCCCGCCCGTATTCGAATAGCAGCGGGGAGATGGGCGGCGTCTCGCGCACGTGAAAGCGCGCCATCGCACGAAAGAATTCGACGCCCGTGATGCGCTGCACGGCGGGATAGATCGCTGCCAATGCGTCGATGAGGCTGACTGTAACGTTGTTGCGGTAAACGTTGTATCGCTTGACGACGCCTTTGCCGCGCGCACTCGTGGCGTCCTCGGGCGCACCCAACTCGGGGTTCGTCAAACCCGGCGCGAATGTCGCTGCATAGTCCCGCACTTCGTATGCTTCGTATTCAAGCTTCATGGGCGGCTGGCTCCGAGTGCGCGGGTCGAGGCTCGAGCGCGTCATGGCCCGCGCGATCCGTCATGATTTGCCGGGCCGTCATGGCCTGCATCCGCAGCTCGGGCCAGGAAGGCAAATCGCTGTCCCATTCGACGAGCGTCGGTACCGGCCCGGTCGTCTCGATTACACTTCGGTAAAGCGCCCAAACAGGCTCCGCCACCGCCCGGTCATGGCTATCGATGAGCAGCGGGGCGTCTTCGTCGTCGCGTTGCTCGCTGTGGCCGGCAAGATGAATTTCGCCGACGTGCTCGAGCGGAAACTGCGCGAGATAGTCGAGGGCCGAATAGCCGTGATTCGTCGCCGATACGAAGACGTTGTTGACGTCGAGCAGCAGCGCGCATCCCGTGCGCTGCGCCACGGCGCGGATGAATTCGGGTTCGCTCATCGTCGACGATGCGAACGTCAGATAGGTCGACGGATTTTCGAGCAGCATCGTTCGCCCGATCGCCTCTTGCGCTTCATCGATGTGCTCGCACACCTTATCGAGCGTCGCGTCCGTGTAAGGCAGCGGCAGCAGGTCGTTGAAAAACGCGCCACCGTGCGAGGACCAGGCGAGATGTTCGGAAACCCACCGCGGTTCATAGCGTGCAACCAACGCACGAAAGCGCGCGAGGTGGTCGCGATCGAGCGCATTCGGCCCGCCGATCGACATGCCCACGCCATGCAGCGAGATCGGATAGTGCTCGCGCAGCGCGGTCAGGGCGCGGTGTACGGGCCCGCCCGCGCCCATGTAATTCTCCGCGTGCACTTCGAAGAAGCCGTCCGGCAGGCCGTCTTCGAGAATCGCCGCGAGATGGGCGTGTTTGAAGCTGGCTCCGGCGAGCCCGGCCGCGCCGGGCGCCGTGCGACGAGAACGGCCGTACGCCTCGGGGGCCGCTGATTGGAGGGAGGCGTTCATGGCCGTCTCGTTGCGGTCGTCGCGCTTAAGACTTCATCGGCGTGAGCGAGCCGTGGCCGCCGCCCGGCACGACGATGCTCGCGCACGTGCCGCCTTGGACGAACTTCCACGAATTGCCTTGGAAGTCGACCGTCGACGTACCCTGGCACGTCGTGCCCGGGCCGGCGGCGCAGTCGTTTTGCCCTTTGAGCGCGACGCCGTAGCACTTCTCTTTATGAGCGGCGACGGCCGCCGTCGCTTCGGCTTTCGTCAACGGCGCTGCGTGGGCGGCCGAAGCGAGCAAGGTGGCGACGGCGCTGGCGAGCAGGGCGGAACTGACAGTGATCTTTGCGGACATGGATGTTCTCCGATGATTGATATGGAAGGTATCCGTCGTGGATACGTGGGTTAATTCGTGCGCTGCCGTCCGCTGGTTACAGCGATCGCAAAATTTTTTTTAGATGTCCAGGCATCCGCGGTGGCGGATCGGGTTCGACGATGGTTCAGATCGGTTGGACGCCGCGATACAGCGGCAGGTATGGCGGGGGAAGAGAGAGGGGAGTCGGCGGGCCGGCATGCGCCCGCCGGCGATCACCAACGCAGAAGGCGCGGGCCTAAAACGGCTCCGAGGGCGGCGGGCAGGGCCATGCCCAGCACGTACCATACGCTCCAGAACGCCGGGCTCATTTCAGGGCAGTGGAAGCAGTAAGCGACGGTTCCGATGGAACTGGCGAGCAACCCGGCTACGGCGCCGGTCACGCCCAATCGGGTTGGCGCCAGCCCCTTGATGGCCCAGAAAATGGCGGCGAACCCGGGAAGGGAAAGCAGAACGATATTGAACGGGCAGCTTTTCCAGGATTGCCCGAGTACCACGGCCAGGCGATCGTGGGGCGCGACGGTGGCGACGATGGCGAGGCCTGCGATCCATACGAGGATTACCGGTGCGCCCATGACCGGCCAACCGATCGTCACACGCCCACCGGGGCGCGCAAGCCGTGTCGCGCCGATCAACGCGCCAATCGCGATACACAGCGGGAATGCGAGCTTTTCCCAGAAGATCGCCGTGCGCGCGACGGCGGCGAGGTCCGGGCGGATGCCGTACACGGCGATCATCAAGAGCGTGGCGCCGATCGCGGCGATGGGCAATGAAATGGCGAACCGCTGCGCCGGCACGCCGCGCTTGACGGGTGCGATGCCGGTAGCGAGCAAGTCGACGAGATCGTCCGTTCTCATGCGACCCCCCGCACCCGCACGGCCAGCGCCTTGAGCCCGCGGTGAATGCTGACCTTGACGGCCGACTCGGTCAGCCCGGTCAGGCGCGCGGCCTCGGCCACGGAAAGCCCCTCGAGCTTGACGTGAAGAATGGAAAGACGCTGCTTGTCGGGTAGGTGGTCGAGCAGTTTCCCGATGTCGCGCCGCGCGTCGGCCCGCTCGTCGTCGGCCTCCGCGAAAATCGCGTCTTCATCGTCGAGCGGATCGTGCAGCCATTCGCGCCGTGTGCGCGTCCTGAAGAAATCCATCAATTTATAGCGGGCTATCGCGTGGACCCACGCGGTCAGCGGCTCGTCGGGCCGAAAGGTATGGCGAGCATTATGCACGGCCAGCAGGATTTCCTGAACGAGGTCCTCGACATCGTCGTGGAATTGCGGAATCCGTTTGCGCAGGTAGCCGCGCAAGTGCCGCGTCAATTCCGCTAAAAACGAACGGTAGTCGGGAGCGTTGCCCTCGAGGCCGCTCACGAACAAGGCTTTAAGACGCGACTCGGCTGAATACAAGGGGCGGTCTCCGGAGTCACAGCGCGCGAAAGTCGATCATGGTGTTCCGAAGCGTCTCAATGCACGAAATTGCACGACATGCGCGCCTCGAATCTGTCGAATGGCTTACGGCGAGGAGGGCGCGCGGGTGGTTTTAGATCGCTTGTTTTAGAATATCGTAATGCTCGTGGCGTTGCAATCCGACGCGCGGCGGAACGTGCAATTGCTGGAGGCGCCATGGCCCGTCCTCGGGAGTTTGATGAACACGCGGTGCTCGACGCCGCCGTTTACCGGTTTTGGCGGTATGGGTACGAAGCGACGTCGGTGCGGGAGCTGGCCCAGGAGATGGGCATCACGGGTGCGAGCCTGTACAACGCGTTCGGAGACAAGCGCTCGCTCTTTCGGCGCGCGCTGGCGTTCTACGTGGAAAACAGCTTCGGCGACCGAGTCGCGCGTTTCGAGCACGCCCTATCGCCGCTCGCGGCCATCGAGGCGTTCTTCAAGGAGATCATCGATCGTTCGGTGGCCGATCAAGATCGCAAGGGATGTCTGCTCGTCAATTCGGCGTTGGAAGTGGCGCCGCACGATCCCGATTTCCGGGCGACGGTGAGCGAGGTGCTGCAGCGTGTCGAGGGATTCTTTCGCCGCTGCTTGCGGGCCGGTCAGCAAAGCGGCGAGATCGCCCAAGGGCAATGCGCCGACGATCTGGCCCGCATGCTGCTCGGCATACATCTGGGCATTCGCGTGCTCGCACGGACGCGGCCCGACCGGGCGCTGCTCGACGGCGTCGCGCGGCCGGCGCTGGCGCTCCTGCGCCCCGCTCACAGCGAAAAGGCGTGACGCCCTGGCAGGCAACGTCACGCTTAGGTCGCCGATTCGATCAGCGCGTTGAGCGGGGCCGTTCGGGCCCGGGCGTGCCGCGGGGTTCTCTCAACGAAAAAGCGCTAGCCGGTGTTCAGCGAGCTTGCGCATAGCGCGGTGCGGGGGCGTTGCTCGACAAAAGGTTCGACATCGCGCGCCGCGCCCCTTCGAAGGCCTCCCACTTGTCCCCATCGTGCAGCGACGGGATCGTTACGAGTTCGCCGCGATCGAAGCCGACCAGCGCGGCATCGACCATGTTCTCGGCCGACATCACGATCGCTTTGTCGAGGTGCTCGAGCGGCAGGCCGCCCGTCTGCCAGAAATCGGTGGCCGTCGCGCCGGGCAGGACGGCCTGGACGCGGATACCTTTGGCGCCGAGTTCATGTTGAAGCGATTGGCTGAATGCGAGCACGTACGCCTTGCTGCCGCCATACACTCCGTTGAGCACTTCGGGTGCGAGCGCAACGATCGACGAGATATTGATGATCTCGCCCTTGCCGCGCGACAGAAAGCCGGGCACGGCGGCGTACGTCAGACGCGTGAGCGCCGTCACGTTCAGATCGATCATGCGGGACATCGCATCGACGTCGCTCTCCACGAGCGGCGTGTGCGTACCGACGCCCGCGTTGTTCACGAGCAGCGTGATCGTGGCGTCGTCCTTGAGCTTGGCTTCGACGCTTGCTACGCCGCCCTTCTCGCCGAGATCCGCGACGAGCAGTTCAACGTTGCGCCGCGTCTCGGTCGTGATGCGGCTGGCCAGCGCGGCGAGGCGTTCGCGGTTGCGCGCCACGAGCACGAGGTCATAGCCGCGCCGCGCGAGACGCTCGGCATAGACAGCGCCGATGCCCGAAGAAGCGCCTGTGATCAGCGCCGTGCCAAGGTAGGTTGGGTTCATGTTTCGCTCCGGTTCAGAAGATGGTGTGAGCGAATTGTGGAACAGGCAGCGTGCATCTCAAATGACGTATAAAGTCATGTTTTAGGACATTCCATTTTTCGACGAGGAGCGGACATGCATCGCATTGGCTATCTGCTGAGCGACGGTTTCCAAGTGATGGCGATCGCGAGTCAGACCGTGTTCGAGTATGGCAACTTGGTGGCCGGCGAGCCGTTCTATCGGATCGAAAACTTCTCGATCGACGGCGGGGAAGTGCGTTCCTCGCTCGGTATGGCGGTCGGCACGCGCGCGGTCGATCACCGCACTGCAATCGACACGTGGATCGTCGCGGGCGTGACCGACCCGCTCGGGCAGCCCCCTTCGGAGGGCGTGCTTTCGTTTCTCCGTAAGGCGAGCAATCGGGCTCGACGCATCGGTGCGATCTGCACGGGCGGATTCGTCGTGGCGGAAGCCGGATTGCTCGGCGGGCGTCGCGCGACGACGCATTGGGCCTTTGCGCGCGAACTGCAGAAGCGGTTTCCCGAGATACGCGTGGAAGAGGACCGGATCTATATCGTCGACGGCCCCGTTTGGACGTCGGCCGGCATGACGGCGGGACTCGACCTGGCGCTGGCGATGGTCGAAAAGGATCTAGGCTCGGACATCGCCCGTTCCGTCGCGCACAAACTCGTGATGCACCAGCGCCGCTCGGGCGGGCAGTCGCAGCACTCGGAAATGCTCGACCTGGCTCCTAAGTCCGATCGGATCCAAAACGCGTTGAATTACGCGCGGAAGAATCTCAGCCGGCCCCTGACCGTCGAGGAACTCGCGGAAAAGGTCAATCTCAGCCCACGGCAGTTCAGCCGCGTGTTCACGCTGGAGACAGGGCAGTCGCCCGCGCGAGCGATCGAAAGCCTACGTCTCGAAGCCGCGCGGCTCATGATCGAGCAAAGCCGTCATCCGCTCGAGGTCATCGCGAAAGAAACAGGATTTCGCGACCGCCGTCACATGAGAGAGGTGTTCATTCGCGGCTTCGGCATGCCGCCGCAGGCGGTCAGGCGCGAAGCGCGATAGCGAAGCGCATCGTCGATGTGAGCGGAATCGGAACGGCTGCCCGCGGGGCCGATGTCAGCCGGTCTTGAGCCGCCCGGCCCGACCTTTCGGCCCCTTCCTCGTCTTCGCATCGGCGAGGATTTCGTCGTGCAGGTCGCGCAGCACGCCCACGAACGCCGCCGCTAGCCGCTCGCGCGGGCGGTTCGGAGGGAACAGCAGATAGGTCGGGAACATCACGGCCGGCGAAAACGGCCGGATCGCGATACCCGGCCCCTCGAAATCGGCGGCGACGATTGGATGCGACAGCGTCACGCCCATGCCGCATCGCACCATCTCGCACGAAATGGCCGTGTACTGCGCTTCGATGGCCAGCACGCGCTCCACCCCGGCGCGGACGAACACTTCATCCATCTGCGAGCGGGTACCGTCTCCATGGCACAGCGAAATGAACGATTCGCCGTTCAGGTCCGCGGGCGTAATCGTGGCCTTCTTCGCTAGCCTGTGCTTGGCCGGCAGCACGCATACGGCGGCCACCTCCGAGAGCAGCTCGATTTCGCAGCTCGACGATTCGCCGACATAGACGGCCACTCCCAGATCGCAAAACTGCGACGCCGTCCAATGATTGACGGTAGCCGAGGTGTTCACGTGCAGCGAGACGGTCACGCCCGGATGTTCGCGCTGAAACCGGCTGATGGCTCTCGGCACGAGCGTGAGGCCGGCCGACGGAACCGCTGCGATCCGCAGCCTGCCGCTGCCTAAATTTCGGATCTGCGCGGCTGCTGTCGCGAGCCCTTGCAAGCCCACGTAGGCGCGCTCCACTTCTCGGAAGAACGCGGTGCCCTCGGTCGTGGGCACGAGGCGTGCGCCCGTGCGTTGGAACAGCCTGAGGCCCGTGTCGCCCTCCAACTGCGAGATCAACCGGCTCACATTCGGTTGCGACGTGAACAGCGCCTTGGCCGCCGCAGTCATCGATCCGCTCACCATCACAGCCCGAAACGCTTCGATCTGCTTCAGATTCATCGTTCCTCCACGATTCGGCGCGCCCGGGACGCGCTGGCGACCACGCCGCTAGGGTATATCACCCATGTATGGATCAGTATTTTATTCGTATTGGACGATATGGGCTGCCGCGCGTGAAACTTCATCGCATCGGCTCACTCGGATCGCGCCGATGCGCTTATAACCACACTGGAGATCGTCCGTCATGAAGACTGCGTTGCGTCGCCGTTCCCTCTCCGTGCCGCGTGCTTTACCGGCGGCGTTCGCGCTGTCGGCCGCGCTCGCGGTCATCGCCCCCGCCCATGCCGAAACGACGCTTTACGTGGCCAATGTCGGCGGCTCCAATGAACAGCTGTATCGGCAAAAGATCGATCCGCCCTTCGAGAAGGCGCACAACGTTCGTATCGTCTATGTCGCCGGCAACTCGACCGATACGCTCGCGAAACTCCAGGCGCAAAAAGGCCACGAGCAGATCAACGTGGCCGTGATGGACGACGGCCCCACTTACCAAGCCATGGCGCTAGGGCTTTGCGCCAAGGTGGACGACGCGCCGGTCATGAAGGATCTGTACCCGCTCGCGCATCTGGGCCCGACGGCCGTCGGGGTCGGCATGGTCGCGACAGGCATCGGCTATAACGAGAAAGCGTTCAAGAAGCTGGGCTTGCCGGCGCCCGATTCGTGGAGCGTGCTGACCGATGCACGCTTGAAAGGAAAAATCGGCGTGCCGCCGATCACGAATACTTACGGTCTGCATACGCTCGTCATGCTCGCCCGCATGGGCGGCGGCGGCGAGAAAGACATCGACCCGGGGTTCAATGCCATGACCAAGAAGGTCGCGCCGAACGTGTTGTCGTGGGCGCCGACGCCGGGCGAGATGGACGGTCTCATGCAGTCGGGCGACGTGATCCTCGCCCCCTACGGAAGCGGGCGTGCCGTCGCGCTGCAAAACACGGGCTTTCCGCTGAAGTTCATCTATCCGAAGGAAGGCGGTGTGGCGCTGCAGGTCGCGGCATGCGTCGTCGCTCAAAACGCGCAGCCACAGCTTTCGCAGCAATTCGTGCAGTACCTGCTGAGCCCTGAAGTGCAAGCGATGCAGGCCGAGGCGATCGGGCTCGGGCCCGTCAACAAGACGGTGAAACTCGCACCCGAAGTCGCCGCGCGTGTGCCGTACGGGCCGGATCAGATCGCGAAGCTGACGGCCGTGGACTGGGCGACCATCAACGAGCATCGTACCCAATGGACCGAGCGGTGGAATCGTTCGGTCGAGCATTGATCGCTGAATTCGCGAGCGGCGCGCAATGCGGGCGCCGCCCATCTCACACGAAGGACGGACGCAGATGAGCTTTCTCTCCCTGCACGGCATCTCGAAGCGGTATGGCGATTTCACAGCGATCGAGCAGCTGGATTTGTCGGTCGAACGCGGCGAGTTCTTGTCGCTGCTCGGCCCATCGGGGTGCGGCAAGACGACGACGCTGCAAATGGTGGCCGGCTTCGTCACACCCACGACCGGACGGATTGTGCTCGACGGCCGCGACATCACGAACGAGCGCCCTGAAAAGCGCGGCATCGGCGTGGTGTTTCAAAGCTATGCGCTGTTTCCGCACATGACCGTGGCCGGCAACGTCGGCTTCGGGCTGGAGATGCGCAAGATGAAGCGCGATCAACGGGCCGCGCGTATTGCCGAAGCGCTCGAGCTCGTGCATTTGACGGGGCTCGATACGCGCTATCCGAAGGAGCTCTCGGGCGGGCAGCGGCAGCGCGTGGCGATTGCCAGGGCCATTGCAATGCAGCCTGAACTCCTGCTGCTCGACGAACCGATGTCGAACCTCGACGCAAAGCTGCGCGAGGAAATGCACATCGAGCTGCGCGCGATTCAAAAGCGGCTCGGCATCACGACGATTCTCGTCACGCACGATCAGGTCGAGGCCATGACGATGAGCGATCGCATCGCGGTCATGCACGGCGGCAAGATCGCGCAGCTGAGCACGCCGTTCGAGGCGTACGAGCGCCCCACCACGCCGTTCGCCTCGACGTTCCTTGGGCGCACCAATACGCTCGCCGGGCAGGTCTTGCGCAACAACCCGCGATGCGCGGAAGTAGCGGTGGCCGACACGCTGCTTCATGTTCCGCGCGAGGGGCGCGACGTGGCCGGCGCGGTCAACGTGTATATCCGCCCCGAGAAGGTGCGAATCGCGAACGGCGATGCGCGCGTGCAAGGACGCGTCGCGACGCGCGTGTTCGTCGGCAATCAGTGGCTGCTCGTCGTCGACACGTCGCTCGGCAAACTTCACGTCGCACAGCCGAATTACGGTGCGCCGCCGCCCGACGAGGGCCAAGAGGTTGGGCTCGCCTGGACCGACGACGATTTGCGCGTGCTGAGCCCGGAGGACCGCCATGGCCACGCTTGACGATGCGCGCGGCGGCGCCGCGCCCTGGCTCCTGTCCGCGCCCGCTTTGCTGCTTTTTGTTGCGCTGCTGCTCGTTCCGCTGGTTCTGACGTTCGCGCTGTCGTTCCATGTCTTCCAAGATATGGCGGGCGTGCAGCCCGGCTATACGCTGCGCAACTATCTGCAGGTGCTGGCCGATCCGTATTACCACACGATTTTTCTGCGCACGGGCGTGCTCGCGTTCGCCGTTACGTTGCTCTCGATCGTGCTCGGCGTGCCCGAGACGATCGTGCTGGCGCGGATGCGCCGGCCGTGGCAATCCATTTGCCTGCTGATCGTCCTCGGGCCGCTGTTGATTTCCGTCGTCGTGCGCACGCTCGGATGGCAGATCCTGCTCGGCAACAACGGCGTCATCAACAGCGTTCTGCAGGCCCTAGGCGTGACGGACGAACCGATTCGCTTCGTGTTCACGATGACGGGCGTGGTCGTGGCGCTGACGCACGTGCTCGTCCCGTTCATGGTGATGTCGGTGTGGGCCACGCTGCAAAAGCTCGATCCGCAAGTGGAGTGGGCCGGGCGCTCGCTCGGGGCCTCGCCGCTGCGCGTGTTCCGCCGTGTCGTACTGCCGCAGATTCTGCCCGGCGTGCTGTCCGGTTCGATCATCGTCTTCGCGCTGTCGGCCTCCGCATTCGCCACCCCGGCCCTGATCGGCGGGCGGCGTCTGAAGGTGGTCGCCACCGCCGCCTACGACGAGTTTCTCGGCACGCTCAATTGGCCGCTCGGCGCCAGCATCGCGGTGCTGCTGCTGATCGCGAACGTCGCGATCGTCATGGGCTGCAGCCGGCTTGCCGAACGTCGCTTCAAGCACGTCTTCGAGTGAGGGGGCCATGAAACGAAACGGATTCTTTTCGCTCGCCTACAACGCGCTCTTCTTGACGTTCATCCTTGCGCCGCTCGTCGTCGTGATGCTCGTCGCGTTCACCGATAAGGGCTATATCTCCATGCCGTTTCACGGGGCATCGCTACGCTGGTTTCGCGCGATCCTCGAAGACGACGACATCGTTTCGTCGTTCTGGCTGTCGGTGCGAATCGCGGTGGCGGCGGCGACGATCGGCGTGGCGTTGGCGGTGCCCGCGGCGCTCGCGATCGCGCGTTACCGCTTCCGAGGGCGCGGCGCCGTGATGGCGTTTTTCCTTTCACCGATGATGATTCCGGCAGTCGTGCTCGGCATCGCGTTTCTGCGCTTTCTGTCGCTGCTCGGCATTGGCGGCTCGTTTTGGGCGCTGGTGGGCACGCACGTCGTGATCGTGCTGCCGTATGCGTTGCGTCTCACGCTGTCGTCGGTCGTGGGCCTCGATCGGGACGCCGAGCGCGCCGCGCTTTCATGCGGCGCCAGCCGTTTCACGGCGTTTCGCCGCGTCGTGCTGCCGATGATCATGACCGGCGTGGCCGGCGGCTGGCTGCTCTCGTTCATCCAGAGTTTCGACGAACTGACCATGACGATCTTCGTTGCGACGCCCGGCACGACCACCCTGCCCGTCGCGATGTACAACGCGATCGCGCAGACGATCGATCCGCTCGTCGCCTCGGTGTCGACGGTCCTGATCGTGGGAACCGTGCTGCTGATGATCGTCCTCGACCGGCTGGTCGGTCTCGATCGTATTTTGATTGGGGAAGTTCGATGACATTGAATGCATCCGCCAGCCCCGATGTGCTCGTGCTCGGCGGCGGCCTCGTCGGTTCGGCGCTGGCCTATGGGCTCTCCCGCATTGGCGTGCGCGTGACTGTGCTCGACGAGGGCGACGGCGGCTTGCGCGCATCGCGCGGCAACTTCGGCCTCGTGTGGATTCAAGGCAAGGGGTATGGGCTCACGCCCTATGCGCACTGGTCGCGCGGCTCCGCGTCTCGCTGGCCCGAGCTGGCGGGGCATCTACTCGGCGATACGGGCGTCGACGTTGCGCTGTGCCAGCCTGGCGGTTTTCACTTTTGCTTTTCCGATGACGAACTGGCCGAGCGGAACAAGCGCCTGTCGACGCTGCGGCAGGAGATGGGCGACTACCCGTTCGAGATGCTCGATCGCCAAGCCGTGCTCGATCGCGTGCCCGGCATCGGCCCCGCGGTGATCGGCGCGAGCTACACGCCGATGGACGGCCACGTCAATCCTTTGAGACTGCTGCGGGCGTTGCATGCGGGTATGCACTGGCGGGGCGTCGAACTCGTCTCCGGCGAGCGCGTGACCGGCATCGAGCCGAGTGCTAGCGCCCACGGCGGGTTCGAAGTGGCCACCGATCGCAACCGCTATCGCGCCGCACGGGTCGTGCTCGCGGCCGGTCTCGGGAATCGGGCGCTCGCACCGTTGGTCGGCCTCCATGCGCCGGTCTCGCCTAATCGCGGACAAGTGCTCGTCAGCGAGCGCGTCGCGCCGTTCTTGCACTATCCGACGCTGAACGTGCGCCAAACCGATGAAGGCACCGTGCAGTTCGGCGACTCGATGGAGGAGGTCGGCTTCAACGACTTCACGAGCACACGCGTGCTCAGCGACATCGCGCGGCGCGGCGTGCGCACGTTCCCGATGCTGCGCGACGTGCGCCTGGTGAGAACCTGGGCCGCGCTGCGCGTCTACAGCCCCGACGGGTTTCCCATCTACGAGCAATCGGCGACTTATCCGGGCGCTTTCGTCGTGACCTGTCACAGCGGCGTCACGCTCGCCGCCGCGCACGCGCTGCGACTCGCGCCGTGGATCGCGGGCGGTGCGATGCCCGAACACCTGCCGGCTTTCTCCGCGCGACGCTTTGAACGCGCCGCCGAACCGATCTCCGCCCACTGAAACCATTATGAACGCCCAATCGACCCATTCGCTGTTCAAACCGCTGACCGACGCCGATGCGCCGGTAGACATCTGGTTCAACGACGAGCCGCTCCAGGTGCCGGGCGAACGCTCGGTCGCCGCTGCCTTGCTCGCGGCGGGCGTGTCCCGTTTTCGGTCGACGCCGGTCTCGGGATCGCCCCGCGCGCCCTATTGCATGATGGGGGCGTGCTTCGAATGTCTCGTGGAGATCGACGGCGTGCCGAGCCGGCAAAGCTGCATGGTGCGCGTGCGTGCGGGCATGCGGATCCGATCGCAGGAAGGGGCGCGCGATCTGCCGCCGATCGAGGCGGGCGTCGATGACACCGTCGCCGTCGCGGAGCATCGTCATGGCCGCTGATGTCGCTCAAGAATGCGTCGACGTGATCGTCGTCGGTGCGGGGCCTGCCGGTATGAACGCCGCGACGCGTGCGGCCGCTGCGGGCTTATCCGTCGTGTTGCTGGACGAACAGGATGCGGTGGGCGGGCAAATCTATCGAGGCATCGGCCGCGCCGATGGGCGACGCAAGGAAATCCTCGGCCCCGATTACGCGGCGGGCTCGCCGATTGCGGAGGCGTTCGCGCGCTCGGGCGCGCGCCACATCGCGAACGCGTCCGTTTGGCAGGTGACGCGCGAGCGCACCGTGCATTATCTGAAGGATGGCAAGGTCGGCAGCTTCGAGGCGAAGCGCGTCATTCTGGCGAGCGGTGCGCTCGAGCGTCCCTTCCCGATTCCGGGCTGGACGCTGCCCGGCGTGTTGACGGCAGGGGCTGCGCAGATTTTGCTCAAGAGCGCCGGCGAGGTGCCCGCGAAGGCGCCTGTGCTCGTGGGGTGCGGTCCGCTCTTGTATTTACTCGGGTGGCAGTACGTGCGCGCGGGGGTGCCGATCCGGGCCCTCGTCGATACCACGCGTCACGAGGACCGCTGGCGCGCGAAGCGTCATTTGCTGTCGGCCTTGCGCGCGTGGCCCTTTCTCGGCAAGGGTCTGCAGTTGATTCGTACGCTGCGCGAAGCCGGCGTGCCAAGGTACGAGGCCGCCGACGATTTGCGCATCGAAGGCAAGCCGGACGGGCAGGGCGTACAGCGCGCGTCGGCGCTGATGTTTTCCACCCCGCAAGGTACGCATCGTATCGAGGCAGACGTCATTTTGCTGCATCAAGGCGTCGTGCCGAACACGCAATTCACGCACGCGTTGCGTGCTGCCCACCGCTGGGACGATGCGCAGTTGTGTTTCACCCCGCAAACCGATGCATGGGGGGAACTCGACGTACCCGGGATCTTCGTCGCGGGAGATGGCGCCGGCATCGGCGGCGCGCAGGCCGCGGCGGAGCAGGGGGCGCTCGCGGCGCTGGCCGTAGCGTCGCAACTGGGCGCGATCGACGCCGCCACGCGCGATCGCGAAGCGGCGCCCTACCGCGCGGCGCTCGCGCGTGCGATGCGCATCCGGCCGTTCCTCGACGCGCTTTACCGGCCGCGCGACGCCAATCGAATTCCGGCCGACGGCACCGTCGTCTGCCGCTGCGAGGAAGTGACGGCGGGCGATCTGCGCGGGTTCGTCGCGCTAGGTTGCGTCGGCCCCAATCAAGCGAAATCGTTCGGCCGTTGCGGCATGGGGCCGTGCCAAGGCCGCATGTGCGGGCTCACGGTAACCGAGGTCATCGCCGATGCGCGCAAGGTGTCGCCGAGCGAAGTCGGTTATTACCGTATCCGCCCGCCGATCAAGCCGCTCACGCTCGGGGAGCTTGCCGGTGAATGAGATCGAGCAGTCGAGCGAGCGCGTGGTGGGCAAAGCCGACATCCTGGTGATCGGCGGCGGCTTGCATGGCGCGAGCAGCGCGTTTCATTCGGCCCGACGCGGCGCGAGCGTGATCGTATTGGAAGCCGACTACGTGGCGCGCCATTCGTCGGGCGTCAACGCCGGCGGCGTGCGTACGCTGGGCCGGCCGCTGCCGGAGATTCCGCTCGCGCTGATGTCGCGCGACATGTGGCACACATTGCCCGAGCTTGTCGGCGACGACGGCGGCTTCGTGCCGTCCGGTCAGTTGAAGATCGCCGAAACGCAGGCGGAGCTGGACGAGTGCCGTGAGCGAGTGGCCTTGCTGCAGGCGAACGGCTTTACCCACGAACAGCTCATCGACCGGGAGACCGTACTCGAATTGGAGCCCGCGCTGTCCAAACATGTCGTGGGCGGCATTTGGGTGGAGCGCGACGGCTATGCATTGCCGTTTCGCACGACGACTGCTTTTCGTCTCGCGGGGCAACGTTGTGGGGTCCGGTTTTACGAAGGCACGGCCGTGTCGCGGATCGAGCAGCGCGGCACGCGTTGGTACGCGAAAACGCCGCGGGGCTGGTTCGCCGCCGAGAAACTGCTCGTGGCTGCCGGTGCGTGGTCGGGTGAATTGGCGCAGCAGGCAGGCGAAGCGGTGCCCGTGCACCCCGAGGGCTTGATGCTGATGGTCACGCACCGGGTGGCCCCCTTCTGCAAGGCCACGCTCGGTGCGACAGGGCGGCCGCTGTCGTTCAAGCAATTCGATAACGGGACCGTCGTGATCGGCGGCAAATTGATTGGTATTGCCGACTTGGCCGGCAGGCATGGCGAAGTCGATTTCATGCGTCTCGTGAAGAGCGCGCAAACCGTCGTGGATCTTTTCCCCCACCTGCGCCATCTCGGCATCAATCGTGCATGGGCGGGAGTCGAAGCGTTCACGGACGATTCGCTGCCCGTCATTTCCGCGAGCCGCACCGCGTCCAATCTCTATTACTCGTTCGGTTACTGCGGCAGCGGCTTTCAGATGGGGCCCGCTTGCGGGCGGCTCGTCGCCGAGATGATGATCGACGGCGCGCCCTCGCTGTCGCTCGATGCGTTCGCGATCGACCGGTCGTTTGCTTGCGTCGACGCGGGTGCGACTTCGACTTCGACTTCGAATGCCGCCGTCCACCACTAGCACTAGCACTAGCAGCTATCGCAGTTTGCTTTCGTCTTTTCTCCCCACTTCCTAAACAAGGAGTCCAATCGATGTCCGATATCGTCCGCCTTCACACCAATCAACGCATGAGCCGCGTCGTCAAAGCGGCGGGGCTCGTTTTCATCGGCGGGCAAACAGCCGGCGACCCGGTCGCCGATGTGAAAATGCAGACCGCGCAAGTGCTGGAAAAGATCGACGGGTTTTTGCGGGACGCCGGCATCGACAAGACGCGCCTCGTATCGGCCCAGGTTTGGCTCGCGAACATCGAGCGCGATTTCGCGGGGATGAACGAAGTGTGGGACGCGTGGGTTCCGCAAGGCTGCGCGCCGACACGGGCGACCGTCGAGGCGAAGCTCGCGGCTGCGCAGTTGTTGGTTGAAATTGCCGTCGTAGCGCTCGCCTAACGGAAAGCGTCGACGGCCTCGACGGTGGAGCGCGTTGTTGATGAAAAACGATCAGCGCATTTCGATCAAACTCGGATCGATATAGGCATCGACGTTCTGCGCTTGCTTATACACCGCGTTGCGCACGTTGAACGCATCGGCATTGTGCGTGGATCCATAGATCGAATCGAGGCCCTCGCCTTTCTTGAACGCTTGCTTTTCCGCTGCCGCGTCGAGCAAATGCGTGCCCTTGAGCAAAGGCAAGTACTGCTGCGGCGAAAGGCCGACGCGCGCCGACATGATCTTCACCGCATCGGCCTGCGTCTTGGGATCGTTGATATAGGCCACGCAGCGGTACCAGACCTTGACCACCTTCGCCCAGTCCGCCTTGCGCGTGGCGAGGCTCGTCGGCGAAACGGTGATGGCGTCGTAGATCAAACCCGGCGCGTCGGCCGAGGTGAAGATCGCACGCGCACCGGGCGAACGTTTCAATGCTTCGCCGGCATTGGGCTGCCAGGCAGCGATGGCCGCGATGTCGTTCGACGATCCCAGCACCTGCGGCAACTCGTTGGTCTTCGCGTTGACGAGCGTGATATCGGTGTCTTTCATCCCGTGCTTTTGCAGCGCGGTTTCAAGCAGCAGGTGGTCGACCAGGCCCATTTCGACGCCCACCTTCTTGCCTTTCAATCCTTCGACCGTCCGCAGCGGCGGCTTGGCGATGATCATGTCGTTGCCGGCCGAATAGTCCGTCAACAGGATCATGACGTTCTTGGCGCCCGAAGCGCCGGTGACGAGTGCGTCGCCGTTCGTCGCCGTCACGGCGTCGAGCTTGCCGGCTGAGAAAGCGTCGAGCGAGGCCGAGTAATCGAACCATTCGAAATCGACGTCGACGCCGGCTTCTTTAAACCAGCCTTTATCGATCGCCACTTGGAACGCGACCCAGCCTGGCCAATCGCTGTAGCCGATTTTCAGCGGCGGGGCGGCGTGCGCGGCCGGCGCGGCGGTAAAGGCGAGCGCGAGTGCCGCGGCGCCAAGCGGGCGGCGCAACGAAGCGGGGGACAACAGGCGATTGAGCAGGGACGCGATACGGGTCATCGTATTCTCCAGGAGACCGGGTGATGCGCTTGTCGAGCGAACCGCGCCCATGGCGCGATCCAATGGCATGACCGGCTTCCTTCGCGTACGCACGACGAACGCCGGTCAAGGAGAGGCACGATGGCCGTCGCCATCGCCGATCTCCCGGGCTTTTGTCCCGCCGTGTAGCGCCCGCGGCACGTCTTTCGACCTTGCCGGCAGGCGCCGGGCTGCTCTCGGACCAGACGTTCTCGCGAACCGGAACCCTAGCACCCCTAAAGATGCGAGTCGCCGCACCTCTCGGCGCCCAGCCGAGCGAGAAGCATGCCAACGCGTGTCGCGCCGGGCTGTCATGCGCGCATCGCATCGCGTCGAGTCAAGTGCGAGCCGTTTGTCTTCTCGGTTCGACCACGCCGCGATCTTCCGGCGATGACGCGGCTGCTTAACGGATCGCATCGCCCCGCGGTGGTGCGCTCGGCGTTGCCATGGTGCGTCGCGCGCCCGAGTCTTGGGCGCTGCATCGCGCGTCGAATGCGCGTCTGCCGCATTGTCCGTTGCCGGACGCGGCTGTCAGCGCTGAGCGATTTCATTGGCATGGTCCTCGCTTTATGAATCCCCGAGAGGTGCGAAGCAATTTGCATCATCTTCAGGATCGCTAGGGTTCCGGTCGCGTGGCGCAAGCGTCGCGCGACGGCTGGTCCGAGAGCAATCCGGTCTGGCCGTCCATCCTCTTCGAGGAAACGGCGAGGCTCCACGGAGGGATAAAAGCCCGGGAGGTCGCGATGTCGTTCGGTCGCCCTCTCATGCCTTTTATCCATCGATCCGAGGAGCCTTCATGTCGCCCAGCACTCAAGCAGAACCCAACCCCGCGCTAGATCCGCTTCCACCGCCCGTATGGGAAGCCGTCATTCCCGCCGGCACGCACTGGTCGGGCATCTTGCGGCGCGGACTGGCGCTTCGCATCGTCGATATCGAAGGCGGCGCGAATCTGTCCGCCGTTTTTCATCGGCAAGAAGATCCGCTCGAGCGCTACAACATGGCCGATACGCTCAAGGCGCAGCACACGGCGCATCTGACCCGCGGACACGTGCTTTATACGGACATGGGCCGCGTCATCGCATCGATCACGGGCGATACCCTCGGGTGGCACGATGCGCTCGGTGGCGTGGGCGATTCGCGACTGTTCGAACGCAAGTACGGCGCCTCCTCCTATCAAGCCGACCGCAACGAGATGATCCGCAACGGACGCGACAGCCTCGTGCTCGAACTCGCGAAGTACGGGCTGTCCGCGCGCGACCTTTCGGCGAACGTCAACTTCTTCAGCAAGGTCGCGCCCGATGAGCAAGGCGCGCTCGACTTCGTCACGGGACACTCGCGGCCCGGCAGCGCATTCGATCTGCGCTTCGAGATGAACACGCTGGCGGCGTTCTCGACCGCGCCGCACCCGCTCGACCCCAACCCGGCATATGCCCCGAGAAGCGTCAAGCTGATCGCCTATCGCGCTTATCCCGCCGATGCGGCGGCGCCCGATGACGATCGTTGCCGCCGCGCCTGCCCGGAGAACGTCCGCGGTTTCATCAATACCGATCGCCTGTTTGCATAAGGAGCACGCCATGCCGACCATCGAAAGCACGCTCGACATGCAGCGAGCCATCTACGACCTCACGCTGAACGCGGGTGAACCGTGGCTGCACGAAGTCAAGCAAGGGCAGATCTTGCGGATCCTCGATCTCGAAGGCAATCAAGCGGTCGATACGCTGTTCTATCGCACCGACGATCCGACCGAGCGTTATAGCGCGCAGGACACGATTCGCGAGCAGCGCAATGTCTACCTGACGGCCGGCAGTGTGCTGAGGTCCAATTTCGGCAAGCCGATGATGACGATCGTCGCGGATACCTGCGGCCGCCATGACACGCTGGGCGGGGCATGCGCGGCGGAGAGCAACACAGTGCGCTACGCGCTCGAGAAGCGTCATATGCACAACTGCCGCGACAGCTTTTTGAATGCGATATCGCGTTGCACGTGCGGCGCCGGGGCCTTGATGTCCAAGCGCGATATCGTGAGCAACGTCAACTTCTTCATGAACGTGCCGGTCACGCCGCTGGGCGGCCTGACGTTCGAAGACGGCATTTCCGCCCCCGGAAAATACGTGGAAATGCGCGCCGAAATGGACGTCACGGTGCTGATCTCGAACTGCCCGCAGCTCAACAATCCGTGCAACGGCTACAACCCGACGCCGGTGCGCCTGGCGATCTGGGAGGCGCAATGAGATTCGCCAAGGTATTGGTCGCGAATCGCGGGGAGATTGCTTGCCGAGTCATTCGCACGCTGAAACGGCTCGGTATCGCCTCGGTGGCGATCTATTCCGATGCCGATCGCGATGCACGGCATGTGACGCTGGCCGACGAAGCGGTTTGCGTCGGCCCCGCGCCCGCCGCGCAGAGTTATTTGAACGTCGAAGCGATCCTCGCCGCCGCTCGGTCGACCGGCGCGCAAGCGGTGCATCCGGGCTATGGCTTTTTGTCGGAGAACCCCGATTTCGCGCAAGCGTGCGAGGCGGCGGACTTGCACTTCATCGGCCCGAGCGCCGCGCAAATGCGTGCGTTCGGCCTCAAGCATTCGGCCCGTGAATTAGCGAGCCGCCACGGCGTCGCGCTGTTGCCCGGAACGGACTTGCTGGCCGACGTCGACGCGGCGCTGGCCGGGGCGGAGGCGATCGGCTACCCGGTCATGCTCAAGAGCACGGCGGGCGGCGGCGGGATCGGGATGTCGCTCTGCAAGGACGCTGTGCAACTTTCCGCCGCTTTCGATCAGGTCGTACGTTTGGGCAGTGCGAATTTCGCGCATGCGGGGGTCTACCTCGAAAAATTCGTCGAGCACGCGCGGCATATCGAAGTGCAGATCTTCGGCGATGGACACGGCGAGGTCATCGCGCTAGGCGAGCGCGACTGCTCGGTGCAGCGCCGCAACCAAAAGGTGATCGAAGAAACGCCGGCGCCCGGCTTGACCGACGACGAGCGGGAAGCGTTGCACGAAAGCGCGGTGCGCCTCGCGCGCGCGGTCGATTATGCTTCGGCGGGGACGGTCGAATTCGTCTTCGACGTCGCGACGCGCGCCTTCTATTTCCTCGAAGTCAATGCGCGGCTGCAAGTCGAGCATTGCGTGACCGAGGAAGTGACGGGCGTGGATCTCGTCGAATGGATGATTCTTCAAGCCGAAGGCGATCTGCCGCCGTTGGGCTCGCTGGCAGTCAAGCCGCGCGGCGCGAGCATCCAGGTTCGCGTCTATGCCGAAGACCCGAACAAGCAGTTTCAGCCGAGCGCCGGCGTGCTCACGCATGCGGTGTTTCCCGATACCGCGCGCGTCGAGACATGGGTCGAGGCGGGGACCGACATCAGCGCCTATTACGACCCGCTGCTCGCGAAGCTGATCGTACGCGGCGAGACGCGCGCGCAAGCGCTAGCGGCGCTTCGTGCGGCGCTGGCCGATACGCAGCTGTACGGCATCGAAACGAATCTCGACTACTTGCGTGCGATTGCAGGTTGCACGACGTTCGTCCGCGGGGAGCAGACGACCGCCTTGCTGTCGCGCTTTGCGTTCGCGCCCCACACGATCGACGTCATCGAAGGCGGTGTGCAGACGACGGTGCAGCAAGCGCCAGGTCGTATCGGCTACTGGGATATCGGAGTGCCGCCCTCCGGCCCGATGGACGATCGCTCTCTCGCCCTCGCCAATGCGCTGCTCGGCAACGCGAGCGATGCGGCTGGGCTGGAATGCACGATGGTCGGCCCCACGCTGCGGTTCAACGTCGACACGTTGTTCGTTCTCGGCGGCGCCGCGCTTGCCGCCACGTTGGACGGCCAGAGCGTCCCCTATTGGCAAGTGCTGCGCGCGGCGCCGGGCGCCGTGCTGAAGCTGGGCGGCGTCACGGGCCCCGGTGTCCGTGCCTATGTTGCAGTGAAGGGCGGACTGCAGGTACCGGACTACCTCGGCAGCAAGGCGACGTTCACGTTAGGGCAGTTCGGCGGCCATGCGGGGCGCGCGCTGCGCAAGGGCGATGTGCTGCATCTGGGCGAATCCGCTGGACGCGGCGATGCCGGTGCTGTCTTGAACGACACCGAGTTGCCGGCGCTCACGCATGCTTGGACGCTGGGCGTGCTCGACGGGCCGCATGGCGCCCCCGACTTCTTCACGAACGACGACATCGCGATGCTGTACGGCACGCGCTGGACGGTGCATTACAACTCGAGCCGAACGGGCGTGCGTCTGATCGGGCCGAAGCCGCAGTGGGCGCGCACCGACGGCGGCGAAGCGGGCCTGCATCCTTCGAACATCCACGACAACGCCTATGCGATCGGCGCGGTCGATTTCACGGGCGATATGCCGGTCATTCTCGGTCCCGACGGTCCGAGCCTCGGCGGGTTCGTTTGTCCCGTGACGGTGGTGCGCCACGAATTGTGGAAGCTGGGTCAACTGCGTCCTGGCGACACCGTTCAGTTCGCGCGGGCCGCTGCTTCGCGGGCGATTGGTGCAGGCAGTGCCGCAAGACACGACGATTGCGTCCTATATCGCGATCCCGCCGCCGGTAACGGAGTCGGCGTCGTCTATCGCCGTTCTGGCGACTGCAACGTCCTGATCGAATACGGGCCGCTCGTACTCGATCTGAATCTGCGGTTTCGAGTGCATGCGTTGATGTGCTGGCTACAAGCACACCCGTTGCCGGGCATGCTCGATCTCACGCCGGGGATTCGCTCGCTGCAGGTGCATTTCGATGCGCGCAGGCTGCCGCTTGACGCCTTGCTCGAGCATCTACAAGCCGCCGAGGATGAACTGCCCGACGTGGCCGAGATGACGGTGCCCAACCGGATCGTGCATCTGCCGCTGTCGTGGGACGACCCGTCCACCCGCTTGGCAATCGAACGCTATATGCAATCGGTACGGCCGGACGCGCCTTGGTGTCCGAGCAATATCGAATTCATTCGCCGCATCAACGGGTTGAGCAGCATCGACGAGGTCAAGCGAATCGTATTCGACGCGCAGTACCTCGTGATGGGGTTAGGCGACGTGTATCTCGGCGCGCCGGTCGCCACGCCGATCGACCCTCGCCACCGTCTGGTCACGACGAAATACAACCCAGCCCGTACGTGGACACCCGAAAACGCGGTCGGTATCGGCGGCGCCTACTTGTGTGTCTACGGCATGGAGGGGCCGGGCGGCTATCAGTTCGTCGGACGAACGGTGCAGATGTGGAATCGCTATCGAACGACTCGCGAGTTCGAAGCGGGTAAGCCCTGGCTGCTGCGCTTTTTCGATGTCATTCGTTTCTACGAGGTGGACGAGCGCGAGTTGCATCGGCTGCGCGCGGATTTCATCGCGGGACGTGCGTCGTTGAAGATCGAGGAATCGACTTTCGACTTAGGCGAATACAACCGCTTTCTTCGCGACGAAGCCGGATCGATCGCTGCATTCAAGTCCGCGCAGCAAGCGGCGTTCGACGGCGAACGAGAGCGCTGGCGCATCGCCGGGCAGGCCGAGTATGTCGGCGAAGGCGGGGCCGGCGATGCACATGCGGCGCTCGCAGAGGATGCGCTGGGCGCCGAGCAGCGCGGCATCGCCGCCGACGTATCGGGCAGCGTGTGGAAGGTGCTCGTCGAAGCAGGCGAACGCGTGACGGAGGGCCAGGTCGTGGCGATTCTCGAATCGATGAAGATGGAGGTGTCGGTGGTAGCGACGGAAGACGGCGTGATCGAGTCGATCGATTGTGCGCCCGGGGCGGCCGTTTCGGCCGGTCAGCGCTTGATGGTCATGAATGCCGGCGCGGCCGAGGAGGCCGTATGAATGCGCGGACGCACCCCATGAACGATAGGGCGCCGAACTATCGCTCGATCTCGGCCCTTCGGAGGCGGTACGCAGCGGGCGAATTGACGCCGCGGGCGCTCGTCGAGGCGATCGCCGCGCATTTCGACGGCGGCGACCCGAATCACGCGTGGATCCGTCCTTTGACGCGCGACGAAATGATGCGATATGCCGATGCGCTTGCCGGCCGAGACATCGATACATTGCCGCTCTTCGGCGTGCCGTTCGCGATCAAGGACAACATCGACCTGGCCGGAGTGCCGACGACGGCGGGCTGTCCCGGCTACGCCTATACGCCCTCGCGCAGCGCGCCTGTTGTCGAACGCTTGATCGCGGCCGGCGCCATCCCCATCGGCAAGACGAACCTCGATCAGTTTGCGACGGGCTTGTCGGGGCAACGTTCTCCGTACGGCGCATGCCGTAATGCGTACGAACCGCGTTATGCGTCGGGGGGCTCGAGTTCGGGCTCCGCCGTCGCCGTTGCGCTTGGCGTGGCCGCGTTTTCCCTCGGGACCGATACGGCCGGGTCGGGGCGGGTGCCGGCCGCGTTCCATGGGCTCGTGGGCATGAAGCCGACGAAGGGTGTATTGAGCACACTCGGTGTGGTGCCTGCGTGTCGATCGCTCGATTGCGTATCGATCTTTGCGCATTCGCCGGCCGACGCACGGGCAGTGTTCGACGTGGCGCGCGGGGTGACGCCGGACGATCCGTATGCGCGCGAGTGGCAACCGCTGTTGACCGGAGGGGCGAACGCGGGCGGGATACCGCACGCCGCGCTCGCCGGCGTGCGGTTCGGTACGCCGCGTGCCGACCAGCTTGAATTTTTCGGCGACGAATCGTATCGCGGCGCCTACGAGGCGGCATTGACGCGTTTGCGCGCGGCCGGCGCAGACGTCGTCGAACTCGACTTCTCCGCGTACCTGGCGACTGCCAAGCTGCTGTACGAAGGCCCTTGGGTAGCCGAGCGGCTTGCCGCCTTACGCGAGTTTTTCGACGAAAATCCCGATGCCGTGCATCCCACGGTGCGCAAGATCGTCGGCGGCGGTTCGCGCTTTACCGCCGCCGATACATTCGCGGCGCTCGATCGTCTCGCCGCGCTGCGCGTCGAAGCCGAGCATGCCTGGGACCACGTGGATGCGATCGTGACGCCTACTTCGGCGACGACAGCCACCATCGATGAACTCGACGCCGATCCGATCGGCGTGAACGCGCGTTTCGGGTATTACACGAACTTCGTGAATCTGCTCGATCTTTCCGCGATCGCGGTGCCCGCCGGCTCCTGCTCGTCGGGCCGTCATGCCGGGCTGCCGTTCGGCATTACTTTCATCGGCCGCGCGCACGACGATGCCAAATTGCTCGGGCTGGCCCAAGCGTGGATCGGCGAAGATCGCAACGCGGCGCCGCCCGAAGCGCAGTCGCCGGCGGCGAGCACAGGCGTGGTTCGCGTGGCTGTAGTCGGCACCCATCTGAGCGGAGAGCCCTTGAATTGGCAGCTGACGCAACGCGGCGCGCGCATTGTGGCGACGACCACGACGGCGACCGCCTACCGGCTCTACGCGCTCGATCCCGCGGCGACGGGCGGTGTCGAAAAGCCCGGCCTCGTTCGCGTGCGCGAGCAAGGCGAAGCGATCGCCGTGGAGGTGTGGGAAGTGCCCGTTCGGGCATACGGCGGGTTCGTCGGGGGCATCGACGGGCCGCTTTGCATCGGGACGATATCGCTGGCGGACGGCACGCGTGTGCAGGGCTTCTTGTGCGAAAGCGCTGGGCTCGACGGTGCGCGAGACATCACCCAATACGGCGGATGGCGAGCCTACCGCGCGAGCGGCGTAACGACCGCCCTGTGTAGCAACGGAGATCTTTGATGTCGACGACCCCGAACTCAACCGAATGGTTCGCCGTACGACGCGAGCTGTCGACACGAGGAAAATGGACGCTCGCAACGGCTTCCTTTCTGCTGCCTCTCCTCCTGTGGTGTTTGATCAGCTACGTGCCGTTCATTTGGCACCCGCAAGTGAAGATTACGAGCCCCGGCAGCGTCGATTACTTCCAGCCCGGCATGCAGGTGGACAAGGCCATCTTCGCCGATGAACTCGACCACGCGCGAGCAGCCCACGCGGCTTTGCCGCAGGGCGTGCCGGCGAACCCGGTGTACCTGCCCGCGCCGCATCAGGTCGCGCGCGCGTTCTATACGGCCTTCACGACGCCGCCGGCATCGCGCGATGGCGTGTGGCTGCACCAAAGTCTTTGGCACAGCATTCGCATCATTTTCTGGGGCTTCGTGATCTCGTCGGCGATCGGCGTGCCGCTCGGCATCATCGGCGGGACGTTCAGCGCGATTGCTCGCTTGCAGGAGCCGTTCTTCGAATTCTTCCGCTATTTGCCCGCTCCGGCGTTCGGCGCGCTGATGGTGGCGATTCTCGGCATCTACGATGCGCCGAAGATCGCGATCATCGTGATCGGCACGCTGTTTCAACAGGTATTGATCATCGCGAACACCACGCGCAAGCTCGAATACGGGCTGTTCGAAGCGGCGATGACGTTGGGCACGAAGAAGCTGAAGCTCATCGCCCACGTCGTGATTCCCGGGGTGTTGCCCGATCTCTACCGGGACCAGCGCATCTTGCTCGGCTGGGCGTGGACCTACCTGATCGTCGCCGAGCTCATCGGCACGAGTTCCGGCATCACCTGGTACATCGTTCAGCAAGCGCGCTACGAGCATTTCGACAACGTTTATGCCGCGATTTTGATGATCGGCATCATCGGCCTCGGCACCGACCTCGTCCTCGCGCTGCTCGCGCGCAAACTATTTCCGTGGGACCGCACGCTGAAAGCGTGACGGCACATGTCAATGAACTTATCGGCCGTTACCGAAGAGGCGATCATGCGCAACCCTCAGCCCGTTCCCGACTATCTGATCCAATCCGAAGCCGTGCGCGAGCGCTTCGACCGGCTCAAGGCCCGCGAGGTGGTGCTCGACGTGCAGCACGTCGGCAAGCGCTATCGCTCGGCGCACGGCGACGTCGTGGCGCTGAACGACGTGAGCTTCCGCACGCATCGGCGCGAATTCGTTTGCGTGATCGGTCCTTCCGGCTGCGGAAAGTCCACGCTCATTCGGATCCTGGCGGGACTCGAGTCGCATACGAGCGGCGAGGTGCTGCTGGACGGGAAGCCGGTTCGCGGACCGGGGGCCGACCGCGGCATGGTGTTTCAGGGCTACACGTTGTTCCCGTGGCTGACGGTGAAGAAGAACGTCATGTTCGGTTTGAAGATGAACGGCAGCAGCACGGGCGAGGCCGAGCGCGAGGCGCTTCAGTGGCTCGACCTCGTGGGGCTTACGCCGTTTGCCGACGTGTATCCGCATCAGTTGTCGGGCGGCATGAAACAGCGCGTGGCGATTGCTCGTTCGCTTGCGAATCGGCCGCGCATTTTGCTGATGGACGAACCGTTCGGCGCGCTCGATGCGCAGACGCGCGCCAAGATGCAGGCGCACCTCATCGATATCTGGCGCAACATCGACGTGACGATTCTATTCATCACGCACGATCTGGACGAAGCGATTTTGCTCGCGGACCGGATTCTCGTCTTGAAGGCCAACCCGGGCGAGGTCCAAGAATTGATCGAGGTGCCGGTGCCGCGCCCGCGCGAGGCGGCGCAGTTGACCACGCGCGAGTTCCAGGCGACGAAGGCGAGACTGGAGGCGCTGATTCACCCCGCGGCCCCCGAGGGCGACAGCGCGGACGAGGTCGTTCGCCCTCATATGATCCGCATGACGGATGTGACCGACAACGTGGAATGAAACCGGCCGAAAAGCGGCGCGCCTTCCGACGAGGCGCCGCTCTGCTGGGCCGGGCGGTATCCGCCCCCAAACTTTGCTAGTCCCACACCGCTCGCGGGCGCCCGGTTTTCGGGTGGCCCGCGCAACGACGCTCGAGCCGTCGATCCCCGCGATCCACAACCCATCTTCCCCCGCACCCGTGCACCGTCCAAGCGCGGAAAACGCCGGTCACGTTTTTTGAAACCCATTTTGGATAGAAAAATATTCTATCTGCACAACGATTTACGGCATTTCTTTGGAAGCACTTTTCGCTGCGTCGACTTTAAGCTTGCGTTCAGTGGCGCCCACGAGCGCAGGCCGAAGCGGGCCTGCCCGCCTTCCAGGGCTCGCGCGATGCCACTGCGGGTTGATGGTCGATCGGTGAACACAGTCCGAATACGCAAATTATTTTTCGTAGTACAGGAGACAAAGTTGACGTCCGCGATCATGTCTTGCGTTGCGCGGGTTGCGTACGCTGTCTAAGGGGGCTAATCATCATGAGTGCGAATGGCAATCTTCGATATTTCGACTATGCGGCGACGACGCCCGCCGACCCGCGCGTGATCGAATCGATGTCGGAGTGCTTGGGTATCGATGGCGTATTCGGCAATCCCGCTTCGAGTTCACACGCCGCGGGAATCGCCGCGCGCGAACGAGTCGAGCGCGCGAGAGAGCAGGTGGCGCAATTGATCGGCGCGGATGCGCAAGAGATCGTTTGGACATCCGGGGCGACCGAGTCGAACAATCTCGCTTTGAAGGGCTGTGCCGAATTGGCTACGTCGCGACGGCATATGGTCACGAGCCGGATCGAGCACAAGGCGATTCTCGATACGATGGCCAGCCTCGAGAAGCGCGGCATGTCGATCACCTTCATCCGGCCGACGGCCGATGGGGAAATCACCGCCGAGGCGGTCGCGGCGGCGGTCGGCCCGCAAACGTGCTTGGTGTCGCTGATGCTGGTCAACAACGAACTGGGCACGCTGACCGATATCGCCGCCATTGCGCCGATCGTCCATGCGGCGGGGGCGCTGCTGCACGTCGACGCCGCCCAGGCGCTCGGCAAGACGCCGATCGACGTCAAGGCGCTCGGGATCGACTTGCTGTCCATGTCCGCGCACAAGGTGTACGGGCCGAAAGGGATCGGCGCGCTGTACGTCAGCCCCGAGGCGGCCAAGCGGATCGCGCCGCAGATGCATGGGGGCGGCCATGAGTGGGGGCTGAGATCGGGGACGTTGGCGACGCACCAAATCGTCGGAATGGGGACGGCGTGCGAGTTGGCCTGTGCACGCATGGCCGAGGACACTGCACGCATCGGCAAGCTGAGTGCAAGGCTGCTGGATGCGGTGCTCGCGCTCGACGGCGTGAGGCAGAATGCGCGCGCGGCGCATCGTATTCCTCACACGTTGAGCCTGACGGTCGATTTGCCGGGCTTTTCCACGTCGATGCTGGGAGACGAACTCGCGGTGTCGTCCACTTCGGCGTGCAATTCGGCGGCCGGCATGCCTTCGCACGTGTTGACCGCGATCGGGCTCGACGCGCAGGCTGCCGCCCGCACGGTACGTTTGAGCCTTGGCCGGTACACCGGGCAAGAAGACGTCGATTTTGCGATTGCCTGCTTTCAGCGAGCCGTTAGCGCATGTCGTGAAGCGGCCGCCGGCCGGCCGACGTCGCGGTTCACGAAGATGTCGACTGAATTTGCCGTCGCGCCGCAGTTGTCGGGCGACGACCTGGAAGCCGCACGCACCGAGGGCTTCAAGACGATCATTTGCAACCGTCCGGATGGCGAGGAACCCGGGCAGCCTCGGTTTTCAGCCATTGCCGAGGTAGCGGAACGTCTCGACATCGAGGCGCGTTATCTGCCGGTCATCGCGGGCAAGATCAGCGAATCCGACGTCACGGCCTTCGCCGCCTATATCGCGGCCTTGCCCAAACCGGTGTTGGCGTATTGCCGAACGGGAAATCGGTCGAAGTTGCTTTGGACTATGTCCGCAACGCTGCGCAAATAACCCGAACCGAATCGAGGACAAGCCATGAGCAGCACGCCGGTCATGTCGATTGAAGGCTTTTTCGACCCAGCCACGAGCACCGTGAGCTATCTCCTGCTCGATACAGCGCGTGGCGACTGCGCGCTGATCGACAGCGTGCTCGACTACGATCCGAAATCCGGGCGCACGCGAACGGAAAGCGCCGATCGGCTCGTCGCACGTGTATCGGAGCTGGGCGCCACGGTTCGCTGGTTGCTGGAGACGCATGTTCATGCGGATCATCTGTCCGCGGCCCCTTATCTGAAGCGCCGCGTCGGCGGTGAAATTGCGATCGGTGCTCGCGTCAGCCGCGTGCAGGACGTGTTCGGTCGGTTGTTCAACGTTACGACGGACGGTAGTGCGATGGGCGCGAGAGCGTTCGACCGGCTGCTCGACGATGGCGAAGTGCTGCCGCTTGGCGCGTTGTCGATTCGCGCCATGCACACGCCGGGGCACACGCCTGCCTGTATGAGTTACCTCGTCGACGACGGCGCGCAGCGGGCGGCGTTCGTCGGCGATACGCTGTTCATGCCCGACTACGGTACGGCGCGGTGCGACTTTCCCGGAGGGGACGCGCGTGAGCTGTACCGCTCCATCTCGCGCTTGCTGAATCTGCCTCCCGACACTCTCCTCTACACGTGCCACGACTATCAACCGGGGGGACGAGGTGTGCAGTACGCGTGCACGGTGGCGGACCAGCGAGGGGCCAACGTGCATGTGCGCGAGGGCGTGACCGAGGACGAATTCGTCGCGATGCGTACCGCGCGCGACGCAACGCTCGCCATGCCGGTGCTGATGCTGCCAGCGGTGCAGGTCAACATGCGCGCCGGCCGCCTGCCCGATCCCGAGGGTAACGGCGTGCGCTACTTGAAGATTCCGCTCGATGCTTTCTGAATGTTCATCGCGCGCCTCGTGAGGGGGCGAGATGTCCGATAAATGGGGGAACAGAGGGAACATTCGCCGAACGTTTAACATCGGCGATAATGTCGCCCGCGCCGGCGCGAGATGTATCGAACGATCGTGCCGGTACACTGTTTTCGAATCTGGAGGACATCCATGCGTGACGTCATCGACGGCTTTCTGCGTTTTCAGCGCGAGGTCTTTCCGCAGCGTGCCGAACTGTTCAAGCAGCTTGCTACAACGCAAAATCCGAAGGCGCTGTTCGTGACTTGCTCGGACAGCCGCGTCGTGCCGGAGCTGCTCACGCAGCGCGAACCGGGCGAGCTGTTCGTGATTCGCAATGCCGGCAACATCGTGCCGTCGTACGGTCCGGAGCCGGGCGGCGTATCGGCTACCGTGGAATATGCCGTGGCGGTGCTGGGCGTGCAGGACATCGTGATCTGCGGCCACTACGACTGCGGCGCGATGGGTGCGATTTCGCGCTGCACGTGTCTCGATCATATGCCGGCGGTGGCGAACTGGTTGCGCCATTCCGATGCCGCGAAGGCGATCAATGCGGCGCATCAGTTCGACACGCCACGCGCCAAGCTCGACAGCCTCGTGCGGGAAAACGTGATCGCGCAGTTGGCGAACATCCGCACGCACCCGTCCGTGGCGCTCGCATTGGAACAGGGGCGTATGAACCTGCACGGCTGGGTCTACGACATCGAGAACGGGTCCATCGATGCCCTCGACGGCGCCACGAGACGCTTCGTATCGCTCGCCGAATTCCCGACCACTGTTGCCGTGGCTTCGCGCAACCGCGCGCAGGTGTAAGACGCCGCCTTCGTCGACGGCTTTTGTTGGGAATGCACGCTTGCGCCGGGGATTAGCGAGCGCGACTCGGAGCAACAAAACCATTACGTGGCAGGTAATTGAGGTGCACCTCGGCGGCGGGCAAACTTCGGCCTAGAGGTTTCGAATCGGCGCTTCGATGCGATACCGGTAGGTGCGCGCAATCCCGGTAGCGCGAGGGATCCGACGAAAACACTCGCATCGGCAATGACTCGCAACCGCAAAGGTCGAAGGAGGAAAGCTACTATGACTGCATTCGCGATCGCCCGTCTGCGCGACGTCAAGATGGGCCCGGACATCCAATCCTATCTTGCCCGCATCGATGACACGCTCGCCCCGTTCGAAGGGAAGTTCATCATCCACGGCGGGCGAAAAAAGGTGGTCGAAGGGCAGTGGACCGAAGACTTGATCGTCATCGCTTTTCCCGATTTCGACAAAGCCAGCCGCTGGTACGAATCGCCGGCGTATCAGAACATCCTTGCGTTGCGCACCGGTAACTCAGCCGGTGACGTCATCCTCATCGAAGGCGTGCCGCAGAACCATCGAGCGACCGATATCCTCGCCGGGATGGAACTGTAAGCATCGGCATCGGCATCGGATCGCGCGAGCAGGCTCGCAAGGTCCGATGCCGTTCGCTTCCGCCGGAGCGAACGTTTGGTCGGCCGGTGTGCCGGTCTTACCGTTCCAGCGCGGCCTGCGGCGTGTTACGGAAGCTGATGGCCATGCGGTTGTAGGTATTCATCAAGCCGATGGCGATGGTCAGATCCACCAATTCCCGTTCATCGAACACCGCGCGGGCGGCATCAAAAGCCGCGTCCGGCACGCCGGTCTGCGCGACGAGCGTGACCGATTCGGCCCAGGCGAGCGCGGCGCGCTAGCGTTCGTCGAACACATTGCCGGCCTCTCGCCATGCCTGCACGAGCGCCAGCTTTTCGACTTTTACGTCCTTTTTCAGCAGGTCGCGCGTATGCATGTCGAGGCAGTAGGCGCAATTGTTGATCTGCGAGATCCGCAGATAGACCAGATCGACGAGGACCGGGGACAGGCCGCTTTGCATGACGTAACCATAGACGCCGCCAAGGGCTTTGACGCCTGCCGGCGCGATCTGGGCATAGTCGAGACGCTTGCTCACGAGATGACTCCTTGGTGCGGTGATTTACTTGATGGGGGTAGTCAGCACTTTGTCGCTTGTGTCCGCGACGAACACGGCGAGCAACTTGGCAGGTTGCGTGTCGCTCGCGTTGCGGCTGACGCGGTGAGTGGCGCCGGGCGCTTCGAAGAAGCTCTCACCGGCATGGTAGATGCGCTTCGGGCCGTCATCGACCTGTGACTCGATTTCGCCCGATACAACATAGGCGTAGATGAACGCCGAGCGTGCGTGCCGGTGCGCGGGCGACGCTGCTCCGGGTGCATAGTCGACGACGACGGCAGTCAACGATTTGCCCGGAACGTTCGGAATGGCGTGCTGGAAATTCGGTGTGACGGTTTCAGCGGCGCTATCCGCTACGGCCGGCAAGGCGATGCCGCAGGCCACGGCTGCGCAGGCGACTGCCGCGATGGATCGGATGTTCATGGATGTCGGGCTCCTTTGTGTTCCTGCATTGTCGTGCGACATGGGACAACGCTAAAGGACCAGGAATGAACATTTTCGATGTACCAAGATGCGATAGCGGGCGAGGCGTCGCCGGCTCTCGTCAGCCGCGCTCGCGAACGAGTTCCAGCAGGCGGGCACAGTGTGCCTGCAGCGTTTTTTCATTGAGATTCGTTACACCGAGCACAAGTCCCTGCCGCGTCGGATCGCTCATGTACCAGGGCGAAAGCGGAACCAGGGCCAGCCCGAATGCGCGCGCCTGAAAGACAATGTCGACATCCGATACGGATGATGGAAGGGCGGCTACCACCGTCATGCCGGCCGCGGCCTGCACCTTGATCGAATCCGAGCCCAGTTCGTTCAGACAACGAACCAAGGCTTCCTGCCGGGCGGCGTAGAGGCGCTTCATCCGCCGCAGATGGCGAAGAAAGTGGCCTTCGTGCATGAACTCCGTCACGGCGTGCTGTCCGGATGCGGCCGGGGCAGGGGCCAGGCACGCCGCGACGTCGCCGAAGCGCTGTGCCATGTCAGGCGGGACCACGAGAAAACCCAGACGCAACGCGGGGCTGATCGTCTTGCTGAACGTTCCGATATGCAGCACTCGCCCGTCTTGATCGAGCGAGGCCAGCGCCGGGGCGGCCCGCCCTTTCAACTGCAGCTCGCCCAGGTAATCGTCTTCGACGATCCAGGCGTCGTGTCGCTTGGCCCAGTCGAGCAGCGATATCCGACGGGCGAGCGACATCGTCATGCCGAGCGGCGCCTGCTGGCCCGGCGTCACCACCGCGAGGGCGGCTTTGGGCGCGATGCGAACCCCTGTGTCGACGTCCAAACCGTCCGCGTCCACCGGCACGCCTGCCACGCTCATGCCGGCTAACCCGAGCGCCGTGCGCGTGAGCGGAAAGCCGGGCTCCTCCATCCAGGCTTGCCGGCCTTCGACCTGTAGCCCGCGGATCGCGAGATTGAGCGCGCCGGAGAAACCGGCCGTGACGAAGACCTGAGAGGGGCTGCATCGAAGGCCGCGCGAGACGGCAAGATAGGCCGCGATCTCCTGTCGCAATTCCGGATCCCCGCGTGGGTCGGGATATCCGACGGGAGCCGCCGCCGCCCGGCGCGCCGCCCGTGCTTGGATGCGCGACCAGAGCTTGAACGGGAAGGCATCCTGGGCGGGCACGCCCATTTGAAACGGCAAAGGCGCCGTGCTGAAGTCGGTGAAAAGGTCGGGAAGCGGCGGCGCGTCCGGCGACCATCCGGTCGTTGCGGGCACGGGCCGCTCGGCTACTCGAGTGCCGGCTGCGCCCAGGCCGATCGCGAATTGTTCGTCGATCAGGCGTTCGTAGGCGGCCCGCACCGTGCCCCGGGACACCCCGAGCTGGACGGCTAAATCCGACCAGGATGGCAGCCGCGCGCCGGCGGCAAGCTGCCCGGATTCGATCGCATCTCGGATCGAGCTGTAAATTTGCGCCGATAACGACGTGCGGCCGGCGCGGTCAATGTCGATGGAAAGCGTTCCCATGGACGCGATAGTACATTCGGATTGCTCAATCTTGGGTCTGGTCCGTGATCCATGCGAAGCGTAACTTTCTGTGTGCAACGCCGCCGGTCGTTCGCGGCGGCACCGAAAGTGCAACGCTCTTCCGCTCGAGTAACCCGATGAAGCACGATAAAACAACGCCGCCGAACGAGATGTTCGACGTCGTCATCCCCGACAGCCAACTGGCGCGTGACGTAGCCCAGCTCATCCGCGACACCGAAAGCGAATTGCTGTTCAACCACTCGACACGGGTTTACCTGTGGGGGGCATTGCTTGGGCAGCGAAAGCGCATCGCTTTCGATCCTGAACTGCTCTACGTCGCGGCGATGTTTCACGACATCGGCTTGACGTCGGCCTACCGTGAAAGCCAACTGCGCTTCGAAGTGGACGGCGCCAACGCCGCGCGCGATTTTCTGCGCAGTCGTCATATCGATGAGGCGGACGTAGCGAAGGTATGGACCGCTGTGGCGCTCCACACGACGCCCGGCATTCCCGAGCACATGCACGGGGAAATCGCGCTGGTGCAGGCCGGAGCGGGGATGGACGTGGCGGGACGGGACTTCGATGCGTTGACCGAGGAACAACGCGCGGCGGTGATTGCGGCCTATCCGCGCGGCGCCGATTTCGCGGCCGAGATGATCGATGCCTTCTATGACGGCATGAAGCATCGCCCGGGCACTACGTTCGGCACCTTCAACGACGATTATCTCGCGCACAAGGACCCGCACTTCGAGCGCGTGAATGTGTGCAGCATCATGTTGAATTCAAGGTGGGGCTGACATTCTGTGCAGGCCCCTCTCGATCATCCCAACACTAATAGGATTTAGTCATGCTTAGCCGTACGTTTTTGGTTACGGGCGCCAGCAAAGGTATCGGACGCGCGTTGTCCCATAGGCTCGCCGCCGATGGTCATCAGGTCATCGGCCTTGCTCGCGGGGCCGATGACCCCAGTTTCCCCGGCACACTCGTTTCCGTCGATTTGACCGATCGCGATGCGACGACACGAACGCTCGAGGGGCTGGTCGAGCGCTATACGTTCGACGGCGTCGTCAACAACGCTGGGTTCGTCCGTCTAGCTGGCATCGAAGCGGTCGATCTAGACGATTTGGAGGCTTCATTCAGACAAAATCTCACCGCTCCTGTGCAGACCGTGCAAGCGTTGCTACCCGGGATGCGGGAGCGAGGGTGGGGGCGAATCGTCAATCTGTCGAGTCTCGTCGTGCTCGGTGTCGTCAACCGTACGGCCTACGCCGCGGCCAAAGCCGCCATGATGAGCTTTACTCGAACGTGGGCGCTGGAGCTTGCGCAGACCGGCATCACGGTCAACGCCGTCGCGCCCGGACCGACCGAGACCGAGTTGTTCCGGCAAAACACGCCCGTGGGCAGCGAAGCGGAGCAGCGCTTTCTGTCGCTGGTACCGATGAAGCGATTCGGCAAGCCAGAGGAATTAGCCGCGGCCGTCGCATTTCTTTTGTCCGAGGACGCGGGTTTCATCACTGGACAGACCTTGTTCGTCGATGGCGGCGCTTCGGTAGGCAAGGCGGCGTTTTGATCGCTTGCGGTCTCCGGCCATGCATGCTTTTTGCTCCGTCGAAGTACCGTCCGAGGCCGACAATGGGAAGACGCGATGAGTTGGCGCGCGGCGATTCGACCGGTCTACAGGAGGTGTGCGATGAAAGCGTCGAACCATGGCATGGCCCGCAGTCTCGTTTTCGCGGCGGCCGTGGCGCTGCTGACCGCGTGCGGCGGGCACGGCAGCGACTCCGTTGGCGGGGCGGGCAGCGGGGCCGGCGCCGGAGCCACCCCCGCGGGCGGCATCCATTTGCAGGTGGTTTCGTTCGGAGATAGTTTGTCGGACGTCGGCACTTATGCGCCGATTGCGAAGCTAGTGGGCGGCGGACGCTTTACGACCAACCCGGGGCAAGTGTGGGCGCAGGATGTCGCCCAGTATTACGGCGACACGCTCACAGCCGCCTATACGATCGATGCGACTCAAAAGCTGAGCCCGCAAGGCGGCTTTGGATACGCGGAAGGCGGGGCGACGGTGGCGACGCCGGCCGATCTCAACGACTTCCTCGTCGACGTGATTGGCGACATCGAAATGCCCGTGACCCAGCAGGTGTCGAGCTATCTGTCGCAACACGGCAGTTTCAATGCAGGGCAGCTCGTGCTCGTATGGGCGGGATCGAACGACGTGCTGCGAGCAGGAGCGTTACCGGCGGGCGCGGCCACCGTGCAGACGGCTGCCAATGCGCTCGCCCAAACCGTCAGACAGATCGTCGCAAACGGTGCGACGCACGTGGTGCTGGTCAATGTCCCGAACGTTGGACTTTCGCCAAAAGGCCTTGCGACACCGGACGGCGGCGCGACGTTGACACAGGAGTCGCAATTGTTCAACGCCGACCTGACCGCGGCCTTGCAGGCCGGCGGCTTGCAAAACAAGGTCATTCAGGTCGACTCGTATACCTGGATCAACCAGGTGGTCGCCAACTACCAGGCCAATGGTTTTCTCGTAGCCAATACCGGCCAGGCCTGCGATGCTTCGAAGACACCCCACGATACGTCGCTGTTGTGCTCGCCCAGCACGTACGTCGCGGCCAATGCCGACCAGACGTATATGTTCGCGGACGATCTGCACCCGACGACGCATCTGCACGCGCTGTTTGCGCAGTTTGTCGAGCAGCAGATCGCGGCGGCCGGGCTGGGCCGTTGAAGTGCTCCGCAATGTTCTATTTGGACGGGTTTTTGCTTGCAGCACGCGTTATCCGTGGACCCGGGGCACGAGACGGCCTCGGCGATTCAACCGCGCCGGCTCCCGCTCTCGCGTTCGGCATCTGTCGTCCAGTGTTCAAGCAGCAACTCTTTCAGTAGGGGCAGGGTTTGAGTAAGCAAGGGCCCCCGAGGACGCTGCGCGGAGGTGGCGACCCAAAGCGTCGTGTCCAGGCTCGGTTGGGATATGGGGCGTACGTTGAACTCCTGCGCGTACCCGCTAGAGCGGACGGCCTTGAGCGACAGGACCGCGTGAAGACCTTCGTCGCGAACCAGGGCCAAAATTGCTTGGACGCTTTCGACCTCGACGACAATGCGCGGCTTCAACGAGGCTTGCGCCATCGTCGCTTCCAGCAGCATGCGAATGGAGTGCGGCCGGCTGGGCATCACCAGCGGCCGCCGAGCAACCTCCGCCAGGGTGATCGCCCCGTCGCCCGCGCCGCCGGATGAAGCGGTGTCGCCCGTGCGTCCAGATACAAGATAAAGCGGCTCGGTGAGTACCGGCGTCAGCTCCACCGCCGATGAAGTGGGAACGGTATACACCACGGCGCAATCGGCCCGGCTCGTCGTCAGCCACTCCAGCACATAGCTCGATAGCCCCTCCAATACGCACAACGTCGCCTTCGGAAACCGGTCCCGAAATGCTCTGACCAATGCAGTCGTAAGCGTCAGGCTCACGCTCGGCGGCAGCGCCACGACCACGCGTCCCGTCGACGCGCCGCGGCCTTCCTCCATGTCCAGTTGCGCGCGTTCGATTTGCGCCAGAACGCTACGGCCGTGCTCCAGAAAGCGCTTGCCGGCCTCGGTCAGCGTCACGCCCCTGCCGTTGCGCTCCAGCAGCACCTGACGGAACTCCACTTCCAGCGCCCGTACTTGCCGACTGAGCACCGGTTGCGCGACGGATAGGAAATTCGACGCCCGCGTAAAGCTTCCAAGCTCCGCGACGTGGACGAAAGATTCGAGCTGACGAAGCTCCATGACACTCTCCTGATTTGCAAAATACGCATATCTACTATGCTGGATATGTCATTGCAGAATGGCAGAAAACATCAAAAAATACAAGCACATCGCAGAGCGGGCCCGACCTTCGAGATCGTGCCGCTTCGGTGCGATCGATAACCTGAGTGGGTGCAAGAAAGTCGATGACCACGCATTTCGAAAAGACGCCGGGTTGGTTGGACTGGTACCGAGGTCCTTCGCGACCGAATTTCCGATTGCCGCCGGGTTCGGTGGACGCCCACTGCCATGTCTTCGGTCCGGGCGAGCGGTTTCCCTATGCGCCGGAGCGCAAGTACACGCCGTGCGACGCCAGCAAGGAGCAGCTTTTTGCGCTGCGCGACCATCTAGGTTTTGCACGCAATGTCATCGTGCAGGCGACCTGTCACGGCGCGGACAACCGCGCGCTGGTCGATGCGTGTCTGGCGTCGGAAGGCAGGGCGCGCGGCATTGCCACGGTCAAGCGCGATGTGAGCGATCAGCAACTGCGCGAATTGCATGCGGCGGGGATACGCGGCGTGCGTTTCAATTTCGTCAAGCGGCTGGTCGACTTCACCCCTAAGGACGAACTGCTTGAAATCGCGCATCGCATTGCCGAAATGGACTGGCACGTCGTCGTTTATTTCGAAGCGGCGGACCTACCGGAGCTTTGGGACTTCTTTACCGGCTTGCCGACGATCGTGGTGATCGACCACATGGGGCGCCCTGACGTGTCCCAGCGCGTCGACGGAGAGGAGTTCGAACTGCTTGTGCGTTTGATGCGCGAGCACCGCAACGTTTGGTCGAAGGTAAGTTGTCCAGAACGGCTTTCCGTATCGGGGAAACCCGCTTTGAACGGTGAGCGGGACGCCTACGGCGACGTCGTGCCGTTTGCGCGGCGCTTGGTGGAGACATTTCCCGATCGGGTTCTTTGGGGCACGGACTGGCCTCATCCGAATTTGAAGGACCATATGCCGGACGATGGCTTGCTGGTGGATTTCATCCCGCGTATCGCCGTAACCGCCGAGCTTCAGCGAAAGCTGCTCGTCGACAATCCCATGCGTTTGTATTGGGGGGAGCGATGAACCCCACCGACACGCGCGCCTATCGCCAAATCCCCGGCACCTACGTATTCGATGGAGAGCATTGCCGGAAAGGCTATGCGCTGAACATGTTCTGCAAGTCGCTCGATGTGGATGGCAATCGAGCAACTTTTCGCGCGGACCCCGTGGGCTATCTCGACACGTTCCGCCTGACCGACGAACAGCGCCGCGCGGTGCTCGATCGAGACTGGCTGGCCATGCTGCGGCTGGGCGGAAACATCTACTACACGTTCAAGCTCGCGATTTTCGACGGTTTGACCATGCAGCACGTGGGGGCCGCGATGTCGGCGGAGGGGATGTCGGTGGATGAGTTCCGCGCAATGATGATCGCTGGAGGGCGGCCAGTCGAGGGCAATCGCAGCATCGAGGAGCGGTCTCATGGCTAAGTTCGTTGGAGGCGTCGGCACCTCCCATGTGCCGTCGATCGGCGCGGCGATCGATCACGGCAAAACGCAGGAGCCTTACTGGAAGCCGTTATTCGATGGCGTCAAGGCCGCGCGCGATTGGATCGGCGAGGTCCAGCCCGATGTCGTCATCGTGATCTACAACGATCACGCGTCGCGGTTTGGGCTGGACGTGACACCCACGTTCGCGCTCGGCGTGGCCGAGGCGTTCCCGCCGCACGATGAAGGGTATGGCCCGCGGCCTGTGCCGACATGCCAAGGCGATCCGGCATTGGCGTGGCATCTGGCCGAATCGCTGATACTGAACGACGAATTCGACATGACGATGGTTGGCGAGATGACTGTCGATCACGGCCTCACCGTTCCGTTGTCGTTGATGTTCGGTCAGCCCGATACGTGGCCCTGCCGAGTCATCCCTCTGTGCGTCAACGTCATCCAGTATCCCCAACCGACCGCCATGCGCTGCTTCAGGCTCGGACGGGCGCTGCGGCGCGCCATCGATTCCTATGCGCCCGATATCAAGGTCGCCATTTTCGGCACGGGCGGCATGTCGCATCAATTGCAGGGCGAACGCGCCGGGCTGATCAACGCGCCCTATGACAAGCATTGGCTCGAGGCCATGGTAAGCGATCCGCTCTCGCTCGCCCGCATCGAGCATACCGAGCTATTGCGCGAGGCTGGATCGGAGGGGCTCGAGATCATCATGTGGCTCATCATGCGCGGCGCATTGAACGAAGCCGTGCGCGAGATTCATCGGTTTTACCACGTACCGGCATCGAACACAGCCTATGGCCTGCTGGTATTGGAGGATGCGTGAGCCCCGCGCTAAAGGTCGCACTCGTCGGGGCGGGAGCATTCGGCATCCAGCATCTCGACGCCATGGCCGGTTTGGAAGACGCGGTGGTGGTCTCGCTCGTGGACAGCGATTCAAATAAGGCGCGCGAGCTGGCGGCGCGCTATGGGATCGCACAAGCCCATTCCGAATTGCAGGACGCGTTGTCCCAGCCCGAGATAGAAGCAGTGATTCTCTGTACGCCCACCCCTTTGCATGCAAGCCAGGCAATCGCCTGCTTGCAGGCGGGTAAGCACGTGCTGGTCGAGATTCCCCTCGCCGACTCTCTGGACGACGCCGAAACCGTGGCTCTATGGCAGAAACGGACGGGACTGATCGCGATGTGCGGTCATACGCGGCGTTTCAATCCGGGACACGCGTGGGTGCGTAGCCGAATCCGCAGGGGCGAATTTTCGTTGAGACAACTCGACGTGCAGACGTATTTCCTGCGCCGCACGAATATGAACGCGCTCGGTCAGCCGCGCGATTGGGTCGACCATCTGTTGTGGCACCACGCGGCGCACACGATCGACTTGTTCCTGTATCAAACGGGCGACGATCTGGTCGCGGCGAATGTCCTTCAGGGGCCCATCGACCCCACGTTGGGCATTGCCCTCGACATGTCGATTCAATTGAAGAGTCGAAGCGGCGCTTTATGCACGCTCTCGCTTAGCTTCAATAACGCCGGGCCTTTCGGTTCGACATTTCGCTACATCGGCGACGGCTCGACGTATATCGCGCGTTATGACGAGTTGACGGACGGCCTGGGCAACCCCGTTCAATTCGAACCCGCCGGCCTCATCTCGAACGGCGTCGCGCGACAGGATGCCGAGTTCTTCGCCGCCATTCGCGCGCGGCGCGAGCCGAACGCCAGCGTGGACCAAGTGCTTCCCTGCTACCGGGTGTTGCATCGACTGGCGCGGCAACTGGGCTGAACTCGCCGTCGACGCGAAGGCGTCGGCTGCCCATACCTGGATGGCGCGAGTCGTAACAAAAAATAAATCATTTTCCCTAAAAAGGATTGGAGACATGAAGACCGTTCTAACTGCGACCTTGGTCGCTGCTTCGCTATTGGGCTCTGCTCATGCTTATGCACAGAGCAGCGTGACACTCTACGGAATTATCGATACCGGCATCGATTGGGAAAGCCAGTCCGCCCGGGCGCCAGGACAAACGAGTGCGTCGGGTTCGGCCGTTCGCATGACTTCGCTCTCGGGTGCGCTGCCGTCTCGATGGGGATTGACGGGTAAAGAAGATCTAGGCGCGGGCGTGAAGGCCATTTTTGAACTGGAGAGCGGTTTCGCACCGAATTCAGGCGCGCTTCAAAATGGCAATCGTCTGTTCGGACGATCGGCCTGGGTTGGACTGGAAACCCCGTACGGAACGATTCGCCTGGGACGACAGATCAACATGACGTACGTCGCCTTGATGAAGTCGACCGTGCTGGGGCCGGCGCTCTATTCGTTGGCGTCGCTGGATCCGTATCTGCCCAATAGCCGTTCCGACAACACGCTGAGCTACTTCGCGAACTTTCGTCATTTCGTGGTCGGCGCCACTTACAGCACGGGCCGCGATGCGGCAAGCAGCCCTGGACCGGCAGCGGCGAATGGCGGCGCGACGTTCAATCCGGGCGCCACGAACTGCCCCGGCAATCTGGCGGGAAGCACATCGGCCTGTCGACAGATTACGGCGCTGGCCGGGTATTGGGGACCACAGGTAGGTTTGCAGTTCGTCTACGACCAGTTGCGCGGCGGGCCGGGCGTGTTGCCCGGCAGCGTTTCTTACGACCCGTCGATGCCGCTGCTGCTGTCGAACGCGGGGCAAACCACGACACGCTACATGGCGAGCGGGTATGTTCAGCTGGGCAACTTTGCAATTCGTGGCGGCGCTATTCATCGGATGACCACCGCCGCAACGAACTATCAAACCAACATTTTTTTCGGGGGCGCCTCGTACTTGCTGAGGCCCGATGTCGAGTTCGACGGAGAGATTTCCAGAATCACTACGACAGATCAGAAAAACGCCAACTACTACGTGATGCGGGCGACGTACTTGTTGTCCAAACGAACCTCGCTCTACACGATGGTTGGCTTTATGCAAAACAATAGCCACGCTTCGTATTCCGTCGGCGCGGGCAATTTCACAGTGCCGAACGCGAAACAGATCGGTGTCCTGGTGGGCATGCAGCAGCGGTTTTGACGGTGAATCGCCGGCCTCCGGGCCGGCTGCGCGCTGCGTTATGCGTCGATGGCCTGCTCGACTTCTTGATGAAATTGTGCAAGCTGTTCGCGGACGACTTCGCGCACCAACTGCGTCCCCTGTCCGATGAGTACGTCGTTCGATGCACGAGCGGGCGTCACGACGGAAAGACTGCACCGCAGAACAGGTTTGCGTATGCGATGCAGCCGCAACGACGGATCGCCGATGCAAGGCTGGACCCCGCTCAAGGGGATGACCGCGCACCCGTAGCCCTTGCGGACCAAATCGAGGATTGCCGTGAGGTTTTCGATCTCATGCACGACCTGCGGCGTCAAACCGATCGCCGCCATCGCGCTCGCCAGCGCCGCGTGTACGGCGTTGGCGGTGCCGGCGGTCACGAGAGGAAGCGCGGCGATGTCCGTGAGCGTGAGCGAACGCGGCAGCGCCTTCCCCGCGCGCCGTGTCGCGGCGCTTGCGACGAGATAGAGCTCCTCGTCGGCCAACAGACGCACTTCGACGGCATCGTTCGGCGGCTGATTGTAGACCACCGAGCAGTCGAGTTTGCCGCCGCCCACGAGTTCGACCAGATTCGCCGACAAGCCGTCGACCGTGCGCAGCGTGACCTCCGGCAGCCGTTCGCGAAACGCATCGATGAGCGGCAGAACGACGGTGCGGGCAAGGCTTGGGGGCAGCCCTAGCACGAGGTTGCCCTTTGCCGGCCCCACGCTGCCCCGGACCGCCCTTTCGGCGAGAGCGATTTGCCGGAGGATCAACGGCACGTGATCGAGCAGACGTTGGCCCGCGTCGGTCAGAACGAGTCCCCGGCCATTACGCCTGAACAATTCCGTGCCGAGTTCCGCCTCGAGCTGCCCGACCTGGCGGCTGAGCGCAGCTTGAGTCAAGCCGAGAACGCTGGCGGCGCGCGTCAGATTGCCGATTTCGGCGATACGCGAAAAGTGTTGGAGCTGCCTGATTTCCATGTCCTGAATCCGTCCTTCATGCTGTCTTTCAAGTGTATATCAGATATGCAAGAAAGGCGATTTTTCTCGGTCAGATATCAATATATCGTAATGCTCAATGAGGCCTGCGCCGAGCCGCAACTTCAATCGCCCTTGAACAGAACTGAGGAGACACCATGGATACCTCCACTCATCCGATCACGATCAAGCCGCGTTCGCGCGGCGCCGACCGTTATCAGTATTTGACGCAAACCAATGCCGGCACGCCGGCCGGCGAATTGCTCCGGCGTTACTGGCAGCCGGTGGCGTTGACCGAATCGTTGCCGGCCGGCGCGGCGCCGCAGCCGATCCGCATCATGGGCGAGGACTTGGTGCTGTTTCGCGACGATCACGGTCAAGTGGGTTTGATCGATCGCAAGTGCGCCCACCGCTGTACCGATCTGGCGCTGGGCCGTATCGAAGCGGGCGGTATCCGTTGTCCATATCACGGTTGGCTGTTCGACGTGAACGGCCGCTGTCTCGATCAACCGGCGGAAGCGTCGGCGACGGCCAAGGATCGCATCCGCATGAAGTCGTATCCGATCCATGAGGCAGGCGGCGCGTTCTGGGCCTATATGGGTCCAGGCGAGCCGCCGCTCTTTCCGAACTATCCGGCGCTGGCCGGCGGCAGCGAATATCGCTACACCACGCGTTGGTTCGGCGACTGCAACTGGATGCAGGCGAGCGAGGGAAACATCGATCCGGTCCACACCTCGTATCTGCACCAATTGGAGTTGTCCAGCGCCGACATGCAGGCTCGCTGGGGGGTGTTTTCGAATCAGGCCCGGCCTGAACTCGCTATCGAAGACACTCGTTTCGGGGTTCGGCTCTACACGCTGCGCAAGATCGAGGGCGCCGATCGATCGTCGATCCGCATTACCAATTTCGTCATGCCGAATGCGTGTGCAGTCGGCGGTTTCGAAGGTTACTTGGGGGACGGCGGCATCACCATGCTGTGGGACGTCCCTATCGACGACGAGCATCACTGGCGCTGGGAGTTCATCTTCCATCGCAGCGGCAAGCTCGACAAAGAGGCGCTGCACAAACAATACGAGTCGGAGAAGGCCGAGGGCGATCGTATGAGGCGCGCGAAGAGCAACCTGTATTCGCAGGATCGCGAATCGATGGCGCGCCAGGCATATCTCGGCTTGGGCGAGTGCTTCTCGGTTCATGACATTGCGATCACGCAGTCGCAAGGCACGATTCACGATCAAAGTCACGAGCATCTATCGTCGTCGGACATCGCCATCGTGCGCGCCCGCCGAATGCTAGACGAGGCGGCGCAGGCGCTGGCCGATGGTTCGGATCCTCGTGGTGTGATTCGCCGCGAAGAGGACAACGATTTCCGCGACATGGTCGTCATCACCGGCGAGATCGGCGCCGGGGAATCGAAGGAAGCATATTGCGCGCAATACGCGGAAAGTCCGGACCTCTTCCGGCTGCAGGAACCGAAGGCATGACGTAACGCTCGTTTCGCCGTCTAGCAAGGCGAGACGGGCCGTTTTTTGTATGACCGAATTCAATCGATGCACTTTGCCATGAATATCATCCCCGTTCGAGTCGTTGCCGCCGAAACCATTGCGCAGGGCATCCGTCTTTTGAAACTGGCGCCCCTCGATGGATCTGCTCTGCCCGCATGGGAGCCCGGTGCGCATATCGATCTGCATCTCGGGTCGGGAATCGTCCGGCAGTATTCGCTGTGCGGTTCGTGCGGCGACACCTCCACGTACGAAGTCGCCGTCAAACGAGAGCCGGAGTCGCGAGGCGGCTCGAGATTCGTGCATGAATCGTTGCGCGTGGGCAGCGAATTGGGTATATCCGCGCCGCGTAACCACTTTCGTATGAATGGGGAAGCCCGCAGAACGCTGCTGGTGGCGGGGGGGATCGGCATTACGCCCATCATCGGCATGGCGCGCCAGCTTCGCGATCGCGGGCAGCCGTTCGACTTGTTGTATTTCGCTCGCTCCGAAGCGCATGCCGCATTTTGCGGCGAACTGAACGATGCCTCGTTCAATGGCGCGTGCAGGCTGTTGTTCGGTCAGGAGCGCGAAGCCGTCGAAGCGACGTTGGAGGGTGCGCTGCGCAACCGTCGTGACGGGTGCCACGTGTATCTGTGCGGGCCGCAACCGTTCATGGACACGGTGCGCATGGTTGCCGCGCGTCACGGCTGGCCCGACGATGCTGTCCACCTCGAGTACTTTGCCGCGACGGCGACGGCGACATCGGAGGCCGAGCCCGACGCGGCGTTCGACCTGAAGCTCGCGCGCTCCAACGAGACGTTTTCGATTGCTCCAGGCAGAACGATCGTCGATGTCCTTCGCGAGCACGGCATAGATGTCGAGACGTCGTGCGAGCAAGGCGTCTGCGGAACGTGCGTGGTCAAGGTTCTGGAGGGAAGCCCCGACCATCGGGACTGCTTTCTCACCGCGCAGGAGCACGCGAGCGGAAATTGCATGGCGATCTGCGTCTCGCGCGCTCGTTCAAAGCTGCTGGTCGTCGATCTGTAAATCCGGGCTACCGCCCTAAGGCGGGGCCGCCATCAAAAAATAAATGGAGACAACGATGTCGAATGGGTTCGATAGGATGCGTTACGCGCGCGGCATGGCGGCAGGCGCACTCTTGATGCTTCCCGTGCATTATGCGCGGGCGGTCGACGGAATCAGCCTGAGCGGAAGCGGCGTGATGTCGGCCGGAGTCGGCGGTACGTCGATCGCTTTTGCGCAGGACAGTACGGTGGCCGCCGATAATCCCGCCGGCATGGGACTCGTGGGTTCGCGAACCGACCTCGGCATTCAGTTGCTCGAACCATTGACCGATTTCGAGTACGGCAGCGCGTCCAACAGACTGCACACCGGAAGGGTGTATCCCGTTCCTAACGGCGGCGCGAACTGGCAGATTACGCCGCGGCTGACGTTGGGCGTGTCGCTATTTGGCGTCGGCGTCGGAACCAGCTACGGGCGGCCTGCGCTGCCGATTGCTGGTGCGGGGGTAGCCCAATCGAGCTTGGCGACTGCGATTGCGGCGCCAACCGTGACATACAGGATCACGGAACACAACATCATTGGCGTCAGTCTTGCGCTGGCATACGAACGATTCTCCGCAAACGGCGCGATCGTACCCACGGCAGATGGCACGCTGCGCCCGCTGCCGTCGCACGGGGTGTCGAGCGCTTTCGGTTACGGCGCGCGGATCGGCTATATCTGGCAACCGACGCCGGCCTTCACTTTCGGTGCGAGTTACGCCACCCGCATCCGGATGAGCCAATTGGCCGGCTACAAAAGCGACTTACTGGCGAGCGGCGGCGGGCGAATCGATATTGGCGCTCAATATGGTATCGGGATCGCCTACAAGATCGTACCTAGCGTCACAGTTGCCGCCGATTGGTTGCACCTCCAAGTCTCGAACACGATTATCGGCTCGGCGCAAGGGTTCGGCTGGCAAAACCAGGATTTCTTCCGCGTCGGCGCGGCATGGGACGTCGACTCGCGGTGGACGCTTCGGACGGGCTTCTCGCGTGGCAATCACCCGATCGGTCCGTCCGTGGTCGCGCAGAACCTGCTATCGGCCATGCCGGTATCGACGGCCGTCTCCGCGGGCGCGAGCTATCGATTCAGCAAATCCGACGAAGTGAGCGGAGTCTTCGAGTATGGATTCCCCGTTACGGTTACCGGCAACGGCTCTAGTACCGGGTTTAGCGAAAGAACGAAGACCGAAGTGGTGGGGATCAGCTATGGGCATCGCTTTTAGGTCGTCCGTCTCGGAGTCGATGCCGGCGGGATTGCGCATCGGATGTCGTTATAACGCTTAGCCAACTCAGGAAGCCCTATGTCCGCCCTTCAGTTCGATCCAAACTCGGAACTCAATCAAAATGTGCTGTCGAGGTTTTTCGTCGATGGGCAGTGGGTGCAAAGCCGCTCGAACGAATTCGCCTCACTCGTCTCACCGTCGACCGAAACGGAGTTCGCATTGGTTCCCCTCGCGGGTATCGGCGATGTGGACAGCGCGGTGGATGCCGCGAGAAGGGCGTTCGATACGGGACCGTGGCCGCGCATGTCAGGCGCCGACCGCGCGGCTTATCTCCGACGGATTTCCATGGCGCTTGCGGCGCGGCTTCCTCTTCTGTCGCGGATCTGGACTGCACAGGTCGGCGCGCCTGTAGGTTTCGCCGATATCTTCACGCAGACCGCACCGGCGATGCTCGATTACTACGCTGAGCTAGCGTCGACGTTCGAGTTCGAGGAAGTTCGTTCGACGCGAGGCGGACAGGCACGGATCATTAGGCAGCCGGTCGGCGTGGCGGCGCTGATCGCGCCGTGGAATGCGCAATTGCCGATTCTCTCGTATAAGGTGGGCGCCGCGCTGGCAGCCGGTTGCACGGTTGTGGTCAAGGCGCCGCCGGAGACGCCGTTCGATGCCCTCGTCATGGCCGAGTGCGTGCACGAGGCGGGTCTGCCGCCAGGGGTGTTCAACGTGATCACCAGCGATGCGGAGCGAGGTGCGTATCTCGTCGCGAAACAAGACGTGGACAAAGTGAGCTTTACCGGAAGCACCGCGACCGGAAAGTTGATTGCCAAGGCCTGCGCGGATCGGCTCGCTCGAGTGACGCTCGAATTGGGTGGGAAATCCGCTGCGATTGTGCTCGAGGACGCGGACCTGAACGCCACGCTCGCGGCGTTGGCGCCGGTGACCATGCCCTTTTCGGGGCAAATTTGTTTCGCCCAAACCCGGATCCTGGTTCCGCGCAGCCGCGAGCAAGCGTTCATCGACGCTTACAGCGCTGTCATCGGCGGCCTCGAGGTAGGCGACCCGTGGAATGCCGCGACGCAAATCGGGCCGGTCGCAAGCGCGCGACAGCTCGATCGGGTCATGAAATACATCGAAGCAGGCAGCGCGGAAGGGGCGCGAATCGTGACGGGCGGTGGCCGGAGCCGCCGTTTAGAAACGGGCTTCTTTGTCGAGCCGACCGTGTTCGCGGGTGTGACACCGCGCATGACGATCGCGCGGGAGGAAATTTTCGGCCCTGTCGTCTCGGTCATCGCGTACGACGATGTCGATCACGCCGTCGCGCTCGCGAACGATTCGGATTTTGGCTTGAGCGGGACGGTCTTTACAAGCGACTTGGACCATGGCTGCGCGATCGCGCGTCGCGTCAGGACCGGCAATGTCTCGGTCAATGCATTCGAGATCGCGCCGAACGTGCCATTCGGCGGCTTCAAGCAGTCGGGGGTCGGCAGAGAGGGCGGGCCGGAAGGCCTATCTGCATTTCTCGAAGATCAGGCGATTTATCGTCCGGATTCGTCAATGCGCGCGCCCGGAGGACCGCAATGAGCTACGACTACATCGTGATCGGCGCCGGCAGCGCCGGCTGCGTGACGGCGAGCCGGCTGGTCCGCGAGTGGGGAGCAAGCGTGCTGCTGTTGGAGGCGGGGCCGCTGTCGAACAACGCGCTGATTCGCATGCCCGCGGGTACGTTCAAGATGCTGTTCAAGGGTAGCCCATACATTAAGCGGTACTCCTCGGCCCCTCAAGCGTCGCTGGGAGGGCGTGCCGTTTCGATTCCGCAGGGCAATGTCGTCGGCGGCGGCAGTTCGGTCAATGCGATGGCCTATACGCGAGGCTCGCGCGCCGACTATGACCGCTGGGTCGCGGCTACCGGCGATACCGGGTGGTCGTGGGACGGCCTCCTTCCCTATTTCCGCAAACAGGAAGGCAATCAGCGGTTCGACAACGACGCCCACGGCGCGGACGGTCCGTTGAAGGTATCGGATCCTTTGTACAAGGCCGACGTCGCGGACCGCTTCGTGCGAGCGATGCAGCGCCAGGGCTTGCCGTTTGCGACGGATTTCAATGCCGGGACGCTGTGTGGCGTGGGCTATATGCAGACCACGACCTACGCGGGGCGACGATGTAGTGCAGCGGACGCGTTTCTCGCCCCCATCCTGTCCGATCCACGATTGTCTTTGGTCACACGAGCCACCGTGCATCGCATTGTCTTCGACGGCGACCGCGCCGTAGGTGTCGATTATGCGGTTGGAGGCGTACTCAAGCATGCGAGCGCGTCGGCCGAAGTGATCGTCTGTGCGGGCGCCTTCGCGACACCGAAGCTGCTCATGTTGTCGGGCATCGGTCCAGCCGCGCATTTGCGCGAGCATGGGCTCGAGGTGCGTGTCGATTCCCCGGGCGTGGGCGAGCACCTGCAGGACCACAACGTCGCCGTCGTCTCGATGGCCACGCATGGGCAGCATGGGTACTTCGGCGAAGACCGAGGTCGCCGCGCGCTATGGAATGGGCTCCAGTATCTGGCGTTCAAAAATGGGCCCATCGCCTCCAACGGTGCGGAGACGATGGCTTTCGTCAATCTGCGCGAACCCGGTGGGGAACCGGATCTTCAACTGTATTGCGTCGGGGTCATGTGGCCGGATCCGCAGGCGCCGGAGCCTACCTACGGGATGACATTGATGGCTAATCTCGTCCGGCCTCGTTCGCGCGGGACCGTGCGCCTTAGGTCCGCGGATCCTATGGAGGACGCGCTCGTCGACCCAAACTGGCTCTCCGACGATGAAGATACGAAGCGGCTTGTCGAAGCGATCCGGTACCTCAGATCGATCGCGAGCAGTGAACCATTCGCGTCGATCGTGGCGCAGGAAGTCGGACCCGGGGCCGCACGCCAGTCGGACGATGAACTCGCCGAGTACGTGCGGCGGACCACGGAGTCCAACTACCATCCGGTGGGGACGTGCCGCATGGGTCGCGCGGACGACCCTATGTCGGTCTTGGCTCCCGATCTCAAGGTGAAAGGCGTCAGGGGATTGCGCGTGTTCGATGCATCGATGATGCCGGCGATCATCAGTTCAAATACCAATGCGACCGTGATGGCGGCGGCCGACCGCGCAGTCGACGTGATGATGATGCCGGCTACGGCGGCGTTTCCAGCGGGCGGTGCCTTGGCGACGCAACCAGCATGAGCCGAGCAATGGCGGAACGCCGCCGCGGGCGATGTAGCACATGATCGAGAACGCACTGCGCCGTGCTGGGCGAGCTTTTTTTGTGTAAGCAGATAAATCGATATGACGCTAAATGCACGCCGTCCGCTCGTCATGGTGACGCTCGATGGCTTGGTGGAGTACGTGAACGACGCTTTCGTCGACGCGCTCGGATGGACGCGCGATTCGTTGCGCGGCGCGGCCGCGTCGTCGCTACTTGCGGACATACCCGCGGCGGTGCTGCGTGATATTCAACGGACGGTGCGTGCAAATCGCCCCTGGATCGGATCGCTGCCCTATCGAACGGCGACCGGCGACGTTTTGTGGGCGCGCTCCAACCTTATGCCTGGCCGCGGCGGCAAGCGGGCCATCGCGCTTATTGAACCCATCGAACCCACGCAAAGCGCTCAGGCGGCGCAGGCGTATCGCATGATCGATGCCGGCCAAGCCGGCTGGTCGATACGCGCCGGAAAAATCACGAAGCGACGATGGTCCGGCGCACCGGGCTGGATATGTCGCGCGAGCTTACGTGGGAGAATCGCGAGCATCGTGTGCTGCCTGTACTTGGCTTCCCTCGCAGCATGCGTTGTTTCGTCGTGGAACATCTCGTTGGACATCGTGTCCGCCGCTTTGCTGCCGGTTTTCGGGGGCGGCGGTTTGGTATTGATGAGGCTGATTCATCGTCCGCTGCAAAAGGTTACGCGGGTGGCCGTTGGTCTGGCCGCGGGGCAACTGGACACGGCGCCCAGCATACCGGGCGATGGCGAGCTAGGCGACGTGTTGATGCTGCTCAATCAGGCGATCCTGAATCTGCGGACCGCGGTCGCCGATGTGCGTGACGGCGTCACACAAGTAGCGTCGGGCACAGAAACGCTTGCCGCTGGAAACCAAGATCTATCCGTGAGGACCGAAGAGCAAGTCAGCAGTGTTCAGAACACGGCGGCGAGCGTTGAGCAACTCAACGCGAGCATATTCAACAACTCCGAGTCTTCGGCCGAGGCCGATAGGCTCGCGCGCGAGTCGATACTGGCCACCCGCGCCGGAGGCGAGACCGTGGAGCGCTTGATCGAGATCATGCGCAAGATCGATGCATCGAGTTCGGAAAGCGAGAACATCGTTAGCGTCATCGACGCGCTCGCGTTTCAAACGAATATCCTCGCGCTGAACGCCGCGGTTGAAGCGGCCCGTGCGGGGCCTAGCGGACGCAGTTTCGCGGTTGTCGCATCCGAGGTCCGGGCGCTGGCGCAACGAAGCGCGGCTGCCGCCAGCCAAATTCGCGTTCTTGCTGGCCGTAGCCTGGATCTGGCGCGGGAGGGCCGGGGAGCGGCGGAGCAAGCTACGGCCAGAATGCGAGAAACGCAGGCGGCGGTGGCGGTCGTCAGCCGTTTGATCGGGGAGATCAAGGATGCGTGCGCAGAACAAAGCCACGGCATGGCGCAGATCGAAGAGGCGATTACGGCGATCGACGTCACGACACAACAGAATTCAGCGCTGGTCGATTCGGTTGCTGCGATCTCCGAGGCGATGCGTCAGCGGGCCACGGGGGTGACGCAGGCCTTGTCGCTGTTCGATATTTGAGTCGCTTGCAACGCTACAGCCAAACCAGCGGTCCATTTAGTCGGGGCTGACGCGCGAATACTTCATTCGCCGGAATCGATAGGGGTGGCGTTTCCTTAGTGAAGCTTGGGGTTATAGGCCACGCCAAGGCGGGCCGACAAATCGGCCAAACGCCGATCCAGCGTCCACAGCGTTGCCCCCGGCGTGATTAGCGTCGAAGCGAGTAGCGCCATGTCTACCAGTCCGCAGCCGAGTCCGTAGAGCTTTTCCCGCTCGATGAACGCGGCGGTCTCGCTGAGGCTCGCTTGATTGGCCGGCTGCAAGAGCCCGATATCGCCAAGCGTTCGGGCGCGCGGAGCAGGAGGGGTTCCGCAGGCCAGTTCCACCAGGACCATGGGGTGATTCAGCGCCAAGTCGAAAGCGATCAAGTCGATGAGCGCCTCATTGCGCTCCCGAAAGTGCCCGATCCAAACCGAAGTGTCGATGAGCACACTCATTGCGAGCCGACCCCTTCACGACGACGCGGCACATCCTGAATGTCCGGCATCGTACCGCCTAAGGCTGCTAGTCGCTTAGCCGCTTGCACCCGCACGAACGTTTTAATTGCTTCGCGGAATATCTCCGCCTTGTCCATGTTGGGGTCGGCCATTTCCAACGCCTTCTCGTACAAGGCGTCGTCAATCGTTACAGTCGTCCGCATGTTGCCCTCCGCATCGCAATAGATGCGATTCTGCATCATTGTTAGCATCAAATCAAGCGTACGTTCGTTGGCGCGTCAAATGTGACGCGGGCGCATTCGACCGCGGTTCAGTCCCTACGGCCTGTGGGTGCGAATGCGTGGCATCCTCCTTCCCGCATTGATCGACCGCCGCGATAAATCAATAAGAAATCGCTGATTCCCCGCGCCGAAGGCCTTGTTTACACTGCTGCGACAAGCCGGGCCGTGTTGTGCCCGGCATGCGCCGCGTGCGCTACAAGAGCCGAGAATGGACAGCGTAAACCTCGAAGTGCTTCGCGCGTGCCAGCGCTGGATCGGCGCGGGACACCGTGTGCTTCTCGTGACCGTCGTGAAAACATGGGGCTCCTCGCCGCGGCCGGAAGGCTCGATGCTGGCGGTGCGCGACGACGGCACCGTGACAGGCTCGGTATCCGGCGGCTGCATCGAAGACGACTTGATCGAGCGCGGGCGCCGGCACGGCGTGATGCGGACACGGCCGCAGGTGGCACGTTACGGCATCGACGCCGACGAGGCGCACCGCTTCGGTCTGCCTTGCGGCGGCACCATCGAGCTCGTGCTGGAACCGCTCGATGGCGCGAACGACGCACAGGGTATTGCAACGTTGTGCGCGCGTATCGAGGCCGGCGAACTGGTCGCGCGCACGCTCGACATGTCAAGCGGTACCGCCACGCTTGCGACCGCGCGTGCAACCGAAGGCGTCACACTCGACGGCGAGCGTTTCGTGACCATCCACGGCCCGAGATACCGCTTGCTCGTGATCGGCGCTGGACAACTCTCGAGCTACCTTTGCCGAATCGCAACGGGCCTCGACTATCACGTGACCGTGTGCGATCCGCGCGAGGACTATACGCAAGCGTGGGACATACCCGGCACGACGCTCGTGCGCACGATGCCCGACGACACGGTACTCGGTATGCGCTTGGACCGACGCAGTGCGGTGATCGCGCTCACGCACGATCCGAAGCTCGACGATCTGGCCTTGATGGAGGCGCTCAAGACCCCGGCGTTCTACGTCGGCGCGCTCGGCTCGCGGCGCAACAACGCGGCCAGACGCGAGCGTCTGCGCGAGTTCGACCTGTCCGATGCGCAGCTGGCGCGGCTGCATGGGCCGGCCGGGATTTATATCGGCAGTCGAACGCCGCCCGAAATCGCCGTTTCGATTCTTGCCGAAGTGACGGCCGCGAAGAACGGCGTATCGCTGCCGACGATTCTGCAAGTGGAAGGCGCAAAGGCGGCGCGCGAAATCGCGGCTTCGGCCGGTTCTCTTTGCTTGGCTTGAAACGTCGCGCGGTGTTTGGCGACAAGTGCGCGCTCGAACTCGGCCCAGGGTTCAGTCTGCGTCGATATCGACGAGGCCCGCCGGGTCTTCCTTCGCCGCGGCGGTGAAGAGCCGGGTGAACTCGTCGAGCGTGCTCATCGTGTCCCGGCCGGTACGCGTGATGCGATAGAACGAGAGCGGTACTTCGGGACGCAGCGCGTCGATGCGCACGCGATAGCGGTAGCACGTGTGCTCGCAGAACTGCGGCATGACGGCGGTGCCGAGTCCCTCCTGCGCCATGGCGATCGCCGTTTGCAGATGTCCGACGACAATACGCCGGCTCACCGTCACTTCTTCCTTCGAGAGCGTCGCCTCGATCAGCCGCTGCAACGGGTTGTCCTTCGGCAGCGTGATGAGCGGCTGATTTTCCAGCGCCGTCCAGCGAATACCCGCGCCGCGGGGGGGCGCGGCTTCGTCGGCACGCGACACGGCCACGAGCCGCGTAGGGAAGAGCGGCACGCGGTCGATGCCGGAAATCTGCGAGAAAAACACGCCGAATGCCGCATCGAGATGTCCTTCCTCGACCATTTGCAGCAGCTCGGGGGGATTGCGATCCACGAGTTCGATGTGCGAAGCGGGATACACCTGCGCAAAGCGCGTGAGCACGGGCGGCATCAGGCTTGCCGCAATCATCGGCGTGCAACCGAGCAAAAGCGAGGACTGCTTCTGACGGCCGAGCTCGTTGAGTTCGACCACCGATTTTTCGAGCGTTTCCACGATCGCCATCGCCGTGGGATAGAACACGCGCCCGGCGTCCGTGAGCGACACCGTGCGCGTCGTGCGTTCGAGCAGCCGGCAATTGAGCTGCGTTTCGAGCTCGCGGATGATCGCGGAGAGCGCCGCCTGGCTCAAATGCATGCTCTGCGCGGTTTTCGTGAAGCTCGATGCGTTGGCGACGCCGAGGAAGACCTTGAGTTGTTTTAGGGACAGATTCATCGGCGAAGCTCTACGTGGGATCGGGCTCGAGTGCGGGCGTGATTCGAGCTATGCCGCGCCCGAAGCACGCCCGATTCTATCCCGTCTGCCGCAGCGGCCGCTGCATGATCGATGCGCGCGCGGCGGCCGCGCGCGTGCCGAGTACTAGCCGAACGCGTAGCGACCTTCTTCGTCGCGCACGATCGTGCGTTGACGTGCGATGTCTTCGAGCCAACGCACCACGTCGCGGCCATCGCGGCTGCCGTTCGCGGCCATCAGCTCAACGAAGCGCTTCGCGCCGTGTTCGAGCGCCGCTTCAAGCGATTCGAAGCGTGTGCCGAGATACGCGGGCGGCGTCGGCACCCGATGTTCCAAATCGCGCTCGGCCCCAGGCGCCAGCAGCGGCAGCGTGAGATCGAAGCCCGCTTTCCCGGTCGTTCTCGCACCCAGCAGCGACGGATCGAGCGGCATCGCACGCAGTCCGTCCTGAAGCACGAGATCGCGGTCGGCCTGAAAGCGTGTGGCGAGCGCCCAGTCCATCTGCTCGTCGGAGAAGATGTCGATGTCGGGATCGACGACGAACACATGCTTGACGTTCGCGAGCGAGGCGAACACGGCTGCAATCGCGTTGCGCGCTTCTCCAGGCACCCGCTGCTGCATGGCCACGCGAACGTTGAACATGCCTCCCGTGGCTGGATTGGCGTAGACCGCCTTGACTTCGCGCACGGCGCTTTCGAGCGCGCGCCATACGGTCACCTCGGTGCGCAGCGCAGCCAATTGCGCGGTGTCGGTGCGGGCCATCGATCGGCCGCCGATCGTGCAGGTTTGGAATACCGCGTCGCGGCGGTGCGTGATAGCCGTGAGGTGGAACACGGGGTTGGTTTTCACGCCGCCGTAGTAGCCGAGGAATTCGCCATAGGGGCCTTCCGCTTCGGCATGGCCGCGTTCGTCGAGATAACCTTCGAGGATGAATTCCGCGTCGGCAGGCACGAGCAGATCGGTCGTCACGCATTTGACCACGCCCATCGCTTCGCCGCGCAGGGCCGCGACGAGTTCCAGTTCGTCGGCCGGAATGCGCATGGTCGCGCCCACGTGATCGATCGGATGCGTACCGACCGCGAACGCGATGGGCGTGCGCTCACCGCGCTTCGCATGACCGATGGCGATCGCGCGCAGATCCGACGGCGCGACGAGGTCGATGCCGGCCGTGTGCCTGCCGCGCAGCATCAGCCGGCGCACGCCGACGTTGGTCCACAGCGTTTCGGGATCGACGGCGAAGTCGATCGACGCCGAGATATAGGGCGCGCCGTCCAGGTCGTGCTGAAGGTGCACGGGCAACGCGGTGAAGTCGCACGCGTCGCCGGTCAGCACGACTTGTTGCACCGGTGCTTGCTCGCGGCTCACTTCCACCAGCTTGCCTTTCACGCGCAGGCGCTCACGCACGGTGTCGAGCAACCGCTGCGGCGTCGTGTCGAATGCTTTGGCCAGGCGCGAGCGGCTCGCGGCGACACTGCCCGCCAGCGAGAACGCGCTGCCGGACGGACGCGCGAACCACACCGCGCGAGGATTGCCTTCCATCATTTGCGCGACGTCGGCAAGGTCCACGCTGCCTTCGTGGCGCTCGAGCTCGGTGTCGTCGAGCGATTCGAGGAAGCGACGCAGGCGGAAGCGCTCCAGATCGGGCGTGCTTGCTCCTTCGGCGGTGGAGGGAATAGCGGTTTTGGGTCTCACTCTGGGTTCCTTCGTGCAGGTATGGGGGCGAGGCGGGGTGGGGGCTCGTCAGAAACGCGCGGAAAGCGCTGTGGCAGCCAAGTGCGCCGCGAAGCCGCTGGCGCCCGTCCCGGTCATTTCCGGCGCAAGATGCAGAAACTGCTTGACCGCGCGCAGCGTGACCGCGCTACAGCCGAGCAGCGTTTGCACGAGCGCATCGGCTTCAGCGTCCAAACTGGCCGCGGGCACGACGCGGCTCACGAGCCCGGCGTGCAGCGCCTCGTGCGCGCTCAGCTTGCGGCGGCTCAAGACCATATGTGCGATGGTTTTCACCGGCACGCGGCCGGTCAGGGCCGACATGACGAGCGCGGGCGGAATGTCGCGTTCCATCTCGGGGATCTGGAATACGGCGTCCTCGGATGCGAGCGCGATGTCGCACACGCCTGCGAGCGCGCATCCCACGCCGAGCGCTTCGCCGCGCACGACCGACACCACCGGCACACGTACGGCCTTGAGAGCGTCGTAGAGCGCAAGGGGAGGAGCGGCCACCACGCGGCGCAGTGTTTCGGCGCTCGGCTTCGCATCTTTCGGCGGCATCGGCGAGACACGGCCCTTGCAGAAATCCGTGCTGCTCGAGCGGATCCGCGCGAGCTTCACCTCGTCGTCCACCGCCGTGACGGCCGCGATGATGGCTTCGCTCATCGCCGCGTCGATCAGGTTGCCGTTTTCCGGATGGTCGAGCACGATGTCGATGAGCGGACCTTGGCGTTCGATCGTCACATAGGGGCGGGTCATGGGAGTCTCCTGTATTGAGCCGTGTCGCGGTGGATGTATTCCCAGACGACTTTCGGCGTGGCGGGCATGGCGAGTTCGTCGGCGCCGAAGGCCTGGAGCGCATCGGCGAGCGCATTGAAGATCGTCGCCGTGGCGGGCGTGATGCCGCTTTCGCCGCCGCCTTTGACGCGCAGCGGATTGCCGTGCGTGGGGTCTTCGGTCAGTTCGAGATTGAGCGTGGGAATCACGCCCGCGCGCGGCATGCCGTAGTCCATGTAAGAGCCGGTCAGCACCTGCCCCGATTCCCGGTCGACGTAGCAGGTTTCGGATAACGCTTGGCCGATGCCTTGCGCGAGACCGCCGTGCACTTGGCCTTCGACGATGAGCGGGTTGATCGGCTGGCCGACATCGTCCACGGACGTGTAGTTCACGAGCGTGACCACGCCCGTGTCCGGATCCACCTCCAATTCGCAGATCGCCGCGCCCGTGGGATGCGCGGGCACGCGCACGCTCACTTCCGCTTCGGCGTATAGCTTTCGGGTGGTCGCCTCGCCCGGAAAACCGTCGCACGCGACGTGCATCGCGATCTCGAACAGGTCGATCGAGCGCGACGAAGCCGCATCCGAGAAGGCGCCGTTCGCGAAGATCAATTGCTCGGGCGACACACCGAGCCGTTCGGCGGCCACGCGCCTGGCCTGCGCGACGATGCGCGAGGACGCCTCGACGAGCAGCATGCCGCCGAGCCGCATCGAGCGGTCGGAGTGACTGCCGCCGCCCACGCTCACGAACGCGGTATCGCCCGTGCGCAACGCGACCGTTTCGATCGGCACGCCCAGATGATGAGCGACGACTTGGGCGAAGGTCGTTTCATGGCCTTGTCCCGTGGATTGCGTGCCCGAAACGATGTCGATGCGGCCCTCGGGAAGCACGGTCAATTCGATGCGCTCGCGCGGCGCACCCACGGGCGATTCGATGTAGTTCGCAAGGCCGATGCCGCGCAGCAGTCCCTTCTCGCGCGACGCCGCGCGGCGGGCCTCGAAGCTGTCCCATTGTGCGAGTTCGAGCGCGCGCGCCATGTTGCGTTCGAACTGACCGCTGTCGTAGGTCAGGCCCATCGCGCTGCGATACGGCAGCTTTTCGTGGGCGATCAAATTGCGGCGGCGAATCTCGGCGCGGTCAATCTGCAATTGGGCCGCCGCAAGGTCGAGCATGCGCTCGATGACGTGCGTCGCCTCCGGCCGCCCGGCGCCTCGATAAGGCGCGGTCGGCACAGTGTTGGTCAGCACGGCGCTGATATGCACGGCGGCCACCGGTACGTCGTAAACGGTGGTCATGATGCGCGTGCCGTTCGCCATCGGCACATACGACACGGTGTGGCTGCCGACGTTGCCGATCCATTCGTTGTCGATGGCGAGAATGCGCCCGTCGCGCGCGAAGCCGAAGGTCGCACGCACGATCTGGTCGCGGCCCTGGTAGTCGGAGAGAAACGCTTCGCTGCGGTCGCTCGTCCACTTCACCGGTCGGCCTGTGCGGCGCGCGGCCCACATCACCGCGAGTTGCTCGACATAGACGAACGAGCGCGGCCCGAAGCCGCCGCCCGTGTCGGGACACACCACACGCACTTGCGCGGGTGGCACCTTGAGCGCCGCGGCGAGGCAGAGTTTTTGCCGCACGGCGCCTTGGCTGCCCGAGATCAGCGTATAGACACCGCTCGTTTCGTCGAATGTGCCGATGGCGCCGCGCGGTTCCATCTGGCAGTTCACCACGCGGCTGTGATGGAATTCGCGCGTGAGCACGAGCGGTGCGCCCGCGATGATGCGGCGCGCTTCTTTCCGGTCGCCGATCTCCGTCTGAAAGCAAAGATTGCGTGGCGCGCCGTCCCATAGTTGCGGCGCGCCTTCCTGCATCGCATCGGCCGCGTTCACCACGGCGTCGAGCACGTCGTACTCCACGTCGATCATTTCGCTGGCGTTGCGCGCGGCGAGCGGCGTTACGGCGATCACCATCGCGATCGGCTCGCCCACGTAGCGCACGCGATCGATCGGCAACGGAATGTGCAGCTGATTGAAGATCTCGCCGGTCAGCGACGTGAGAAACGCCTTCTGCGTGGCGTCCACGGCGTCGATCGGGTTGGGGATATGATCGATGCCCTGGTAGCCGTCGTCGAGATAGTCCCGGCCCAGCAGGACGGCGATCACGCCCGGCGCCTCGCGCGCGGCCGTGACGTCGACCGAGCGCAGCGCCGCATGGGCATGCGGCGAGCGCAGAAAGGCCGCGTAAGCTTGCCCTTCGACATGCAAATCGTCGGTGTAGCGGCCGTTGCCGGTGACGAAGCGCCGGTCTTCCAGGCGCGGAAGCGGTTGCCCGATCATGGCGCGACGCCCTCCGTCGCTTGCCCCGCGAGGGCCGGATACATCTCGCGCGCTGCGTGGCGTACCGCCTCGATGATGTTCACATAGCCCGTACAGCGGCAGATGTTGCCTTCGAGCGCATGGCAGATGCTTGCGTCGTCGAGCCTCGGTGTGTCGCGCAGATGGAACGCCGCCGACATGATCATGCCCGGCGTGCAGAAGCCGCACTGCAAGCCGTGACACTGCACGAACGCGTTTTGCACAGGATGCAGCGGGGCGCTTTCGTTCTCGTTCTCATTGCCGCTGTGGCGCAGCCCTTCGATCGTCGTGACCGCGCCGCCGCTCGCTTGAGCGGCCAGTACCGTGCACGACTTCACCGACACGCCGTCGAGATGCACCGTGCACGCGCCGCACTGGCTCGTGTCGCAGCCCACGTGCGTACCCGTGAGGCGCAGCGTTTCGCGCAGAAACTCGACCAGCAGCGTTTGGTCGGGCGCTTCGCGCCGTACGTCGGCGCCGTTCACCCGCAATTGGACTTCAGCCATGATTCACCTCTTCTTGCCGGAATGCCTATTCGCTCAGTTCGCCGCATCGGCGTTCGCGTCCGCGCTCATCAATGCGTTGAAGCGCTTGAAGAACTCGGCCGCCAGCTTGTTCGCAACCGACGTGACGAGGCGCGAGCCGATTTGCGCGAGCTTGCCCCCCACTTGAGCTTGCGCCACGTAGGTGAGGAGCGTGCCGCCTTCTTGCGCGTCGGCCAACGTGACGGTGGCGGTCATCTTGCCGAAACCGGCGATGCCGCCTTCGCCGGAGCCCGCGATCTTGTAGCCGTTGGGACCGTCTCGCTCCGAGAGCAACAGCGTGCCCTTGAAGCGCGCTTTCACGGGGCCGACCGAGGCGACCACGACGGCCTTGTACTCGTCCTCGTTTTGCGCGACGAATTCTTCGCAGCCCGGCACGCATGCCTGCAACACGGCGGCATCGTTCAAGCCCTTCCACACTTGCTCTCGCGTGGCGGCAATGGTCTGCGATCCGGTGAACTCCATTTTTGCGTCTCCTGAAAACGTTGATGCGCGGTCAAGCGAGGTCGCGCGGCGGTTGCGCCAGCAGCGTCCGTAAGGCGCGGCGCGTATAGGTTTGGATCAGATGCGCGCGATAGGCGGAAGAACCGTTGTCGTCGTCGGGAAGCACGCCCGGATCCATCGTCAACGAGTCGAGCGCCGCTTCGGAAAGCTCGGCCGCGAGCGCGCGTTCGGCGTCGAGCCAGCGGAACACGGACGCACCCGCGCCGGTCACCGCCACGCGGATCGCATCGGCGAACTGCGCGATGAATACGCCGACGACGGCATAGCCCGACGCGGGTTGACGCAACTTTGCATAGGCCGCGCGCAGCGGGATCGGGTACGCGAAACCGGTGACGAGTTCGCCCGGTTCGAGCGCTGTTTCGAACGTGTCGATGAAATAGTCGTCGGCGGCAATGCGGCGTTGCGAAGTCTCGACGTGCGCGCCCAGTGCGAGAACGGCGCTGGGGTAATCGGCGGCGGGGTCGTTGTTCGCGACGGAGCCGCCCATCGTGCCGCGATTGCGCACTTGGGGGTCGGCGATCACATTGGCGAGTTGCGCGAGCGCGGGAATAGCCGAGGCGACCACGGGCGACGCGGCAACTTCGGCGTGCTTCGTGAGCGCGCCGACGCGCAAGACGCCGCCATCGACGGCGATGCCGCGCATCGCTTCGATCCGCGTGAGGTCGATCAAATGCGAAGGCGCGGCGAGCCGTTGCTTGAGCGTGGGGATCAGCGTCATGCCGCCTGAAAGCGGTCGTGCGTCCTCATGCTCGCGCAGCCAAGCGAGCGCGTCGTCGAGCGTATGCGCCCGCAAATAGGTGGTCTCGTACATGATGTCTCCTGCCGTCGCGCTCGTGCGGATGCGGCGCGCGCGGCGTTCGTCAGGGCTGTGTCAGCCAGTTTTCCAGCGCCGTCGCGAGCATGACCGGCGCTTCGTACATCGGGTAATGGCCCGCATTCGCAATCGTTTCGAGCGTTGCGTGCGGATACCACGCGAGCCATGTGCGGGCCATCAGATCGGCCGTGATCGTCGGATCGTGTTCGCCGATGCAGATCTTCACCGGCGTGGCGTTGCCTTCGACCAGCGCGGAGAAATCGTTCGCGGCCCAATGCGGCAGATACGCGGCGAAGGCATCCGCGCGCGACAGTCGCAGCGATTCGCGCGCGAGGTGAGCGGCGAAACGCGGCGTGAGACGGTTGCCGGTGGAGAACGCAATGATGCCTGCGCGCCGCTGCTCGTCATCGATGGCCGCGCGAAACGCCGTCAGGCGCGCGTCGTTCATGCGCGAGCCGCACGCGGGCACGGCGCATACGGCCGCCATGCGTTCGATGCGCTCCGGCGCCGACAACAGCACGCGCTGGATCGCCACGCCGCCCATCGAATGCCCGATCAGGCTGAACGTTTTCCAACCAAGGTGATCGGCGAGCGCCACCACGTCCCGCGCGGCTTCCTCGAACGAGAATGCGCCGTCGCGCTCGCGCGAGCGTCCATAGCCTCGATAGTCGAAGAACACGTAGGTGAACGCCTCGGTGTCGAGCCACGGCACGAGTGCACACCAGTCCTCGGCGCTGCCGAACCAGCCGTTCATCGCGAGCACGTTGCGTGGGCCGTGGCCGATCCGTACGTAACCATTAAGGGTTGGTGTCATGCGGTGACCTCCGCCGGGCACGGCGCCAGCGCAAGGGCCGGCGCAATGCGTCCACGACATTCGCCGAACCCGATGGATACGGCGCCGGGTTTCGATGCGCGTGCGCGCAACACGATTTCGTCGCCGTCTTCCAGTTCGATGCGCGTTTCGCCGCCGGGCAGGCGAAGCGGATCGCGACCCGCATTCGTCAATTCGGTAAGACAGGCACGCGCGGCATCGTCGGCGCCTGAAATCGTCCCGCTGCCCAGCAGATCGCCGGTGCGCAGATTGCATCCATTGCTCGTGTGATGCGCGACCATCTGCGCGAACGTCCAGTACAGATTGTCGAGATGCGTGTGGGTGATTTGCACGGCGCCCGCGCCCGATGCGCCGAGTTTTTCAGTGGACAAGTGCGCAAAGAGCTCGAGATGCAAGCCGCCCTCGCGCTGGTCGAGCGCTCCGTGCAAATGCGCCATCAGCGGCGGATCGCTGGGCGCTCGGGCGACGGGCGCTTTGCGAAATGGCGCAAGCGCTTCCGACGTGACGATCCACGGCGACACACTCGTATGAAAGCTCTTTCCCAGGAAAGGGCCGAGCACTTGCTCGAACCACTGAATGCTCTTCGCGGACCAGTCGTTGAGCAGCGAATAGCCGAAGATGTGTCCGTGCGCGTCGTCGATGGCGATCGGTTGCGCGAGCGCGTTGCCGACGCCGATCCACGCGGCGAGTTCGAGTTCGAAATCGAGCGCGGGCGCGGGACCGAATGCGATACGGCCGTCGGCGCTGCGATATTGCCCGTTCGGCCGGCGTACCTCGCCTCCGCTCACACGCAGCGACGAGGCGCGGCCGTGATAGGCAATGGGCAGCGATTTGAACGCGGGCGGCAGCGGATCGGCAAGACCTTTGTAACGACCGTGGCGTTCGGTGTGATGCAGCGAGGTCAGAAAGTCGGTGAAGTCGCCCACGTCGCAGGGCAGGCGCATGGTGAGCGTGTCGATGCGCGGCAGTAGGGCGCCGGCATGCTCCTGCACCACGGCGCGTTGCGGCGCGTCGCTTCTGAGCAGATCGGACAGGGCCGCGCGCAGGGCGCTCGCATAGCGCGGCGGCATCGACATGAGGCGATTGAGCGTATCGTCGCAGGCTGCGTCGCAGGCGAGCCAGGCATCGCTGCCGGATACGAGCAGAGCGCTGTCTCGCAGCGCCGCGAGGTCGACTGCGTGGTCGCCGATGGCCACGCCCGCATGTGCCGCGCCGTCGCGTTCGAAGACGCCGAGCGGCAGGTTTTGAATCGGAAAATCCGCTCCCGGTTCGTTCGCCGATGCGATCCAGCTGCGGCGAGCCGGATCGTGAGTCACGTTGAGGTCGCTCATGCGGCTGGCGTCTCCGATGCGGCTGCGCGTCGTTCGGCATTCCACGCTCGCAGCGCGGCGTGCGCCTCGTGTTTATACGCGGCGAGGGTTTCCGCCGGTGCGACGGGCACCGTCAATTCGACGCGAAAGCCGTTCGGATCGAAGAAGTAAATCGAACGTACGAAGTGATGATCGGTTATGCCGAGGACGTCGACGCCGTGATCGACGAGGCGCTGCTTCATCGTTTCGAGTTCGTCCAGCGTGCCTAGGCGCAGCGCAATGTGATTGACCCACGACGGCGTATTCGGCGATGGTTCGGCGGCGGTATCGTCGCCGAGATCGAAGAACGCAATGTTCGAACCGTCGGCCATCTCGAAGAACAAGTGCACGTACGGGCAAAATTCGCCCGTGCTCGGCACGCGGTCGAGACGGATCAGATGAACGAGCGGCAAGCCGAGAACGTCTTCATAAAAATGCCGGGTCTCTTCTGCATTGCGGCAGCGCCACGCGAAGTGGTGCAGACCGAGCACGGGCGGTGGGGATTCAAGCATGCGATGTCTCCTTGATGCGCGGGAGGGAGGCGGTGCGAGGCGATACGCCTAGACCTCGACGGAGTCGACGTCGTATTCGAACAGCCAGTTGTAGCGTTCCTTCACGCGCTCCTCGCTCCACTCGCGCTCGACGTATTCGGCCGCGCCTTCGGCGTGCGCGAGCGCGGGATTGTGAAAGCGCTTCGTATTCGCCGCCGACCCGCGCACGATGCGCGACGTGCGCTCCAGACGCAGCGCTTCATAGCGTTCCAGCGCGCGCGGCAGCGCGTCGGGGTAGCGTTCGAGGCAGCGCGCGATCAGATAACCGTCTTCGAGGGCCATGCCCGCGCCTTGTGCGAGGAACGGCAGCGTGGGGTGGCAGGCGTCGCCCAGCAGCGTGACGTTGCCGGAACTCCAGTGCGTCATTGGCTCGCGGATCATGAGCGCCCATTTGTAAGGCACGTCGATCGCGGAAATCAGCGCGCGCACGTCGTCGTGCCAGCCCGCGAAATCGGCGAGGCACTCCTCGATCGTGCCGCGTTCCGACCAAGATTCGACTTGCCAGCCGTCGCGCTCGACCGCACCGACGAAGTTGACGAGCGTGTGCCCGCGCAGGGGGTAGTGGATCACATGCGCCCCTGGGCCCACCCAGTTGACGCCGAAAGGTGTGCGCAGGTGATCGGGCAGCTTCGAGGCGTCGATTACGCCGCGCCACGCCATCACCCCGGAATACACGGGCTCGTCCGCGCCGAACAGCGCGCGACGCACACGGGAGTGCACCCCGTCCGCGCCGATCAGCAAGTCCGCCTCGAACGTGGCGCCCGAGACCGTTTGCACCTCGACCTTGCCGTTCGCTTGCGCGATCGATTCGACTTTGTGGTCGAGCCGAATGGCGTCGGGGCGCAAGGCGCACACCGAATCGACCAGCGCTTGATGGAGGTCGGCGCGATGCACGGTGAAATACGGGAAACCGTAAACTTCGCGGGAGGCCGCGCCGAGATCGAAGAGCGGCCAGGTCTGACCGCTGTTCCAGAGGCGCACGCGCTTGCCGGGGGGCTCGCATGCGAGGCCTTCCAGGCGTTCGCCTACCCCGATCCTATACAGCACGCGCGTGGCGTTGGGGCTCAGCTGCACGCCGGCGCCGATTTCTCCTAGCGCCTTGGCCTGTTCAAGGATGGTGACGTCGAAGCCCTTTCTCAGCAAAGCGGCCCCTGCCGCCAGTCCGCCGATCCCGGCCCCTGCTATGACGATCTTCATTCGATCTTTCGACCTCTTTCGTTGTGACGTTTCTTTCATCGAGGATATCGATCAATCCATCGACAAAATTTGTAAATGGGTTCGCGCCTTGAAACGAAGCCACTTTAAATTAACGTCAGCCGCTAAAGAAGCAAAAGAATTTGAACGTCTTATCAGAGAATTTTATTAATGCGGCATTGAATTTCACATGCCCCAGCGGTGCACGACGGAGGACTCGATGCCGAACAGATCCAGCACGCGCCCGAGCGTATGGTCGACCATCGCGTCGAGCGATTCCGGGTTGGCGTAGAACGCCGGGACCGGCGGATAAACGATCGCGCCGGCTTCGGTCACGCTCGTCATACTGCGCAAATGACCGAGATGCAGCGGGGTTTCCCGCACCATGAGAACCAGCCGGCGACGCTCCTTGAGCGTGACGTCGGCCGCTCGCGAGAGCAGCCCGCTCGTCACGCCCGTCGCAATCTCGGACAGCGTGCGGATCGAGCATGGTGCGACGATCATGCCCATAACGGGGAACGACCCGCTCGAGATGGCTGCGCCGATGTCCGTGTTCGGATAATTGACGGCCGCGAGCGCGCGCACGTCGGCGACGCTGTACTGCGATTCGTGCGCGAGCGTGACTTGCGCGGAACGGCTCATGACAAGATGCGACTCGATGTCGAGTTGCCGCAGCAATTGCAGCAATCGGACACCGTAGACGACGCCTGACGCACCGCTGATACCGACGATCATTCGCCGGGGCGGTACTGCACTCAAATGCATGGGGGTTCTCCGTTTAACCGGCAACCGGTTTTGAATGCGTCGGATGTTAGCACGCGGTTTCATTCTTACAAACGCGTTATGAAGATGATTCCGATTAATCGGTATATACCCTTATCGAGTATTCGAAATGTTCGATCGATTGATAAACAATTCGCGATTCAAAAGGCGAATTGAAGTGGTTAAACTCTGTCGGGCTTCGAACTGCGGGGTGTCGGGCAGCGGCCCGATGCGATAGCGCGAGGCAAGCAGCCGGCGCCGCGAGCGATCGGCGAACGCAAAAAAATTGGAGACACGTGTTGAAAACTCGTCTGCTCGTCGGCGTTTGCGCCGCGATCTTGGCTGGACCAGTGTGGGCTCAGTCGTCGGTTACGCTGTATGGCAGCATCGACGTCGGCCTCGATTTCGTATCGAACTCGCAAGGCCAGCGTCTGTTTCAGGAAGCGTCCGGCAAGCGCCAGCCTGACCGGTGGGGCCTGCTGATCAAGGAGGGGCTGGGCGGCGGCAATACGGTGTTCGCGCGGCTCGAAGCGGGTTTTCTGACCAACTCGGGTGCGCAGATCAACCCGACTAGCTTCTTCAATCGCGACGCCTACGTGGGGATCTCGAACAATCGTTGGGGCTCGCTGAGCTTAGGCAACATCAACGACTATATCTATCAGTACGTGGGCCGCATGAACAATTCGGTGCCCGGCATTTCTTCGTTCTATACGCCCGGCAACCTGGACGGCCTGGCGAACACGCACGCGTTGAACAATTCGGTGAAGTACGAAACGATCGACTTTCACGGCATCCAAGCGGGCGTGATGGATTCGTTCGGCGGCCAGGCCGGTAATTTCAGCGCTGGGCGTCAGTACAGCGCGGGCGTGCAGTATATGAGCGGACCGGTCAGGGTGGCCGTTGCCTACACGATGTCGCATAACCGCACGGCCGACATCTTCGGCACGTTCAGCATGCGGTCGCTGCTCGGCCAGCCGCTCAAGCAAGGCACGATGTTCAACGCGAGCCGCTACAGCACGCTGGCCGCGGGCGGCTCCGTCAAGATCGGCTATTTCACGCCGCATCTGACGTACTCGGGCGTGAAGCTGGAAGACAGTCAGGGCTCGGCGACGCTCAACAACTATCAGGCCGGCGTGAACATCGACCTATTCGGAAAGGGCTTTTACGTGCTGGGTCTATCGTGGGATCACTCGTTGTTCCAGGGGCTCGCAATCAACCAGTACAACCTGTTTCTCACCGATTACCTTTCGAAAAGCACACAGGTGTATGCGGGCGTCGGCCTACAACGCGCCTCTGGCGCGGGTGCGCGTGCCGCGCAATTCGGCTACCAGCCTTCGTCCGACGGCAGTCAGACGGTCGCACGCATCGGCGTGAATCATATGTTCTGACGAAACGGGGGCCCTCGGGCGTGCAACGAGAGATCGCAAGCAGCGATGGCACGGCCCGATTGTTCACGAATTTCTATCTCTTCATCGGTATTTTTTGATTGAGCCGCGCGGGGCTGCCTTTTATATTGTGGCTCCGGTCGTGGCGCCGCCCAGAGAGACGGCGAGCAGCAACAGCGAGCGCGGACCCGTGGCGGCGGTGCGCTCTTCCATGGGGTAAACGGGACATACATGCAAGCAGAGCGGACTTTCAACATCGCGACACTGGTGGAAGAGCAAAAGGCGGGACGCTTCGCCGTCGGCTTGCTGTTCTGGTGTTTCCTGATCATGCTGATGGACGGCTACGATCAAACGGCAGTGTCGTTCGCGGCGCCGGCCATCGTCAAGGCATGGCACGTCTCGCGCGGCGGTTTCGGGCCGGTATTCGGCGCGGGTCTGTTCGGTACGCTGATCGGCTCGTTCATCTTCGGCTATCTCGGCGACCGTTTCGGTCGTAAGAAAGCGATCGTGGCCGGCAGCTTCTTTTTCGGCGTGCTGACTTACGCTTCGGTATGGGCGAGCTCGCTGCACCAACTCATGCTGCTGCGTTTTCTCGCCGGTATCGGCATGGGCGGCGTGGTGCCGAACGCGGTTGCGCTCGTTGCCGAATATGCGCCGAAGCGCCTGCGAGCGACTTGGGTCACGCTGATGTTCTCCGGTTTCTCCATCGGCGCGGGCTCCGGCGGGCTGGTGTCGTCGGCGCTCATTCACCGGTTCGGCTGGCCTGTCATGTTCGCCGTGGGCGGCGGCGGTTCGCTGCTCGTCGCACTGCTGGCGAGCTTCACGCTGCCCGAATCGGCGAAACTGCTCGCGATTCGGCGCCGTGACCCGCGCATGCTGCACCGTCTCGTGACACGCTTGCGTCCCGAACTGTCGATACCGGCCGACGCCCAATTCGTCGCGGGCGAAGTGCGCGAAAAGCAGCGTTTCGTCTTGAAGCTGATCTTCTCCGATGGCCTTGCCGCCATCACGCCGCTGCTGTGGATCGTATTCATCGTGAACTCGATGGCGCTCTACTTCCTGCAAAACTGGCTGCCGATCTTGATGGAAGGCATGGGCATCGACCCGCACGGCGCGGGACTCATTACGATGATGTTCTCGGTGGGCGGCGTGATGGGCGGTTTGATTCTCTGCCGATTCGTCGACAAGCACGGCGTGCTCGCCATCATTTCGCTGCCGGCGATCGGCTTTCCGGTCGTGGCGATGCTCGGCCACGGGTCGTCTCAAGGCTGGCTGATGCTGGCCGTGTTCGCCACGGGATTTTGCGTGGTGGGCGCGCAATACGGGTTGTACGCGGTGGCGGGCATGATCTACCCCACCTCGTTCCGCTCCGCGGGCGTGGGAAGCGCGATATCGGTGGGAAAAATCGGCTCTGTATCGGGGCCGGTCATCGGAGGGGTGCTCCTTGCGATGCACTTGCCTATCGTGCAACTCTTTTACGCCGCCTCTTTGCTGTTCGTGATTGCAGCCGTGTTCTCGACGGTGCTCGCACTGCTCTACCGCACGCGCTTTGGCGAGCGGCGAACTCCGGTGTCGGCGGCTGAAGCGGCCGCGGAATCGACGTGACGCCGGCGCCCGAGAGCAAAATGCGCGCCGCGCGTGTAAAAAGCGTATCGCTGCAGGCGCGTCTCGCGCTGACGATCGGATTGCTCGCGGCGCTGATGACGGGCATCGGCGTGCTCGGTCTCGTAGGCGCGTGGCGTGCGAACCGCGCAAGCCAAGATACGTATCAAAACAAGCTTACGGCCGCCGTGCACATCGGCAATGCGGAGATGCTGATCGGTCGCACGCGTCTCGTCTTGGGCGGGGCGATGGCACAGCCCGAGAGCCCGCACGCTCGAGCCCAGATCGAGCGCGCCGGGGCGTTCTTCGTTCAATCGGACGAACAATGGCGCGCCTTCGTCGATGAGCCGCACGAGCGGGACGAGGTTCCGCTGATCGAAGCGGCAAGCCGGCAGCGTGCACCGATGCGCGAGGCCATGCAAGCGTTCATCGATGCGCTGAAGGCGGGCGATCGCGATGCCGCGCAACGCATCGGTACCGTGCAGCTGAGTCCGCTGTTCAACGCCATGAGCGGCGCGAACGATGCGCTGAAGCGAACGCTCTACGTGAACGCAAAGCGCAGCTACGAAGCTGCCGAGCGCTATTTTCATTGGTTTCTGGCGGTGTCGGCGGCGATGATCGCGTTTGGCGTCGCCGCGGCCGGGTTCAGCTGGCTCACGTTGCGGCGCGCGATCATGACGCCGCTCAACGAAGCGCTCGCGCACTTCGAGGCGATCGCGGCCGGCGATTTGCAACGCCAGATCACCCACGGAGAAGCCGACGAAATGGGGCGTCTGCTCGATGGGCTGCGCGACATGCAGTCTCAACTCGCGCGCACCGTCACGGCCGTTCGAGCGAGCAGCCGATCGATAGGAGCCGCCACCGCCGAGATCGCGGCCGGCACGCTCGATCTTTCGTCGCGCACGGAAGAGCAAGCGGCCTCGCTGGAGGAAACCGCCGCGAGCACGACAGAGTTGACCGAAACCGTCCGTCAGAATGCGACGCGCGCGCAGGAAGCGCACGCGATCGCCGATGAAGCGTCCGCGGCCGCGAACGACGGCAATGGAGCGATAGGGCGCGTGAGCGACACCATGACGCGCATCGATGCGAGCGCGCGCCGAATTGCGGACATCACCGGGATCATCGAAGGCATCGCGTTTCAGACCAATATCTTGGCTTTGAACGCAGCGGTGGAGGCGGCGCGCGCGGGCACGCACGGGCGAGGGTTCGCCGTGGTTGCCGCCGAAGTGCGCTCGCTTGCGCAGCATTCGTCCACGGCGGCGAAGGAGATCGGCGAACTGGTGAACGACGCGGTGCGCGCGGCATCCGACGGCACGACGATGGTCGCCGAAGCCGCGCAAGCGATCGAGCGGATTCTCGATGCCGCACGGCGCTTTGCCCACATGATGGGCGGCATCGTCTCGTCCGCCGAGGAGCAGCGCGCCGGTATCGAGCAGGTCGATGCCGCCGTCAATTTGATGGACGCGATCACGCAGCAGAATGCCGCGCTGACTGAACAGGCCAGCGCCGCCGCGCAGGCGCTCGATCAGCAATCGCGCGAACTGGATAGGCAGGTGGCGCGCTTTCGCGTTTCACCGGCCGGCGGGTAACGGCGTATCCCGCATCGTGTTTTGCAGCGGATCGAGTTGCGGCGTGCGCCGAGTCGATTGGCCCGCCGCCGGTCTGCTGCAAGATCGTCCAATACTCCGGTCGACCGCGCCCCTAGAATCGAACCCTCGGGCACAACGTCGGGGTACGAGGCATGATCGAATCCAGAATCACTTTGGTGCGAAACGATGGGGTCCTAACGATCGGAATCAACCGCCCCGACAAGCGAAACGCGCTGGACGGTGCGATGTTCGGCGCGCTGGCGAACGCACTGCGTCTCGCGCAAGACGATCCGCAAGTCCATTGCGTGCTGCTTCACGGCACGGGGCCTCATTTTTGCGCGGGCCACGATACCGCTGCGTTCGGCGCATTGTGGCCCCAGCCGGCGGATGGCGCGATCAGGCGCTGCATTGCCGCGTTCGCGGAACAACCAAAGCCGCTCGTCGCCGCGGTCACCGGCGCGGCCGTGGGCTTCGGCGCCACGCTGCTGTTGCACGCCGATTGGGTTGCCGCGGGCGAGAGTACGGTGTTCCGGTTTCCATTCGCCGATCTGGGCATCGTTCCCGAAGCCGGAGCGACTGCATTGCTGGCACGCAGGGTAGGCGATCTGGCGGCTCGGGACTGGCTGCTGAGTGGACGCCGGGTCACGGCGGCGGAAGCATTGCGGCACGGATTCGTCTCGTGCGTGATGCCGGATTCGGACGTGCTCGCCGCGTCACGCGATTACGCCGCGCGACTCGCGGGAAAGCCACATGGTGCATTGCAATCCACCCGGCGTCTGTTGTTGGCGGGGAGTTCGCGATCAGCCCTAGAGGCGATCGAGGATGAACTCGCCCATCTTAATGTGCTTATTCCCGAAAATTCAACCGAAGGGCCGACAGGGTGATGCCCAGCGGCGCCGCGCGAGGAATGCAGTTTGCTTGGTAAGCGGCGACACCTTGACGGGGCAGAATGAAAGCGTCAGGGCGCGACCGCACGCGCGATCGAGCGATCGGCGGCCCATCGCGCGGGTATGGAAAATAGATCGATGTGCGCAAACGCGCGGAGATAAGCGATGACGATCGAACAGGACGTCGTTTCGTTGCTGACGTCGGCTGGCCTGAAGCTCGCAACGGCCGAGTCGTGCACAGGCGGATTGATTGCGGCTGCGTTGGCCGGGGTGCCCGGAAGCGGTCGGTGTCTCGACGTTGGATTCGTTGCTTACTCGCCTACCGGAAAGTCGGGGTTCCTCGGGGTGAAGCGGGAGACCATGGACCGGTATGGGCTCACGAGCGAGCCGATCGCGCGCGAAATGGCGGAAGGCGCGTTGGCGGTCGAGGGATGCAGTGCGGACGTGGCCGTGGCCAATACCGGCGTCGCCGATCCTGTGGGGGACGGCGAAGCGCCGCCGGCGGGCACGCAGTGCTTCGCCTGGTCCTGGCGGATCGAAGGTCGACCTTGCGTGACTTTCACGGAAACCAAGCGTTTCTCGGGCACTCGCAATGAGATACGCGAGGCGGCCGCGCACTATGCGCTGTCTCGGATCGAGCATTACTTCGCGCTGGCGCACCCACGTCTCGCGGGATGCGAATAGCGGGGCAAGCCTGCCCGCGGCGGCGGCTGCCCCGTTCGTTCCGCTTTTTAGGCGGCGTTCAAGAGAATACCCAACGGCATGAGCGGCCGAACCGGCATCAGTTCGAACGCGAGTAGGTTATCTTGGCAAAGCGGCAACGCCTTGAGCAGCGCATCGGCCTCTTCGACCGACGTCACGTTCATCAGAAAAATCACACCCTTGGTCGGCGCCCATAGCCAGAACTGCTCAAGCTTCTCCTCGAGATAAAGCTGAAGCGTTGCGCGGACTTCCGTCGACATGTAGGTCTTTTGCTGCTCGGGAGTAAGCGGCTTCAACGTGCCAATCGCCATCACTTTCATAGTCTGCTCCAGTTTCCAAACGTGATCGGGATGTCGTCCGCGCAACCGGCGAGATTGCGTTCGGATCGATGCCAATGTAGACAGAAACCGATCGCTGCACTATTGTCGTAAATGACATTTATAGCGTCATTTCCGCCATGAAATTCACTGTTCTCGCGCTCGATGGAGTATTCGATACGGGCCTGTCCGCGGTGCTCGACGCGTTCACCACCGCGAACGAGCTGGCCGCCGCCAAGCAACCGGGCGTCGGCCCGCATTTCGAAGTCGAGGTGATTGGTGTGCGGCGCGAAGTGCGCACGGCGTTGGGCATGCGCGTGCCGGTCAAAGCGGCGAGCGCAATGGGCCGGCCCGATTGGCTGGTCGTCCCCGCGCTTGGGACGAAGATGCCGCGACAACTGCTGCCCGCGCTCGCCAGACGCGACGTGAGCGATGCCATGGCATTGCTTCGTCAAAGTCACCGGGATGGCGTGAAAATCGCGGCCGGCTGCATCGGCACTTTCGTTGTTGCGGAATCGGGTTTGCTCAACGGGCAGGACGCCACGACCACGTGGTGGCTCGCGCCGCTGTTTCGCCAGCGGTATCCGGAGGTACGTCTCGACAGTGAACGGATGCTGGTGCCTTCTGGAAACTTCGTCACTGCCGGGGCGGCGATAGGACACCTCGATCTTGCGCTCTGGCTGCTCACCCAGGCGAGTCCCGACCTTGCATCGCTCGTCGCACGCTATCTGCTCGTGGACGCGCGGCCTTCCCAGGCGCCTTACGTGATTCCCGCCCACCTCGCGCGTGCGGACCCGCTGGTCGAGCGCTTCGAGCGTTGGGCTCGAAGCCGGCTGTCGGAGGGATTCTCGCTCGATGCGGCGGCGCAGGCGCTTGCAACGAGTACGCGAACGCTACAGCGCCGCATCGAGGCGGTGCTCGGCAAATCTCCGCTGTCCTACTTCCAAGACCTCCGCGTCGAGCGCGCCGTCCATCTTCTTCGCACGAGCCGCCTGGACATCGAGGCCATTGCCGCGGAAGTGGGATATGTCGACGGCGCGACGTTGCGCACCTTGTTGCGCCGGCGCCTAGGGCGCGGCGTGCGAGAGCTTCGCGGCGTGAGGGCGAACGAAGGCTGAGCGCTACCGGCAGTTCACCTAACGAGCGCACAGGGAGGTTCGCCCACGCTGGTTCAGCGTCGATGCACGGCCTCTCGCACGAAGTCCGCATGGAAAACGATCAAAGCGAGAAATCGGCGACGGCTTTGCCGAAGTGCGACTCGGTGCGATTGCGTTCGATGGCGGCGGGGATGTCGTCGAAGCCGACCACTTCGCTCACCTTCGATTGAAGCGCGCCCCTGGCCACGTCCGACGCCACCTTTTCCAAAAGCGCTGGGTCAGGCTTGTTGATGAACCACAGGCCGCGGCGTCCAGCCGGCGTGCGCGCCAGGATGTCGGGCGAGGTCGTACCGACGATCGCGCCGCTTTCCTTCAGCACTTGCCATGACCGATCGAGCACTTCGCCGCCGACATAGTCGAGCACCAGGTCGATGTCTCGTGCGATGTCTTCGAACCGCTGGGTCCGATAGTCGATGACGTGGTCCGCGCCCAGTTGGCGCACGTAGTCGATGCGGGCCGAGCCTGCCGTCGCGAACACCTCGGCGCCCGCTTGCTTGGCGAACTGCACGGCAAAGCCCCCCAATCCGCCTGCCGCGCCGTGAATGAGGACACGCTGACCCGGCTGGATTGGACCCGCGTGATGCAGGCTTTGCCAGGCGGAAACGGCCGCGATCGGAAGAGCGGCGGCGCGAACGTCGTCGAGATCCTTCGGCGTCAACGACAGATTCGCCTCGCCGACCGCCACGAACTCGGCATAAGCGCCCGGCCGGCCGAGCGGCCCCATGACGCGATCGCCCACTCGGAAGCGAGAGACGCCCGGGCCGACGGCCTCGACGATGCCGGCGATTTCGACGCCCAGCACGGCGGGCAGCGGCAGCGGGAAGGCGTCGCGAACATAGCCCTCGCGGATCTTCCAATCGATGCCGTTCACGCCGGCGGCGCGAACGCGGACGAGCACTTCGCCCTGCTGCGGTTCGGGCTTCTCGATCTCGACGATTTCGACTGCGTCGGCGTTTCCATAGGCGCGGATCAGGACGGCGCGTTGTGTCGTGTTCATTTGAAACTCCTCATATCAGGTTGCGGTGAGGACAATTTAATGTGTTGCATCGACAAAACGAAGACGCGAAAATGTAGACATGTCGTTTCAAAAATGGAACACCATGGATTTGAACGCGCTCGGCGATTTCGCGCTCGTCGCCATGCATGGGGGGCTGGGGAAGGCAAGCCGGGCCAGCGGAAAGTCGAAGGCCACGCTGTCGCGACGCATTGCCGACTTGGAAGAGCAGCTGGGTGTGCGATTGATCGAACGCGGCGCCCGCGGGCTCAAGCTCACGGAAGCGGGCGAGATGCTGATGGCGCGAACCGAGGGGCCCATGCACGAGGTGGCCGAGGCCATGACCGCCGCGCGCGAGGGGCTGTCGTCGCCGCGCGGGCGCCTGCGCATTGCTTCGCCCGTGTTGTTCTCGCAGCTCGCCATGGGGCGCATTTGCGCCGAGTTTTGCGCGGCCTATCCCGAAGTCTCGGTCGAGCTAGTGGCGGAAGATCGCATGGTCGATCTCATCGAAGAGCAATTCGACGTGGCCATTCGCATCAACCCGAGCCCGGACAGCAACTTGGTGGGGCGATGCTTCGCGAAGGACAGGCTCGTTGTCGTGGCTGCCCCGTCGATACCCGTGCCGCGTTCCGGCGCGGTCAGATCGGTGCCGGGCATCGTCTTTTCGAACTTCGAACCCACCACTTGGAGCCTCGACGGCGGGCGCTTGATTCTGCAACCGGTCCCGAGGTTGAAGCTTTCCTCGTTTTTGATGATCCGCGACGCGGCCGTGGCCGGTGGGGGCGCGGCGCTCATCCCCCAATCCATCGCGTGGGATCAACTGACGAGAGGGGAGCTGGTCCAGTGGGGCACGGTCTCGGACGTGGAGGTCGCATTGTGGGTCTTGCATACGTCGCGACGGCTTCCTTCTCCAAAGGTGCGCGCCTTCGTCGAGTTCATGTGCGACCGCTATCCAGCCGGGTCGCTCGTATTGAAAGGGTAGAAAGCGATAACGGATCGGAGGCCGATCCGTTGCGCGGCCTCACCACCGGACGGTGCGGCCGCGGTAGTCGAGATACTCGAGGCCCGGGCGGCCCATCTTCGTCAAGATCACGTCCACGACCCCCGGAACGCTTTCGTCGATCGACAATCGCCCCTCCGGCCCGCCGAGTTCGGTGCGCACCCAGCCGGGGGCGATCAACAGCATGGCCCGAGGCGTGTGCGCTTGCCGCGCGGCAAAGCTGCGCATGAACTGGTTCAATGCGGCCTTGCTGCCGCGGTAGACCTCCCGCTGGCCGGATTCGTTGTCCGCGATGCTGCCTTGCCCCGATGACATGATCCCGATGAGGCCGGCTGGCGCAACGAGGTCCGACAGGCTTTCGACCACCCGCATCGGACTGAGCGCATTCGTGATCATGAGATTCACGAAATCCTCGGTCGACACTTCGCCGATGGTTTGCGTGGGGTCGGGATTGGTCGTCCCGGCATTGACGAACAAAACATCGAAGATCCGGCCGGACAGTCGCCCGTGCAAGGCGCGCAGTTGCTCGGGCCGGGTAATGTCCAATGTCTCGATCTCGACGTGGCTGGGGTGCGCATCGGCCAGGTCGTGCAGCAGCGTGCGACCCGCGCCGGCGCGAACGGTGCCCACGACGTGCCATCCTTTTTTCACGAATTCGGCGGCCATGGCGTGACCGAGACCGCGCGAAGCGCCGATAAGCAGGATCGAGGGCGTTTGATTCGGGGCATGGGGCATGGCGAGTTCCGTTTTGCATGATCGATTTCATCCATTGTCTAGGACGTCGCCGGTTTGCACCAGGCGCCTCGTCCGCAACATTCGATTGCGCTGAACGCCATAGATGGACGGTATTCGTTTATTCTGGGCGGATGCCAAACGTCGATCTGAATCTCTTGACCGCCCTGGATGCTTTGCTCAGCGAGCGCAGCGTGACGGGGGCGGCCCGCCGCCTCGGTCTCAGCGTATCCGCGATGAGCCGGACGCTGACGCGCTTGCGCGCCGTCACGGGTGATCGTTTGCTGCTGCAAGCGGGCCGCACGCTGGTGCTTACGCCTCATGCCGAGCAATTGAGCCAGCGTATTCCCGCTTTGGCGCGGGAAGCGCAGGCGGTGCTGGGCCGCGCCGAACATCGGTTCGATGTCGCCACTCTGACGCAGCGCTTCACGTTGCGAGCGGGCGAGGGCTTCATCGAACTGCTTGGCGCGGCGTTGGTGGAGCGAATCCACCATGCGGCGCCCGGCGTGCAGCTTCGCTTCGCGCCGAAGCCCGATTGGGACGCCCAACCGCTCAGGGAAGGTGCGATCGATCTGGAGATCGGTATCGTCAGAACGTCGGCCCCGGAGGTACGGACGCGTTTGCTCTTTCGCGATCGCTATGTCGGCGTGTGCCGCAGCGGTCACCCGCTCTTGGAGGAGGGCGACATCAGCGTGGCGCGATGGGCCGCGTGCGGCCATGTCATGACCTCGCGCACCGGTGAAGCCGAGAATCCGATCGATGCAGCATTGGACACGCCGGACGCGAAGCGGAAAGTGTTGATGGTGGTGCCGTCATACACGAGTGCGATGCAGTTGGCGCGTCATTCGGACATGCTTGCCGTCGTCCCCCATTCGTGTTTGGGCAACACCTTTTTGCCGGCCTTCGCGACGACCAACGGCTTGCAAGCGTTCGAACTGCCCGTACCCATACCCGCCTTCAATATTTCCGCGATTTGGCATCCGCGTCTCGATCACGATCCGGCGCATCGGTGGTTTCGTGGCGAGGTGCTGGCGCTGTGCATGGCCGGGTACCCTCGATAACCGTTGCCCGATTCGATGCGACGCGGCGTGCGCTGTTGCTACGCCCTACGACCCTTTGTAGCTTTGCGTGCGCTTGCTTTACGAAACCCTACGTCGATTCGTAAGCTCTCCTAATCGATTTTCGCCCTGACACGTCCGTGTCATGTCGGAATGGAACGCTGATCGCTCACGGACTTCCGACGCAGGGTGCGATGGGATTCAGACTCGATGGTGCAAGCGCCGCCACAACGACAAATCCGGCTACGCAATCGAACGATGCGCAGCCGCCGGCTCGACCTTCCGCGCCGCCGCCCGCGCAACTGCCGGGCTTCCAACTGAAGGCCGGCGACAAGCTCAAGCCTGGCCAATCGATTCGATCGACCGATGGGCGTTTCGAACTGACGATGGGCAAGGACGGCAATCTCGTCGAAACCGATTTGACGACGAAGGTCGCCGTGTGGTCGAGCAAGACGGCGGGCTCGGGCGCCACGGTCGCCTACATGCAGCACGACGGCAATCTCGTGCTCTACAAAATCGACCCGGACACGCTATGCGTGGCAGGCAAGAACGACGTCTGGAGCACGAAGACGAATGGGCACGACGGCGCGGTTTTGACGCTGCAGACGAACGGCGATCTCTCGGTAGGCAATGCCTCCGGATCGACAAAAGGCGCGTTCTGGCAGTCGGGCGAAGCGCTCTATGAAATTCCGGGCGCTCCGCCGCCGCTGGCGACGCCCGCCAACCCGACGACGGACGATCCGCTCTCGCATGCCGCCGTTGGCCTCTTCGCACCGAACGCCGGAGAGCTCGGCATCAGCCGTTTCAACCTGAGCCCAGGCTCGAACGCCTACGATGTCCTGCGCGGTCAACACATCTTCGATCAACCCAACCTGAGCGACGATACGCAACTGCTGAACGCCAACCTCGCGGCGACGCCGTCGCTCGATCGGCAGCCGTTCGGTCAACGACCGGCCAATCCAGCGAACAACGTATACCACTTGCCGATCGGTCAGAGCGTCGAGGTGCTCGACTCGACCCGCCTTGGCTACCTCGAGCAGCAACGCACCCAGTTGAAAGCGGTCGAACAGGGCCCTGCGAAGGACCGAGCCGACGCGTCGAGCCAACTCACCGCGAGCGTCTATCAAGAACTGCTCTATGCATCGACGCAGCAGTCGGTGCCGAACGTCGGGCAACTGGCGTCGACCTTGCAGGCCCGTGCACCGAACGACGCCACCTACAAAGGCGCGATCGACGACGCCTCGGCCATGCTGCAAAAAACGCTGGCCTCCCAAGGCCGCACTGCCGACCAGCTCGGCAAGGTCGATGCGGCTGCGGCGGCCGGCGACATGAACGGCGTGCGTCAGCTCGTGCACGATCAGATCGTCGCGTTGGCCGGCAACGATCAAGGCTCGCAAGCGCTCGGCGACATTACCGCGCGCGGCAGTGTGTATTTGACCTATGCGGGTGGCGATCCGCGTTTCGCCGAAGCGGTGAAAAACGGCATACAGGATGCTCAACGCACGCTGCTCGTCGATCGTCCCGCGCAAGCGGTGGTCGCCGCTTATCAGCAGCACGGCGCAACCGCCGCGATGCAAGCGCTCGCCAGTGTGACCGATCCGAAGACGGCGACGATCGGGCAGGTCGGTTCGATCATGTCCGATTCGCGCGTGCAAAACGTCGTGCAGCAAGCGCTGCGCGATACGGCGTCATGGCAGGGCGACGATAAGAATCATCCTACGTCGGTGCTGATGGCGCTGTCCGCCGCCTGCCAACACGCCATCGAAAGCGATCAAGGAACCAACGGAACAGGCAAGGCGGCGGTCGATCGCATCGCGACGCTGATCGTGCAGCAAGTGGACGGTGTGCCGCCGCCCAGCGGCAATGACGTGTTTCAGAACGTGCGGCTCACGCAGCAGATATTCGCCGATGCGGGGCGTCAAGGCAATGTCGCGCTTGCGCTCGCTGTCGGCGCCAAGGCGCGCCTCTATCGCAACGACAGCTATGCGAGCGCCGCGCTCGACGGTGCGCGGCAGGGGCTCGATGGCTTCGCATCGACGATCAAGTCGCTGAAAGACAAGCTTTCGAGCGATGGCGCTTTCGCGAGCGAACCGCTCGCTAACTGGGGCGGCGCGGGTACGCCCGCTGAGCAAGCGGCGCTCATCGACAAGCTTTTCGCGGCCAACCCGAAAGCGGCCAAGAAGTTCGAAGACGATTCGGCGGGCATCCCGGACCTGCAGGAGGCGGCCGACGGCGTTCAAGCTGCTGTCACAGCCTACGGCGGTGAGCTCAAAGGCATGCAAGGATTCGATACGGATGTGCCGAAGTCCTTGCAGAGCAACCAATACATGTGGTCGGTATCGGATTCATCGAGCGTCGTTGCGGCGCTGCATAAGGCCAACGGATTCGGCATCGTCAATGCCGACGCGAAGCAAGAGCCGACCAATACCCTGTGGCTGCAGCGTTCGATGCGCAAGGTCTACGAACAAATCGGCAAGCATCTCATCGGCTCGCTTGCCGCCGATGGGCCGGACAGCGTGCTCACGCCGAAGGGAGCGAAGATGGCTCAGTCGGTTTGGAAGCGCGCGAACAAAACGCTCGGCGCCGAGCTGTATTTCCAGAACGCGGCCTATTCGCTTGGCAAAGCGTCGGAGGGCGGGCTATTCTCCGCGTTCCAAAACGGCGCGTCCGGCATTCGGCAAGAACTTGGCGGCGTGTCCTACGCGCTGTCGGCCGGCATTCCGGCAGGCAAGCTGCCGTCGCTGCGCCCCGACTCTGGCGAGACGCCGCTCGCCAAAAGCTACGCGAGTCTTGCAGAAAGCGTCGACAGTTTGAACATCCCGGCCAGTGCGCGCTCGACGTTGAAGATGTCGATGAAGTTCGTGATGCAAGACACGTCGGATCTCGCTTCGGCCATTCTCGGCATCACGGAAGCCGTCGACGATTTCAGCCACGGCAAGACCCTCCAGGGCGTGGGCGAGTTGCTCAATTCCGCCGGCTACGCCACGTTGCTGACGGGCTCGGGCATCGATGCAGCGGAACTGCCTGAAGGTGCGACCGTTCTTGGCCTGACCGGGGACGCCTGGGACCTCATCGGCGGCCCGACGGTGGCCGTGGCCGCGCTGCTCGTCACCACCGCCGACGCATACGAGAATTCGCATACGCACGACGGCGACGACAAAGTGGCGCTGATTTCCATCGGCGTGCGTCCCGACGTGGCGGAACAATTAGCCAAGCACGCCACGTCGTTCGACGGCGCGCCGCCGAGCGCCGGCCCGTTCCTCACGCAATACTTCAAATACGCGCACGCGACGCAAAAGCAGATGGTCGATTGGCTCAACTCTCTGACGCCGCACGACGCGGACGCCATCGCCTCCGCGCTAAAGGCGGGCGACGGCCTTTGGCAGAAGGAACCGATGTCGACGGCCGCCAAGCAATTCGACAATGCGTTGCTTCAGTATGGCGTCATGCCGCCCGTTAGCTGGTGAGCGCCGCGGTATTAAAGCACTCGCCCCAACGCATCGGCAAACCGAGCCACAGCGCCTTCGACGTCATGCAGCTTATCGAGGCCGAACAAGCCGATGCGAAAGGTCTTGAAATCCGCCGGCTCGTCGCATTGCAAGGGAACGCCGGCCGCGACCTGCAAGCCGACATCGGCGAATTTCTTGCCGGAACGGATGCCGTCGTCCGTGGTGTAGCTGACCACGACGCCCGGTGCTTGGAAACCTTCCGCCGCCACGCTCTTGAATCCTTTTTCGACCAAGAGCGAACGAATGCGCCGGCCGAGTTCCAACTGCTCGGCTCGCACTTTCTCGAACCCGTATGCCTCGGTTTCCTTGATCACGTCGCGCAGTGTCGTGAGGCTGTCCGTCGGCATCGTGGCGTGATAGGCGTGCCCGCCGTTTTCATAGGCTTCCATGATCTGCAGCCATTTGCGCAGATCGCAGGCGAAGCTGGTACTGGTCGTGGCGTCGATTCGCTCGCGAGCGAGCGGGCCGAGCATGACCAGCGCGCAGCAGGGCGATGCACTCCACCCCTTTTGCGGCGCGCTGATCAGAACGTCGACGCCGGTGGCTTGCATGTCGACCCAGACCGTTCCGGAGGCGATGCAGTCCAACACGAACATGCCGCCGACGGCATGCACGGCGTCGGCCACCGCGCCCAAATACGCATCGGGCAGCATCATTCCCGATGCAGTTTCGACATGCGGCGCAAACACCAAGTCCGGCTTATGTTGCTGGATCGCCGCGACGACTTCCTCGATCGGCGCCGGCGCATAGGCGGCTTGGCTGCCTGGTTCGATCGGGCGCGCCTTCAATACGACCGATTCGGAAGGGATGCTTCCCATCTCGAAGATCTGCGACCAGCGAAAACTGAACCAGCCGTTGCGAATGACCAGACACTTCTTGTTCGTCGCGAATTGTCTGGCCACGGCTTCCATGCCGAACGTTCCGCTGCCGGGGACGACGACGACCGACTGCGCGTTGTAGACGCGCTTAAGTGCACCGGAAATGTCGCGCATGACGCCCTGAAAACGCTGCGACATGTGGTTAATCGAGCGGTCGGTGTAAACCACTGAGTATTCGAGGAGTCCCTCGCGGTCGACATCGGGAAGTAGCCCTGGCACGCTCGCCTCCAAAAAAAATGGGTGAACAAGGCGGACAGTATCGCTTACTTCGGCGGCTGAGGTTGCGGTTGCAGAGGGTTGCCGGGGTTGGTATCCACGCGCGGACGTCGGATGTTTCGTTGCCATGCGCCAAATCACATCGGCTAAGGACTTTCCCTGAACGCGGATCAAATCTTCTTGACGCCGTAATTTAAGCCTCGTAGATTTGTGCCATCGATTGTCGGCGTTTCGCCGGCAATCCGCGGCAACGATGCCGCGCTACATGAAAGGCTATGCAGCCCCCGAACTTGCGTACCAACGCCGGTTCGGGGGCTTTTTGCTTTTGGAGAACGAAATTGGAAAACGTGCAGTGCGGCTCCGCCCCCCGGAGCCTGAATGGTCCTGTGGTGGCTTGCGTACAGATGGAGCCCCGTGTCGGCGAGAAGCGCGAAAACATCGCGAAGTCGCTTCACTACATCGAGCAAGCCGCGAAGAACGGCGCGTCCCTCGTCGTGCTGCCCGAGTTGACCAACTCGGGCTATGCCTTTACCGACCGCGAGGAGGCGTTCGCCCTAGCCGAAGAAACCCCGAGCGGCGAGACAGTACGCGCGTGGGCTGAAGCGGCACAACGGCTTGGCGTGCATATCGTCGCGGGCCTGGCGGAGCGCGAGGGTGCGCGGCTCTACAACTCGGCGGTCTTCATCGGGCCGTCGGGCTACCTCGGCACATACCGCAAGCTCCATCTGTGGAACAACGAGAACGTCTTCTTCGAGCCGGGCAATTACGGCGTGCCGGTGTTCGACACGTCATTCGGGCGGGTTGCGATTGCGATCTGCTACGACGGATGGTTTCCCGAGGTATTCCGGCTCGCTGCCGCGCAGGGCGCGGACATCGTGTGCGTCCCGACGAACTGGGTTCCGATGCCCGGGCAGTCGGCGGAGCGCGAGGCGATGGCCACCACGCTCACCATGGCGGCTGCCCATAGCAATGGCCTGATGATCGCGTGCGCAAACCGGATCGGCACGGAGCGAGGGCAATCGTTCATTGGGCAAAGCCTCATTGTAGGCAGTGACGGCTGGTCCCTCGCGGGCCCCGCGAGCGCGGATGGCGAAGCACTGCTGTACGCGGAAATCGATCTGCGGCGCACGCGGGCTGCGCGCACGCTCAACGCTTTCAATCACGTGCTGCGCGACCGGCGTATCGACGTGTACGACCCGATGTTGGGCACCGGCTGGCCTCGTTCACGTCCTTGAACGGTCCCGCAACGTCCCGCATGACCTGAAAATCAAACCGACTTTTCCGTGAAGGAGATCAACCTCATGAATCCGTGCAAACAACGCATGCTCGTAGGCGCCGTCGCGGCGGCGGCCGCTCTCGCAGCGAACACCTATGCCGCCGAACCCATCAAGATCGGGGTTGCGGTGGGCTTGTCCGGCGCCAATAGCGTCGTCGCGCCGGCCGTCGTGCAATCTTCGCAACTGGCGGTCGACGAGATCAACGCCGCCGGCGGCATACTGGGCCGCAAGGTCCAACTCGAGATCGCGGACGACGCGTCCGGCGCGGTCGGCGCACAGAAAGCGTACGACACGCTCGTGTTCCAGAAAAACGTCGACGCGATCGTTTCGATGGAGACTAGCGCCGCCCGCAATGCGGCGCTCCCGATCGTGGCGCGCGGCAAGAAGCCTTTTATTTACACGTCGTTCTACGAAGGAAAGTCATGCAGCCCTTGGATGTATGTCAACGGATGGGTGCCCGACCAACAGGTCGCCCCCGTCGTCGACTACTTCGAGAAAGCCAAGGGAGCAAAAACCTTCTACCTGGTCGGCAACGATTATGCCTTTGGGCGCGGCATGCTCGACTTCACCGCGAAATACATCACGCTGCATGGCGGAACGGTCGTCGGGGAGGAGTACTTGCCGATCGATGGGACGGATTGGACGCCCATTCTCTCGAAGATCCGCGCGGCGCATCCCGACGCGCTGATCAGCGCGACAGCCGGCGGCGCGCCCAACGTTGCGCTCGCCAAGCAGCTGAAGGGCGCGGGGATGACGCTTCCTTACGGCAATCTGGCCATCGACGAAGGCACGGCGAAAAGCATGGGCGACGTCGCCACGGGCATTTACATGTCCGGGTCGTATTTGACGAGCATCGACACGCCGGCGAACAAGCGATTTCTCTCGGCCATGGACAAACGGTTCGGGGGGCACATGAAGACGCCGAATGAATTATCCGAACCGCAATATGAAGGGATTTTCCTCTACAAGGCAGCAGTCGAAAAAGCGGGCTCCACCGATCCCGCGAAGGTCGTCAAGGCGCTCGGAGAAGTCTCGTTCGACGGACCGCGCGGCCTCGTAACGATGGACAAGAGCCGCCACACGCCTCTTGCCATGCGTCTTGGCCAGATCCAGGCGGACGGCGCGGTGAAGATCCTCCAGACCTTCCCCAACGTCGACCCGGGTGTGCAGTGCCCGAACATCAAGTAAAGGTTTGAATCGCGCCTACGCTTGTCGGCGAGGATGGCCCGCGGGCGGAGGCGACCGGAGAGGACAATGGTTTTAGCACTGGACGTTTTAACCACGGCGGCGATGCTGTTCATCGTCACCGCTGGGTTGATGGTGATCTTCGGCGTGATGAAGATCGTCAACTTCGCTCACGGCGCCTTATTGACGATGGGGGCATACGCTAGCTTCGTGGTCACGCAATTGAAGCTGAACCCGTGGGTCGGCGCGCCGCTCGCCTTAGTGGTGGGCGTCGGCGTGGGCATGCTCGTCGAACGTGTCATCGTGCGCCCCCTATACAAGCGCCCGCTCGATGCCATCCTCGCCACCTGGGGATTGGGAATCGTCATCGGGCAGGTCATCGTGATGGTGTTCGGACGGGAAGTGCAGTTCGTCGAAACACCGCTCAAAGGGGCGCTTTCGGTCGCGGGCACCGACTATTCCGCGTATCGCTTGTTGCTGATTCCCGTTGCGCTCGGCATTTGTGCGCTTCTCACGGCGCTGCTGTCCGGCACGCGCTTCGGTGTCAAGACGCGCGCGGTGATCATGAACGAAGACCTCGCGCGCGGGCTCGGCATCCATTCCGGCCGGATTCGCTTCATCACGTTCAGCCTCGGCGCGGCGCTCGGATCCCTGGCAGGCATGCTCATTACGCCTTTGTCCAGCGTCGATCCGAATATGGGGCTGACTTGGCTCATCAGCGCCTTCATGTTGGTCATGGTGTCCGGCTACTCGATGGTGAGCCTCTTGGCGACGTGTCTTGTCTTCGGTGCGTGCCAGGTTCTCGTCAGTACGTTCGTGAGCCCGGTACTGGGCGGTCTGACCATCGCCGTGCTCGCCGCGCTCACGTTGCGCGTTCGTCCGCAGGGGTTCTCTCATGGTTAAGGGAAACATGTCGCCGGCCCAGGTGGGCGTGCAGTCCTCGCTGCCCGAAAACCGGTTGCCGGATCGGCGCGGGACGCGGACACGCGCCATGCTTTCATTGAGCGGGCTGGCCGTGCTGCTGTTCGCTGCCGGTCCCTTCGTGTTCGGTACTTACTTGCTGAACGTCTTGATCCAGGGGTTCTTCTTCTCGATCGTCGCGGTGACTGTCGATATCCTGTGGGGCTATGCGGGTTATCTAACGTTCGGGCAATCGGCTTTCTTCGGTATCGGCGCCTATGCAGCGGGGCTCGTGTTCACGCACGGCGGCTTCTCTCCGGGGTTCGTCGTGCTGGCGCTGGGCGCCGCGATTCTGGTTGCGGCAGCCGTCGGGCTGTTGCTGGGCTGGCTCTCGTTCTATCGTGGCGCGTCTCCGTTCTTCGCCACGGTGATGTCGCTGGTGCTGCCGATCGTGCTGAGCCAATTGCTGCTCTCGGGCGGCGAATGGACGGGGTCGAGTTCGGGTTTGACCGGCTATGACACGTTCGATCTATCGCTTCAAGCCTGGTACTGGCTTGCCGGCGGCGGCCTGCTGGTCATCGCCGGGCTCGCATGGGTCTTCGTGCGCAGCGATGGCGGCCAGGTGCTGGTGGCCATTCGCGACAACGAATCGCGGTGTTCCTATCTCGGGATCAATACGTCGCTCGTCAAGATCGTTCTGCTCGTAGCCTCGGCCGCGGTCGCGGGTATCGCCGGGTTCGGCTACGGCGCCTTCAGCGGCGTGGTCGCCCCCGAACTGACGGGTTTCGTCCTTGGAACGCAACTGATCATCTGGGTAGCGCTAGGTGGCCGCGGCACGCTGTGGGGCCCCGTTATCGGCGCGCTCTTGATCAATGTCGCCACCGCGTATCTGAGCGGCAGCATGCCGTTCGCTTGGCAATTGATTCTCGGCGCCGCGTTCGTCGCGGTCATCGTTCTGCTGCCGCAAGGGTTGGCGCCTTTGCTGATGAAGCCGTTCCGTCGCCTGGCAGGTGACGGCGCCGAACCCGCGTTGGTCGAACGTGCGGTTCGCGCCGATTCGCCGGCTGCGCGCGACGGGGCCGCGTTGCGGATGAATGCGGTGGAGAAGCACTTCGGCAGCCTCAAGGTGCTGCAGGGCATCGATCTGCATGCCGACGCCGGCGAACTCGTGGGGCTCATCGGCCCGAACGGCGCGGGCAAGACCACGTTGATGCGCTGCATGAGCGACGGCGCCGAACGATCGGCGGGCACGGTCGTACTCTGCGGCCAAGATATTGCGCAATGGCCGCCCGAGCGTTGCGTTCGATTCGGCCTGGGGCGCAAATTCCAGAACGCCAATATCTTCGACACGCTCACGGTGGCGCAATGCCTGAGGATCGCGAGCACGCTCGTCGAGCGGCCCTCTTTGGTTCACCGCTCGGGTGCGCTTGCTTTGCCGCCGTATGCCTTGGAGGTCGTTCGCATGACAGGCCTCGACCGCAAGCTCGGTACGGTCGCGAAAGATCTTTCCCATGGGGAACAACAAGCGCTCGAGCTCTCGATGGTCCTTGCATTGGCGCCGCGCATCGTATTGCTCGACGAGCCCACGGCGGGACTGACGAAGACGGAGCGCACGCAGATCGGCAACGTCCTCGCCGCACTAGCGCACGAGTATCGGCTCTGTTGTTTGCTGGTGGAACACGACCTCGATTTCGTAGCCGAGATCGCCACGCGCATCGTGGTCCTCCATCAAGGTCGAATCGTGATGGAGGGCAGCTTCGACGAAGTGGTCAACTCGGAGCTCGTCAGGACGATCTATGCGGGAACCGCGCAGCCTTGCGCGGACAACGGCAACGCGACGCACGGGGAGGCATCATGAGCGAGATCGCGTTGGACTTGCGGGAAATCACCAGCGGCTACAAGGCCTCGGTCGTGCTGCGAAAGCTATCGATGACGGTGGGGCGCGGCGAGGCCGTGGCGCTGCTCGGCAAGAACGGCATGGGCAAGACCACATTGCTCAAGACGATCATGGGCTACTTGCCGAAGCAAACCGGCGCGATTCGCATGAACGGGCTGGACATCACCAAGCTGCCGCCGCACCGGATCGCGCGCGCCGGAATCGCCTATGCTCCGCAAGAGCATGCGTTGTTTCAAGATCTCACGATCCGCGACAACCTGCGCCTCGGGCTTGCGGACGCATCGGTGTTCGACGAGCGCTTCGCGGAAATCGAGCCGGTCTTCCCCGTATTCAAGAGCCGCCTGAAGCAGTACGCGGGCACGCTGTCTGGCGGCGAGCAGAAGATGCTGCTGGTCGCTCGCGCGCTGATGATGCGGCCATCGATCATCTTGCTCGATGAAATCACCGAGGGCCTGCAACCGTCCGTGATCGATCGTTTGGCGCAGGCCTTGTTGTGGGAGCGCACGCGTCACGGCACGACGCTCATGCTGATCGAGCAAAACGTTCCGTTCGCGCTCGCTGTGGCCGACCGCTATGCTGTGCTGAAGCAAGGCGAGATCATCGATCATGGAAACGCTAAGGATGAAGGCGCCGCGGCTGCTGTCCTCGGCTACCTACGCGTATAACGCGCTCCACAGTGGGAAGACTCATTGAACGCACATTCACTCTATCGTCCTGTCTCGGGTTTGGATTTACTCGAACGAATCGGCAACGATTCACGGCAGCGTGGCCTCGTCGTTGAAGACGCGCTTGCGCGGATCGGGCAGATCGATCCCGAAGTTCGGGCAATGACCGTTGTCGCGCAGCGCGAAGCCGCGGTCGCGGCGGCGATAGCCGCGACGGGCCCCCTAGCGGGGATGCCGGTCGCGGTGAAAGACATCTTCGACACCGCGGATCTCACGACCGGTTATGGCTCGCCGATCTACGAGGGGCATCGGCCGCGATCCGACGCCGCGGTCGTCACGCTGTTGCGCCGCAGTGGCGGGATCGTCGTCGGCAAGACCACCACCAGCGAATTCGCCTACATGGCGCCGACGGTCACGCGCAATCCATGCGACTTGAACCGAACCCCCGGCGGCTCTTCGTCGGGCTCCGCCGCGGCGGTGGCCGCCGGCCTCGTGCCGTTCGCCATCGGCACGCAAACTGGCGGGTCCACGATACGCCCGGCATCGTTTTGCGGCATTGCCGGCTACAAACCGACGTTCGGTATGTTGTCCACCGTCGGCATGAAATGTTTCTCGTGGTCCTTGGATACAGTGGGCCTGTTTGCCGCTGGGGTTCCGGACGTGGCTTACCTTGCCCAGAGTCTTTCGGGCCGACAACTGGCCGTCGACGGCTCGACGACCCGCCCGGTGTTCGCAATCCCGGAGCACTATCCGTGGACCGAACCGTCGGCGAACGCGAGTACCGTGCTCGAGGCCGCTGCGCGGGCGATCGAGCGCGCCGGCGGCCGCGTGCGTCCCATTCGCTTTCCCGCGTGGATGACGGATCTGATCGGCGCTCATCACACGATCCAGAGCTACGAGGCCTGGCAGGCGCTGGGATACGAGTACGATCGCCATCGGGCCATGCTTTCGCCCATGCTTGCCGATTTTCTCGAACGTGCGGGCGAGATCGATACGGCCGCTTACGTCAGGGCATGCGTGCTGGCGAAAGAGGCGAAAGAGGGACTGTCGTCGCTATTTCACGGCATGACCGGGCTCTTGACGCCGAGCGCACCGGACGAAGCGCCTGACGGGCTGAGTTCGACCGGCGATCCGGCATTCAATCGCAACTGGACGCTGCTGGGATGCCCGTGCGTGAACGTTCCGGGGCTATGGGGCGCAAGAGGCGGTCCCATGGGGGTGCAGGTGATCGGCCGTCCTTGGGACGATGCGCGATGTCTCGATGCGGCAGCCTTTGTCGAACGCGCGATCGCCGAATGCACGGCATGACCGGGTACAGGCGCTCGGTCTTCAAATTGTACGGAGCAATGCCATGTCCAACGAAAGCGCGCAAGACGAACCGGCAGCGTCGGCCTCGGAACCGGCGGCCCCGAGCGGAAGGCAAGCGGACGTGACGCGCGACGGTCAGCACAACGATGGCTGGCGCATTGGCGTGTTGTATTCGCGCACGGGGGTGACCTCCGCGACCGAATCGGAGCATTTCTTCGGCACGGTGCTGGCGATCGAGGAAATCAATGCGGCCGGCGGCGTCGACGGGAGATTGCTCGACCCGGTCGTCTACGATCCCAAGTGCGATGCCGACGAATACCGGCGGCTCGCCACGCGGATGCTGCAGGAAGACGATGTAACGGTCATTTTCGGATGCTCCACGTCTTCGAGCCGAAAGGCGGTGCTGCCCGTGATCGAGCGCAACAACGCGCTGCTGTGGTACTGCTCGATTTACGAAGGATTCGAATATTCGCCGAACGTCATTTACACGGGGGCGGTACCGAATCAGAACAGCATGCAGTTGGCCGCTTACCTGCTCCACAACCGGGGCAAGCGCTTCTTCCTCATCGGCGCCGACTACATCTATCCGCGCGAATCCAATCGAATCATGCGTGACATGGTCGAAGAGCACGGCGGCGAAATCGTGGAGGAACTGTACTTTCCCAGCGACGCGGATCCTTCCGCCCTGGAGGAGGCGGTGCGGGAGATCGAGCGCATGGAGCCCGACGTTGTGTTCTCGACGTTGATCGGCCGTGGAGCGCGCGCCTTCTACCGGCTTTACCGCGAACACGGGATCGATCCCGCCCGCATCCCGATCGCCAGCCTGACGATGACTGAAGGCGAAACGCAAATGATCGGCGCGCCGCTGTGCGGCGGGCATATCGTGTCCGCCACCTACGTCAATACACTGAACAATGAGAGCAACGCACGCTTCCTGAAATCGTGGCGGACCCGCTTCGGGGATCAGCCGGCCAGTATGTGGTCGGAAATGGCGTACAACCAGGTGCACCTCTTTGCGCTCGCCCTGGCGCGCACCGGCAGCCTCGATACGAGCAAACTCGTGGAGGCCGCCCGTGAAGTCGAATTCGATTCTCCCGAGGGACCGCTTAGAATCGATCCGGAGAACAACCATGCCGTTTTGACGCCGCGCATTGCGGTCTGTCGCGCGGATGGCCGGTTCGACGTGGTGTGGGAAGGCGCGAGCCCGGTCAAGCCGGATCCTTATTTGACTGCCTACGGCTTCACGGAATTCTGGATCGACGGGGAACCCTCATGAATACCGGGTTGCGTCGTATTTTCGACGACTTGCGCACGCTGCGCGTCGTTGTCATCCATCCGCCCGGTGAGGATCGCGGCGTGCTGGAGGAGCAGTTGCGCCGGATCGGCTGTCCGGTCCGGACCGTTTGGCCCTTTCCAGCGCAATTGCCGCAAGATGCGGATGTGATTTTCTTCCTCGTCGGGCCGGAGCTTCGCACGGCGGGGCATTGGTGCGCCGTCGATACGCAGGCGACGCTGATCGCGCTGTCCGACTATGAAAATCCGACGGCCTTGAAAATGCTCGTCGATACGCAGGCGCATGGCGTGATCACGAAGCCCTACCGGTCCACCGGCATTTTGAGCACGCTGGTGCTGGCGCGCGCCAGTTCGAGCTATCAGCAGCGGCTTCATCACAAAATAGGCAAGCTCGAGGACGCGATCAAAGCCCGGCGGCATATCGAGAAAAGCATCCGCATTCTGATGGATGCTCACCGGCTCAGCGAAAACGAAGCATATGAGCATATGCGTTCGCGTGCGACCAACCTCCGGGTCACCGTGGGGGAGATCGCGACAATGGTCATCGACGCCCATGAGGCGATGGAAAAACTCGGGCTGGGAAAAGCATCGAAGTCCTGACGCGGGCGCGGGCGTAGCCGCAGAGTCCGATCGAACGGTCGATGGCATTCATGAGCGAGGCGTGTCAGATTTCACTTGACGGTGTGCGTATGCACAGATACAGTACGTTTCATGAAACACGCTCTCTTTCACGACGAGTGCAACTGTTTCGCGCTGCGCCAGGCCGCGCGGCACGTTACACAGATCTACGAACACCACCTCGCGCAGGTGGGGGTGACCGCCGCGCAGTTCACGATTCTGGCGAAGCTCGCACGCAAGCCGGATCTGCCGATGGCGGAACTCGCCGATTCCATGGTCATGGACCGCACCACGCTGGTCCGTGCCTTGAAACCGCTGCAGCGCGATCAATTGGTCGCCGTCGAGCCTGCGCCGCACGACGGGCGCACGCATCTGTTCCGTCTTACGCCGAAGGGCGAGGCGACATTCGGCCAGGCTGTGATAGCTTGGCGCGCCGCGCAGGACGAGTTCGAGAAAAAATTCGGCCGCGCACGTGCGAAGGCGCTGCGCTCCGAGCTTTTCGCCATCACCCGGTAGAGGAACAGGCGGACTTGATTTGACGGTCGTTGCCTCGCTTTGTTGTGTGCGGGTGCACATTTTTTTAACTTTGCAAGTGCATATGCACATATCAATGCCATGTCGACTACCCCTTCGGCCATCGCGCCTCCGACCACGGCGAACGCGGACAAATCGACGCGGCGCGTTCCATGGATGCTGATCGCCATCCTCACGGTTTTGGTGGCGCTTGCGCTGGCCGCGACGTACTGGTTCTTCGTCGGCCGATTTGTCGAGACGACCGACGATGCTTATGTCGGCGGCGACGTGACGGTGATGGCGCCCAGGGTCGGCGGCTTCGTGACCGAAGTTCTGGTGCGCGACAACGAATACGTGCATGCGAATCAGGTTCTGGTGCGGCTCGACGCCCGCGACTATGACGCACGGCTTGCCCAGGCGAATGCTGAGGTCGAAAGTGCTCGCGCCGCCGTCACCGAACTGGAAGCTAAAAAGTCGCTGCAATTGGCGGCGATCACCGAACAGGCGGCGCAAGTCCGGGCCTCGAACGCCGAGCTGACGCGCAGCGCCGCGGACCAAGCGCGCTATCGGGCGCTTGTGAAGGATGACGCCGTATCGAATCAGGTCGTCGAGCGCGCCGATGCCGACATGCGCAAGGCGCGCGCGGCCGTCGATCAAAACGGCGCGGCCCTGCTCGCTGCGCAACGGCAAATCGCGGTACTCGATGCGCAGCTCGGCGATGCGAAAGCCCGTATCGCCACCGCGCAAGCCGCGCAGCGCATCGCGGCATTGAACGTCGAATACACGACGATCCGTTCGCCGATCGACGGGTACGTGGGCAATCGCACCGCACACGTGGGACTGCTGGCGAGCGCCGGGGTCTCGCTGTTGACCGTGGTGCCGGCGAGTGGACTGTGGGTCGATGCCAATTTCAAGGAGGACCAGTTGAAGCGGATGCGCGCGGGCGATACGGTCGATGTCGAACTCGACGCATCGAGCAACACGTTGCACGGCGTAGTGGAGAGTCTTGCGCCGGCGACCGGCGCAACCTTCAGCGTGCTGCCCGCGGAGAACGCGACCGGCAACTTCACGAAGATCGTGCAGCGCGTACCCGTTCGCGTGCGACTCGATGTGCCGAAGGACATGCGACGCGTACTGCGCCCGGGTTTATCCGCGATAGTGAAAGTGCACCTTGCCTCGGCGAGCGCGGGCGCACGGGGGTAAGCTGATCATGACGCGCGCTTCCGCACTCCTTCCCGACAATCCCGCCGACCAGCCGACGCGTACGAAAGCCTTCGCGTTCGCGCTGATGTGCGTCGGCTTTTTCATGGCGACGCTCGACATTCAGATCGTCGCGTCTTCGCTGCGCGACATCGGCGGCGGGCTTTCCGCGAGCCAAGATGAACTGTCCTGGGTGCAGACTTCGTATCTGATCGCGGAGATCATCGTCATTCCGATGTCCGGTTGGCTCACGCGTGTGTTTTCGACGCGTTGGCTCTTCACGTTTTCCGCATTCGGCTTCACGGTTTCGAGCATGTTGTGCGGACTCGCGTGGGACATCAACTCGATGATTCTGTTCCGCGGCGTGCAAGGCGCACTTGGCGCCGCGATGATTCCGACCGTGTTCACCACCGCATTCGTGCTGTTTCCAGGTAAGCAGCGTTTGATCGCTTCGACCACGATCGGCGCGCTCGCATCGCTAGCCCCGACGATCGGCCCGGTCATCGGCGGCTGGATCACCTCGCAATGGTCGTGGCACTGGCTGTTCTATCTGAACCTCGTGCCGGGCGTGTTCGTCACGGCGATGGTGCCGAAGTACGTCCACGTCGACAAGGCCGACGTATCGTTGCTAAAGAACGGCGACTATCTCGGCATTGCGCTGATGTCGGGTTGTCTCGGCTGCCTGGAATACGTGCTCGAAGAAGGGCCGCGCAAAAATTGGCTCGGCGACGACGTGATCGTACTGTGCGCGTGGGTCGCGGCGATTTGCGGTTTCCTGTTCATCGTGCATGCGTTCACGGCGAAACAGCCGATCGTCGATTTGCGCGCGTTGGCAGTGCGCAATTTCGGCATCGGCAGTCTGCTGTCCTTCATTACCGGCATCGGGATTTTTTGCGCGGTATATCTGACGCCCGTGTTTCTCGCCCGGGTGCGCGGCTTCGATTCGCTGCAGATCGGGCTTGCGCTGCTGTCGGTAGGCTGCTTTCAGCTGATCGCGCTCGTGGCGTATTCGACGCTCGCACGCTTCGTCGATATGCGCCTTTTGATGGTCTTCGGGCTGGTGCTGTTCGGCGTTGGCTGCTATCTGTATGTCCCCCTGACGAGTCAATGGTGCTGGCAGCAACTGCTGATTCCGCAGGCCTTGCGAGGCATCGGTCAGCAGTTCTGCATTCCGCCCATCGTCACGATGGCGCTGGGCTCGTTGCCGCCGTCGCGGCTGCGTTCCGCGAGCGGGCTCTTCAATCTCATGCGCAATCTCGGAGGCGCGATCGGCATCGCGGTCAGCAGCACGATGTTGAACGATAGGCTGAACTTTCACTACGAACGGCTCGATGAACATTTAAGCGCGGGTCGTCCCGCCGTCGAATCGATCTTGCAGATGCAGACCGCGCGTTTATCGGCCGCGGGCGGCGACGTGCTGAACGCGGCGAACGCCGGGCTCGCACAGTTGCACGCGCTGCTCATGCGCGAAGCGCTCGTGCTCACGTTCTCCGATGCGTTTCTCGCCGTGTCGCTGTGTTTCGTGGTTGGCCTCTTGAGCGTGCTGTTCTCGCGTCCGTTCGGTAATACGGCGCCGCCTGCCGACGCCCACTAGGAGCCCACTATGAAACGGATGATGATAAAAATCGTGGTGAGCGCCGTTTGGCTGACGCTATCGGCTTGCGCCGTGCAGCCGGCGTCGCACGCGGATCTGAAGCAGACGGTGAGTCGGATCTCACCGCCTGCGTGGAGCGTCGCAGCACAGCAGGATAGTGTCAGCGCGCAGGCATGGTGGGCGCAATTCGGCGATCCGGTGATGCACCGGCTGGTCGAAACCGTGCTGACCGGCAATCTCGACGTGCAAGCCGCGGTGGAGCGCGTGAAGCAGGCGCAGGACTTGGCCACGCAAAACCGAGCGGCGCTCCTGCCGGAACTGAACGCCAACGCCGGTGCGTCGGACGCGCGGCAGAACACGCCGCCGCCGCTAGGCTATGTGCGGCGCGCGGGGTTCGGGGTGTCCGCTAGCTGGTCGCCCGACGTATTCGGAGGCGAGCGTCTCGCGGTGCTGGCCGCGCAGGCCCGGGTATCGGGACGCGAGGCAGCGTTGAACGAGTTGCGGCTTGCGCTCGCCGCCAATACGGCGGCCGCCTATATCGACCTGCGCTGGGCCCAGGCGCAATTGCGGATTCTCGACGAGAACGAACAGATTCGCAGCCGCGCGTTGAAGCTCACGCAGGAGCGCCTGCATTACGGGTTGTCGACGCAGGTCGACGTTGTGCGCGCACAAAATCAGCTCGAAGAACTTCGTGCGCAGATTCCAGGCATGCAATCGACCGTCCAGCATCAATTGAGTTTGATCGCGGTGTATTCGGGGCGCACACCCGAGAGCGTCGATAGGGCGCTTTTGACCGAGGCCCACGATATCCCGGTTCCCGCGCAAGACGTGCCGGCCGTGTTGCCTTCCGATGCGCTGCTGCGGCGCCCGGACGTGCGCACCGCTTATGCAACGGTGGAGCAGCGCGCCGACGAAGTGGGCGTGTCGAAAGCGCAGCGTTATCCGCAATTCAAGCTCGACCTGGCCGACGGCCTGCTCGCTTCTTCGTACCTCGGGTTGCCTACGCTGACCGATAACCTCTTTAGCGCCGCATTGAATGCGGCGAGCCCGATCTTCAATGCTGGACGCATCGCGGCCAATATCGATGCGAGCGAGAGCCGGATGCGCGAGTCGCAGCTCGCCTTGCGGCAGACCATGCTGCTGGCGCTCAAGGACATCGAGGACAACCGCAGCGATCTCGTCAGCGGCGCGACGCAGGTGGAGCGGCTCGGCGCAGCGCTCGATGCGTCGAATCATGCGCTGCGCTTGTCGAATGAGCTCTATAAGGGCGGGGCGACGGATTTTCTCGATGTGCTCGCCGCACAGGAGGTGTACTTGCGCGACGCTCAGTCGTTGAACCAGGCTAAACGCCAGCATGCGCTGGCCGCCGTTGCGCTGTATCGCTCGCTTGGCGGAGGGTGGGACGCATCGGGTACGTTCGCGGCGGCATCGCTCGATTGAAGCCCGAGGCGCGTCCCACGCCTCGCTGCAAAATCGTCCAATACTTTTCATGAGCACGGCTCTAGCATGCTTTCCGATGACGCTTTTTCTGGAGAGAAGCCGTGCTTTTGCAAACCGAATCGCTCCCTTCGAGCGATAGCCCGACCCCCGCCGAGTCGCAGCGTTGCGTGATCGTCGTCGACGAAGCGCTCGCGCCCGGCAAAGCATCGAATGCCGCGGCGGTCGTCGCGTTCACCTTGGGGCAGCGCCACGGCCATCTCGTGGGAGCGCAACTGCTCGATCGCGAGGGCGTGGCTCACCCCGGCCTGATCCCCATCGGCATCCCGGTTCTCAAGGCAACGGGTCGACAGCTGATCGAGCTGCGCCGGAAGGCGATCGAGCATTGCGATGTCGTCGACTTCCCGGTGGAAGGGCAAACCACGACCGACTACAGCGCCTTCTTGGAGGCCGTGCGCGCGTTGCCGGGCGAATCGATTCGATATTTGGCCGTCGGTTTGGTGGGCGGCAAGAAGAAAATCGGCAAGCTGGTCGGCGGCTTCTCGTTGTTCTCTTGATCGAAGCGAGCGTCGAGGCGATGCTCGACCACTAATCGCATTGGGATATCCCATGGCTAAAATTCACGTCGTCCATGCCCACCCGGAGCCGCGCTCCTTCTGCACGGCCATGGCCCACGAGGCCGTGCGCGTTTTGAAGGAGCGCGGCGACGATGTGAGCTTCTCGGATCTCTACGCGCTCGAGTTCGATCCGGTCGTCCGCGCGACCGACTTCGCCGCGCGCGCCGACAGCGACTACCTCGTTTATGCGCTGGAGCAGCGCCATGCGTTCCAAAAAAACGCGCTGGCGCCCGACATAGCGCGGGAAGTTCAGGCGCTTTTGTCGAGCGATACCCTCGTCATGGTGTTTCCTCTCTATTGGTTTTCGGTACCGGCGCTGATCAAGGGCTGGATCGATCGCTGCTTCGTTTCGGGCGCGATGTACGGCGGAAAGCGTATCTATGGCCGCGGCGGAATGGCCGGCAAGCGGGCCGTGATCGGCGTGAGTTTGGGCGGGCGCGAACACATGTTCGGCGCTCGGGGGATTCACGGCGAATTGGCGGGCGGCATGCTGCGCCATCTGCTGCAAGGCACGTTGGGGTACGTCGGATATGAGGTGTTGGAGCCGTTTTTCGCCTGGCACATTCCGTATTGTTCCGCCGAGCAACGCGCGGACACGTTGGTTCGCTGGCGCGACTTCATTGCCCGCATCGACGAGCGGGCGCCTATGTCGATGCCGCGCTTCGAGGGTTATGATGACATTTTCCAACCCATCGCACGTTCCGCCACATCATGAGAACCGCAGCCTCCGCGCGTTCGATCAAGCTCTGGCGCGCTCCGGACGTCATGGATGCGCTGATGCTCAAGGGCGAGTTCGTCGGCCACCGGTATCCGCCGCATGCGCATGACACCCACTGCCTGGCGGTCGTCACGGGCGGCGCCCTGGCCGTGGAGGTCAGCGGCCAACGACGCGTGTGTCGGCGGGGCGATGTGATCGTGATCGAGGCCGGCGTCGTGCACGCCGGCGCCGCGGCCGGCGAGGGACGCTGGAAGATGCGTGTGGAACACGTGCAGCCCTCGGCGTTGGCGTCGTACTGCGAGACGCTCGGCATTGCGCGGCGCGAGCGCTTCGGAGCGAAGAGCCCTTTCATCGCCGATGCGCAATTGGCGAAGCATCTTTACGGCGTGAATTGGTGTTCCGAGGTGGACGACGATCGCTTCAAGCGCAGCGAAGCGTTGGCGTCTGCTGTCTTGGGTCTTTACGCCCGACATGCGGCTTCCCCCGTTGAGCTATCCGCCGCGCGCGGGGAGCCCGAGCTGGTTCGTGCCGTGAAGCGCCGCTTGCGCGACGATTTGCATATGCGGCCGACGTTGTCGACGCTTGCCGGCGAGTATCGGGTGACGCCGTTCGTGCTCTTACGCGCCTTCGTCCGCGAGACGGGGCTGAGCCCTCACGCATTCCTGCAGCAAGAGCGCATCCGCCGCGCCATGACGCTGCTGCGCGACGGTAAGAGCATCGTGGAGGTAGGCGCGTGGGTGGGCTTCTCCGATCAGTCGCATTTCACGCGCGTTTTCAAGCAGCAAACGGGCGTTACGCCGAAGGTGTATCAGGCCGCGTTTTTGTAAAGGCGGGGAAAGCCCGGCTTCGGTAGCCCCGGGCTTTCTCGTCTTTGCGGCCTCCGTTTGCGGCGTGCGATACGCGGCAGCCTGCTCTATTTCTTGTCGGCGGGGCTGAAAGGCTGCGGCCGCCTGCCCGCATCCTGGCGCTCGAGCATCCAACCCGGATAAGAGGGAGGAAGTGCGCTCACGGCGTCCAGACGCGCCAGTTCGTCCTCGGTCAGTACGACTTCCACCGCGCCAAGATTGTCTTCGAGCTGTTCGATGCGTTTAGCGCCGATGATCACGCTCGTGACGTGGGGCTTGGCGAGCAACCAGGCGAGCGCGATCTGCGCGACCGAGACGCCGTGCGCGGCGGCGATCGTGCGCATCTGCGCGACGCACGCCCAGGCTCGCTCGAGGTCGACCGGCGGAAAATCGAAATGACCGCGCCGCGCGCCTTCTTCGGTGGATGCGCCCGGGCCGAATTTTCCGGAGAGCAAGCCGCCGGCGAGAGGCGACCAGACGAGCAACCCCATGCGCTCCTCGACGACGAGCGGCGCCAGTTCGCGCTCCACGTCGCGCCCCGCAATCGAGTAGTAGGCCTGGAGCGTCTCGAAGCGCGTGGCGTGCAGCGCTTCGCTGAGCCCGAGGGCTTTGCCGATCCTGCCCGCACGCCAATTCGACACGCCCACGTAGCGGACGAGCCCTTGCCGCGTGAGATCGTCGAGCGCTCGCAGCGTCTCTTCGATCGGCGTGACCGAATCGTTAGCGTGAATCTGGTAGAGATCGATATGGTCGACTTGGAGCCGTTCTAGGCTTCTTTGAACGGAATCCATGATGTGACCGCGCGATGCGCCTTGATCGTTCGGTTTCGGGCCCATGGCGCCCGCGGTCTTCGTTGCCAGCACGATCTCGCTGCGCGGCACGCCGATCTCCTTCAGCGCCTGTCCGACGAGGCGCTCCGATTGGCCGAAAGAGTAGACGTCGGCCGTGTCGATGAAATTGATTCCCGCGGCCAGCGCGCGGCCGATCAATCGGTTCGTCTCCTCCTGACCGAGCGAGCCGATCGCCTTCCACATGCCGGCGTCGGCATTGCCGCCCAGCGTCATGGCGCCGAGGCACAGTTCGGAGACATACAGGCCGGTGCGGCCAAGTTGCTTGTACTTCACGGCCATCCTCCTTCGAGATGGGTTGAACATTGCGCGGCGACTGCGATCCGTCACAGTCGCACCGCGAGTCTACTGAGGTGAAACTGCGTTATAAATAACGACCAATGGAACGTTCTGTTACTCCTCAGGTGAACAATGCAAAACCTGGACATACTTTTGATCTTCGCGCGTGTCGCGGAAATGTCGAGCTTCACGCGCGCGGCCGAAACCCTTGGGATCCAGAAGGGGCGCGTGTCCATGGTGATCCGCGAACTGGAGCGCGATCTGGGCGTGGCCCTTCTGCATCGCACCACCCGCAGCGTGCAGCTCACGGAGGACGGCCGCGCGTTTTATTCACGCGCGCGCGATCTGCTGGCCGACGTGGAAGAACTGCGATCGATGTTCGCGAACCGTGGCGCGCCGCTGCGGGGGCGATTGCGTGTGGACATGCCGACCGAGCTGGCGCGAAGCATCGTGGTTCCAGCCTTGCCGCAACTGATGGCGGCGCATCCGGAGTTGGAATTGGAGCTTTCCAGCACGGATAGGCGAGTCGATCTCGTCCAAGAGGGGTTCGACTGCGTGGTCCGCCTGGGGCCGATAGGCGACGAGACGCTGGTTGCGCGCCCTTTGGGGAAGCTGCGAATGATCAATGCCGCGAGCCCCGGCTATCTGGCGCGATACGGCGTACCGCACACGCTCGACGACCTGAGAAGTCAAGGCCACCGGATGATTCATTATGCGCCGACCCTCGGCGCCAAGCTGGCGGGCTGGGAATATCCGACCGGCGACGGCTACGCGGTGCTGGCGTTGCCGGGAGCGATGCAAGTGAACAATGTGCAGACCTATCATGCGGCCGGACTGGCGGGGATTGGATTGATTCAGGCGGGATATTCGGGGCTCGCGCATTACGTCGAGCGCGGCGCGCTGGTGGAAGTCTTGCCCGACTTGCGGCCCAAGCCCCTCGACGCGTCGCTCGTCGTGGCCCATCGGCGCAACCTCTCGCAGCGCGTGCGCGCCTTCATGAGCTGGATCGAGACGGTGTTGGAGCCGTATTTCGACTAAGCGGGCGCAGAGAGGCGGGGCGCTGCCGCTTGTTCGACCGATGAACCGCCCTCTGCGTCACCTCTTAGGCACGAAAACTGCTTCCTCTGCGAATTGCTTAACAAATAGGGGAAGAAGAAAAGGGTCGCCCACGTTGCGCCGGAAGGCTTAGCCTTCCGTTGGCCGGCAAGCGTACCCATGCGGCCCATGTCTTTTCGACAATTTCAGGTCATCCCTTCCCTAAAACTCTTCAAGCTACCGGGAGCGATCGATGGACACTGAAACGAGCATTGTTGGGACGGCCGAAACCGGTGTGCCCGGGCTCGACGACATCCTGATCGGTGGGCTCGCCGAAGGAAACATCTTCCTGCTCGAGGGCGCTCCCGGTACGGGAAAAACGACAATCGCCCTGCGCTTTTTGATCACGGGCGCGCAGGCGGGCGAGCGCGGGCTCTACGTCACCTTGTCCGAAACGGAAAAAGAGCTGCGCAATGGCGCGGCTTCGCACGGGTGGCGCCTTGGCGATCACGTCGACGTGTTCGAGGTCGTGCCTCCCGAGAGCCTGCTCGACGCCGACCAGCAGCAGAGCCTGCTGTACTCGTCGGACCTCGAGCTCGGAGAGACCACGCGGTCGATCTTGAGCGCGTTCGAACGCGTGCGCCCCAAGCGCATCGTGCTCGACAGCTTGTCGGAGATCCGCCTGCTCGCTCAGAGCTCGCTGCGCTACCGTCGGCAAATCCTCGCTTTCAAGCATTATTTTTCTCGAAACGGCGCAACGGTTCTGCTGCTCGACGACCTGAGCTCGGAAGCGACCGACAAGACCGTGCACAGCATCGCCCACGGCGTGATCAAGCTGGAAGAGCTTTCGCCCGATTACGGGGCGGAGCGGCGCAGGCTGAAAGTGACGAAGTATCGGGGACGGCAATTTCGCGGCGGATACCACGACTTCGCGATCAGAACCGGCGGCGTTGCCGTTTTCCCGCGCCTCGTGGCGGCGGAACATCGCACGCGGATCGGCCGCGGGAGCGTCAGCAGCGGCGTGCCGGAACTCGACGCGCTGCTGGGAGGCGGTATCGAGCGAGGCTCCAGTACGTTAGTGATCGGGCCGTCCGGTACGGGCAAGTCCACCTTCTCGCTGCAGTTCATCTCGGCGGCACTCGCGCGCGGCGAAAAGGCGGCGCTGTTCGTCTTCGACGAGGAACTCGGTCTGCTCTTCGATCGGACGCGTCAAATGGGCTTTGACTTGGAGGCCGCGCGCGACGCGGGCAACCTGCACGTCGAGCAGGTCGACGCCGCCGAATTGTCGCCGGGAGAGTTCGCTCACCGCGTGCGCAACTGCGTCGATCGGGCTCAGGCGGCTACGGTTGTCATCGACAGCCTGAACGGCTATCAATCCGCCATGCCGGAAGAAAACGCGCTCGTGTTGCACATTCACGAGTTGCTGCAGTACTTGAACCGGCGGGGCGCGAGCACGTTTCTGACCGTGGCCCAGCATGGCCTCGTCGGCGACATGAAAGCGCCCGTGGATGTGACTTATCTGGCCGACACGGTCATCCTTCTGCGCTACTTCGAAGCCCGCGGCCGCGTCAGGCGCGCCGTCTCCGTCATCAAGAAGCGTACCGGCCGACACGAAGAAACCATCCGCGAATACCGCATCGGCGAGAGCGGCCTCACGGTAGGGGCGGCGCTCGATGAGTTCCAGGGCGTGCTGCGCGGCGTGCCGACTTTCGTCGGCGAACGGACGCTCCTCAACCTCAATGCAGCGAGCGATGACGACGCCTGATCGACAAGGTTCGCCGGCGCTGATCCTGGCGCCGTCCGGACGAGACGCGCCCGTCGCCGCCGCGCTGCTGCGCGAGGCGGGAACCGATGCGATCGTGTGCCCGGACCTCGCCTATTTGTCCTGGTCGCTGCGCGACGAAATCTCCTGCGCGGTGGTGACCGAAGAGGCGCTGCGCGACGTGGATCTGACCGAGCTCGCCGCGTGGGTGGCCACGCAACCGAAGTGGTCGGACTTTCCGTTCATCGTTCTCACCCAGCGCGGCGGCGCGTCGGATCGCCGCCCGGGTGCGGCCGTGCTCATCAAGACACTCGGCAACGTCGTGTTTCTCGAGCGCCCGTTTCACCCCATGACGTTCATCAGCGTGGTGGCGAACGCTCAGCGCGGGCGTGCTCGGCAATACGAGGCGCGTTCTCGTATGGAGGAACTGCACGAGAGCGAGGCTCGACTGCGGACCGCATTGACCGCGGGTCAGCTCGGTCAGTGGGAGTTGGACCTGCCGCCGACCGAAGTCACTGCGTCCGCAGCCACTCGGGCCGTGTTCGCCTGGCCCCCCGGTACTGCATTCACCTATGCGGATTTCGAAGCGTGTCTGCACGCCGACGACCGGATTCGCTTGCGCGAAGCCATTTGGGTCAGCCTCGACACGAACGCCGACTTTGCGATCGAATGCCGCAGCCTCTGGCCTGACGGCACGCTGCACTGGGTGGATCTGCGCGCCAGGCACGTGATCGATCGAAGACGCAAGACCGCCCGGCTCGTCGGCGTGTCGTCGGACATCACCGCCCGCAAGAACGCCGAAGAGAACTTGCACCGTCTCAACGAAACACTCGAGAAGAAGGTGCTCGAGCGCACGGCGCAACTCGAGCGCGCCCACCGGACCGTGCTGGAGGAAATCGGGCAGCGCGAGCGCGCGGAAGAGGCGCTGCGTCAGGTTCAAAAAATGGAGATGATCGGGCAGTTGACGGGCGGCGTGGCGCATGACTTCAACAATCTGCTCATGGCGGTCATGGGCAATCTCGAACTGCTGCGCAAGCAGGTGCAGGACGAGCGGCTCGCGCGGCTCGCCGACGGTGCGCTTCGGGGTGCTCGGCGTGGCGCGTCGTTGACGCAGCGGCTGTTGGCGTTCGCGCGCCAGCAAGATCTCAGAACCGAGCCCACGCACTTGTCCAAATTGATCCGCGGGATGAGCGATTTGCTCGAACGCTCGGTCGGCGCGCGCGTCGAGCTCAAGCTCGACTTGCCGGAACAGCTGCCGCTGACGCTCGTCGATGCCAATCAGATCGAACTCGTGCTGTTGAACCTCGTCGTCAATGCGCGCGATGCGATGCCGGACGGCGGCACGGTCACCGTTCGCGCCGACGCGGTCCGCGCCGTGGGCGAACCGGATCTCGCCGCGGGCGATTATGTGCGCGTCAGTATCAGCGACACGGGGTGCGGCATGGATGCGACGACGCTCTCGAAGGCGATGGAGCCGTTCTTTACGACCAAGGAGCTGGGGAAAGGTACAGGCCTTGGTTTGTCGATGGCTCACGGCTTGGCGCTTCAGTTGAAGGGAGCCTTGCGGCTCGAAAGCGCCGTCGGCAAAGGCACGCGTGCCGAGCTATGGCTGCCGGTGACGTCGCAAGCGAGTCCCGAGCCCGCAGTGGAATCGGCGCTGGAAGGTAGCGAGGCGCCGATGCGAGGCGTCACGATTTTGCTGGTCGACGACGACCCCCTGATCTCGAACAGCACGGCCTACTTACTCGAGGATTTGGGGCATGAGGTCATCGAAGCCGACTCAGGGGCGAGCGCGCTCGAAGTGCTCAAGAAGGGCAAGAAGATCGACCTGCTCATCACCGACTACTCGATGCCCAAGATGACGGGCATGCAGCTGGCGTCCGCCGCGCGAGAACTGAGGCCCGATCTGCCGGTCGTCATCGCCACGGGCTACGCGGATCTGCCGTCGGGGGCCAGTATGGATATCGCGCGCCTGCGCAAGCCCTATCAACAGCATCAACTCGTGGCGGAGATCGCGAGAGCGCTTCGCACGGTGCGGTCCGATTAGGGAAGGCAATCGCGCTAGAGCGAAAAAAATATTCGTAAAGTCAGTGACAATACTAATTGTTCGCTCGGAAGTCCGGATCGGTCGACATCGATTCGCCGAGAAAATGAATAATCGGCGGTCGCGCCAATTTCAAAGGTTGTTGCAAAAACGCATCGCATTTTGCCTGGCCGCGACGCCCCTGCGGCTTGACAGCCTTTTACTGCAAGGGCTCGCCAGACAGACACTGCAATCCGTGACGTCAATTGATTTTTGATCAACGTTCGGCCGGTTGTAGAATTCGCGTGCACCAAAGCCTGCCCGGACCGAATGACCGCCGCGGCAAGGCTAGGCGGCGCGTCCTTCAGTATGTCGAGCCCGACCGAACGGCATTAAATGCGATTTAGCAGTGCAATCGCTTTGGGCCAAATGCAAGCTCCGTTCGCGAAGCGACGCGTCAACTACATCATAAACATAGAAGTCCTGAAGTCAGGAGATGCAACAATGAAGAAGAATGCAGTGCTCAAGGCACTCGCCGGTACCGTTTTGACCGGGGTGGTCTCGTTGGCTCACGCGCAAAGTTCCGTCACGCTGTACGGCATCGTGGACACGAGCGTGCGTTATTTGACGAATGCGAATGCGAATAACGACAGCCAGTTCTCGATGGGCGTGGGCCCGATCACCGGTAGCCGTTGGGGCGTGAAGGGTACGGAAGACCTGGGTGGCGGTCTGCAAACGATCTTCCGGCTGGAGAATGGTTTCAATCTCTGGAACGGCCAGATGGCGAGCACGGGCACCGAGTTCAATCGGATGGCGTACGTCGGCTTGTCGAGCAACCAGTATGGCGCGGTCACGTTGGGGCGTCAGAACACGCCGCTGTTCGATCAGCTCGGCAATGTGTACGACCCGCTCACGGTGGGTAACTTCGATCAGGACGGCTGGCTGCCCGGCGCGCTCGGCTATGGCCTGCGCACCAACAACTCGATCAAGTACAACGGGCAATTCGGCGGCCTGAACGTCGAGGCGATGTACGGCGTGGGCGGCGTGCCCGGCAGCCTCGGAGCCGGCAACATGTACGGCCTGACGGCATCGTACGCGATGGGCGGCCTGTCCGTCGACGTGGGCTACCAACAGAACAGCGACGCTTCGAACAACAAGTTCCGCGTGTTCAACGTGGGTGCGGTCTATGCGTTCAGCTCGGTCAAGGCGTTCGCGGGGTGGCTGCATGCGCAAGACCACACCGGCATCGTCGATCTCTACATGGCAGCGGCCGGCTCCCCGGCGGCGGGCTGGGCGCCGAAGGCGAACTACAACAATCGTATCGACGACGGCTTCTACATCGGGTCGACCTGGCAAGTGACCTCGCCGTTGCTGATCTCGGCGGCCGGCTATTACGACCGTTCGCGCGGCGCGCTCAACCGCGATGACGTGACCACGGGACGCGGCACGCGCTATTCGGCGACGCTGCTTGCCGAATACTCGCTGTCCAAGCGCACGGAAGTGTACGGCACCGTCGATTACATCCACGGCACGGGTGCGGCCACCGCCGACTTCCCCGGCCGCAACAACCAGACCGGCGTCGCGATCGGCCTTCGCAACATTTTCTGATCGCCGAGCAAGCGTTGGTTTGAAACCCCGGCTCGTGCCGGGGTTTCGGTCATTTCATGGGAAGCGCCAGCACGACCGAGAATCCACCGGGCCGGTGCATGTCGAACTGCACGCTGCCCCCGTGGGCCTTCATCACTTCGTGGACGATCGCGAGCCCGAGGCCTGACCCCGGTCGCGCTTCCTGTCCCGGCGCACCGATCCGCGAAAACGGACGTAGCGCCGCATCCCAGTTCTCCGGTGCAATGCCCGGTCCGTTGTCGGTCACGGTAATGCGGACCGATTCCCGCTGCGTGCAAATCGATACGTCGATCACATCCGCCTTCCCATGACGCAAGGCATTGTGCAGTACGTTGGAGAGGGCCTCCTGCAAGCTGATCGCATCGCCCGCTAGCCATACCTGTTCTGCATCGCTCTGAAACGACACTCTTACGTCGCGCTCGTCGGCCAACGGAATGGCGCGGCCGAGCACCTCCTTGGCGAGGGCCACGAGTTCGATGCGCTCGAACGGGATCACCTCGTTGCGGTGAATGACCATCGCATGATTGAGCAGTTGGCCCGTCAGCCTTCCCACATCGGAACTCGTCTTGCGTAGCGCCGCGAGACGCGCGGCGAATTGCGCCGGGTCGTCCTCGTGCTCGAGCAGCTCGATTTGCGCGTCGAGCCGCGCGAGCGGCGTGCGCATCTGGTGCGCCGCATCGGCGATGAACCGCTGCATCGCCGTAATGCGCTCCGCGAGCCGGCTGATGAGGCCGTTGATCGCCCCGATGATCGCTTGCATTTCGCTCGGCGTTTCGACCGTGACGGGGCGCAGGTCGGCCGGATCGCGGGCGGCGATGATGTTCTCGATCTGCGCCAATGGGCGCAGGCCTCGACGGATGGCCAGAGCGCTGGCCACGAGCGCGATGGCGCTCATCAGCAGGATAAGCGTCCACACCTTGAAGCTCATTTCGTTCGTCAACGCTTGACGCGCGTTCGTCGTCTGGGCGACCGTGATGGTGGCCCAGCCCGGCGTGCGCTCTTCCGGCATATAGCGTGCGATCGTCGCGATACGGATCGGCTTGTTCTGATAGATCCCGTTTGCAAAGACGGGGCCTTGCTTGGCGGCCGACAAATTGGCCGCGTTTTGCAGGTCCGCATAGCCTGCCACCACCATGCCTCGCGAATCGAGCACCTTGTAGTACACGCTGTCGTAGCGCGACATCGTGGATAGCGCGGCCACGGGCGGGCTTAGTGCAAGTACGCCGCCTTGCACGTAAAGATTCTCGGCCACCTGGATCGTCGAGCCCGCGAGCAGTTGGTCGTAGGCGCGCTCGGCTGCGACTCCTGCGTAGAAGCGGGCGATGACGGCGAGCGTCGCGGCGCCGATCGCGACGACGAGCGCGATGAAGAGCAGCGTGCGGCCGAACAGCGTCTTGACGAAACGATCAAAGCGTCGCAATTTGATATCCCACGCCGCGTACGGTTCGAATCTCGACACAGGTGCCCTGAAGCTTTTTACGCACGCGCGTGACGTATTGCTCCACGGCATTCGCACTGGGTTCCTTGTCGAAGTTGAACAGGAGTGTCAGCAGTTCTTCTTTCGAAAACACACGTTGGGGGCGGCTGGCGAGGATCTCCAACAGCGCGAATTCCTGACGCGATAACGGGAAGGGTTTTTTCTCGAGTTCGGCCAGCCGGTTGGTGCGGTCGATGACGAGGCTGCCGAGCGTGATGACGTCGTGCGCTTGGCCGCTGCCGCGACGCAGCAGCGCCTGGACGCGTGCTTCGAATTCGCGGTAATCGAACGGCTTGACGAGGTAGTCGTCGGCGCCCAGCGCCAAGCCGCTGACGCGATCGTCGATGGCCGAGCGCGCGGTCAACAGCAATAGCGGGGTCATGCGCCCGGCCGCGCGTAAATTGCGCAGGATGGTGAAGCCGTCCAGCGTCGGCAGCATGACGTCGAGGATGACGAGATCGAACGTCTCCACGGCAAGCAGGCTGTTCGCGACGCCTCCGTCATGTTCCAGGTCCACGGCGTGCCCCAGGCGGCTCAGCCGGGCACGAATCGCCGCTCCGATCTCCGCGTCGTCCTCGACGACAAGAATGCGCATGATGTCTTTCCGACGCTCGAGTTTAGGTTCCGATCTTGCTGGACTTCCCGCATCCGCCGCGGGGCAACCGCCCGGCCGCTTCGAACGAGAAACGCGCATAGTGAGGCTTCTCGCCGCGTGCCCCAATTGCGGGTTTTCCCCGGGGCGCGATGTCAGCATTTTCTCAGATTGACTCGATAACCTGTGCCAACAGGCGAAATTCGATCGGGCCCGGTGAGGCTCACACGACATCACATGAAGGTTCGACGAGACAAGGAGACACAAGCAGCGAGCGTGACGAAGCCGTCGACGCGTCGCCGCACGCTGCTTGCCGGGGCGCTGGCCACCTCGGTCGCGCCCTCGCTCGTCTTGGCTCGGACCCGCACCGTGCGCATTTCGAAGGGCTACGGCCTGCTGTACCTGCCTTTGCTCGTCATGGAAAAGCTGCGGCTGATGGAGCGAAACGCCGCGCGTCACGGACTGAATTCGGTGAACGTCGAATGGGTGCTGCTCGATGGCGGCAATTCGGTCGACGACGCGATGATGGCTGGCACCCTCGATTTCGCGAGCGCCGGGGCGCCTGGGTTCATCGAGCTTTGGGCGCGTGCGCGCGGCATTCCGAACGTCGAGGTGATCGGCATTTCGGGGCTGTCCACCACGGCGCTTTCCCTGAACAGCAACGTGCCGCGGATCGCTACGCTGCGCGATTTCACGCCGGCTGACCGCATTGCAGTGCCGGGCATTCGCACCTCGCTGTCCGCGGTCGTCTTGCAGATGCTGGCGGCGAAACTGCTGGGGGCGCCGCACTTCGCCAAGCTCGATTCCATCACCGTCAACCTGCCTCATCCCGAGGCAATGCGCGCACTCTTGCGGCATGAGAACGGCGTCACGGCGCACTTTACTTCGCCGCCGTTTTCCACGCTCGAGTTGCAACAACCGGGTATTCATCAGGTCGCGAATTCTGTCGATGTGCTTGGGCCGCTGACGCTCGACGTCGTGTTTTCGCCGAAGCGGCTCGTCGATGAAGAACCCGCGATGGTGTCGGCGTTTCTCGATGCGCTTGCCGAGGCGGTGCGGCTCATCGGCCGCGATCCGGCCGCCGCCGCGGCCATTTACGTTTCCGCGTCGGGCCTGAAGGTCTCGACCGCGGATGTCATGCGCGTGCTCAGTGCGCCGCATACGAGGTTCTCGCTGCAGCCGAACCAATTGATGGACTACGTCGACTTCCTATCCATGGTCGGCACGATCAAGAACAAGCCGCATACGTGGCAGGACATGTTCGTGCCCGTGCTCGATCAATTCATCGCCTAGCCGGCGGCGACAACCGAATACACGCAGCGTCCTTCGATGGACGCGGCTTACTCTCAACCACACTGATACTCATACAGATATTGGAGGCACGCGGTGAACGCAAGTGCAACGCTGGAGCCGAAAGGCGCGGAAGAACAGCAGGTGATGCGCAAGATGTCTCGGCATCTCCTGCCGACGCTCGTCGTCATGTTTCTCATTTCATTCATCGACCGGCAAAACGTGGGCTTCGCCAAGCTGCAGATGGTGCATAGCCTCGGTATGACCGAAGCGGCATTCGGGCTCGCGTCTTCGCTGTTCTTTATCGGCTACCTGCTTTTCGAAGTGCCGAGCACGCTGGCGCTGCATCGTTACGGCGCGCGCGTATGGCTTGCGCGGATCATGCTGACGTGGGGTGTCATCACCGTGCTGATGGGCTTCACGACATCCATGTCGGCGTTTTGCGGGTTGCGCTTCGCGCTCGGCGTCGCAGAGGCGGGCTTCTACCCCGGGGTCATCTATTACCTGACGCTCTGGTTTCCGCAAAGCCATCGTGCGCGCGTGCTAGGCGTCTTCACGCTCGGCAGTGCGCTCGCGAACATGCTCGGCTCGCTCGTGGGCGGCCTGCTGCTCGGTCTGAACGGCGTGGCCGGCCTCGCGGGATGGCAGTGGGTGTTCATCGCCACCGGCTTGCCTGCGGTGCTGGTCGGGATCTTGGTGTTCCGCATCTTGCCGGCGTCGTATCGCGAAGCACGCTTTCTGAACGAGCGCGAGAAGCAGGTCGTCGCGGCTGCGCTCGAGCGAGAAAAGCCCGAGCACGCAGTGCATTCGAAACCGTGGATGGCGCTGCTGGACCCGCGCGTCATGCTCTTCGCCGGGACGTACATGCTGATGTCGACCTCGCTCTACGGCGTGACCTACTGGTTGCCGACGATCGTGAAGTCCTTCGGGGTGTCGAGCGGCATCAACGGACTCTTGAGCATGCTTCCGTGGGCGCTTGCCGTTCTGTTGCTCTTGTATCTGCCGAAGCGGCTGCGTCATGGCAAGAGCATCTTGCGTACGATCGCGATCGTGGCGGCCCTAGGCTCGCTCGGCTTTCTGCTGAGCCTGTTGTTGCCCACGACTGTCCTGCGCTTTATCGCGCTGGTGCTTGGCGGTGCATGCATTCCGCTGCTCTATCCGTGCTTCTGGTCGATGCCCCCGCGCTACTTCGTGGGCGCCCGCGCGGCCGCGAGCGTGGCGGCGATCAATTCGATCGGCAACCTGGGCGGATTCTTCAGTCAGAATCTGATGCCGCTTGTCGGCAAGGTGACGGGAACGACGTTCGGGCCCATGATCGTTCCCATCGTCTGTCTCGCACTGCTCTGCTGTGGGGCGCTGGTCGCTTGGATGCGCACGAGCGACGAGGGGCTGGCGGTGGCGAGGGCGTGAAGGTTGCAATAGAGCGAAAAATGGCCGGCGCTGGCCTTGCATTGCCCCACCGTGGTCGGAGTTGGCTTCGTGGATCGAGGACCAATTCGATGGGCGCAAGGCCGCGCTGGACGTTGCTGCGACCTCTTCCGTGATGGTTGAACGCCATACCTTCGCTCACCGCCATCTTCAACGCTCGTCGGCGGCGATTAATGCCTTTTGATTTGGTTTCTGAACGATTAAGAATTTTCCTATTTCCGTTGGCATCCGTGTTGTGAATAAATCCGGGAGCGTCGCGCGTGGCCCTTAGTGATGGCCGCGATAACCGGAATCCAACATGCTCAACCGTCTGCATCGCCGTACCCTCTCAATATCCGGCGCCGCCCTGCCGATGTACGGCGATCAACCGATCCTCACACCGGTCAAACTGAGCGGCCGGGAAACGCTTGGCGAGTTGTTCGAGTACACGCTTGAGCTGAAGACGCCCGATTCGCTCTCGTTCTCGCCGAGCATGGCGGCGAACATCGATTTGAACAAGCTGATCGGCACCGAGGTGACCGTCTCGATCGAGCTCGAGGGCAAGGGGCATTTCATTCCGGGGCTGCGCGGTAACGCCGGAATGGGG
>NZ_JBQCHR010000183.1:0-68190 GCF_051954495.1 Trinickia sp.
AGCGAGGAGTCGACCATGCGCGGTTATCAGGCGATCCAACCGGACACGCTCCGCGATCGTATCTTGCAATTGCAGTCGGAGCATAGCGAACTCGATCGCATGATCGACAAACTGGTCTCCTCGGATATTACCGATCTCGAGCTGCGGCGTTTGAAAAAGCGCAAGCTCAAGGTCAAAGACGACATTTTATTGCTGCAATTGCAGCTCGAACCGGACAGGCACGCGTAGGCGGCGAACGGGCAAGCGTTTCGCGCCGCACGCGGTGCCCACAGTAGGGAAACGCTTGCCTTGAATTCACCGCTCGATGCCACTTCCAGCGCGCCGCATACCGCGGCGCCGAACTTGCCCGAGGCGGCCCCGGAAGGCGCCGTTCAGCGGGCGTCCTCGACACGCCCAGCGAGCGCGCCACATGCACTCGCGGCGACGCTCGCCCCGCGTAGGCGGGTCGAACTCGACACCATTTTCGCGAACGACGGCCTGCTCGCGCGCGCGATCGACGGTTACAGGCCTCGGGCTTCCCAAATCGAGATGGCGTGTGCGGTAGCCGCCGCGATGGAAGCGTCGGGGCGCGCAATGCCCGAGCCCGCGATGTTCGAAGCGGCGCGCCGTCCGGCGAGGCGCTTGCGCACCGATGCCGATGTTCAGGGCGCCGTCGAGCGCTCGGCCGGCGAGACGACGCAAGAAGCCGAGGGCGCCGCGGGCGAAAACACGCTGATCGTCGAGGCCGGCACAGGTACGGGAAAGACGTATGCCTATCTTGTCCCCGCGATGCTCTGGGGCGGGAAGGTGATCGTCTCGACGGGCACCAAGCATTTGCAGGATCAGCTGTTCCAGCGTGACATCCCGACCGTGCGCGACGCGCTAGCGGTGCCCGTGTCGGTCGCGATGCTCAAAGGTCGCGCCAACTACCTCTGCCACTACTACCTGCAGCGCACGGCCGACAACGGCCGCTTGCCGTCGCGGCAAGACACGGCGTATCTGCAGGACATCGTGCGCTTCGCCAAGATCACCCGCACGGGCGATAAAGCCGAACTAGCGAGCGTGCCCGAGACGGCCGCCGTCTGGTCCATGGTGACTTCGACGCGCGAGAACTGCCTAGGGCAGGAGTGCCCGCACTACAAGGAATGCTTCGTGATGCAGGCGCGGCGCGAGGCGCAGCAAGCCGATATCGTCGTCGTCAATCACCATCTGTTTTTTGCCGACATCATGCTGCGCGATACGGGCATGGCCGAGTTGTTGCCCACCGCCAATACGATCGTCTTCGATGAAGCGCACCAACTGCCGGAAACGGCGACGCTTTTTTTCGGCGAAACGTTATCGACGACCCAACTGCTCGAGCTTGCACGCGACTCGGTGGCCGAAGGACTCGCGCATGCGCGCGATTCGGTCGAATGGGTCAAGGTGGGGGCGACGCTCGAGCGCGCGGCGCGCGACGTGAGGCTCGCTTTCAAGGACGACAGCCTGCGCGTGTCGGCCGCTCAGCTGGGTGACGACCATGCGCTCTACGGCGCGCTCGACGCGCTCGAGGAAGCGCTCGGCGCGCTTGCGACCGCACTGGCGGGACAAGCGGAGCGCGCGGAATCGCTGGGCGCTTGTCTTCGGCGCGCGCGCGAGCTGCAGGACCAACTTGCACGGTGGACTGCGTTGCCCGATGACAGTGCGCCGACTACTTCATCGGTCGCGTCGGCGTCCGCAAGCGCAAGCGCGGGTGCGTCTAGCGCCGCCCCATCGGCACAATCGGACTCCAACGAGCGCATCCGCTGGGTCGAAGTATTTTCGCACTCCGTCCAGCTGCACGAAACGCCGTTGTCGGTCGCTCCGATCTTCGCCAAGCAACGCGCGGGTGTGCCGCGAGCCTGGATTTTCACATCGGCGACCCTGTCGGTGCGAGGCGATTTCACCCATTACGCGGCGCAAATGGGTCTCGACGCACGTCGCTCGATGACACTGCCGAGCCCGTTCGACTACGGCACGCAAGCTCTGCTTTACGTGCCGCGCAATTTACCGCAGCCGTCTTCGCCGGCGTTCACCGATGCCGTGTTCGAGGCCGCGCTACCGGCGATCGAAGCTGCGGGCGGCGGCGTGTTCGTCTTATGCACGACGTTGCGCGCCGTCGACCGCATCGCGGGCAAGCTGCGCGACGTCATCGAGGCGCGCGGGTGGGCGAGGCCGTTGCTCCAGCAGGGCGACGCAAGCCGAACCGAACTGCTCGATCGCTTTCGCGCCTACGGCAATGCGATCCTCGTCGGCAGTCAAAGCTTCTGGGAGGGCGTTGACGTCCGTGGGGATGCACTCTCGCTCGTCGTTATCGATAAGCTTCCGTTTGCGCCGCCTGACGATCCCGTGCTATCCGCGCGTCTCGACGCGCTGACGAAGAAGGGGTTGAGCCCGTTTGCCGTCCATCAACTGCCGCAAGCCGTCATCACCCTGAAGCAGGGGGCTGGCCGCTTGATTCGCGCGGAAACGGATCGTGGCGTCCTGATGATCTGCGATACACGTCTTGTCGACAAACCGTACGGGCGTCGAATCTGGCAGAGCCTGCCGCCGTTCAAGCGCACGCGCGAGATCGACGTGGTCCGTGAATTTTTCGCGGGAAAGACGACGAGCGACGCGGACGGCTTGTAGCGGGAGCCGCGCGCCGGCGGGCAGGGCGCCCCAAAAAAGAAAAACCCGGCGCTGCCGGGTTTTTCTTTGGGGCGTCATGCGTGGATCGTCGAACGCCTGACGTGGGTCGTGCTTAGAACTGCCACCACGACTTTTGCGTGCCGGGGCGCGCATGACCCGTGATGTAAGGGCTGTCGGGGAACGTCCCGGCGAGCACACGGCGCGTATCGTCGGCCAGCTTCTGCTCGTTGAGCTTTGTGTACGACAACATCATGATGTGAAGCGCATCTTCGATCGCCGGCGCGTTCTTGTACTCCTTGATGGCCAGCTGCGCACGATTGATGGCGGCGACATAGGCGCCGCGGCGATAGTAGTAATCGGCCGCATGCACTTCATACGAGGCCAGTGCGTTGACGATGTAGCGCATGCGCGCGGCGGCGTCGGGCGCGTACTTGCTGTTGGGGTACTTGTCGACGACGACCTTGAACGCATCGTACGACTCGCGCAGCGACTTCGGATCGCGCTCGCTCATGTCCTGGCCGGAGAAGCGGCCGAACAGACCCAGATCGTCGTTGAAGTGAATCATCCCCTTCAGGTAGTACGCGTAGGCGATGTCGGGATGATCCGGATGCAGCTGAATGAAGCGGTCGATGGCTTGATCGGCCGCTGCCGTTTCGCTGTCCTTCCAGTTGCAATAGGCGACGTTGATTTCGGCTTGCTGGGAGAAGTGACCGAACGGATCGCGGCCCTCGAGCGCTTCGAAATATTTCGCGCATTTGCCCCAGTCGCCGCCGGTCAAGGCGTCTTGAGCCTCCGAGTATAATTTGTTGTTCGGCCAAGCGGCCGTCTCGTCGGTTTTTTGCGGCAGGCCGTGGCAGCCCGCCACGAGCACCGCGGCCGCGGCGAGGGCAAGGCCAGCCGAAGCGGATTGAACCGCACGCTTAGCAGCGCGGCTCGCCGCGCACGAAGCCGTGCGCATCAAGGTGTTGAAGGCTCGCCGCATTTCTCCATGCATCCTAGCAATCAGTCTCACTCAGTGACCCAGTTTCAATGACCCGCACACGTTCGTCCGGCAACATGCTCGGCCCTATCGATAGAAGCGACGATTATAGCCGAAGCGCCAGCCGCGCCGACGCGCATAAAAGCGAGGCGGCGGGCGACCGCGCGTTCGCGCCTGAAAGCGCGCCGACGCAGGCCCACGGCGACGCACCGCGCGTGGTGGCCGTACCCGCCGAGCTGGCCGGCGATCGGCTCGACAAAGTACTCGCGAAAGTGTTTCCCGAGTTTTCGCGCAGCCGTCTGCAAAGCTGGACGGAAGCGGGGCGTGTGCTGCTCAACGGCGCGCCCGCCAAGGTTCGGCAGGCCGTGCCGCTTGGCGCGCGCATCGAGCTTACGCCGGATTTGTTGCCCGAACAGCTTGCGTTTACCCCCGAGCCGGTGCCGCTCGAGGTCGTGTATGAAGACGAGACGCTGCTCGTCATCGACAAGCCCGCCGGTCTCGTGGTCCACCCCGCCGCGGGCAATTGGAGCGGCACGATCCTCAATGGGCTGCTGCATCGCTATCCGGATGCCGCCGGTTTGCCGCGGGCGGGAATCGTCCATCGGCTGGACAAGGAAACGTCGGGGCTCATGGTCGTCGCGCGCACGCTCGAAGCGCAGACCGACCTCGTGCGTCAGTTGCAGGCGCGCACCGTCAAGCGCCGGTATGTCGCGCTTGTATGGGGAGCCATGCCCGATGAAGGCATCATCGACGCCCCGATCGGGCGCGACCCGCGCGAACGCACACGCATGGCAGTCGTCGCCGGCTCGACGGGCAAGAGCGCGCGCACGCGTTTCCGTCTCGTCGATCAAACCACCTGGCAGCGGCAGACCGTGAGCGCGATCCATTGCGATCTCGAAACGGGGCGCACGCATCAAATCCGCGTTCACTGCGCGCACGCGGGGCATCCGTTGCTTGGCGACCCTGTTTATGGCAGCGCGCGCGGACGCCGTTCGAGCGTGCCGTTGCCCGGCGGCTTCGCGCGGCAAGCGCTGCATGCGTGGCAGCTCGGGCTCGTGCATCCGAGCACCGGCAGATCGATCCGTTGGCGCGCCGATCTGCCGGCCGACATGGAGGAACTCGTGCACGCGCTCGGCTTCGGGCAGGAAGCGGCCGCCTTTGAAGGCGAGGAATTCGATGAAGATATTTCGTATGATGATTTCGATGGCAATGAATCCGGCTACGACGACGAGACCGGCGACGATGCAGATCTCGAGTGAGGCAAAGGTCCAATGAGCGAACCCGCCTTGACGCAAGCCGATTGTCTAAACCCAGATTGGCGCGTTTCGCCGCGCGTCGGTGCGCTCGTCACGACGCGCGCGGGCGGCGTCAGCCTGCCGCCGTACGGTCGCTGGGCGCAAGGGCGCGAGGCGGCCGGCGGGCTGAATCTCGGGTTTCACACGGGTGACGATCCGGCCGACGTCGCCGAGAATCGCTCGCGTCTGCTGGCGGCAGCTGGCGTGCGGGCCGCGTGGCTCGAGCAGGTCCACGGCGATGCGGTTGTCCGCGCCGACGAAGTGCAGGAAGACGGGCCGCCCGTGCGCGCCGACGCCAGCGTGACGAGCACGCCGGGCGTCGCCTGCCTCGTCATGGTGGCCGATTGTCTCCCGGTCTTGCTTTGCGATGACGAGGGCCGCGCGGTGGGTGCGGCGCATGCAGGTTGGCGCGGCCTCGTTTCGGGCATTGTCGAAAAGACCGCGCTGCGCGTCGCAGCCCTCGCCGGGCGGCCGACCGAGACGTTGCACGCCTACCTGGGGCCGGCGATCGGCCCTAAGGCGTTCGAGGTCGGAGAGGACGTGCGCGCCGCATTCTTGGCCGCTGCCGAGCCGGACGAACGCATCGCGACGGCTCGCGCTTTCGTTGCACGCGAGCGTGCGCCGGGCAAGCATTGGGCGGATCTCTACGCGCTCGCGCGCGTGCGTCTGGCCCGGCATGGCGTCACGCGTGTGACAGGCGGCGATTTCTGCACCGCCACGGATCGGGAGCGGTTCTTTTCGTACCGGCGCGATGGGGTGACGGGGCGCATGGCGGCGCTGATCTGGTTGAATCGCTGACGCCCAAGATCGGCCGCGCCCCGCGGCGCACAAGATCGAGTGGCTTTTTTTGAGGTCGCCCCCGCGCGCGGCGCGTTGTGCGGCCTAGCGCACATGCCGACGGGACGTGGCTTGCGCGTTTTCGATCGACATCGGGAAAACGATAATAAAAAACCTATCGCGCTGCGGCAAAATCGGTCCAAAGCATTGACACACCTCCTGGCGGGGGCAAGAATGACCGCTCGCAAGGGTGAGCGCAGCGAGTGTCGCAAGGGTTCGCCCGAGCGCGCTCGATGCCCGCCTCTCAATCAGTCTTCCTAGACTCACGGCCAAAGCGGGTATGACTGCATCAAAACGTCGATCGACTTCTTCCCAATCCGAAACTTCCTCGAACCGCGAGCAGCAAGCCGAAGGCGGCAACGCGGATATGCAGCGCATGTTCGAGGCTTGGACCGGCGCCTGGCGTGCTCTCGCCGATCCGAGCAAGTGGCCGTCGGCGGCCCAGGCCGGTCCGTTCGGCGGCATGGCCGCGCAGGCGATGAACGGCCAGGCGGGCGCCGCGCCGTTTCCTTTTCCGTTCACGATGCCGCCCGGGGGCATGCCGGGCATGACGATGCCTCCGATGCCCGCGATGCCGCCGATTCCTTCGATGGCCGACGCCCAGCAAGCATTCGCGGGCATGAGGCTGCCGATCGCCTCCATTCCCCCCGAGCGTCTGCGGGAACTGCAGGCCGACTACTCGCGCGATTGCCTCTCACTCATGCAGCAGCAGGCGAGCGGGGGCGAGAAGGGCGTGCCGGAGCTGCCCGATAGGCGCTTTAGCGCCGACGCCTGGAAAGCGACGCCGGCGTTCGCCTTCATGGCGGCGTGGTATCTGCTCAATGCGCGGTATCTGCAGGCATTGGCGGACGCGCTCGACACCGATGCGAAAACGCGCGAACGGATTCGCTTCACGGTTGCCCAATGGACGGCCGCCGCTTCGCCCAGCAACTTTCTGGCGCTCAATCCCGAGGCGCAGAAGGCGCTGCTCGAGAGCCACGGCGAGAGCCTGCGCCAGGGCGTGATGAACTTCTTGGCCGATATGCGTCGAGGCAAGATCTCGCAGAGCGACGAGTCGCGTTTCGTCGTCGGGAAAAACATCGGCGCGACGGAAGGCGCGGTCATCTTCGAAAACGAGCTCATGCAGCTCATCCAATACAAGCCGCGCACGCCGAGCGTGTTCGAGCGGCCGCTGTTGATGGTTCCGCCTTGCATCAACAAGTTCTACATCCTCGATCTGCAGCCCGAGAGTTCGCTCGTCGCGCACGCGCTGGAGTGCGGCCACCAAGTCTTCATGATTTCCTGGCGCAACGTGGACGCCTCGCTCGCGAGCAAGTCTTGGGACGACTACGTGAACGAAGGCGTGCTCACGGCGATCGACGTCGTCAAGAGCGTGAGCGGGCGCGAGCAAATCAATACGTTCGGTTTTTGCATCGGCGGCACCATGATCGCGACGGCGCTCGCCGTGCTTGCCGCGCGCGGCGAGCACCCGGCGGCCTCGATGACGCTGCTTACCGCGATGCTCGATTTCTGCGATACGGGCGTGCTCGACGTGTTCGTCGACGAAGCGCATGTGCGCATGCGCGAACAAACGATCGGCGGCGCATCCGGCACGGCGCCGGGGCTCATGCGCGGCGTCGAGTTCGCGAACGCCTTCTCGTTTTTGCGGCCCAACGACCTCGTATGGAACTATGTGGTCGACAACTATCTCAAAGGCCGCACGCCAGCGCCGTTCGATTTGCTCTATTGGAACAGCGATTCGACGAACTTGCCCGGCCCGATGTACGTCTGGTATTTGCGCAACACCTATCTGGAAAACCGGCTGCGCGAGCCGGGTGCGCTCACGGTCTGCGGCGAGTCGCTCGACTTGTCGCGTATCGACGTGCCGACGTTCATCTACGGCTCGCGCGACGACCACATCGTGCCGTGGCGCACGGCGTACGCGTCGGCGCCTTTGCTGACTGGGCCAAAGCGTTTCGTGCTCGGCGCATCGGGGCATATCGCGGGCGTGATCAACCCGCCGGCGAAGGGCAAGCGCAGTTATTGGTCGCATGAGGGCAATGAGAAGGCGTTGCCGGAGAATCCGGACGATTGGTTCGAAGGCGCGCGGGAGAAGCCGGGCAGCTGGTGGCCGGAATGGATGGCCTGGCTCGACCAGTACGGGGGCAAGAAGGTAAAGATTCGCGAGACGCTCGGATCGGCCGAGTATCCGGTCATCGAGCCCGCGCCGGGGCGTTATGTGCAAGAGCGCGATTGACCGGTCGATCGATCGACGGAGACGCTCTAAGGTTTTTAACTACGATGCGCGGCCGAAGCGGCCGCCTCGTCCGCAAGGAGTCACAAATGACTGACGTAGTGATCGTATCGGCTGCTCGCACCGCGGTCGGCAAGTTCGGCGGCACGCTCGCGAAGGTAGCCGCGCCGGATCTGGGCGCGGCCGTCGTGCGCGCGGTGCTGGAGCGCGCGGGCGTCAAGCCCGAACAAGTGAGCGAAGTCATCATGGGGCAAGTGCTGACGGCCGGCTCGGGCCAAAACCCCGCGCGTCAGGCGTTGATCAAGGCGGGGCTGCCGAGCGCCGTGCCGGGCATGACGATCAATAAAGTCTGCGGATCGGGCCTGAAAGCCGTCATGCTCGCGGCGAACGCGGTGATTTCGGGCGATGCCGATATCGTCGTGGCCGGTGGCCAAGAAAACATGAGCGCGGCGCCGCACGTGCTGCCGGGCTCGCGCGACGGCTTTCGCATGGGCGACACCAAACTGGTCGACACGATGATCGTCGACGGCCTTTGGGACGTCTACAACCAGTACCACATGGGCGTCACCGCGGAAAACGTGGCCAAGGAGTACGGCATCACGCGCGAGGAGCAGGACCAGTTTGCCGCGCTGTCGCAGAACAAGGCCGAAGCCGCGCAAAAGTCGGGGCGCTTCAACGACGAGATCGTCCCGATCGACATCCCGCAGCGCAAGGGCGAACCGGTGCGTTTCGTCACCGACGAGTTCGTGCGCCACGGCGTGACAGCCGAATCGCTCGCCGGCCTGAAGCCGGCCTTCTCGAAGGAAGGCACGGTCACGGCGGCCAATGCGTCGGGCCTGAACGACGGCGCCGCAGCCGTGCTCGTGATGTCGGCCAAGAAGGCCGAAGCGCTCGGTTTGACGCCGCTTGCGCGCATCAAGGCGTACGCGAACGCCGGCGTCGATCCGAAGGTGATGGGCATGGGCCCCGTGCCGGCATCGCGCCGCTGCCTGGAGCGCGCCGGCTGGTCGGTGGGCGATCTCGACCTCATGGAAATCAATGAGGCATTCGCTGCGCAGGCCCTCGCCGTTCACAAGCAAATGGGCTGGGACACGTCGAAGATCAACGTGAATGGCGGCGCGATCGCGATCGGCCATCCGATCGGCGCGTCGGGTTGCCGGATCCTCGTGACGCTGCTGCATGAAATGCAAAAGCGCGACGCGAAGCGCGGCCTGGCATCCCTTTGCATCGGCGGCGGGATGGGTGTGGCATTGGCGGTCGAGCGCGTCTAAGCGGCGCGCAAGAGCCGCCGGCGAGGGCATTGCAAGGCGGTAAAGACGAGGGACGCCGGTAGGCGTCCCCGAAATACACAGGAATGGAGCGTGATTCATGAGTCAGCGTATTGCGTACGTAACGGGCGGGATGGGCGGCATCGGCACCGGCATCTGTCAGCGCCTGCACAAGCAAGGCTTCAAAGTGGTCGCGGGCTGCGGGCCGAACTCGCCTCGCCGCGTCACGTGGCTCGAGCAGCAAAAGGCGCTCGGCTATGATTTCGTCGCGTCGGAGGGCAACGTCGGCGATTGGGAATCGACGAAAGCCGCGTTCGACAAAGTGAAGGCGGAAGTCGGCGAAGTCGACGTGCTCGTCAACAACGCCGGCATCACGCGCGACGTCGTGTTCCGCAAGATGACGCACGAGGATTGGACGGCCGTCATCGACACGAACCTGACGAGCTTGTTCAACGTCACGAAGCAAGTCATCGACGGCATGGTGGAACGCGGCTTCGGGCGCGTCATCAATATCTCGTCCGTGAATGGTCAGAAGGGGCAGTTCGGCCAGACGAACTACTCGACGGCCAAAGCCGGCATCCACGGCTTCACGATGGCGCTGGCGCAGGAAGTCGCGACCAAGGGTGTGACCGTCAACACGGTGTCGCCGGGTTATATCGGCACGGACATGGTGAAGTCGATCCGCTCGGACGTGCTCGAGAAGATCATCGCGACGATTCCGGTGCGTCGTCTCGGCACCCCCGATGAAATTGCATCGATCGTTGCATGGCTCGCTTCCGATGAGTCGGGTTTCGCCACGGGCGCCGATTTTTCGCTGAACGGCGGTTTGCACATGGGCTGATGCGTTTTGCGTCGGCTGCGGCGCGCGTTGTCGCCGGCGCAAAACGCGTTAAAGTGTATGGGTTTCGGGGGTCCGGTCCGCCGCGGAAGACGCGGCGGGCTCGAGGGCGCCGTCATTGCGCTGCGTTGCATTCATAAAAGGCATTACATGTCGACTACAAAGAAAACAGCCGAGCGGTTCATCAAAAAGTACCCGAACCGCCGGCTCTATGACACGGAGACGAGCACGTACATCACGCTGAGCGACGTGAAGCAGCTCGTGCTCGACCAGGAGGAGTTCAAGGTCATCGACGCGAAGACCAACGAGGATTTGACGCGCAGCATTTTGCTGCAGATCATTCTCGAAGAGGAAAGCGGTGGCGTGCCGATGTTCTCGTCGTCGATGCTGTCGCAGATCATCCGTTTCTACGGACATGCGATGCAGGGAATGATGGGGACGTACCTCGAAAAGAACATCCAGGCTTTCATCGAGATTCAAAACAAGCTCGCCGAGCAGTCGAAGAATCTCTATGAGGGCAATGCGCTGAATCCGGAAGTCTGGTCGCAGTTCATGAACATGCAGGCGCCGATGATGCAGGGCATGATGACGAGCTACATCGAACAGTCGAAGAACATGTTCGTGCAAATGCAAGAGCAGATGCAGAACCAGGCTAAGACGATGTTCAGTTCGTTCACGTTCAATAAGCCGGGCGCCGGCACGGAACCCGAAAAGAAGTGACGACAGCAGGCAGGCGAAGGCGCGCGGACCGGCGCGCGACGCTTGCCCGCATACCATGCGCGGGTCAGGCCATCGGCAGGGAGCTTCCCCGCTGACTCCCTCCGTCCGCTAGCGTATTCACGCTTCGCCTATTGGTCCGCCATGCGCGGATTCGCCACGATGGCGAGCGCGCTTCGCCGGCGGAAATGGACGCCATGCGATATGCCGCGCGCGTCTTCCTCGATTCCTAGCGTGCGCTAAGCGGGGCGCGCATCACGCGGCCGGCAGGTCAGGGCATGGGCGCGGTACAATACGCGGTTCCCTCGGGCGGCCAAGGCGTCACGCCTGGCACGTAAGATTCGCTTGCCCGTAGTCGTTGTTATTTGCTGGATCACCTCATGTCGCACACCCCCACCTCCGCCGCGTCGACGCCTGTCGCGCCCACGCAAATCGCACCCAAGGTCGGCTTCGTGTCGCTTGGCTGCCCCAAGGCGCTCGTCGATTCCGAGCAGATCATCACGCAGCTGCGCGCCGAGGGCTACGAGATTTCGGGCACTTATGACGGCGCCGACCTCGTGGTCGTCAATACCTGCGGCTTCATCGACGAGGCCGTACAGGAAAGTCTCGACGCCATCGGCGAAGCGCTCACGGAAAACGGAAAGGTGATCGTCACGGGTTGCCTGGGCGCGAAGAAGAGCGCCAGCGGCTCGGGGCTCATCGAAGAGGTGCATCCGAAGGTGCTCGCCGTCACGGGCCCGCACGCGGTAGGCGAGGTCATGCAGGCCGTGCACAGTCATTTGCCGAAGCCGCACGATCCGTTCGTCGATCTCGTGCCGGCAGCGGGGATCAAGCTCACCCCGCGGCACTACGCGTACCTCAAGATTTCGGAAGGCTGCAATCACCGCTGCACGTTCTGCATCATTCCGTCGATGCGCGGCGATCTCGTGTCGCGCCCCGTCGCCGAGGTCATGCTCGAAGCCGAGAATCTGTTCAAGTCGGGCGTGAAGGAACTGCTGGTGATCTCGCAGGACACGAGCGCCTATGGCGTCGACGTGAAATATCGCACGGGCTTTTGGAACGGCCGGCCGCTCAAGACGCGCATGACGGAACTCGTCGGCGCGCTCGGCGAGTTGGCCGCCCAATACGGCGCGTGGGTGCGGCTGCACTACGTGTATCCGTACCCTCACGTCGACGAAATCATTCCGATGATGGCCGAAGGCCCGCTCAAGGGGCATGTGCTGCCTTATCTCGATGTGCCGTTCCAGCATGCCGACCCGGAAGTGCTCAAGCGCATGAAGCGTCCGGCCAACGCCGAGCGCACGCTTGAACGCGTCGCGGCGTGGCGCCGTATGTGCCCCGACCTGACGATTCGCAGCACGTTCATCGCCGGTTTTCCGGGCGAGACCGAAGCCCAATTCGAAACGCTGCTCGAATTCATCCGCGCGGCGGAACTCGATCGCGTCGGCTGCTTCGCCTACTCTCCGGTGGAAGGGGCGAGCGCGAACGAACTCGACGGGGCGCTGCCCGACGAAGTGCGCGAAGCGCGCAGGGCTCGTTTCATGGAAGTGGCGGAAGAAGTCTCCGCACGGCGGATGAAACGTAAGGTCGGCAAGACCCTCAAAGTATTGATTGACGAGGTCAACGCCGATGGCGGCATCGGTCGTACCGCGTCCGATGCGCCTGAGATCGACGGCGTCGTCTACATCGCGCCCGCGACGAAAGCGTCCAAGCGCTATAAGGCCGGCGATTTCGTCTCTGTCCGGATTACGGGTGCGGACGGACACGATCTGTGGGGCGAAGTCTGAAGCGGATTCAGCGCGCCGCCCCTAGGTCGACACGCGAACGATTCGATTCGATATCGTTGTAGGCAGCCATGTCAAACCACCTCGAGCTAAAGGAATACCACGGGTGCGATTGCGTAGAATCATCCAGCACATGATGGAAGGTGCCGCGGGCATGGAAAAGTGGAGGGCTTTGTCGGCGGTCGTCGTGTTGGCTGTGTTCGCGGCACACCCGGCTCGGGCTCAGCAAGCGACGCAACCGGCCGATGCCATCGCGCGCCAAGCCGACGACGCCGCGCTCAAGGTTGCGCAGCAGCGTGCCGCCGCGGCGAGTTGGGTCGGACAGCATGCGTCCGATGCCGCTGCGTCCGTGGCGACGCAAGCCTCGGATGCCGCCGATAGCATGGCGCAGCAATCGGCTGCCGCGGCCGATGCGGCCGTCCCGCGCACACCGGCGCCACTCGTCCCGAATCCCGAATTCGCTCATTTCCCGAGCTATCGCGGCACGCTTGGCACGCGCCGCATCATCTTGCGTCTTGGCAACAAGACCGACGATCCGACGGGCGTACACGGCGAATATCAGTTCGCCGACACCGGCGAAGTCGTGCTCGTAGCCGGCGACCGCGAAGGCGACGTGCTCGAAATCGAAGAGTCGAACGACGGCACGACGATCACGGGCAACTGGGTCGGGCGCTTTGGCGCCGACGGCTCGCTGGCCGGCGATCGCATGAACGTCGACGATTCCGATCCGCAGCCTTTCAATCTCCATCCCTTGGCAACGCTTTCATCGACACCGTGACCATGACCGATTCCGCATCCGCGCGCGCGCGCCAGACACGTATCGTCCATCCCGAAGTCGAGCTTGCACCCGGCTTCGAATCGTTTTCGACGCCCGTCGCCCGTGCGTCTACCGTCGTATTTCCCGATCTGGCCACGGTGCGCGGCGCCGATTGGCGCAACGACGCGCAATGGCGCTACGGTCTGCACGCGACGCCGACCTCCGCCGCGCTCATGCAGCGCCTGGCGCAGATCGAGGGCGGCAAGCACGCGTTGCTGCAACCGTCCGGGCTGGCGGCCATTTCGAACGTTTACTTCGGCATCGTCAAAGCCGGCGACGACGTCTTGATTCCCGACAACGTCTATTCGCCGAACCGCGAGCACGGCAATTGGCTCGCGCACGATTTCGGCCTCTCTGTGCGCTACTACGATCCCATGATCGGCGCCGGCATCGCCGATCTAATTCGCCCGAATACGCGGCTGATTTGGATCGAAGCGCCGGGCTCGGTGACGATGGAAGTTCCGGACGTACCGGCGATCGCCGCGGCGGCGCGCGCACGCAAGGTCGTCACCGCAATCGACAACACCTATTCGGCAGGCCTCGCGTTTCGGCCGCTCGAACATGGCGTCGACATCTCCGTGCAAGCCCTGACCAAGTACCAATCGGGCGGCAGCGACATCCTGATGGGGGCGACGATTACCGCCGACGATGAGCTGCATTGCGAACTCAAGCGCGCGCGCATGCGTATGGGGATCGGCGTTTCGGTCGACGATTGCTCGCTCGTCCTGCGCAGCCTGCCAAGCATGAAAGCGCGTTTCGATGCGCACGATCGCAGCGCGCTCGCGCTGGCGCATTGGCTCAAGGCGCGCCCGGAGATCGCGGCCGTGCTGCATCCGGCGCTGCCGGACTGCCCGGGGCACGCGCAATTCGTGCGCGACTTCTCGGGCGCGGGCGGGCTGTTTTCGGTGATTTTCGACGAGCGCTACAGCGCCACGCAAATCGATGCGTTCGTCGAGGCGCTCGACTTGTTCGCGATCGGCTGGAGCTGGGGCGGCGCCCATAGCTTGGCGATGCCGTACGACGTGGCGTCCATGCGCTCCGCGTCGCAGTGGCCGCACCGCGGCACCCTCGTGAGGTTCTACGTGGGGCTGGAGGACGAAGCGGACTTGCGCGCCGACGTCGAGCAAGCCATGGAGGCGACGCTGCGCTGAGCGCTGGACGGCGAGGATGTCCGAGGGGACGCACTCGCCTCAGCTATCCAGGCACAGCCGGCGTCGGCGCCGGCTGTGCCCTCAGAACAGTCGCAGCAGGCCGTCGAGGCCGACGTGATTGAACGCCACGTTCGCCGCCGCTCGAACGACGGGCTTGGCGCGAAACGCAACCGACAGGCCAACCTCGGCCATCATCTCCAGGTCATTGGAACCGTCGCCGAGCGCAATGGCTCGCGATGTGGGAATGCCCAGCTTCTCGCACGTTTCGCGTACGGTCCGCGCCTTGACGCTCGCATTCACGATCTCACCGGTCACTTTGCCCGTCAGCTTGCCGTCGACGATTTCGAGCGTATTGGCACGCGTGAAATCGAGCCCAAGCTGTGCTTTGAGCCGCTCCGTGAAGAACGTGAAGCCTCCCGAAACGAGCAGCGTGCGCAAGCCGGCCGCCTTGGCCGCCGCGAGCATCGTTTCGGCGCCGGGGGACAGTCGCAGCCGCTCGTTGAAGACATGCTCCAACGCACTGGCATCGAGACCCTTGAGCAGCGCGACGCGGGCAGTCAAGCTTTCGTTGAAATTCTTCAGTTCCCCGCGCATCGACGCCTCGGTGATGGCCGACACCTCGGCCTTCAGTCCGCAGAAATCGGCGATCTCGTCGATGCATTCGATCGTGATCAAGGTCGAGTCCATGTCCATCGCGACAAGCCCGAAGTCGCGCAACGCTTGGCCCGGCGGCATGTAGGCATAGTCGAGCGCGTGCGTTGCGCAATACGCTTCGATGTCCGGGCGTTGCGCCGGATCGGCGTCGGCAATCCGTAGAACGCGTTCATCGACGCAATGCGTTTGACCGCCGCGGGCGAGGGCGACGAGCGGTTTGACATGGGCAGCCGCGATTGGCTCGGAGCTTTGTACGACGAGATTCATGGGCGTTGCGCTAAGGAATGCCGCCGGCGCGGCGGTCGGAAAATCCGGCTATTGTAGCCGCTCGATGTGGGCGCGCTGCCGCCGTCGGCGCAGCGGCACGATGCTTGCCGATGAACCGGCGGGGGCCGAAGTCATGCCATCGCGGCGTATGCCGGGGCACAACCCGATAACGAGGCCATGCGCAAGCGGGGCAACCCCCGACCGGCAAACGCAGCCTTTCGCGCGAGTTCGGATTAGACTGACATGGCGTCGTTGACCATTCGGCCGCGCGCCGCCAAGCGCAGCACTAAGCGAAGCACCACGCGAAGCGGAGCGCTCGCCCAGCCAGGAGGTGAGCATGAGGGTTCGTCTGAAACCTGTAGCCGTTTTGGTTTGCGTCGCCGCATTCGCGGCCGGCGGTTTCGCCGTGCCGGCGCAAGCGGCGCCGCCGATCACCGTGACATCGAAGACGCCCGCCGACGGGCCGATCAAGTACACCGTCAAAGTCGTCTCGAAGACGTACGGCAACGCTCAGGAAGCGCGCATGATCCGCTCGGGCCAGACCGACGACTACACGTGGAAGTCCGCGCCGCCCGGGGGCGCCGTGACCGCCGCGGAGCGCTGTCCGAATTATGGATCGCTCTCGCTCGACGCCAACGGCGCCGTGCAGCGGCAAATGCGTATTCGCGTGGCCCCGACGGTAGCCGAAGACGGTACGGCCAACGTGCAGCTCAGCGTCCAAGCAAGCGCGCCGCATGGCAAGACGAGCGTCAAGGTGGGCGGCAAGACGCTTCAGTGCCCGGGCGTCGCGACCCTGAGTCAAATCGTGCGTTTCACGATGCCGACGAACGGCAGCGCGAAAACCGTCACGCTCAGCGATGGATCGCAAGTGACGGTGTCCGCTCAGCGATAGAGCGAGCGGCCGAGCGTTCGGGCCATCGAGCGCCGAGCGGGACGGGCCAAGACCGCTAGCGGCGAGCGGCTCGATCGACGAGCCGCGCTGCGACGAAGACATGGTCCGCGCTGAATAAGCGGCGGTAGGTCAGCAGCACGGCGCCGACCGTGCCGAGGGCCGATGCCGCGGCGATGAGGAACATGATGACGATTTGATAGCGCACGGCCTGCAGCGGCGATTGGCCCGCGAGCACTTGGCCGGTCATCATGCCCGGCAGACTGACGACGCCGACGACGGCCATTTGATTGAGCGTCGGGATCATGCCGGCGCGCGCCGCTTCACGCGCGGGACCGCGAGCCGCTTCCCAGCGCGTCGCGCCGAGCGCGAGCGCCATCTCGACGCGGTCGCGCCGTGCCGTCAGCGCCTCGGTCATGCGTTCGATCGCCAGCGAGACGCCCGTTAGCGTATTGCCCAGAACCATGCCCAGGATCGGGATCGCATACTGCGGCTCGTACCACGGGTGCACACGCATGACGGCGAAGAGCCCTACCGCCGCAACGAGCCATGCGCTCGCCCAGATCGACACGAGACTGTCCAAGCGCTGCCCCGCATAGGTATGAGCGCCGCGCGCCGCGCCGGCGAACCCAGCGATGATCGTCATCAGCATCATCAGCGACAGGACGAGATACCAACGGTCGACCGAGAAGACCCAGCCCAGCACATAGCCGACGGCGAGCAGCTGTACCACGGTGCGCACGGCCGCCAGCGCGAGCTGCCGTCCCAACCCTAGCGAAAGCGCGACGGAGATCGCGCCGTTGACGACAATCAGTGAAGTCGCGACCGCGACGTCGCCGAGCCCGAGATCGCGCAAAGCCGCGTTCATGCGTCGACCTCCCCCGAGGCGGCGAGGGCCCCCGCGCGCATGACCAGTCGGCGCTGTGCGACGCGCTCGGCCTGCTCCGGGTCGTGAGACACCCAGATGCACGCGCGAGCCGTGCGATCGGTTTCATACCAGGCGCAAACGAGCTTCTCGATCGCACGCGCGGAATCGGGATCGAGCGAGGCCGTGGGTTCGTCCAGCAGCAAGGCTTCGGGTTCGAGTTGCAGCACGCGCACGAGCGCTGTCACCTGCGCTTCGCCGCCCGAGAGATCGCTTGCTCGCTTATCGAGAAAATCGTCGCCGCGGCCGGTCGCCCGGATAAGGGAAAGCGCGCGGTCGCGATCGAAGTGTGCATGTCGGTAGACGCCGAGCGTGTAGGGGTAGCGCAAGTTGTCCTCGACGGTGCCGTCGACGAGCGAGGGTCTTTGTCGGACGTAGGCGACAGAGCGCCGATAGCGCGGGATGGTGCTACGTTCGACGCCGCGTCCATGCCAGAACAGTTGTCCGCCGTCGAGCGGATCGAGCAGCGCCAGCGCGCGCAGAAAAACGCTCTTGCCGGAACCTGACGGGCCTGTGACGACGACGCGCTCGCCCGCGGCGAGCGAGAAATCGGTCGGTCGCAGCAGTTGCGCGGCTGTGCGCGCATCGCGGCGGACGATGGCGCGCGCTTCGATCAAGGCAGAGGCGGTCATGGGGCGAGAGTAGGGTGGGGTGTCGACTAGGCGGTATTCGATAGGCAAGATAGGCGTCGCGTGACAGACGAAGCCCGTCAGCAAGATCCGAGCGCACCGAACACGGGCTTCGCCATGATAGGCGATCATCGCACGGTGCGCGGCATGGCAATTGCTCGCTCCGCCAGCAGATAAGCCAAAAAATGGACCGCGATGGAACCCGCCGCTCGGCTTGGCGCCGCGCGGCGCCCAAACCTTTCGACGAAACGACATCCAAACCGAATCGCATGGCGCATCCTTCCAACGTTGCTCGTACCGTCGGCAAAACGCTCGCCTGGATCGTCGTGGTCGTCCTAGTGCTCTGCGCGGCGATCGCGGTGTTCGTCGCGACCTTCGATTGGAACCGCGCGAGGCCTTGGGTAGACGACAAGGTTTCGCAGGCCATCGGCCGGCCGTTCGCCATCAACGGCGATTTGCGTGTGGGCTGGCAGCATAGCGCGGGCCAACACGGCTGGCGCGCGTGGGTTCCCTGGCCGCGGTTTTCCGCATACGACGTGACGATCGGCAACCCGGCGTGGGCGGCGTCGCAGACGTTCGCCAAGCTCGACCGGATCAGCTTCGACGTGGAAGTCCTGCCGCTGTTGGATCGCGTCATTTCGATTCCCTCGATCGATCTCGTCGATCCCAGCGTGGACCTCGAGCGGCTCAAGGACGGCCGCGAGAACTGGACGTTCGATCTACCGAAATCGACAGCGCCGTCGCGCTGGACGCTGCGTCTTGCCGATCTCGGTTTCGCGAAAGGACACGTCGCGCTGTCGGACGAACTCAAGCAGATCTCGCTGCAGGTCGAGCTCGATACGCTCGGCAAGCCTTTGCCGATCGGCGAAGTCATGAAGCAGCAGGAGTCGGCTTCGCACGGCGCCGCCCAAAAAGCGATCGGCAGCCGCGGCGCGCGCCAGCTGGCCTCGCAAGTCGAAGCGGCATCGTCCTCATCGTCGGCGTCCGCTGCGTCGAGCACCGCGCCGACGAGCGGCGCATCGCTGATCTACTCGCTGGCGTGGAAGGCCAAGGGCGCCTACCGCAAGACCGACGTGTCGGGCGAGGGCAAGCTCGGCAGCGTGCTGGCGCTGCGCGATGCGAGCCGGCCGTTTCCTCTCCAGGCCGACATGAAGATCGGCGATACGCGGCTTGCGCTCGTCGGTACGCTGACCGACCCTGTCCATCTCTCGGCGCTCGACTTGCGGCTCTGGCTACAGGGGGAAAGCCTGTCGCATCTTTACTCGATCCTCGGCGTGACGCTGCCGCAAACGCCGCCCTACGCGACCGACGGGCGCCTCACCGGCCATTTTCAAACCGGGGCGAGCGCGTTTACCTACAGCGGCTTTACCGGTCGAGTAGGCGGCAGCGACATCGCAGGGACGATCACCTACCAGGCTCGTCAGCCGAGGCCTTTGCTGACGGGCCACGTCTCGTCGAATCTGCTTCAATTTTCCGATCTCGCGCCGATCATCGGCGCAGATTCGAACGCCAACAAGGCGCGCCGAGGCGAGGCGGTCAAACAGCCGGCGGACCGTGCGCTGCCCGTCGAGCCGTTCCACACCGACCGCTGGAAAGCGATCGATGCCGATGTGACGTTCACCGGCAAACGCATCGTCAAGAGCCCTTCGCTGCCCATCACCGACATCGATACTCATGTCGTGATGAAAGACGGCGTGCTTTCGTTCCATCCGCTGCGTTTCGGGGTGGCTGGCGGGACGCTCGCATCGGACTTCGATCTCGACGGTTCCAAGGAGCCGCTGCGCGCGCGGATGCAGTTGTCGGCGCGGCATCTGAAACTCAAGCAATTGTTTTCCACGCAAAAGCCGATGCAATCGGCGCTGGGCGAGGTGAACGGCGACGCGCAGCTTTCGGCGACGGGCAATTCGCCCGCGGCGCTCGCCTCGACGCTCGACGGAGAGGCCAAGGCGCTCGTCACCCAAGGCAAGGTCAGCCTTTTGATCATGGAGGCGGCCGGATTGAACGTGGCCAACGTCGTCTACGAAAAGCTATTCGGTACCCGCGACATCGACATCAATTGCATGGCGGCCGACTTCGCCGCGACCAACGGCGTGCTCGATACGCGGACGTTCGCGCTCGATACGACCGACGCCGTCATCGGCATGGAGGGCAAGATCGATTTGCGCGACGAGTCGATGGACTTGACGATCCACCCTCATACGAAAGGCTTTCGTATTTTCACGCTTCGCTCGCCGCTGTATGTCAAGGGCACGTTCAAACATCCCGACGTGGGCGTGAGCAAGACCGCCATCGCCTTGCGAGCCGGCGCGGCGGTGGGGCTCGGGCTCATCAATCCGTTCGCGGCGCTCATTCCGCTCATCGCTCCAAGCCGCTCGCAGCCGACGCCATGCGCCTCGCTGATCGAGCAAATGCGTCAGGCGCCGCACGCGCCGCCGCCGGGCGCACACCCGGCACACTGACCGGCGCCGCGGTCGCGGCGGCGTGGTGCATGCATTGTACCGGCGACGCGCCGATAGCCCCGCGCTGTGGGGTCGGCGAAAGCTTGGTAAAATGTCGAGTTTTTCGCCGATCACCATTCGAAGGGACGCGCCGTGCTGTCTACCGCCAATATCACCATGCAATTCGGGCCGAAGCCCTTGTTCGAGAACATCTCGGTCAAGTTCGGCGAAGGTAACCGTTACGGTCTCATCGGCGCGAACGGCTGCGGCAAGTCGACGTTCATGAAGATTCTAGGCGGCGACTTGGAACAAAGCTCCGGCACGGTCATGCTCGAGCCCAACGTTCGCCTGGGCAAGCTGCGTCAGGATCAATTCGCCTACGAAGACATGCGCGTGCTCGACGTCGTCATGATGGGCCACACCGAGATGTGGGCCGCGATGACCGAGCGCGATGCGATTTACGCGAACCCGGAAGCCACCGACGACGACTACATGCACGCCGCCGAGCTCGAAGCGACGTTCGCGGAGTACGGCGGCTACACGGCCGAGGCGCGCGCGGGTGAGCTGCTGCTCGGCATCGGCATCGCCATCGAGGATCACAACGGCCCTATGAGCAACGTCGCGCCGGGCTGGAAGCTGCGCGTACTGCTCGCGCAGGCGCTGTTTTCGAACCCGGACGTGCTCTTGCTCGACGAGCCGACGAACAACCTCGACATCAATTCGATCCGCTGGCTGGAAGATGTGCTGAACGAGTACAACTCGACGATGATCATCATCTCCCACGATCGGCACTTTCTGAACCAGGTCTGCACGCATATGGCGGACATGGACTTCGGCACGCTGAAGATCTATCCGGGCAACTACGACGACTACATGCTCGCGTCGACGCAGGCGCGCGAGCGGCAGGCCGCGGCCAATGCGAAGGCGAAGGAGCGCGTTGCCGACTTGCAGGACTTCGTGCGGCGCTTCTCGGCGAACAAGTCGAAAGCCCGTCAGGCAACGAGCCGTTTGAAGCAAATCGACAAGATCAAGATCGAGGAATTCAAGCCCTCGTCGCGCCAGAATCCGTTCATCCGCTTCGAGTACGAGAAGAAGCTGCACAACATCGCCGTGGTGGCCGAGCGGATCACGAAGCGCTACGAGCGCACGATCTTCGAGAACTTCGATTTGAGCGTGCAGCCGGGCGAGCGCATTGCGATCATCGGTGAGAACGGGGCGGGCAAGACCACGCTGTTGCGCGCGCTATACGGCAATTTGGCGCTCGACGGCGGCTCGATCAAATGGGCCGAGAACGCGAATGTCGGCTACATGCCGCAGGACACGTACGAAGAATTCCCGAACGACGTGACGCTGACCGACTGGATCGACGCATACCGCAAGGAAGGCGATGACGATCAAATGGTGCGCGGTACGCTGGGCCGGCTGCTGTTCAACGCCGACGACATCAAGAAGTCCGTCAAGGTTCTCTCGGGCGGCGAAAAGGGGCGCATGATCTGGGGCAAGCTCATGCTCGGGCGGCACAACGTTCTGCTGATGGACGAGCCGACCAACCACATGGACATGGAGTCGATCGAGTCGCTCCAGATCGCCCTCGAGAAGTACGACGGCACGCTGATTTTCGTCTCGCACGATCGCGAATTCGTGAGCGGCTTGGCCAATCGCATCATCGAGGTGCGCACGGACGGCACGCTGTACGACTTCGGCGGGAATTACGAGGAATTCCTCACGAGCCAGGGCGTGCAGTAACAGCTTCCGCGCGCAGCCCGCGCGATTGGCGAGTGCCGGCTGAGTAAAATAGGCGAGTCGAAACCGAAAGCCGAGCACTCGCATGAAAATCTACGATCACCTTTACATCGGCGGCAAGTGGCTCAAACCGTCGGGCGCCGCCATGATCGACGTCGTCGATTCCGGAACGGAAGAGGTCATGGGCCGGATTCCGGAAGGCTCCGCAGCCGATGCCGAAGCCGCCGTCGAGGCCGCCAGGCTCGCGTTCGAAAACTGGGCCGCGACGCCGCCCGGCGAGCGCGCCGACTATCTGCAAAAGATCGCCGCGAACCTAAAGGCGCGCACGGATGAAATCGCTGCATCGATTTGCGGCGAAGTGGGCATGCCGCTCAAACTCGCACGCGCGATTCAGGTAGGCGGTCCCGTGTACAACTGGAACGCCTATGCCAAGCTCGCACGCGAATTCGAATTCGAGGCGCATGTCGGCAATTCGCGCGTCGTTCGCGAGCCCGTCGGCGTCGTCGCCGCGATCACGCCGTGGAACTACCCGCTCAATCAAATCACGCTGAAGGTGGCCGCCGCGCTCGCGGCCGGCTGCACCGTGGTGCTCAAGCCTTCCGAAGTCGCGCCGCTCAATGCGTTCATGCTTGCCGAGGCCATACATGAAGCCGGGCTGCCGGCCGGTGTATTCAATCTCGTGAGCGGCTACGGGCCCGTCGTGGGCGAGATCATCGCCAGCCATCCGTTCGTCGATATGGTCTCGTTCACGGGTTCGACACGCGCCGGCAAGCGCGTGGCCGAACTCGCGGCGGCGAGTGTCAAGCGCGTGGCGTTGGAACTCGGCGGCAAATCGGCGTCGGTCGTACTCGATGACGCCGACTTTCCCGTTGCCGTGAAAAGCACCGTTTCGGCGTGCTACCTGAATTCGGGGCAGACGTGCTCGGCGCACACGCGGCTCATCGTCCCCGAGTCGCGATACGAAGAGGTGCGCGAGCTTGCCAAGGCGGCCGCCGAAGCTTTCACGGTCGGCGATCCCCGCAACGAAACCACGCGCCTCGGGCCGCTCGCTTCAGCCGTGCAGCTCGAGCGCGTGCGCGAGTACATCGTCCGCGGCGCGGCGGAAGGCGCGGAACTCGTGACGGGCGGGGCGGATATGCCCGATGGGTTGTCTAAGGGCTTTTTCGTCAAACCGACGGTCTTCGGCCGGGTGCATCCGAAGGCCACGATCGCGCAAGAGGAAATCTTCGGGCCGGTATTGTCGATACTGACCTACAAGGATGAGGACGAGGCGATTCGCATCGCCAACGATTCGCTCTACGGTCTAGGCGGCGCCGTCTGGGCCGGCAGCGACGAGCGTGCAGTGAGCGTCGCACGACGAATCCGGACGGGACAAATCGATATCAACGGCGGCACGTGGAACATGGAAGCGCCGTTCGGCGGCTTCAAGCAGTCGGGATACGGGCGCGAAAACGGCGTCTATGGCCTCGAAGAATATCTCGAATATAAGTCGATGCAATTCAAGGTCGCCAAGCCCGCCTAGCCTGACTGACAGCCGGCTCGTTCGCTGTGCGCGCAAAGCGCACAGCAGGTTGTTTCGCCGAATGGGCGCCTCCAGTGCAGGAGGGCGCTCGTCGATCGGCGAAGTAGCGCGACCGGAGGTCGCACCCAAGTGCTTGCCCCGCCTTGACTGGGGTCAATTTCTCCGTCGATTAACCCACAAAGAATGTAGGGGTTTAGACGACCGGGGATCCCCATGCACACTATCGCTTCCACATTCATTAAGGCGTCGACCGTCGCGGCCTGCCTGCTCGCGGCGCCCGCCGCCTTCGCCGAGGACGTCGCCGCATCAGCGGCCGCGCCGGCCCTCGCTGCCCCGGACGCCGGCAGCGGCGCATTGCATGCGGGGGATTGGCTCGTGCGCCTTCGTGCAATCAGCATCGAGCCAGCGGCACGAACGACCGAGACGCTGTCGGCCCTGAACGTAGGCGTGAACAACTCCTTGGTGCCGGAACTCGATTTCACCTACATGATTCGAGATTATCTGGGTGTGGAACTGATCCTAGCGACTTCGCGCCATCAAGCGACATCGAGCCTCGGTAATCTCGGCGGCGTGGGCGTGTTGCCGCCGACTCTGCTGCTGCAGTACCACTTCAACCACCAGGGCCGGATCAGACCGTATATCGGCGCGGGCGTGAACTACACGCTGTTCTACAACAACGGCCTTCACGCGGGCGGGCAGCCGATTTCGATCGACAATCACAGCTTCGGCCCGGCGGTGCAGGCCGGTGTCGACGTGCAGATCACCAAGCGGCTTTACGTGAACGCGGATATCAAGAAAATCTGGATGAAGACGGGGGCGTCGCTGGGCGGCGCGTCCCTCGGCACGTTGCATATCGACCCGCTGGTCGTAGGCGTCGGGATCGGCATGAAGTTTTGAGCATTAGATCGTCTTGTACCGAACGCCGGCATCGTCCGGCGTTTGTCTTTTCGCGAGCCTCAGAGCTTGTCGTTCTGAAAGCGCATGGCCGTGCCTTCCTGCTCGATGCGCTCCCATACGGCGCGTTTCTCCACGTCGCTCATGAATACCCAATTCGAGACTTCGGTGGCTGTACGGCCACACCCCTTGCAGACTTCGTCGAATAGCGTCGAGCAGACGCCGATGCAGGGGCTGTCGGGGAGGGCGTGGAGATTGGAAGCCATCGAAAAACGTCTCAATTTGCAGGTGCGTCCCGTATGGTAGCCGAGTCGTGACGCGCACTCTACAACGCCCTACGCGCGGCGGGGGCGTCTTGCTTGGCGAGCGCCCGCGCGGCTGCAGGGTATCCGAAAGGCTGACACGGGTTTTATTCCGGTAGACACGGCGCTATAACCCGATAAAATTGCGCCCGATTTGCCGTTGGGTGTGAGCGCGAGACCAAAAGGGCGAGGCGAGGTTGTGCCGTTTGCGCGACATCCGGTCTGATAGGCTCGCATTTTTGTGTCACACGCCAATTTTGGTGGTAGCTTTCGGGTTTTTTAGAGGAGCCGCGCGCGTCGCGCCGCGGCATGGGCGGGGTCGAGGCCGGGCAAACCGGTCCGCATCGGAGAACGGGATGAAGAAACAGGTGATGGGCGGGTTGGCCGCACTCTTTTTGTGCGCGGCGCCGTGGGCTGCGTCGGCCAAGGATACGCAACTGAACGTTTACAACTGGTCCGACTACATCGCCAAGGACACGATCCCGAATTTCGAAAAGCAGACCGGCGTCAAGGTCAGGTACGACAACTACGACAGCGACGACACGCTGCAAGCGAAGCTCCTGACCGGCAATTCGGGCTACGACATCGTCGTGCCGACGAGCAACTATGCCGGCAAGCAAATCGCCGCGGGTATCTTCGCACCGCTCGACAAGTCGAAGCTCCCGAACCTGAAATACCTCGATCCGCAGCTGATGGCGCTCGTCGCCGGCGCCGATCCGGGCAACAAGTACGTGGTGCCTTGGGCTTGGGGCACGACGGGCCTCGGCTACAACGTCACGAAGGTCCAGCAGATCCTCGGCAAGAACGTTGCGCTCAACGATTGGGACATCCTGTTCAAGCCCGAGAATATCTCGAAGCTGAAGGCCTGCGGCGTGTCGGTGCTCGACGCGCCGGACCAGGTGTTCGCCGCCGCGCTTCACTACATCGGCAAGGATCCGATGAGCACGAACCCGGCCGATTACCAGGCCGCGCTCGCGATGATGAAGAAAATTCGCCCGTATATCACGCAGTTCAACTCGTCGGGCTACATCAACGACATGGTGGGCGGCGACATTTGCTTCGCCTACGGCTGGTCGGGCGACGTCGTGATTGCCAAGCATCGCGCCATCGAAGCGAAGAAACCCTACAAGATCGATTACCTCATCCCGAAGGGCGGTGCGCCGGTTTGGTTCGACGTGATGGCAATTCCGAAGGATGCTGCGCACAAGGAAGCCGCGCAAGAGTGGATCAACTACATCGAGACGCCGCAAGTGCACGCTGCGATCACGAACGCGGTCTACTACCCGAGCGCGAACGCCGAGGCCAAGAAGTACGTCGATCCGAAAATCGCTCAGGATCCGGCCGTCTATCCGCCGGCCGACGTGGTCAAGACGCTGTTCTTGCTGAAGCCGCTGCCGCCTGAAATTCAGCGCCTGCAGACGCGGCTTTGGACCGAGTTCAAGTCGGGCCGATAAGCTCATCGCCTAGTACGGCATGCAGTCATGAAGCCCCCGGAGCCATTGCCGGGGGCTTTGTACGTCAAACGAGTGGAGTCAAGCAGCAGATCATGAGCGACCAGTCGAGCTCGCAGCCGTTAGCCGGCGCGCGCCCCGCAGCTTCAACGTCGGCCGACGATACATCGGCCGAGAACTTTGTGCAGATCGTCGACGTCGTCAAGAAGTTCGGAGAAACGGTCGCGGTCAAGAACGTCAATCTGTCGGTGTCAAAGGGGGAACTGTTCGCGCTGCTCGGCAGCTCCGGCTGCGGCAAGTCGACGTTGCTCAGAATGCTCGCCGGGCTCGAATCGGTCACCTCGGGCAAGATCTTGATCGATGGCGAAGATCTTGCGCAGATGCCGCCGTACCGGCGCCCCGTCAACATGATGTTCCAGTCGTATGCGCTGTTCCCGCATATGACGGTCGAGTCGAACGTTGCTTTTGGGCTCAAGCAAGAGGGCGTGCAAAAGGCCGAACTCAAGGCGCGCGTGCAGGACGCGCTCGATCTCGTGCAGATGGGCCGCTTCGCCAAGCGCAAGCCGCATCAGCTCTCGGGTGGCCAGCAGCAGCGCGTCGCCCTGGCGCGGTCGCTCGTAAAGCGGCCGAAGCTGCTGCTGCTCGACGAACCGATGTCGGCGCTCGACAAGCAGATCCGGCAACGCACTCAGATCGAACTCGTCAACATCCTCGATCGTGTCGGCGTCACGTGCATCATGGTCACGCACGATCAGGAAGAGGCGATGACGATGGCGGACCGGCTGGCTGTCATGAGCGAAGGTCAGATCGTTCAGCTCGGCACGCCGCACGAGGTGTATGAATACCCGAACTCGCGTTTTTCGGCGGAGTTCATCGGGTCGACCAACTTGTTCGACGGCCATGTCGTGGAAGACGAGCCCGATCACGTGTTTGTCGAAACGACCGAGTTGCCGTGCCGGCTTTACGTCAATCACGGCATCACGGGGCCGCTCGGCATGCCGGTCACGATCTCCGTTCGACCCGAGCGGATCGCCCTGACGCGCAAGCCCCCCGAAGGCGCGTTCAACTGGGGACGCGGTACCGTATCGAATATCGCGTATATGGGGGGCTATTCGCTTTATCACGTGGAACTCGATTCGGGAAAGACGGTGGTCGCGAACGTATCGAGCCTTGCGCTGACGGAAATCGATTCGCCGACGTGGGGCGATGAAATCTACGTGCGCTGGAGCGCATCGGCCGGCGTGGTGTTGACGGCATGAAGGCGAACCTGCTCTCGTTCGCGACGTGGCCCGCGCGGCGTATGCGGCTGACGGGCGGCACGGCCGTCGTGGCCGGTCCGTTCATCTGGCTGCTGTTGTTCTTCTTCGTACCGTTCCTGCTCGTCGTCAAGATCAGCTTCGCCGAACTGCAGCTGGGGATTCCGCCCTACACGGAACTCGTCGCCGTCAAGGACGGCGTCGTTCAGATCTCGCTGAACGTCGCGCACTACGCGTTTCTCTTTACCGACAGCCTGTACTTCGCGACCTACGTCAATTCGGTGGTGGTCGCGGCCGTGACGACGCTGTTCTGCCTGCTGCTCGGTTATCCGATGGCGTACTACATCGCCCGTTCGAGTCCGAGCTCGCGCAATATCTTGATGATGGCGGTGATGCTGCCGTTCTGGACGTCGTTCCTTATTCGCGTTTATGCCTGGATCGGCATTCTTAAGAACAACGGCCTGCTGAACAACTTCCTCATGACGATCGGGCTCATTCATGCGCCCATCGAGCTGTATCGCACGAATACGGCCGTCTATATCGGGATGGTCTATTCGTATCTGCCGTTCCTCGTCATGCCGCTGTATGCGCATCTCGTAAAAATGGATTTGACGCTGCTCGAAGCGGCCTACGACCTCGGTGCGAAGCCTTGGAAGGCGTTCGTGCAGATCACGTTGCCGCTGTCGAAGAACGGCATCATCGCCGGCTGCCTGCTCGTGTTCATCCCGGCGGTGGGGGAGTACGTGATTCCCGAATTGCTGGGCGGCGCGAATACCCTGATGATCGGGCGCGTCATGTGGAACGAGTTCTTCAACAACGCCGACTGGCCGATGGCCTCCGCGGTCACGTGCGCGATGGTGTTGCTGCTGCTCGTGCCGATGGCGATGTTCCAGCACTTCCAGGCCAAACAACTCGAAGCGCGGCGATGATCAAACCGAACCGTACTCTGCAAGTGACCGCGCTCGGCGTCGGCTTCGCGTTTCTGTATATCCCGATCCTGAGCCTCATCGTCTTTTCCTTCAACGAGTCGCAGCTCGTAACCGTTTGGACGCGGTTTTCGACACGCTGGTACGCCGCGCTCGCGCAGGACGACGAACTCATCGCCGCGTTTTGGCTATCCCTGCGTATCGCGCTGCTGACCGCGTTCGCGTCGGTGTTCATCGGCACGTGGGCGGGCTTCGTGCTGGCGCGCATGGGGCGGTTTCGCGGTTTCACGCTCTTCACGGGCATGATCAACGCGCCGCTCGTGATTCCTGAAGTCATTCAGGGCATCTCGCTGCTGCTGCTGTTCATCGAGATGGGCAAGTGGCTCGGCTGGCCCGAAGGCCGCGGGCTCGTCACGATTTGGATCGGTCACGTCATGCTTTGCATGTCGTATGTCGCCATCATCGTGCAGTCGCGCGTGCGCGAATTGAATCCGTCGCTCGAAGAAGCCGCGCTCGATCTTGGTGCGACGCCGTTCAAGGTGTTTTTTTCCATCACGCTGCCTCTGATTTCGCAGGCGTTGATGGCGGGGTGGCTGCTGTCGTTCACGCTGTCGATCGACGATCTCGTGTTGTCGGCGTTCTTGTCCGGGCCGGGTTCGACGACGCTGCCGCTCGTCGTGTTCTCGCGCGTGCGTCTTGGGCTCAATCCCGAGATGAACGCGCTGGCGACGCTCTTTATCGGCATCGTGACGGTTGGCGTGATCGGCATCAACTACTTCCTGCTGCGGGCGGAGAAGAGGCGGCTGGCCGAAGCGGTGTGACGGCGTTGGCATGCCGCACTTTGTTCCTACCCAGGCGTCTGCCCCATGGCTTGAAACAACAGCGCCGTATCCGCGAGCCGCTGGCTCGTCGCACGGACGGCGGACAGCGTGGCGTTCCAGTACTGGATTTCGCTCGTGCGCACGTTCGAAGCGGGAACCGCGCCAAGACGCCCACGAGCGGCCGTTTCGTCGAACGCCTGCTTTGCCGATTGCGTTTGGCTCTCCGTAGCGTTCGCCGCTTGCGCGTCGTGTTCCAGCGCCGCCAAAACATCCGCCACATTTTGAAACGCCGACAGCACGGTCGCCTTGTATTGGTCGACCGACGCCTGATAGAAGTCGATCGCCGCCCGACGCTGCGCGAACAGTGCGCCGCCGTGAAACAGCGGCTGCGACAGCGACCCGCCGATACTCCACAGCGCGCCGGCCGCCGACAGCGCCGTCGGCCAACTGAAGCCGCCTTGTCCCATCGATGCCGTGAGAGAAAGGCTAGGGAACAACTGCGCCGTAGCCACGCCAACTTCTGCAGCCGACGCCCGCAACGCCGCTTCGGCCGCTGCGATGTCGGGCCGCGAGTGCAAGAGCGAAGACGGCACGGCGACCGGCACGTGTTCGGGCAGCGTCAGGCTGGCAAGCGTCGGAATGTCGAGCGCGGCGTCGGGCGTGCGGCCGATGAGGACCGCCAAGGCATGCCGAGCGGCCTGGCGCTGCTGAAGCAGGGGCGGCAAGCTCGCTTCGAGTTGCGACGCCGTCTGCTCGGACGCCAGCACTTGAACATGCGGCGCGGAGCCGAGCGCATAGCGCCGCGCATCCTCACGGGCGTTTTGTCGGGCCAGGGCGACCAACCGTTCTGTGGCGTCGACTTGGTCATCGAGCGCCGCCGCGTTGATCGCCGTCATGACGATGTTAGCCGCCAACGCCCGGCGCGCCGCGTCGAGTTCGAAAGCCTGAACATCCACGCGAGCATTGAGCGCGGCATTCGCGTAGCGTACGGCGCCGAACAAGTCGAACGTATAGTGCGCCTGAATCTGCCCGACGAAGACGTTGTAGCGCACGGTCGGGGGCCCTGCCTCGGGAATGCCGAGCGCGCGCTCGCGCGTCGCTTGTGCGCCCGCGTCGATCGTCGGAAGCAAGCTCGAGCCGATTTGCGCGCGCAGTTGCTCGTGGGCGCCCGCTAGCGATTTCTCGGTCGCCGCCAGCGTCGGGCTGTTTTTCAGGCCTTCTTCAACGAGCGCGTCGAGTTGCGGCGAGCGATAGAGCCGCCACCATTGCGGCGCCGGTTGCGCGCCGACATCGAAGCGCTGCGACACCCCGCCTGCCTCGGCAGTCTGATCGGGGAGCGCGTTCTGCCCGTAATGGGCGGGCGAAGGCATGGCCGGCGGCTCGCCGTTCGGCCCGAGCGAGCAGGCCGCCAGCGCGAATGCCGCGGCCGCGGCGAACGCCAATGACCGGCGTTCATGAACAATGCGTGAGACGCTCATGGTCAATTTCCCGTGTGAGCTTGGGCATCCGGTGGCGGATCGCGTTCGTCGAGCCGCACTCTGAACGATGTCGCATAGAGGGCCGGCAAATAAAACAGCGTGAGAATCGTGGCGCTTGTGATGCCGCCCATCAATGCCGTCGCCATCGGCCCGAAGAAGTTCGATCGCAGCAGCGGAATCAGGGCGAGCACCGCCGCGGCCGCGGTCAGCGTGATCGGCCTGAATCGGCGCACGGTTGCGCCTACGATCGCGTCGAAACGTTTGTGTCCCGCCGCGATGTCTTGTTCGATCTGATCGACGAGAATGACCGAGTTGCGCATGATGATGCCGAACATCGCGATCACGCCGAGCATCGCGACGAAGCCGAACGGTTTGCCGAAGACGAGCAGCGTCAGGACGACACCGATCAGCCCGAGCGGTGCGGTCAGCACCACCATCAGCACGCGTGCAAAACTTTGCAGCTGGATCATCAGCAGTGTGAACACGACGATCGCCATCAACGGCATTTGCGCGTTGATCGACGTTTGGCCCTTCGCGCTTTCCTCGACCGATCCGCCGATTTGGATGCGATAGCCGAGCGGCAGCTTGGCGCGAACCGGCGCCAGGGCGCGGTCGAGGTCGTGGGTGACGTCGATGCCTTGCGCGTTGCCGCGCACGTCGGCTTGAACGGTAATCGTCGGTTGGCGATCGCGTTCCCAGATCACCCCGTACTCGAGCGCGTTGCGCACGTGTCCGAGCGAGCCGAGCGGCACCGGGCCGTTCGGCGTCGGCATCGCCAGGCCCAGCAAACGGGCCGGGTCGACACGCTCGCGTTTGGGCGCGCGCAGCTCGACGCTGATGAGTTTGTCGCGCTCGCGAAACTGGGTGACCGTATAGCCCGAGAGCGTCATCGCCAGGAAGTTCGATACGTCCTGCGAGGTAACGCCTACCTGGCGGGCTTTGTTCTGATCAACTTCGAACGCCATCGAACGCTCGGCGGGCTCGTCCCAGTCGAATTGCACGCCACGGGTTCGCGCATCGGCGCGCATCGTCCCCGCCACCTTCTCGGAAATAGCGCGGACGGTGGCGATGTCGTCCCCGCTCACGCGGAACTGCACGGGATACCCGACAGGCGGACCGTTCTCCAGGCGAGACAGGCGGGTGCGCACCCCGGAAAAATCATTTTCGAGCTTGGTGTCGAGCCAGCGCGCAAGTTTGTCTCGGTCTTCAACTGATTTGGCCGTCACGACGAATTGCGCAAAATTCGGCTGCTGCAGTTGCTGATCGAGCGGCAAGTAGAAGCGCGGCGCGCCCGTCCCGACGAAATCGACGAAATGATCGATCTCGGGACGGCCGTCGAGCGTTTTCTCCAGGCGTTGAGCCTGCCTGAGCGTCGCATCGAACGAAGCGCCTTCGGGAAGCCGCATGTCCACGAGCAGTTCGGGACGATCCGAGCTCGGGAAAAATTGCTGCGGCACGAGCGAGAACGCGCCGAGCGAAACGACGAACAGCGCGACCGTGATGCCGAGCACGATGAAGCGGCGCTTCACGCACCACGTGATCCAGCCCGAGAGCCGTCGATAAAATCGCGTGTCGTAAATGTCGTGCTCGTGGTCGTGCGCTTCTCCGTGCGCGCGCTTGCGCTCGGGCAGCAGGTGATAGCCGAGCAGCGGAATCAACACGACCGCCGCGAACCACGATGCGATGAGCGCGATGGCCGACACTTCGAAAATCGAGCGCGTGTACTCGCCCGTGCTCGACTTGGCGAGCGCGATCGGCAAAAAACCCGACACCGTCACGAGCGTGCCCGTGAGCATCGGAAACGCCGTGCTCGTATAGGCGAACGCCGCGGCGCGCGTGCGTTTCCACCCTTGCTCGAGTTTCACGGCCATCATCTCGACGGCGATGATCGCGTCGTCGACGAGCAGCCCGAGCGCGAGCACGAGCGTGCCGAGCGAGACCTTATGCAAGCCGATGTCGAACAGGTACATGACGAGCGCGGTCACCGCCAGCACGATCGGGATCGAGATGACGACGACCATGCCGGTGCACAGCCCCAGCGAGACGAGGCTCACGACGAGCACGATCGCCACGGCCTCGCCGACGGCTTCGAGAAAATCGTCGACCGAATGCGCCACGGCCTTCGGCATGCTCGACACTTGCTCGAGCGTCAGGCCCGCCGGCAAGTGTGCGCGCAGCTGTTCGCTGGCGGCGTCGAGCGCTTTGCCGAGGCGAATGACGTCGCCGCCAGGCTGCATCGTTACGCCGATGCCAAGCACCGCATGTCCATGGTTACGCATTTGCGTGACGAGGGGATCGTCGTAGCCGCGCTTGATCGTCGCGATGTCCCCGAGCCGGACGCTGCGATGGCCGATGGCGATCAGCGTATCCGAGAGCGCGCGCACGTCGGCGAACTGTCCGCTCGGGCGCACGAATACCCGGTCGTCGGCCGTCGTGACCGTGCCCGTCGAGGCAACGTCGTTTTGCGAGGCAATCGCTTGCGCCAGCTGCTGCGGCGAGATGCCGAGCCGCGTGAGTTGCGCGTTCGAGATTTCGATGTAGATGTGCTGATCCGGATCGCCGAAGTAGTCGACTTTGGCGACGCCCGGCACGCGCAGCAACACTGTGCGCAGCTCGTCGGCATAGTCGTGAAGCTGCGCAGGTGAGAAGCCGTCGCCTTCGAGCGTGTAAACGTTCGTATAGACGTCGCCGAACTCGTCGTTGAAGAACGGGCCGACGACGCCGGGCGGCAGCGTCGCTTGAATATCGCCCACCTTCTTGCGAACTTGATACCAGGTTGGCTGGACATCCTTGACGGGCGCCGAATCCTTCATCGAGAAGAAGATCATCGATTCGCCCGGCCGCGAGTAGCTGCGCTGAAAATCGATGAACGGCGTCTCCTGCAGCTTGCGCTCGATGCGGTCGGTCACCTGCTCCTGCACTTGGCGAGCCGTCGCGCCGGGCCACAGCGTACGGATCACCATGACTCGGAAAGTAAAGGGCGGATCTTCCGATTGGGCGAGGCGCGTATAGGCCAAGATGCCCGCGAGCGTCGCCAAAGCGATCAGGAAGACGACGAGGGCCTGGTGTCTCAATGCCCAGGCCGAAAGATTGAAGCGGCCCTCTTCGTGCGCGCTCGTCGGCGCGTCGGCAGGCGCGGGGGGAAGGGCGGCTAAATCGCCGCGATCGGCGCCGCTCATGATGCGAAGTCCTCGGGATGGAGCGGCGGCACGACGCGGACATGTTCGCCCGCGCTGACGGTGTGCACCCCTTGATAGACGACGCGGTCGCCTTCCTGCAGCCCCTGCGTCACGGAGATCGTGCGCTCGTCGTAGCGCCCGACGCTCACACGTCGAAGCTCCAGCGTGTCCGAGCCCGCGCGCACGACCCAAACCGCGGGCGAAGCCCCATCGTGGAACAACGCGGTGACGGGCAACGTGAAGGGGTGTGCGCCGCTCTGGTTTTGCGTCGAGGCAAAGGCCACTTGCGCCGTCATACCCAGCCGAACTTGAGGATCGGGCGAGGCAAGCGTCAGCTTCACGCGATACGTACGGCTTTGCGGATCGGCGGCGGGCGACACTTCTCGCACGCGCGCGTCGAACCGCTTGCCGGGCAGGGCCGGCAGTGTGACTTGCGCTTTGCTGCCGACTGCCAGCGAGGCCAATGCGCTTTCGGGTGCATCGCTGACGACGTCGACATCGCCGCTCCACGCCAGTCCATACACGGGTTGGCCCGCGGTGACGTTTTGCCCGGTATCGGCTTGCTCGGCCGTGATGACGCCCGCGTGGTCGGCAACGAGGGCGGCGTAGGCGAGCTGATTGCGGGCGAGCGACAGCTGAGCCTGCGCGGCATCGCGTTGGGCGGCGGCGGAGGCGTAAGCATCTTGCGTTTGCTCGAGCTGGGCGGGGGCGATCAGGTTCTCCTTCGCTTGGGCGCTGTCGCGCTCGAGCTGCTGCTTCGCAAAGGTGAATCGATGCTGCGCCGCATCGAGCTGAGCCTGCGCGTTTGCCAGGCTCTTTTGCAAATCGGTCGGGTCGAGTCGAGCGACGACTTGACCGGCTTTCACGGTGTCGCCGAGCCGAACGTCGCGTTCGATGATCTTTCCGCCCACCCGGAACGAAAGCGGGGTGCTGTAGCGCGCCTCCACGTCGCCCGGCAGGCTCACCTCGGGCGGGATGCCGTCGGGATGGATTGCGACGGCCACGACAGGCCGTGGCGTTGCCGCGACGGGGGCGCGCTCATGGCAGGCGGTGAGCAGAAACGCCCCGCAGAGCGCCGCAACGGCGCCGCAGCGGCGCGCCGCGGCGTGGGCAAGAGAAGAGGCGTAGCCATCGAACTGCGCGCGCGCCGTGTTCGGTGCGCCAGGACCCGGACGAATCACAATGACTCCAACCAGAAGAAAGGCAGCTAAACAGAGCAAGCACGAAGCGCTTGCGGTGCGAGGGCTGCGAGCGTCGAAGACGGACGCGGCGCGCCTCATTTGAAGTTACAGGGGCGAATTCTAATACAGGTCTGTATTTGAATGCAAAGTCGGATGAAATTGAACGACAGTGCTAAACTTCAGGCTATGAAACGCAAACGCTTGACCCGCGAAGAGAGCAAGGAGCAGACGCGCCTGCGCCTGCTCGATGCCGCGCAGACGATTTTCATGAAGAAGGGCTACGTATCCGCGAGCGTCGAGGACATCGCGGAGGCGGCCGGCTACACGCGCGGGGCGTTCTATTCGAACTTCCGCGGCAAGTCCGAAATTTTGATGGAGCTGTTGCTGCGCGACCACGAGCGCATGCAGGCCGATTTGGCGTCGATCATCGATGACGACGCCTCGCGCGAGGAAATGGAGGCGCGCGCGCTGACGCTCTACAGCCGGTTCTTTCGGGAGGACGACTGCTTTCTCTTATGGGCGGAAGCAAAACTGCTCGCTGCGCGCGATGCAAAGTTCCGGTCACGATTCAACGCGTTCTCGCATGAAAAGCGAGAATTCCTGACTGGGTACATCCGCATGTTTTCCGAGCACGTGGGGACGCCTTTGCCACTGCCCGCGGAAGTCCTGGCGCTTGGCCTCATCGGTCTATGCGAGGGCGTGCATGCGTTTCGCGTGTGCGATCCGCAACACGTGACCGACGATCTCACCGAGGCGGTGCTCGCGGGTTTTTTTGCCAAAGTCATGTTCGGGAGCGCAGGCGGGCCCGGGACCGCCTAGTCGGGCAGGCGGGCCGGCGGGCCGCGGTGTGCGGATCGCTGGGCAGGACGATCGCTGCGAGCCGGCGCGGCGCGTTGGGTGCGCTAGAGCCCTAAGCCGGGACCATAGTTGCTGCTGATGTGCCGCGTCACCGAGTCGATGTCGGCATAGTCCTGCTCGGGCAGGCCGTCGAGGATGGCAAGCAGCTCATTGCTCGCACCGGCATCGCGCGCGGCGTCGACGATATGGTCTTTGTTGGCCGGATAGCGCACCGCGTGCAGCACGTCCGCGATCTGCAAATCGATCGATTCCATGGGCACCGAAGACACGTTCGGCGCCGCCTGCCCGTTCGCCTTAGCGGTACGGGCAGCGTCGGCGCCCGGTTCCTGCTTTTCGCGCGCGCTCATGTGCGAGACCTCCGTTCATGCGCCGCGAAGTGATTAGCCAATTCGTGCGGCTTGGGCAAGGTGATCCGCGTCCAATGGCCGCGCGCCGACGAAGTGTCGGTTTTAACCTCAGGCGCCGGCGGCGCGACGGGGGCCGCGTTTGCGCGGGCGGCCGCCAACGCGGCGCGGGCGGTGATGCTGTCGAGGGCGGCGGTATGAATGGGCGCCGCGAAGCACGAAGCCGAAAGCAATGCCATGGTGGTCAGTGTCGAGGCTTTCATCGCTCGACCTCCTTCTCGATAGGGCCTATCGCCGATCATCTCGGGTCAGTCGGTCCGATCCAACGTTTTATGCTGATTCTCGGTGAAGCAGGGCGCGTGCCCGGGCCGCTTCGACGAAGCGTACCCGGCGTCAACGCAGCACCTCGAAACGCGTCCAAGGCCACGAGGGCCGGTCGCGCATATAACCGTTGAGCCAATTCCATTGCGGGTGGCGCTTCATGAACGCTTGCGCGTCGAAGGGCTTGCCGCAAGGGTGGCCCCAACGCGCCCAAAACGCCAGGTCGCGCGCCATTTCGCTATCGACGACCTTCCCGTCGTTCGCCCCCCAGGGATTGAATGGGCCGTGATCGGATGCGCCGAAGCGTGCGTCGTCGAGTTCCAGATGTCCGCAGATCGTGCGCGAGCACGGATTGTCGTCGCGATCCAAGTAGACGTCGTAATGATCCGCGATCATTTGCTTGGCAAGCTCGATATCGATCTTGCCGTGGTGCAGTTCGGCAAGCTGCATGAACCGAAGCCGACGCGCCCCGTTCTTGCGCACGTCGGTATAGTCCTCGCCCTCGCCGACGCATTCCTGGTTGCGGATCTTCAGGTCGGTCGCGGTGTTATAGCCGCTGTAAAAGCCGTCCTTCGTGCTTTCAAAGCCGGAATAGTGCAGGCCGAGCTCGTAGCGCGCGATTTCGCCGGTTTTCGTGTCGCCGAGCAGCCAGCTGTTCGCGTAGCCGCCGTTGTTCGACATGGCAAACATCTCGCACCAGTCGCCGATGCTGTTCGCGTACTGCGTGGCGCGGCGGGACCGATAGAACTCGGGCGCGCCCGCGCTGTTGTAGCCGGCGAAGTTCGAAATCGTCGTCTCGGTGATCATCAATCCGGCGGACGTCAGCCAAAAATCGGTCAGGCTCGAAATGCAGCCCGGCAGGCCCTGCATCAAGATCCGGTGGCCGGAATCGGGCACGATGTCGAAGACGACGTTGAACGCATCGCCCGCGGCATAACGATCCCAGGAGTTGTGCGCCATGACGATGCGTCCGTCGCGTGTGGCGCTGCCCGTGGCGACGAATGCGCTGCAATGATGCCCGCGCCGGCCGCGCCATGGCTTGACGCCTACTTGCGGGTCGCGCGCGGCGACTTGCGCCGGCCACCAGCTCTGAAGCAGGTCCATGTAGCCGTTCCAGGCCAGCACGTCGTCGAACGGGAGTTTCGCACCGTCGGCGATGCCTTGAATTTCGTCGGCGAACTCCCGGTCGAGCTTCGATTCGAACTGCGAGCGGGCCGCCTTCGTGAACGTTTCGAAATCCTCGCCCGTATCCCAGCGCGCCAGGTACTTCGCGGTGCGGATAGCGTTCTGGATTTCCGCGGCGAGCAATTGCCCGTGCTGTTCGCCACGATCGTAGGGTTCGCCTTCGATATGCACGAATATCCAGCCAGCGTGGTCACGACGCACGGCATCGAGGGACGGTTCGCTCATCTTCGCTCCGGATCGATTCATCGATCGAAAGGGCTGCGCTCGGCGCGCCTCGGGGCGGCGCGCGGCGGGCTCGGCGGCCTGCTTTTCATTGTAGAAAATATGCGGCGCTTTGCCATTGGCGCGAGCACGGGCCGTGCGGCCCCCCGCCAAGCATCAAATAGAGGGATTCATCCGACGGTAGGCGTCGAGCAAGGAAGTTTTATAGACGGCGCCGACGAGCGTCGGCTCCGCGGCGCTTGCCACGCCGGGTAGGCGCTCACCCTGGAACGCCAGGAAGCGCTGCAGCGCAACGCCGATCGGCATATCGGGGGTCAGCACGGCGAATTCGGGCTGGAGATAGTCGGCCGCCGTGCGCTCGGAGGTATCGCGCTTTTCGAGCAAATCGGACGTGATGTCCTTTAGCGCGACGACGCCGCGAAAATGACCGGCATCGTCGGTGACGTACAGGTACTTCACCGGGTATTCGAGGAAGACGCGCGTCATGTCGTGCACGCTGGCGCCCAACCGCACGACCGTATCGGCCGGCTTGACGAGCTCGCGCACTTGCGCCGAGCGAAGCCGTGTGCGTTCTTGTTCGTCGGCGTGCCGCCGCAGCGTGATTTCGTACATCGACGTCTTGTTGATGGCGCGCGCGACAAAATAGGCGACGACGCACGAGAGCATCAGCGGCAGCACCACCTGATAGCTGAGCGTCATCTCGAAGATCATGAGGATCGCCATCAGCGGCGCCTGCGTCGCGCCGGCCAGGAACGCACCCATGCCCACCATCGCATAGGCGAATGCGGCCGACGTGCCGTGCGGCCACCAGCCGTGAACGAGCAGGCCGAACAGCGACCCCAACGTCGCGCCGACGAACAAAGTGGGCGTGAACACGCCGCCGACGGCGCCCGAGCCGACGGTAGCCGCCGTTGCGACGATCTTGCACGTCAGGACCACCACCAGCGCCGTCCAAGTCCACGGCGAGTGCAGGATCGAGTTCACGACGCTGTAGCCGTTGCCCCAGACTTCGGGCGTCCAGACCGAGATGACGCCGACGACGAGGCCGCCGAGCGCCAGCCGCGCGGGCAAGGGCAGGGGGAGATGCTTGAAGCGCGAGCGCGACGCCTCGATCAGGTGCAGGAACTGGGGTGCGACGGCGCCGCATAGGAAACCCAGCGCAACGAACAGCAGCACTTCGGGGCCGGCGACCGCGGGAAACTCCGGCATTTCATACGGCGGCTTATACCCGGAGAACTCGCGCATCACGATGTTGGCCACCACCGACGAGACGACGACGGGCCCGAAGTTTTCCATCGCGATCGAGCCGAGCACGATCTCGGTGACGAAGAACGCGCCGGCGATCGGCGCGCTATAGGCCGAGGTGATCCCGGCCGCGGCGCCGCAGGCGACGAGCAGGCGCAAACGCGGCGGATCGAAGTGCACCCAGCGGCCCACGACGGAACCGGCCAGCGCCGCGAGTTGAACCATCGGGCCTTCGCGGCCGATCGAGCCGCCGCAACCGATCGTGAACAGCGACGAGACGCTGCGCCAGAGGCTCGGCCAGAAGGGCACGACACCGTCGCCGATCGAAATCGCCTCCATGTAATCGGAGTTGGCGTGCTTGTCCGCGCTGCGGCGCGCGATGATGAGGAAAGCGCCGGCGATGATTCCGCCGGCGGCCGGCAGCCAGATTCGAATCGTCCACGGCAGGGCGCGCGCCATCGCGACGAAACTGCCCGTGTGGCGCGTGAACGTCCATTGAAATGCATCGATGGCATGCCGGAAGGCCACTGTCGCGAATGCGCCGAGCACGCCGACGATGACGGCCCAGACGAGCATCGTATGGGCCTCGGACAGGCGAAACAGCGATTGTGCGCGCGTGCGCAGGCGTAGCAGAAATGAAAGCACGGAGAAAGCGGCGGCCCACGGCTCTGGGGATTGCGACGAGCGCAAGCATAGCATCGGCTCAGGCTCGTCGGACCTATCGGTCGCACCGATATCGGCGCGCTCCGTGTGGGGTTGGGGAGTGTCGGCGCGCTTCAATGGGCGGGAGCGATGTCGAGTTCCGGGTAGTGCCGGAAAATGCCGGTTTCGTTGAACGGCAGGCGGCGCTCCGAAGCCAGATACGCGGCGATATTCGGTCGCGCCGCTACCGCCTTGCGCAGGGCCGCCAGGCGCGGGTAGCGCGAGGCGAAACGCGCGGTGGCGCGCGGGAAGGCGTAATGGAGCCCTTCGATGAGCTGAAACATCGAGAGATCGACGTAGGTCAGCGCGCGGCCTACGAGATGCCCGTCGCCATCCGGATTCTGCGCGAGCACCCGCTCGAAATAGCGCATGAACTTGGGCAGGCGGTGGGCGAGGAAGTCGCTCGCACGCGCTTTGGCCTCGCGCTTTTGCTCCTCGTAATACTGCCCGGTCGCAATCGGGTGGTGCGTGTCGTGCACCTCGGTCACCATGTCGGCGATCGTCAACTGCAACCCGTGCACGACGTAGCGCAGATCGCCTTCCGGCGCGAGGTGGAGCTTGGGTCCGAGGTAAAGCAGGATGTTGGCCGTCTGCGAGACGATGAGGTCGCCGTCCTTCAGGAACGGCGGTGCGAACGGGATGAGCGGCTCGGTCTTGCTGTTCAAGATGGCCATCATGGCCGATTCGCCCAGTTCATCGTCTTCGCTGCCGCGCACCACGTCGACGTAAGCGGCTCGAGCTTCCTCGAGCGCGAGGCGGACGAATTCCCCGCGGCCTTGCAATCCGTCCCAGTAGTAGAGTTCGTAAGGCATAAGGTGTCCTCTAGAAAAGCGGCTGCGCGCCGCACGTTCCGGAAACGCGCAGCACGCCGCTTGCCTACCGTATGCGCTTAACCGAGCAGACGCTCGACGCCCCATGTAATGCCGAGACCGCCGACGATGAGCCAGACGTAGAGGATCAAGCCCGTCGCCAGGGCACGGGGGCCCGCCTTGCGCACTTGAGCGATGCGCGTTTCGACACCGAGCGCGGTCATGGCCATCGTCAGCGCAAACGTGTCGAGTGCGTTGACCGATTGCGTCGCGGCCGGCGGCAGCACATGCAGCGAGTTCACGAGCACACAAGCGAGGAAGCCCAACGCGAACCAGGGCACGGCAAGCTTGCGCGGTGCGTGATCGTGCGTATGCCGACCCGCTGCGGGCGATGCCGCGACATCGTCTCGAGACCGGCGAGCGAGCCACACGCCGAGCACGAGCAGGACCGGCACCAGCAGCATCACACGGGTCATCTTGACGATCGTCGCGACGTGCGTCGCCTCCGCGCCGACGTTGCTGGCCGCGCCCACCACTTGCGCTACCTCGTGAATGGTACCCCCGAAGAACAGGCCGACGCCGAGCGTGTCGAGATGAAGCCAGCCGGCGCGATACATGAGCGGATAGAGGAACATCGACAGCGTGCCGAACAGCACCACGCTGCCCACGGCGACCGCGCTTTTTTCCGGCTTCGATTGCAGCGTCGATTCGAACGCGAGCACCGCGGCCGCGCCGCAGATCGCACTGCCGGCGGCGGTGAGGATAGCCGTGTCCCGGTCGAGCTTCATCAGCTTTACGCCGAGCCAGGTTCCCAAGACCAACGTGCTGACGACGACGAGGATGGAGACGGTCAACCCGGGTAGCCCGACTTGCGCGATCTCTTGCAAGCTCACGCGCAGGCCGAAGAAGGCGACGGCGATGCGCAGCAGTTTGCGCGCTGAAAAATTCACGCCGGCAGCCCAGTGCGCGGGCATACCGGCCCGCAACGTGTTGCCGTACAGGGCGCCGGCGACGATACCGACGATGAGGGGGCTGATTCCGAGACCGGCGATCGCCGGCATGGCGGCGAGCCGCGTGACCGCCGCCGCGAACAAACCGACGAACAGAATTCCGTTGAGCTGACCGTGCGATGCGGCGCCCGATGGCGCGGATAGCGTATGAGTCGTGGACATCTTGGGTGCCTTTGAGGCAGGTTTCGATGGGCTAATCCTAAATGGCTTATAAGCTTATGAAAAATCGTCATTTGTGACGTAATATATTGGCTCAGCCGATATTTTTTTGAAATGACAGCCGATCAACTGATAACGTTCGCCGCCGTCGCCGAGCACTTGAACATCAGTCGCGCGGCGGTTGCCATGCATCTGTCGCAGCCGGCCGTCTCGGGGCAGTTGCGGCAACTGCAAGACGAATTCGGCGAACCGCTTTATCGGCGCGAAGGCCGCGGCGTGCGGCTGACGCCGAGCGGCGCCCAGCTTGCCGAGTACGCGTTGCGCCTGCGCGAGACGTTTCGGCAGGCCCACGCGTATCGGGATGCGTTGCGCGGCGTCGCGCAGGGCACGCTGCGAATCGGCGCGAGTACGACGATCGCGAGCTACCTGCTGCCTTACCTGATCGCCGAGTTTCAGCGCCGTTTTCCGGCGGTCGAAGTGCAGACGGCAGGCGGCAATACCGGCGACATCGTGGCATCGCTCGGTTCCCTCGATGTCGCGATGATCGAAGGGCCGGTGGGCGCCGATCTTCCCGACGGCACGGGGGTTCGCGTCTGGCGCGAAGACGAGATCGTCGCGATCGTCCCGCGCGATCACGAACTGGCCGAGCCGGCGCGGCGGCGCGCGGGTGGTCCGACCTTGGCCGAAGTCGGCGCGTATCCGCTCGTCATGCGGGAAGAAGGGTCGGGTGTGCGTCAGTTCGTCGAACAGTCCTTCGAGGCCGCCGGCGTGGCGCCTCGGGTCGCGCTGGCCGTTGCCGGCGTGGAAGGGGTGAAGGAGGCCGTGCGGGCCGGCATGGGCGTCGGCTTCATATCGGCGATGGCGATGCGGCACGAGGACGGCGCGCTGGTGCAGCTATCGCTCGCACCCGAGCCCTTGTTGCGGCATTTTTCGATTCTCGTGCCGCACGAAGGAGCGCCGTCGCGCGTAGCGGCCGGTTTCCTTCAACTGTGCGAGACCGAGGGCGACGGAGTCATGTGACCGACATCGCGCATGCCGCATCACGCCGTCCCGCCGGCCGCCGAGTAGGGATTACCAGGATGGCGCGGCTCCCGGCGCAGCGCGCATGATCGCAGTCATCGAGCGCTCGCTCGTTTTTTTGTAATTGAAATGGAACCGGTTCCATTTGAATGGAAAGGATCTGAAACGATGCGGCCCTCAACCGAAACCGAAACCGAAACCGAAATCGCGATCGTGGCTAGCGCGTTCGGCGTGGACGCCGTGCGTCGGAGTGGCCATGCTGCGTGGCTTCGCATCGTCGCGGAGTCGGGCGCGGCCGCGTTCGAAGTTCGGCGAGAACTTTTCTCGCACGAGGCCGACGCATCGCTGGAAGCGCTGCGCGCGCTCGGCGCCGCCTTGGCTGCGCACGGCCTATGGGCCGTCTATTCGACGCCGACCGAGCTCTATCTCAACGATGGCGCGTTGAACAGCGCGGGAATCGCCGCCGCTTTCACGGAAGCCGATGCGCTCGGCGCGCGTTGGGTGAAGGTGCAACTGGGCCTGTTCTCGGGACGAGCCGATGCGGCGATGATCGAACGCTTGAGCGCCGGGCGGCGCGCGCGGCTCTTGGTCGAGAACGGCCAGCGCGTGCAGGACGGCACGATCGGCCCGTTTCTGTCGCTATTCTCCGCGCTCGCGCGCGAGGGTGCGCCGACGGCGCTCGGCATGACGTTCGACATCGGCAATTGGCAATGGCCGGGCGAGGCGCCGATCGTGGCGGCCCAATCGCTCGCGCGGCATGTCGAGTACGTGCATTGCAAGTCGTCGGAAGGAGAGGGCGCGCGACGGTTTGCGGTTGCGCCTTCACCGGCCGATCCGCTCGTGAAGGCCGTGTTGGACATCCTGCCGCGCCACGCCCCGCGCGGCATTGAGTTTCCGCTTGACGCGGCCGCGCCGTCCGACGATGCGCATCGCGCCGTCAAGTGGCTGGCGACGGCGTGAAACTTGGTCTATACGATTGTTATGAAGAAAACGGCGCTGCGCGTCGTTGAATGCGAAGAAGGAGTTTTCGATGTCTACCCCGCTCGACGTGTTGACGTACGGTGAAGCGATGGCGCTATTCGTCGCCGACGAAACCGGGCCGCTCGAGGCAGTCGGCCATTTCACGAAACGTATCGCGGGCGCCGATCTGAACGTCGCGATCGGCCTTGCGCGGCTCGGGTTCCACGTGGGCTACGTGAGCCGCGTCGGCGCCGATAGCTTCGGGCGCTACGTGCTCGACACGCTCGCGCGCGAGGGCATCGACGCGAGCCGCGTCGCCGTGGACACGCGCTACCCGACCGGCTTTCAGCTCAAAGGAAAGCAGACCGACGGGAGCGATCCGATGGTCGAATACTTTCGCAAGGGGTCCGCGGCGAGCCACCTCTCGCTCGACGACTACGATGCGCAGTATGTGGGCGCCGCACGCCATCTTCATCTGACCGGCGTGGCGCCGGCCATTTCGGCCACCTCGCGCGACCTGGCTTTCCGCTTGGCCGAATCGATGCGGGCGGCCGGCAAGACGATTTCGTTCGATCCGAATCTGCGCCCGACGCTGTGGCCGTCGCGCGAGGCGATGGTCGCGTCGCTCAACGCGTTGGCCGCGCTGTCGGACTGGGTGTTGCCCGGGCTCGGTGAAGGGCTCGTGCTCACCGGCTTCGAAACGCCGGAGGACATCGCTCAGTTCTATCTCGATTCGGGTGCGCGCGGCGTCATCGTCAAGCTCGGTGCGCAGGGCGCCTATTTTCGAGCGGCCGATCAGTCGGGCTATGTCGATGCGCAACCGGTCGCGAGCGTGGTCGATACGGTAGGCGCGGGCGACGGATTCGCCGTCGGCGTCGTCAGCGGCTTGCTCGAAGGACTTGACTTGCCGACGGCCGTGGCCCGCGGCAATCGGATCGGCGCCCTCGCGATCCAAGTGATCGGCGATTCGGAAGGGTTGCCGACGCGAGCCGAACTCGACCGGCTCGAACACTCCGCCACACCCGTTTAACGCCTCGCACGTCCCATTCAAACCTGGCATAGGAGGAGACACCATGCCCACGACAATCGCGCCTCGCCGCTGGTGGATGATCATGCCGATCGTCTTCATCACGTACAGCCTTGCGTATCTCGACCGCGCCAATTTCGGCTTCGCGTCGGCCGCCGGCATCAACAAAGACCTCGGCATCAGTCCGGGGTTGTCGTCGCTGATCGGCGCGCTGTTCTTTCTCGGCTATTTCTTCTTCCAGATTCCGGGCGCCGTCTATGCGGAACGTCGTAGCGTGCGCCGGCTCGTGTTTGTGAGCCTGATTCTATGGGGCGGCTGCGCGGCGCTGACCGGCATCGTCAGCAATGTCTCCTCGCTGATCGCCATCCGTTTCCTGCTCGGCGTGGTCGAAGCCGCCGTCATGCCGGCCATGCTGATCTTCATCAGCAATTGGTTCACGAAGAGCGAACGCTCGCGCGCCAACACGTTCCTCATTCTCGGCAATCCCGTGACGGTGCTATGGATGTCGGTCGTTTCAGGCTATCTCGTGCATTCGTTCGGATGGCGCGAGATGTTTATTGCGGAAGGCGTGCCGGCGATCGTTTGGGCGTTTTGCTGGTGGTTCGCCGCGCGCGACAAACCGACCGAGGTCGAGTGGCTCGACGCCGACGAAAAGCGTTCGCTGGCCGCCACCCTGGCCGCCGAGCAAGCTGCCCTGAAACCCGTGCGCAACTATGCGGAAGCGTTCCGCTCGCCGGCTGTCGTCAAGTTGTGCGCGCAGTACTTCTGCTGGAGCATCGGTGTCTACGGATTCGTCTTGTGGCTTCCGTCGATTCTGAAGAACGGCTCCTCGCTCGGCATGGTCGCAACCGGCTGGCTCTCCGCGCTGCCGTACCTGATGGCGACGATCGTCATGCTGGCGGCGTCCTGGGCATCGGACAAGCTCGATGCGCGCAAGGCGTTCGTCTGGCCGTTCCTGCTCGTGGGCGCGGTGGCATTCGCGTTGTCTTATGCGGTCGGATCGACGCACTTCTGGTGGTCGTACGCGCTGCTGGTCGTGGCTGGCGCCGCGATGTACGCGCCGTACGGGCCGTTCTTTGCCATCGTGCCCGAACTGCTGCCGAAGAACGTCGCCGGCGGTGCGATGGCGCTGATCAACAGCATGGGCGCGCTCGGGTCGTTCGTGGGCTCGTACTTCGTCGGCTACCTGAACGGAACGACGGGCTCGCCTGCCGCGTCGTATGCGTTCATGAGCGCCGCGCTGGTCGCCGCGGTCGTGCTGACGCTGTCCGTCAAGGCGCAGCCTGCCGGCGCGGCGTTGCCCCGCGGCGCGCAAGCTCACGCACATGGGAAATGAATGTCCATGCTTCCTAAGATCGTCGTCTATAAGGCCGTGCCCCCGGATGTGCTCGACTATTTGCGCGAGCACGCGCGGATAGTCGTAGTCGAACCGGCGCCCGGCCAATCGCAGGCCTCGCTGTCGGGGGCGCTCGGCGAGGCGCTGGTCGATGCGGAAGGCGCCATCGGCGCCAGCATCAAGGTGACGCCGGCGATGGTCGCTCGCGCGCGGCGGCTCAAGGCGATTTCGACGATCTCGGTGGGCACCGACAACTTCGATTTGGACGACCTGACGCGCCGCGGGATCGTGCTGGCCCATACGCCCGACGTCCTGACGGAGTCGACCGCCGATACCGTGTTTGCGCTCGTCTTGTCCACGGCGCGCCGCGTGGTCGATCTCGCGCAATGGGTCAAGGACGGGCAGTGGCACGGCAGCATCGGCCCTGCCCAGTACGGCGTCGACGTGCACGGCAAGACGATCGGCATCGTCGGGCTGGGGCGCATTGGGGGCGCCTTGGCCAAACGCGCCGCGCTCGGTTTCGATATGCGCGTGCTCTATGCGAACCGTCATCCGAACGAAGCGGCCGAACGCGCCTACGGCGCGCGTCGCGTCGAATTGGGCGAATTGCTCGCGCAGTCGGACTTCGTTTGCCTGCAAACGCCGCTTACGCCGCAGACCCGGCATCTGATCGGGGCGGCCGAACTACGCGCCATGAAACGCAGCGCGATCCTCATCAACGCGTCGCGCGGCGCCATCGTCGACGAAGCCGCCCTCATCGCGGCGCTCGCCGACGGCACGATCGCGGGCGCGGGGCTCGACGTGTTCGAGCACGAGCCGCTCGCGGCCGATTCGTCGCTGCTCGCGATGCGCAATGTCGTCGCACTGCCTCACGTGGGCTCGGCCACGCATGAAACGCGCCATGCGATGGCGCGCTGCGCCGCCGAGAATTTGATCGCCGCGCTGGCGGGAACCCTCTCGCGCAACATCGCTAACCCGGAGGTGCTCGCCCGTTGAGTCGGCGCATCCACGTCTACTAGAATTCGTCGAAGATGCATCCTGCGCACTTGCACGAGTGGTGCGCCAAGTCGCCGTGCGCTATGATGCCGCCACTGCAAGAATCGCAAAGCGCGCCTCGGCGCGCTTTTGTCTATGCGCAACGGTGGCGGGGCGGCTGACCGCTTGCCTTCGACAAGGAGACTTTCGTTGGATCGAGCTTCACACGAGACGCGCGCGCCCCGCGCCGCCGGGCAATGAGCGTGGGGCCCATGGGCATGACGCGCCGCGCGACGATCAGCGACGTCGCGCGCGAGGCCGGAACCGGCAAGACTAGCGTTTCACGCTATTTGAATGGCGAAACGAACGTTCTCTCGTCGGATTTGCGCTCGCGCATCGAAGCGGCGATCAAACGGCTAGACTACCGGCCGAACCAAATGGCGCGCGGCTTGAAGCGCGGGCGTAATCGGCTCGTGGGCTTGCTCGTCGCCGACATCACGAACCCTTATACCGTCGGCGTCCTGCGCGGCGTCGAGGCGGCGTGCCACGAACTTGGGCTGATGCCGCTCGTCTGCAATGCGGCCAACGAAGTCGAAATGGAGCGGCGCTACCTGCAGCTGATGACGACCTATCGCGTGGAAGGCGTGATCGTCAATGCGCTCGGCGTACAGGAAGAGACGCTGCGCCCGGTGGGCGAGGGCGGTACCCCGGCGGTGCTCGTCGATCGGTCGATCGACGGGCTGTCGACGGATATGGTCGGGCTCGACAACGCGCACGCGGTCACCCTCGGCATGCGTCATTTGCTCGAGCAGGGGTTCGACGATATTCGCTTCGTCGTGCAGCCCTATGAGCACGTCAGTTCGCGCCGGTTGCGCGAGGCGGCCTTTCGGGCGGCGCTGGACGAAGCGAGGGCCACGCGCTCCGCGGATTCGCCGCCGCTGCAAGGCCAAACGATCGTGCTCGACTTGGGCGACGAGGACGCGGCAGCCGGCGTGCACGAAACGCTCGACCGCCACTTGGACGAAGCGTCGAACGCCGCAGGCAGGCGGGTGGCGTATTTCGCGGCCAACGGCCCCGTTGCGCTTTCATTGGCGCTGCATTTGCATGCTCGCTATGGCTCGCGTTGGCAGGAGCGTGTGGCCTTGATGTCGATCGACGATTCGGAATGGGCCGAACTCATCGGCGTGACGACGGTGCGCCAGCCGACCTATGCGATCGGCTATCGTGCGGTGGAGTTCTTGCACGAACGCATCGAAGGCGGCGTGGACCCCGCTCGAGAAGCGATTCTGCCCGGCGAGCTCGTCATACGCCGCTCGACCGTCTGGCGCGGCGAAGACTGACGATGCTCGGCTAGCGCGCCCCGCGGCGGAGCATCGAACCCGCCGTGCCGCGCAACCCGTACGACTTGAGCATTGACCCCACGATGGAAATTTACCGATTCGAATGCCAGAGCGCCGATATCGAGGCGCTTGCCCAGGTCGTCAGCGACCTTTTCCCCGAACAGACTGTTTTCTCGGAGCGGGTGGGGGACGACGGTACACCGACGCTCGCCGTGCAGTGGGTGGCGATGCGGTTCGGCTCGACCGCACGGCGCATGACCTTGACGGTTCGCTTCGCCGCCCCGGCTTTTGCGCGGTATCGCGCGTTGCCGCCGCGTGCGCGGGCACGGAGCTACGCTGTCCTGCGCGCCTATGTGGAAGCGGCGCTAGGCTCGCTGGAGGAGCAGTATGCCGCGGGCGAAGCGGTGCCGCGCGAAGTGGAGATCGATCTGAGCGACGAATTCGCTTAGTCCTCGCGGCCCGGCTCGGCTGACCGATAAACCTGGGCGAAGCGATCGGCGCGCACGACGCCGTAATCGCCCGGGGCGTACTGCAGAACCCAATCGCCGGCGGTACCGGTGAGGACATCGCCCGCCGCCCGGCGCGCGAGCGAAAACGGCCCATCCATGCGCTTGGCTAGGACGACTGCCGGCCGGTTTCGATAGCGGCCCGGATAGCCATGGGCGAGGCCCGGATCGGCGGGAACGTATTTGTCGTCGAACCGCACGCGCTCGACGACCCAGCGCGCGCCGCCGGTGCCGGTGATCAAGGCATCGCCGGGCTCGTAGCGGTTGGGACCCTCGAGACTCATCAGCGCGCCGTTCGCGTGCGCGAATTCGACGGCGACCACCTCGTCCTTCACGTACTGCCCCGCGGCTGGATCGCCGCGCAGGTCGATGTCTTTCAATTCGATCATGGGAAACAAGCCAAACGTCGAGAAGGCGTGAGCGTAGCGGTAAATCACGCGACGCGCACGCCTTTCGTTCGGCCTAGGACAAGACGCCGCGAGGCGGGCTACGTCGGCCGGTCAGGGCTTGGCGGGCGCGCCCGATTTCGGTCCGCCTTGGCGGCCGCGTGCGTGCTCGCGTCGGTTTTCGCGAAACGTCGTATCGGCCAGCTTCTTCTGCTCGGGCGACATGCTGTTGTAAAGCGGCTCGAACGCATCGACGAGTTGCTTCATGTCGTCCGCATGCGCCTGGGCGAGTTCAGCGTACTGCTTCATGTTGTCGAGGGCCGATTGCGTCTGCTCGGCCTGCGTGCGTTGGCGGTAGAGCCGGCCCATGTTTTGGCCGTTTGCACGCATGACGTCCGCAAACGCTTTCCATTGCGTCTCTTGCGCGGGCGTGATTTTCAATTGCGTGTGCAGATAGGTGATCCGCTCTTCGACGCGTGCTTCATGCTTGGCGGCGCGAGCGTCCGCCGGGGCGCTGGCCGCAGCGGGCGCCACTGCGCTCGACGGCGCGCCGGGCGCGGAAGCTTGTGCGAATGCGCCGCTCGTGGCGAGCGCACCGCCGGTTGCGAGCGCGCACGCGAGAATAACGATTGTCCGTTTCATGGAAGCTCCTCCAGTCGTGTGGACGATACCAAAGCCGGCAACAGTGCGCCGGCTCGTTGGACCCGCATGCTTGCCGCATGTTCGTCGGTCCGGCGCTAGTTTTACCACCATGCGGACCGTTTGAACGGTATGTGAGACATACGCTTACATCTGAAACGGATCTGAAGGGTGGCGCTGCCGCCCGGACGCCGCCACGACTCGCCGTCGCATTTTTGCCGTTTGCATTACAGTGAGCGGTCGCATGCGTGATGCTTAACTGAACTCAAGGAGCGATGATGCGTATTTTGGTCGTGGGCGCCGGCGCGGTCGGCGGGTATTTCGGTGGGCGGATGGCGTTGGCCGGACAGGACGTGACGTTTCTCGTGCGCGAAGCGCGAGCCAATGAATTGGCTGAGAACGGCCTAGTCATCAAGAGCCCCAAGGGCGAAGCGAGACTATCGAACGTAAAGACCGTACTCAGCGCTCGAATCGACGGCCCGTACGACCTCGTTCTGCTCAGTTGCAAGGCTTACGACCTTGAGGCCGCGATGGACTCGTTCGCGCCGGCTGTCGGGCCCGCGACGACGATCCTGCCGATGCTCAACGGCATGAGGCATCTCGATGTGCTGGGCGAGCGCTTCGGGAAAGAAAACATCCTTGGCGGCGTCTGCCTGATCGCCGCCACGCTCGACGCGTCGAAGGCGATCGTTCAAATGACCGATATGCATGCGATCGTCTTCGGCGAACTGGACGGCGCGGCGCGCCCGCGTGGGGATGCCATTGCGGCGGCGCTGCGCACCGGCGGTTTCGACGTGGACGTGACCGACGCCATCGTGCAGCAGATGTGGGAAAAGTGGGTGTTTCTCGCCACCTTGGCGGGCAGTACGTGCCTGTTTCGCGCAAGCGTCGGCGCCATCTTGGGCGCCCCCGGCGGCGAGGCGGCGATGCGGGCGTTGTTCGACGAGTGCGCGGCCGTAGCCGCTTCGCACGGTCATGCCATGCGCGCGCCGTTCGAGCAGCGTTCGCGAACGATGCTCTTTGCCCCAGGCTCCGCGCTGACGGCTTCGATGCTGCGCGACATCGAGAACGGCTTGCGCACGGAAGGCGACCACGTGCTGGGCGATCTGCTTGCCAGGCGCAAGCAGGATCGCGCCGCGGGCGCGACGCCTTCCATGCTCGAACTCGCCTATACCCACGTGAAAGCCTACGAAGCTCGGCATGCGCGATAATCCAAGGCTTCTTGCCACCGCATTCGCCGCGAACCGATGAGACCTCCGCGCCTGGATCAGCTCGACGAGCTCGACCGCAACCTCCTTACGCTACTGCAGGCGAATGCGCGAGAAAGCGTCGCCAACTTGGCGCGCCAACTAGGCGTGGCGCGCACGACGGTGCTTGCGCGGATCGAACGGCTCGAGCGGACTCAGGTCATCGCCGGCTACGGCGTGCGGCTCGGGCAAGATGTCCTCGATGCGAGCCTCAATGCTTATGTCGGCATCATCCTCGCGCCCAAGTTCGGCCCGAGCACGCTCAAGCGGCTGGAAAAGATGCCCGAAGTGCAGTGGCTGTGCGCCGTGAGCGGCGAATACGACTATGTGGCGTGGCTGCGCGCCGCGTCGCCCGATCGACTCAATGAATTGCTCGATCAGATCGGCGCGCTCGAGGGCGTCGAGCGTACGACGACGTCGATCATCCTTGCACGCAAGATCGACCGGGGCTCTTTCGGCGGCTGATTTGCGGGTGACCTGAGTTCGCTTGGACCATTTTGCGGCCGAGCCGCGCTGCATTTCGGCGGATCTCGACAAAATGAATGATAGATTCGTCATTTCGTCGAAAACTTACGTCGAAACGCAGCACTTTGCGTCTATTTTCCGTTTTCGCGCGTCTCTACACTGTTTCGAACCCGGCGCGGCGCCACTCGGCCCCGTCACGAGAACTCGAAACACAAAACAAAGGAGAAGCGCATGAAAGTAGCCATCGTCGGTGCAGGGCTGATCGGCCACACCATCGCCCATATGCTGCGTGAGACCGGCGACTACGAAGTCGTGGCGTTCGATCGCGATACCCATGCGCTCGAAAAGCTGGCCCGAGAGGGCATTGCCACCGAACGCGTCGACTCGGCCGATTCGAACGCGATTCGCGCGGCCGTTCAAGGTTTCGACGCGCTGGTCAATGCGTTGCCGTACTACCTGGCGGTCAATGTGGCGGCTGCCGCGAAAGCCGCGGGCGTGCATTACTTCGATTTGACGGAAGACGTGCGCGCGACGCATGCGATCCGCTCGCTTGCCGAGGGGGCATCGCAAGCCTTCATGCCGCAATGCGGCTTGGCTCCGGGCTTCATCGGAATTGCCGCTCACGAGTTGGCCAATCGCTTCTCCGAAATCCGCGAAGTGAAAATGCGCGTGGGCGCACTGCCGGAGTTTCCGACGAATGCGCTCAAGTACAACCTGACTTGGAGCGTCGACGGGCTCATCAACGAATACTGCCAGCCGTGCGAAGCCATTCGCGATACCCGCACGCAATGGGTTCAACCGCTCGAAGGGCTCGAGCACTTCTCGCTGGACGGCACCGAGTACGAAGCATTCAACACGTCGGGTGGGCTCGGTACGCTCTGCGAAACGTTGTCGGGCCGCGTGGAATCGCTCGACTACAAGTCGGTGCGCTACCCGGGCCACCGCGACCTCGTCAAATTCCTGCTCGAAGACTTGCGCCTGTCCAGCGATCGCGACACGCTCAAGACGATCATGCGCCGCGCCGTGCCGTCCACGTCGCAAGACGTCGTTCTGATTTTCGTGACGGTGACGGGCATGCGCGACGGGCAACTCGTCCAAGACGTCTTTACGCGCAAGATCTTCGCGAAGACGGTTTGCGGCATGCCGATGAGCGCTATCCAGATCACGACGGCGGGCGCGATGTGCGCGGTGCTCGATCTGTTCCGCGAAGGCAAGCTGCCGCAAAACGGGTTCGTGCGGCAGGAACAGGTGTCGCTGCGGGATTTCCTCGCTAACCGCTTCGGGCGACTGTACGAAGGCGCGACGCTCGACGCGATGGCGACCGTCTGACCGCCCACCGGCGCAATGCCGGGTCAAGGGCAGCCTGAGAGAAGCGGCGTCGCATGGCGCGCCGTTGAAAAGCGGCACGGAGCAGGGCCTCGAGAAAGCCGCGCAAGAAGAGGGCAGCCACGCATGCGGACGAAGCATGCGTGGCGAACCTCCCGCCTGCGTCATTCCCTTGATTTTTCCGCCGTATCCTTCTGCAAAATGCTGTTCAGCAACCCATCGAACTCGGCGGTCGTCGGGGCGGTGTTGTCGAACATGATGAGCCCCTCGCGCGCCGCGCCGCTGGGCACGAAGCGGCGTTGCCGATACTCGTCCCAGTGTGCGAGTTTGTAGGCGTCGTTGGGGTTGTGACGCGCAATGATGCGCGCATGCGCCGTTTCCTCCGACGTGTAAACCCAGACGATGCGGATCGTCACGTTGCCGCCGATGCCGAGCCATTGGTGATCGAACAGCTTTCGCTCGCGCACCTCGCGTGAAAGCGGACCCACGACGATCACGCTCACCCCGAGCTCTAGATTTTCGCGCGCCGTATCGATGAGCCCCTGATATTCGGGCTCGCGCAGATGTTGCAGGTAGAGCGGACTGTCACGGTCGTTCGGGTCGCCCGTGAGCGCGCCCATCGCCGCCGCGCTATAGCGACCATACAGCGTGTCCTTGTCGAGCACGCAAAAGGCTTCACCGGTTTCCCGCATGAGCGGACCGACGAGGCGCTTGGCAATCGTGGTTTTACCCGTGCCGGCATGGCCGCAGAAGAAAACGAGGTGAGTCACGAACCGATTCCTTGATGTTGAGACGGTAGCGAGGGCGCTTGTAAGGGCATCTTAGCAGCGATGCCGTGGGAGACGGGGAAACGCCGGATGCTCGAGTAGGCATGCGTCATGCTCAGGCGCTGGCAACGCGCCGCCGATTCGCGCTTGCGGTGCGCTTGACCCTTGACCCTTGACTTTTCGGGGAGCCTGATCGATGCGCATCGCACAAGTCGCTCCGCTATACGAATCCGTGCCCCCATATGGATACGGCGCGACGGAGCGGATCGTTCATTATTTGACCGAAGCGCTCGTCGGGCTGGGGCATCAGGTGACCCTATTCGCGACGGCCGATTCGACGACGTCCGCCGAACTCGTGCCGATTTGCGAGCGCGGTTTGTGGCGCGATGAGGCAGTGTGGGATACGTTGACTCACCACGTTCGCGAAGTCGAGGCCGTCATACAGCGCGCGCGCGATTTCGACATCGTGCATTTCCACATCGATCCGCTGTATTTTCCGACGGCCCGCCGCTTGCCGTGCGCGCATGTCACCACCATGCATGGCCGGATTCTGCCGCACGACCATGGCCCGCTCTTTCGGGAATTTTCGGAGGCGCCGCTCGTTTCGATCTCCGATAGCCAACGTGAACCGCTTGCTTGGGCCAATTGGAAGGCCACCGTCCATCACGGGCTGCCCACGGATATCTTTCAACTCTGCGAAAATTGTGAGGACTACTTATTATTCATCGGCAGAATGATGCCGGAAAAGCGTCCCGATCTCGCGATCGACATCGCGCGCCGCGCGGGGTTGAAATTGAAGATGGCCGCAAAGATTCATCTGGGCGAAAAGCAGTACTTCAGCGAAAACATTGCACCGCTCGTCGAAGCCAATCGCGATTTCGTCGAATATCTGGGAGAAGTCGGAGGTGCGGCGCGCATCGATTTGCTGTCGCGCGCGCGCGCGTTGGTCTTTCCGATTCAATGGCCGGAACCGTTCGGAATGGTCATGATCGAGGCCATGGCCTGCGGTACGCCCACGATTGCATTTCGAAACGGCGCGGTGAGCGAAGTCATCGAAGACGGGGTAAGCGGCTACATCGTCGATGGCGTGGACGCAGCCGTCCATGCTGTCGCGCGCCTTGGCGACATCGACCGGCGTCGATGCAGAGCCGCGTTTGAGCGGCGTTTCACGAGCGAGCGGATGGCTCGCGGCTATGTGGCCGTGTACGACGCCCTCCTGCGTAAGCAGTGACGAGGCCTCTCTCTATAGACGCTAGGACGGTGCAAGCACTAAGCGGTGGACGGGCGGACCCGGAAGCAGAGCAGTCGCTTTGCCGAGAACCCAGGCGCGGTGTTCGTCCAAAAACGACGAACTCATGGGATGCCCGCTTTGCCCGCCGGGCATATTGAAAATCCCTCTTTCCTCGTGGCCCGGGGATATGACCATTCGCTCCGATTGCCCGAACGTCGGGGTGGCGACGCGCGGCATGTTGCCGTCGCCCGGCAGTCGATCCGGCGGCGCCGCCAGCCAATGCGAAAGAAAAGGAAAACCGGCAACGAAAGGGTGCGCGATGCGGGCCGTGTTTCTTTGGCCCCAGGCGGCGTCCTTCAGTGCGATCGAGCGCCGCGTCAAGTCGGCAATCGTGTCGTCGACCGCGGCCAGTTGCACATCTCGCCAGTTCTTCCGATTGCCGGGCAGCCAAGCGGGAGGCTGCTGATCGACGAGCCGCGCGAGCACGACGGGCCAACGCGAACTCGCCTGGGCGACGCTCGCGGAGGGGTCGAGCTTTTGCATGTCCTGATCCGCTTGGCTAAACAGCTCGCCATATAGGCTGAATAGAAAGTCCCGAGTCAAACGATACGACACCGAATCCACGCAAGCACATCCGTTCCAGCCGTCCCGCAGCAGCCGCCGGAATTCGCCGCGCTGCGGACGCCCGGCCACGGCTTGGTCGTCCAATACGCGCAGCGCGCGATCCCGCCAGGTGGACATGAACAACGCACGATCGTCGAGGCTCGGGGCATAGGCACTTTTTTCATCGAACATCGGCCGCCCCGCAAGGTCGTCCCGAATCTGACGGGCCCGCGCGCCCAAGTCCGCGCCGCCATCGCCGATGAGGTCATTGCCCGACCCCGCCAATTGCCGTGCGTTAGCCGACCACAGCTGGCCCGATGCCGAATCGAGTAGGGTCGGGTGCGCATCGGCCGCAAGCAGCGAATGTGAGGGTTGGACCATAGCGTCGGAACGTTGAGGAAACGTGTCGTCCCAGCTGGGGTGTCGATTCGGCATGGCGCCCGCGATTGTCCATCCGATATGCCCAGCGGCGTCTCCCGCGATGAGATTTTGCGCCGGAATCCCAGTGGATCGTGCGATCGTCAGGGCTTGCTCGACATTGGCAGCCGTCTCCATGTGAAGGAGATCGAGATTCACGGCGCCCTCGTCCCTTGCGACCCAACGGACGGCGTAGCGCCTGGCCCCGACGTCCCACACGGGCCCGAAGTCCGTATCCCCCACGCGGACCGTTTCGGCGGCGCCACCGTTGACTTGTAGCCGCTCATTGTGAAAGCGAATCGGCAGCCAGCCGTGGGACGTTCGATATTGGCCGGGGTGATTGGCGTCAGAGCGCAGTTCCACGAGATCGAGATAGTCGCCGTAGCTATTCGTTAGGCCCCAGGCCACCGAGCCGTTACTACCGGCGACGACGGCGGGCGTGCCTGGCAGGGTGACGCCGACGATACGCCGCATACCAGCAGAGGGAGACGGATACTCGAGCGCCACGCGATACCAGATATTCGGCAGACGCAGGTTCAAATGCATGTCGTTCGAGACGATCGCGCTGCCGTCGGAGGTGCGTGTTCCGGCAAGCGCCCATGCGTTGCTGCCTACAGCGGTTCCGAACGGCAACTGCGCGAGCGTTTGCGACGATGCCTTGCCGAGCCAATCGGGCGCCGAGGCGCGCAGCGGCTCGTCATCGCAGGCGACCGACCGCGCATCGAGTGGCGCGTCCCATTCGCTGCATTCTGGGAGCAGCGCCTTTAGTGCCGATGAATCCGTATGCTCGCGCAGCCATCCTCGAGCAAATTCGCGGTGCAGCACATTCCCTTGAAGCTCGAAATACATCGACCAGATCACGAGCAAGCTGTCTTGCGCGCGCCAGGCGACAGGCCGCGCGCGCAGCACGAGATACTCGAACGGACGCACGCGTAGCGCCGCGAGGCCCGCGTTGACGCCGGCCGTGTAGCGATCGAGGAGCGCTCTATCGGCCAAAGATAGATGTGCAAGGGCGTTGTCAGCGAGTGCTTGGAATCCGAAGATGCGGCGCTGACGGTCGACGGGAAGGGCCACCGACCCGACCAGCGCCGCGAGCGTGCCCGCCGCGGAACGCCGGAGCAAGTCCATTTGGAAGAAGCGTTCCTGCGCATGGACGAAGCCGGTTGCGTAGGCGACGTCTTCGCGCGTCGCGCCGGAAAGCGTCGCCACGCCGTGTGCATCCCGCGCAATTTCGACGCTTGCTCGCAACCCTGTACCGCGCTGCGCACCGTCGAGGGCCGGCATGCTGAGCGCGAGCGCCGAGAGTCCAGCGATCAACGCAAGGACGCTAAGCGTGAGAACCGAGATGGCGCATAGGGCCAAGAGGCGGAGACGGCGGCGGCGTCGAGGGCGTGCTTTCATCCGGTGAGCTCCGGTGCGGTCCAGCCGGCTCGAGCTGCTTCGGTGTGGGCGTGCCGACGAATGACATCTGCGTTCAGCCACGAATAGTGTTTCGTCTGTACGGTAATGTCAAACGAAGGCGGCCTGCTCGGTCACGATGCTCGCCCCGGACCTTCGCCCCCCACGGACGTCACACACGTCACACCGTCGCTTCGGGAAGGCTGACCAGCCGCGCCGCGGGCGAACGCAAGATGACGATCGCTTGAATCGCGAATGCGAACACTGCGACGACGAGGCACGGCTTTGCCCCCGCGGCGCCGCCGAGCGTTGCGCCGATCAACGCGCCGAGCGGCCGCGCACCGTACGTTGCGGTACTGATGAGTGCCGAGACGCGCCCCAGCATCGATTCGGGCGTGATCGCTTGGCGCAGTGTGGTCGAGCCGATGACCCACAAGATGGGGCCGACGCCGAGTTGGAAATACGCCGCGGCGGCGAGCCAAGGGGAGGGAAACACGAGCGTTGCGCAGAGCGTCAGCGAGGCCGCCAATCCGCACAGCGGCCCGATGATGATCACCTGGCCGAACCGGAGCGCGGACGAGATCCGCGGCGCCGCTAGCGCACCGACGATCATGCCTGCGCCGTAGGCGGCCAGCGTCGCGCCGACGCCCGCCGGCGACAACCCCAGATACCGGCTGGCGTAGGGGACATAGACAGCTTGAATGACGAAGAAGCCGATATTGAAAAAGACCGCTGTCGTTACGATCGCCCGCAACAGTGCATTGCCTGCGACAAACGCGGCGCCCTCGCGCAACTCGGTGACGAATTTCCGCCGGGGCGTTGCTGCGCGTGTAGGTTCGTCGATGCCCGCGAGCAAGAGCGCCGCGCAAGCGGAAAGCGCGGCCGCTACGACGAATGCCGCATAAGCGCCGATCGTTCCGACTAGCAGGCCTCCGAGCGCCGGACCGGCGGAGTATGCCACGCTTCGCGCTAGTTCGATACGTCCGTTCGCAGTGGCCCACGCGTGCCGTTCGACCAATGCCGTGATCAGCGAAGGGGCCGCGACGTTGTACGCGACAGTGCCGCATGCGCCGATGAACCCGCACGCCGCCAACAAGGGCAGTGAGAGGTTGCCGGAAACGAGGGCTGCCAAGACGAAGAGCAGGGCCGCGCAGCGCACGCCCTCGGCGCGGGCCATGAGCCTTTGGCGCGATGTCTGATCGGCCCAGACGCCCAGCAGCACGGAAAAAATCAAGAACGGCAACGTCTGCGCGGTTTGGAGCCAACCTGTTTGCCCGGCGCCCGCGCCGAGCGCGAACACGGCGACGATAGGCGTCGCGGCAAGACCGATCTGCTCAGCCGACTGCGCGGCGAGATTGGACCAAGCCAATCGATGGAATGTCGGCGGCAGAGTGGTCGAGGAAGGTTTGAGTGCGGTATCGACTGGCATCGAGCGTCCCGTGGTCGTGAATGTGTTCCGCCATAGGGTGGGCCACTCGGTGCACGCGGGCGAGCCGAATCTTGCTGTGTCGTTCCGCGGCGGTGCAGTGCGCGGGTGACATGCAAGCCGACCGGCATTCGGCCTTATACGCCCGAACATGACGCAAAATGCCGAACTCGGCGTGCGATCGGCCAAGCAGGGCCCATGGGCGTCGTGAACGAAAGACCGGTTGTCGTAGTTCGAGGCGCGTACGCCACGCGAATTCTACGAGTTCCCGCCATTGAAACGGATCAGCCGTTTGCCGATAGTTGCCAGTTCGCGCGACCTTAGCCACGGAGCATAGGCTCGGCCGCCTCCGACCGTGTAGCGCCCAATCGAGATGTCTGATGGGCGGTGCGATTCAGGCATGACAGACCGATGATCGATGGACCGAATGGCGTAATGATGGGCCTGCGGCAACAATCGCCGCACGAAGCCGCACCCGTTAAAACTTCTTCCCCTGCTCCCACTCCCGCGCCAAGCGCGCAAGAAGTCAGCGCCGCCTACCAGGTCGTGACGAAGAACCTGACGGGCAAGACGCTCGATGCGCGCAACCTTGCCGCGGCGGCCGCGCAAGCGCGCCGCTACGCCATGCTGCACGAACAGGCGATTGCCGAGGCCGAACTCGAAGTGATCGCGCAGTACAACGCACAACATGCGAAGGCCGGCACCGATCAATCGGCCAGTGCCATCGAACGCGCTGCCCGCCAATTGAGCGCGAGTTCCGCGGTCGACGCCAACACGCTAGCCTCGGCGCAGCAAGCGCTGGAAGCGGGCGACCTGCACGTGGTGGCCGATAAAACGGTCGAAAGTTTCAATGGCGCGATCTGCTCGAAGACGGAGCCCGATCCGCCGCCAATCGTGTTGAAAAACGAGGGCAAGACGCCCAGCCTGGCCGATGCGACGGACCGGCTCAACGGCTATCTCGGCAGCGGCATGTCGTTGCAGGAGGCCGTGGGAATACTTCGCGTCGAAAACGGCGCAACGCCTGCGGCGGAAGACGTCTTGGCGCGCGCAGCGCTCGCAACGCAGGCGCCTTCGTACGTGTCCGCGTACGCCAAAGCGCCGGACGGCCCCGATCCTGTCGGACTGGCTTCGGCGCATCTGGCCAAATTCGGCGTATTCGATGCCGACACGCTGGCTCGGGCGACAAAAGCGATGACGACCGCGTTGCCGACGGTAACGCTCGACAGCAGCGCGGCGAGGAAAGCGGCTGACAAAGTCGCGCACGACAAGCCGGGCAGCGCTCAATTCGCATCCGATATGCAGGTGTATCGTTCGGCGCTTTCCGCCGAAATCGCGCAGGCGGCGGGAAAGCAGGGCACGTCGTGGTTCAATGATCCGGCCAATATCGATGCGTGGTTGAAGAGCGAGGTGGCGGTAGCCGGCGTGAACCTCGAGCCCCTCGCCCAGGCTGCCGCCGGCACGTCCGATCATTCCCCCGAGCAGAAGGCGTTGGACGATCGGCAGCATCTGATGAATCTGGCGCTCGAAGAAACCCGCGTTGTAGCCGACATCGAACACGCGGATGCCGGGCCCGATGCGTCTCGCACGCAAATCGATCTGGCTCGCAGCCAGCGGCTGACAAGCGACTTCAGCGCACTGGGTTTGGTTCATTTCGACGACAAGACGCAGCAGTGGGTACACAACGGGTCCAGCAAAGCGAACCCCGATGCGTCTACGATGCTCGCCGACTTGCTCGACGACACGTCCGTGCAGGCGCTCAAACAGGATGACATCGACGACGCACTGCGACACATGGGCAGCGCGCAGGCCGAGTCATCGGACCGCGCGAAGGCCGATCTGCGCGCCACGTCCAACGCTCTCGCGCCGTTTAAGCAAGGCGGTACGACGCTCTTCTACGGCGACATGCTCGATGCCGTGAAGCGCTCGCCTGTACTGCATCAGCGCTTCGACCACATTGCATCGTCGGTGACAAGCAACAACAACGTGAATTACGTTCACGATGTCGCACAGACGTTGCAGGACGTCGCGATGCCCGCGGACGAAGACCTCACGCGCGCGCTTTACCAGCAGAAGTTTCGCGGGCGTTTCGAAGATTTTGTCGCGCACGGCAATTGGCGTGCACCGAGTGGCATATCTTCGCTTTGGCAGAGCCTCGATGCGCCTAAGTACTACGTCGATACGTCGAACGTGTATGCGGCGCTAGGGGACGGCGCACAAGCCGCTGCGCAAACGGAGCAGGGCGCTTCGCTGATGCAGATCGTCAAGACTCGTATGGACGGCAGCGATTTCGTCGGCCGGACATACGAGGGCTCGCTGACGAAGGATGGACCGGACGAACACATCAAATCGTTTTATCTGAACTGGAAAGACAAGCACGAAGTCTGGTCAGGGAATCCGCAGTTGCTTCAGGACATCGCGCAGGCAGCGCCGCATTCCGACACCACGCGTTTCATTGAAGCCGAATTGCCTATCGCCGTCGACGCACGCGCGTCTTCGCCCGCGAGCGCCCCGGCCTACGAGCCTCCGGATGCGACACAAACGCCGAGCGGGACGCAGGTCATCGTCTCGCACACGCAACTCGTCAACGCGCTCGGGGATGCCTACCAGGCCAAGCAGCTTGCACACCCCGGAAAGGATGGAGCGCGCTACACCGGCAGCGAGAAAGTCTACGGCAATACGACGCTAGACGATCTCGCGAAATCCGCACTTGCCTCGCAGAACGCGCACGAGCCGAGCGTGGACGTACCACTCGAACTCACGATGCTGCCGCTTATGTATTGGCGGCAGGACCAGGACCCGAACAAAGACAACCCGGAATCGCTCAAGCTGCTGCAGGTCGACGGGATCAATGGTCGCCGCTATGTCGGCCCCGCCAATACGCAGTCGTTTTCCAGTTATAGCGATTGGACACGCGAGAGCGGGTTCAGCGCCGGCATGATGTTGAGCACCCAGCATTTGCTGCAGACCGCCGACGGCCAATCGCAGTTGTGGGATCAAACGCTCACCGGTCAAAAGAAGCTCAGCAACGGCGAAATACTGCTGCAGGCCGGTGAAGCGATGGCGGGCATCGGTGCGATGGCGGTCGTCAGTTTCGTGAGCCCCGAGGCCGAGGGCGTCATGATGCCGCTGATGTATGACGGTGCGCAGCTGTATTTCGCGGCTACCGGCGTCAAAGCGGCGATCGACGCGGCCGATCGTATCGCGCATGACCCCACGTCGGTCTCGGCATGGGCCGAGGGCGGATGGGAGGTTGCGGCCAATTCGTTCACCGCGCTGTCGATCGCGAGCCACTTCGGAATGGGCCGGCTGCCGCAATTGCTCACGCGAGCATTCGAGGCCGGGCAGGCGGCGAACGGAGGGGAAAAAGCGCTTTCAGTGCCCGCACGCCTATTGGTTTCCGCCGCCGACAATCAGGTTGGTGCGAAGACTTACATGGCATTGGCGGGCGCGCCCGACGCCGTGTTGACGTCGCAACGCGTGCTGTTGAAAGGCGCCGCGTTGACGAACGGCGTGCTATTCGGCGCGCAGGGTGCGCAGATGGCGATTGCATGGGCGCAAGGACAGCAGGTGTCGCCGGCGGCCGTGATGCAGCTTGTCGCGACGATCGGCATGGGACAGTTCGGCCGGCTCTATCACGTCCAGTATTCGGCACGCCCCACCGCGATGAACGCACGCGACAGCGATTACATGCATAGCGAGGCCCAGGACCCGGATGCACACTTGAAAGCCGCGTCTGGGTACGAACCTGCGCAGGCCGCGCTCACTTCGCTGACGAGCGACCGTGTCGACGGCATTGTCCCTGTTGACGGCGAGCGAGCGTTGAGGATCACCTTGGATTCCGGCGCCAACCTCCGCGCTCGCCTGCTCGGCGGGCGCGGCAGTGCACCTCCGAGTGACGTTGCGGACCTGTTGCTGCCCGGCGAGGAGGCAAAGGGGCAGCGGTACGCACTGATGGGCGACGCCGATGAGTTCGTGGTCATGCCGCGTATTCGCGGCGGCGCGACGGACAAAGATCCCGAGCAGGATTCCGCCGTATCCGCCGGCGATACGGAACCGCCGCAGACGGGCCGGCAAGTGGGCCTGCCCAAGCGCAGGCTTTCTCGCGAAGAGGAAGATTTCGTCGCGGAGCTCGAAACCACCGCCGTGACTGACGATGTCATCGAACTCGGCCATGAAAGCGATCCGTCGGTCTTCGTGCACATTGCGGTGGAGGGCGCGACCGGTGCGGTAGGCGCCGGCCCGCTCGATGCCGCAACTGTGCGCGTGATGAGCTTGTACCGCGGCGGTTTGCCCAAGGGCAGCGGACATCGGCTGCTGATGCGCACGCTCGAGCGCTATGGCGTACGGCCGACCGAGCGCTTGATTTTCGAGTACGTCGAGCATCGCGAAACCGTGCAAGCGAAAGCGGACGGCATACCTGCCGAAGATACGCCGCTCGCGCGAACAGGCATGCGGACCTTGCGTGCGCTCGGTTTGACGCCCTCGTCGGCGCACTATGCCGACAATCGGTGGAACCACTGGGATCTCGTCATCGAACTCGACCCGCATGCGGGCGTTGCTTCTTTTGCGTCGGCCGAGCAGCCGCAGGTCGGGGCGGAGACCCAAGCCTTGAGCGGACGCCCGCTGCGCGAGGTCGCACTCGGTGAAGATGAACGCACGATGACGTTGACCGATACGGATGGCCATTCGGTCACGGCCGTGCTGCTGAGCGGTCGCGCCGCGCCGCCCACGCATCCTGACGACATTCTCTTGCCGAACGGCGAGAAACGCGGGCAGCGCTTCGAACTCGTTCGCGATCCGCACGACGGCGCGCTGGTGCTCGTGCCGCGTGTGCGCGGGGGCGCTGTCGACGAGGATCCGGAAACAGCCGGCCAACCGTCCGCGCCCGTCAATGCGATGCTGGCGCTGCAGGCGGGCGTGATTACGCCTGCGCGCTACGACGCGTTGCTGAAGGATATGCGTGCCTCGCTGCATCGCCCGGGCAGCATGATGCCGGCTCGCTCCGAATCCGTCGACGCTTTGCGCATTCGCATCGAACGGTTGCTGGAAGACGAGGCGCGCACGCGAACAACTCGCGGCGACATGGGAAAGCGCGGAACCGTCGAAGGCGAGGGCGCCGAGCATGACGCGAGGGTGCGCTCCATCGTCAATACCGCGTTGCTTGTCGCGCGAGCGTCGGTGACGAACGGCGAGTTGCTGCGCACGCCTTTGATCCAGACGCATGCGAACGCACTCGATTTCATCATCGGTGTCCGCACGTTGAACGTGCGCAACAGCCAAAGCCTGGCGCTGCGCGACGCGGACCACTACCTATCGAATCTGGTTCAAGAGTGGCAACTTCCGTTAGACAGACAGACCGCGGGGCAATACCGTGCGCCTTCCGCTCCGCTCGCCCGGCTCTCGGGCTTGGTCTCGCGAGTGTACGATCTGACGAAGGCCCGGCAACCGCGTGCGGGGTCAGGCGAGGGCGTGCCGTCGAACGCAGACCTGTCGAACGTGGAGCCCCGAGACATCGCACCTTCGCCCCCAGGCGGTCGAGCATGGTCTGCGCTCGGCACGCGCCACTTCCTTCGCATGCGGAAGAATGCCGGCTCGCCGGATCATCACTGGCTGCTGACCGAGACGCCGGGTGGCAGCCGAGGCAACGGCCCGGCCATCGAAAACGCCGAAATTCGACCCGATGATCCGGACGGAGGCGGCCAGCGTGCGCAAAGCGACGCGGCTACTCAGCGCACCGATGCGGCCACGGCCTCAACCTCGATTTCTCTCACGTCAGGATCCGGCGGCATTCAGCGCTTGACGCGTCCGAAGGCGAAACCGGGCGAGCAAGACCGCTTGCTGTATTCGGGCTTGCCGGTGGAGGAGGATCCTGCGGCGATGCTGTATGTCCCCCGGGCGCACGCCGCGAAGGCGACGGGGGTAAACGCCTCCCCGGAGCGAGCGGACGATGCGCGGAACAGCCGCGCGACTCGCGATCCGATTGCGCAGTCTCCGGAACGGACGGGTCCATTTCAAACTGGCTACCCTGCAAAGAAAAGCGAATACCCATTGCCGCAGTGGATGGCCACCTATGTCCCCGAGACGGGATTGATACGCACTGAAGCGAGAAAAGGCGACGTGCAGTGGGTGCCCCGCCGTTATACGGAGCGTCGAGAGGAAACGAAAGTGGTCACGATCGCGCCTGACATTCATGTGGTGAGCGCGTTCGGCACGCGAGAGGCAGCGTTCGATCTAGAGGGCCGTCCTGTCGCCACCATCGCCGACCTGCGCCGCCGCGTCCTTACGCCGCAACGGTTGGCCAATCGCTTGAGCGAGAATTTCGGCCTCGACGAGCGAGCGTACACGCCCGGGCAACCGATTGCCTTGCTGGCGGAACATACGGCGGAGGGAGGACGAGCGTCTTTCGCTCAGCAGTTGGCCAACGAAGTCCATGCGCCGGTATATGGTCTGGTGGGCAGCTACGAGGACCGGGAATGGATGCTGCATTTTCCGGATGCCGTGTCTCACCCCGTGTGGCAACCCGACATGACGGGGCGCCGTTGGTCCCCGGACGGCGGTCAACCTGTTCGCGTGAAATGGAATCTGCTGGAGCGCCGCGACACTTCCGACCTGGAAGTACATACGGACGACAATCCGATCAAGATCGATTCCTACTTGGCGCCGCAAGGCATGTTCGTCGTCAACGGCCATACGAGAGAATTGCTCGCGAGAGGACCGGCGGAAGTAGCCGCGAGCGCACGCGCGGCCGGGCATGCATCGGACCAGCCGGTTCTCGTGCTGACGACGGACGCCGATGCGCAGCGGCATGCGTTCGCGCGTCAATTGGCGGACGAACTGCAAAGTCCGGTGTTGATCCTGACTGACGACGCTTGGGCGCTCGAAGGGGGCTCGGTGGTCAAGAATACGGTAACGGTGTCGCGCGTCGAAGGGGCTCAGAACAGGCGCATGACGATAGACGACGCGGGCAGCGTCACGTTTCTCGACACGGGGGAGAACCGCGCGGCGACGGTTTGGCTCAACTTCGGACCACTCGAGCGTACCCAAGCCTACTTCGAGCAAAAGCACGGCACGATGGACGATGTCGTCGTTCATAGCTTCGAGGTCCCCCGGTCGGTGCTCGACGATATTCGGCGTAACGCCGTGCACCAGCGAGCCGCGCAAGAGCCCGGCAACGAGGGCAAACCGGTGCTGGGCGATTGGCTTGCCTCGCCGGACCAATTCGGTGTGAGGTGGCCGGATGCAGTTCGCTTGCAAGGCGAAGCGATTCGGGGGACCGGGAAGACGACGGTGTTCGAACCGAGACCCAGGGGACCGGATGGTGCAACGAGCAGACGTCGCTCGAAGCACCGGGCCGACGGAACCAGCGAGTCAATTACGGCCGATGCGGCACCAGCGCGCATCGAGGGAGGGGCTTCGCTGATTCACCCGCGCAAGGGTGAAGCCGGCGAAGATGTGGTGATCGCATCGCCGACTCAGCCAAGCCATGGCAGCACTTGGGCGGACCCCACGGCAACCGCTGTTTTCGTCCCGGACGGTGAACATCCAGCTGCGCTCAATGGTATTGCGCTGACGCAATGGGAGGCGCCGACGACGCTTGAAGGATGGCAAAACGTCGCCGGGCAGAATCCGAACATCGACGAGCGGATCGGCGATCAGCGGGTCAAGAAGGCCGGCACGGTCATCGTTGAACCGGATGGCCGCGTCTGGATCATCGAATCCACGAATCATTTCACGGGGGCGCGAAGTTTCCCGAAGGGGACCGTCGACGACGGGCTTTCGCTGCAGGCAACGGCGATCAAGGAGACTTACGAAGAGACCGGGCTACACGTTGAGATCGTGGGGCATTTGACCGATTTCAGGCAGAACACGGGGAAGCCGAAAACGCGCTATTACCTCGCAAGGCGAACGGGCGGTACGCCGACAGCGATGGGCTGGGAAACGCAGGGCGTTTACTTGGTTCCCGCAAGTGAACTGGGAAATACGCTTAAAACAGCTCGGGACTTGCATGTGCTCAGAGCGTTGCTTCGGAGCGGGCCGTTATGATGACGGGTTATGGCCTCGCACGAGAATTGATCGCCCGCCTATTTTGTGGCAGGCAAGCGAATCCGAGCAAAATGGGGGTGACGTGACGTTGGGTAATGCAGATTCCACCGATGTAGCCTTGCCGCGGGTGCCGTCAGATCCCATCAAGCGCAGTCGTTTTCGCGGCTGCTTGCTGGGTGGGGCAGTCGGTGACGCCCTCGGCGCCCCGGTTGAATTTCTCAACCTCGCAGAAATCCGCAAGCGTTTTGGCATCGCGGGCATTCGCGACTACGCGACGGCTTATGGCCGCTTGGGCGCGATCACCGACGATACTCAGATGACGCTCTTTACCGCCGAAGGCATGCTGCGCGCCTACGTACGCGCACGAATGCGTGGCATCGGTCCGGTCTTTGCCAGTGCGACCTCGCATGCCTATCTGCGGTGGCTGCTTACGCAAGGTTACGAGTCCAAAGCGCTCGTAAACCGGGATCCGCCTGGCTGGCTGCTTGGCCACCGCGAGTTGTTTAGTGTCCGGGCGCCTGGCGACACATGCATTGCCGCGCTGAAAGCGCTTCACCGGTCTGATGAATTTGCCTGCAACGATAGCAAGGGATGCGGGGGCGTCATGCGGGTTGCCCCGGTTGGCCTGTTTGCCGCCAATTGGCTGAAAGACGGCGAAATCGACGGCAGGCACCTCGCGGCCGCATTCGACATCGCGTGCGAGATTGCCGCCATCACGCACGGGCACGTTACGGGACAGCTTCCCGCAGGGGTGTTCGCAGTCGTCGTGGCCAAGCTTGTCGAAGGAACGCCCATCACAGAGGCCGTCGAATGTTCAAAAGCCATTTTGCGCCTGCGCGCCGGTCACGAGGAAACGCTCGCTGCTATCGAGCATGCGCAGGCTCTGGCTGCGACGCGCGCCGCTAAAGCCGAAGCGATAAGGGAATTAGGCGAAGGGTGGATCGCGGAGGAGGCGTTGGCTATCAGCCTTTATTGCGCGCTGTCCGCAACAGATTTTGAGTCAGGAATCGTACTCGCGGTCAACCACGACGGCGATAGCGATTCGACAGGCGCAATCACCGGCAACTTGCTCGGCGCACGCATGGGAGCCGAGTCAATTCCGAGTCGCTGGCTTGCGCCCCTGG
>NZ_JBQCHR010000184.1:0-3585 GCF_051954495.1 Trinickia sp.
CTTGCCGCATTGTTGGCCTTGGCTTGTTCGGCGTTCTTCGCACCGGGAATCACCGTCGTCACGCCCTGATTCATCAAGATCCAACGCAGCGCGAATTGCGCCATCGTCACACCTTCGGGAACGAGCGGGCGAATTTCATCGACGGCTTTGAGCGCCAATTCGTAAGGCACACCCGCAAACGTCTCGCCCTTGTCGAAAGCCTGACCCTCTCGATTGAAGTGCCGATGATCATCCGCGGCAAATGTCGTGGCAGCCGTCATTTTCCCGGTGAGCAGACCGGACGCGAGCGGCACGCGAACGATAACGGCCACGCCCTTCGCCCTCGCCTCGCGCATGAACAGATCGGCCGGCCGCTGCCTGAAGATGTTGTAGATCACCTGCACCGATTTCACGCCCGGGTATTCGATCGCCTTCAACCCTTCTTCCACCTTCTCCACCGACACCCCGTAGCGCCGGATTTTCCCCGCCGCGACCATCGCGTCCATGGCTTCGAACACTTCCGGCCGGTAGTACACCTCGGTCGGCGGGCAATGCAGCTGCACGAGATCGAGGCAATCCATCTCCAGGTTCGCGAGCGAACGATCGACGAACGCGTTCAGATTGGCGCCCGTGTAGCCCTCGCTCACGTGCGGGTTGAGCCGCCGCCCCGCTTTCGTCGCGACGAAGGGCCGAGGACCGCCGCGCTCTTTCAGCACGGACGCGATGATCCGTTCCGACCGCCCGTCGCCGTAGACATCGGCCGTATCGATGAAAGTCGTGCCGCTATCGAGCGCCGCATGGAGCGCGGCTTTTGCATCGCTTTCCGAAACGTCGCCCCACGAGCCGCCAATCGCCCAGGCGCCGAATCCGATTTCCGATACCGAAATTTCCGTGTTGCCGAATGGTCGTTGATTCACTTTGTTTCCTTTTTTAAGGCATCAATTGGCCGCCGTTGACCTCGATGATCTGGCCGGTGATGTATCCGGACATTGCCGGCGACGCCAGGAACAGAAAGGCGCCCACGCACTCCTCAGGCAAACCCTCTCGGCCCATCGGCACCGACGCGGTTTGCGATGCGAAGACATCGGGCGGCGTGTATTTGTCGTGGAACGGCGTCTGGATCAGTCCGGGCGCCACTGCGTTGACCCGAATCCCATCGCGGACGAATTCCTTCGCATGGCCGCGGGTGAGACTGCTCACAAAACTCTTGGAGGCGCCATAGAGCACGGCCCCGGCGCCGCCGCCCGTGCGCGCGGCCACGGACGTCGTGTTGATGACATAGCCGCCAGTAGCCTTGAGGAACGGATGGGCGGCTACGGTGGCCTCCCAGACCGAACGGGCGTTGAGGTTCACGACCTCGTCGAAATGCGACGGCGCCACGTCGGCGGATGCAATTCGTCCCAGCATCGCGCCTGCGTTGTTGATCAGGCCGTCAAGGCCGCCGAGCATTTCGGCCGCTGCATTCACCACGCGCGCCGCTTCGCCCGGTTTGCTTAGATCGCCTTGGATCAGCTCGATTTGGTTGGGCTGCTCGGCGCGCAGCGCTTCGGCAGCCGCGTGGCTTTGATTGAAATGGGCGACGACCTTCGCGCCTTGGGCGGCGAACGCACGAACCACGGCGGCGCCGATCCCAGTCGACCCGCCCGTTACGAGTACCTTGGTCCCAGTCAAATCGCTGATGCGCATGTGTTCGAAATTCGGCATGAAGTCCTCCCGTGGAAAGCGTCCGGCGGACATTGCCGCCAAGCGTTGCTCGACCTATCGACCTATGACCTATCGCGGTCGGAAAGCGATGATGGCACGGCGTAGAATGAATGGAATTCAACGAGATGCTGAATTGAATTCACCCTATGGCCAAGACCGACAGGATCGACTTCGCGGATCTGAAATCATTCATGGCGATCGTCAAATGCCGCAGTTTTCGGCTGGCCGCGATCGAAATGGGGCAAACGCCGTCGGCGCTGAGCCATGCCATGCGCCGGTTGGAGGATCGCCTGGGTGCGAAGTTGCTGAACAGAACGAGCAGAGCGGTTTCAGCCACAGCGGTCGGGCTGGATTTGGCGGCGCGGTTGGAAGACGGCTTCAATCAGATCGGCTCGGCTCTCGAGACTTTCGAGGCGCCGGGCGCTGCGCGGCTCGGTGAGCTTCGGTTAAACGTCTTCGCCGATGCGGCGCATCTGCTCATCGCGCCCGCGTTGCCGGAGTTCGTCCGCCGGTGCCCGGAGGTGCGGCTGACGGTCGTGGTCGAGAACCGGCCTATCGACATCGTGGCGGAAGGGTTCGACGCGGGCATTCGCTACGGCCATTACGTGCCGGAAGATATGGTGGCTGTGCCGCTGACGGGGCCGCAGCGGTGGGTGATGGTCGCTTCGCCGGGTTATCTGAAACGTTGCGGGTCGCCGAAACGCCTCGATCAATTGGCCGAGCATACGTGCTTGCAACTGCTGCTCGGCGACAATTCGAGTTATCGATGGGACGTGCTCGACGCGGGGGAACGTCGGCGCATCAGCGTGCCGGGGCTCGTTACGATCAACGATACGGCGACGACGATCAGTGCATGCAAGGCGGGACTTGGGATCGGGTATGTGCTCGAGACGCGGATCACCGAGGAGTTGGCGCGCGGCGAATTGCGGATCGTGCTGGAACAGCACGCGGCGCCAGAGGATCCGCTGCATATGTACTACAGCAGCCGACGGTATAACCACCCGGCGCTGCCGGCGCTCATCAACATCATTCGCGAGCAGCAGTCGCTGCCGGCGGTGGGGGGGAGGAAGGGCAGTCGCGCGGGGTGATGAGGGGTGAAGGCCGTGGGCTGCGACGGTGCTATAGGTCGGCGGAAAAAACGCAGTCGCTCGGAAGGCATCGGCCAAGAACTTGCGAAGCTTTTAGGCTCACGTGCGAATGGGGCCGAGACGCGGCTGGCTCAAAGCAATTCCGGTCGAGCCTCGGCTAGCCAATTCTGGAGGTGGCGTAGCAATGCTTGCGCTCGTTATGCACTCCTGCGCTGTGGAAGTGGGCACCGGATCGCCGTCGTAATCCGCTAAGTTCCTCTGTTTGCGCAGAGCGTCGAGGACGATCATGTCGTCCGTTGCGAGTCCGACAGTCTCAGGCAGCGTCTACATTTGTGGCTGTTCTTGCCACGACCTCGCGCCAGCCTGGCGGGGAAGAGAAAAGAGGCTTCTTCGCGCTTCATGTCCCTAATCGCAGCCGCCACGCTGTTTGTGTCCGCGATTGCGGACGATATGGCGGCGAGCTTGGAAAGGAACGTATATCCCCTCGACATCTACCGGAGCCGCACGTATAATTGGATATACGTTTGACATATACCGAGGAGCCTATCGTGGAACAAGGTGCCATCTTCAAAAGCAACCGTAGCCAGGCGGTGCGCCTGCCAAAATCCGTGGCGCTTCCTGACGACGTGAAGCGTGTCGACGTGGTGGCTATCGGCCGCACCCGCATACTCAGCCCCGTTGGAGAGTCATGGGATAGCTGGTTTGATGGCGAAGAGGTGAGCCCGGACTTCATGTCCATGCGTGACCAGCCCGGCGATCAGGAGCGTGAGGGGTTTTGATGCTCAAGTACATGCTCGATACGAATATCTGCATC
>NZ_JBQCHR010000185.1:0-15845 GCF_051954495.1 Trinickia sp.
GTTTTATCCGAAGCCGATGCTGGAGCTCGAACGATGGGCCGCGCGAATGCCCATCAGCGAATGCCTCTACGAAAATCACTGGCCTGGCGAAAAGGCCGCCGCCAAAACGGCCCTCGAGGAATGACGCCGCGCGCGCGTCAGCTCTCGCAGCGGTAGAAATCCATATGCTGGCCGGCCGCGACGGCTCGGCGCAGCCAATCGGGCGGGTCCCCATAGCCATCCCACGTATTGCCCATCGCGTCACGATAAAGGATGGGCCGTTCCGCCTCCTTATCGGCGGCAATCGATTCGGCGACGGCTTCCACGGTAATGCCGTACTCTTCCATGCGGCGTCGCAGCCAGCGAATCAACCGTTCGCGAGCTTCGCCTTCAAGCTGTTCCATCGATGATTCCGGTTATGGTTGATGCGGGGGTGGCTAAATCGCCCCCGCTGACCCGAGCCGAATCATACTCGACTCGCGGCCGAAAGGTTGCAGCCGTCCACAGGCGCATGCCGGGAAGGCAGCGCACGATCGTCATCAGGCGGTGTCGACTCGAATTATCGATACAAAATCAACAAAAAGCAAAAGCAGCAAAAAGCCAGTGTCTGCCGTCGCATGCACGGACCGTTCCTAGCACTGCGCGCCCGCGGGCATTCGCTTCGCCGCTCGGGGCGACATCGTTTCGTCACACTTTTCCAGGGCGGCCGCGAGCGCCGGCGTTCGGCGCGCCGCATCTCGAATCGCGCGCCTCGCGCTCCATGCGACACTGCGCGTGTGCCCAGTATGCATTGCCCCTTGCACGATTAAAGTGCGCCCCCTGACATACGGGTATTTCTCTCATAAACGTATTCGCGGCGAAATGGGATAACTCCTACAACGTAACGCGATTTATCGCGTGGATCGACGGCGCCGGTAAACGCCTGCGCCGTATCCGCCTCCCGCAAAGACTCACCAAAGGAGCCCGGCGGCATTCCGACAGGTGAGAGTTTTCGGGATAAAACTCGGGTACCCGATCGTCGAAATCACTGCTCCCGAATTCCCTCACCTTTGACGCGCGCGATGGCGGGCGCGCGAGCGGTACGCGGCGCGACCGCTCGGGAATAGCGCGATATGAGCGACGCAAAACGAATTCAGACAGAGGGCATCCGCCGCCCGTCGTTCGAAGCGGCAGCCGAGACCGTTCTGTCCTCGGTCGCGGCGAGCGTCGCGCCGGACGCCAAGCGCGCCGCCATGGCCGCATTCATCGCTTCCTCGATCCGCTCCTTGTTGTAGGGCTTGCGCAGCAGCATCGCCCCTGCAAGTGCTTGATGATCGCTATCGTCCGGTAGCGCGTCGTATCCCGTCGCGAATATCACGCGCAACCCGGGCTGAAGCGCCAGCGCCCGCATCGCCAGCTCGTCGCCGGACAAGTCGGGCAGCGAGATATCCGTCACGATGACGTCGAACGCCCGCTCGCTGAGCAGCTTCAGCGCATCGGTCGCATCCCCCGCTTCGGTCACGTTGTGGCCGAGATAGCTCAGCATGTCCGCCGTCGTGAAGCGAACCATCGCATCGTCGTCCACGAGCAGTACGCGCGCGGCCAGCCGCGCCGGGTCCGGCAGCGCTTCGGGCTCCGGCGGCCGGGTCAAGCTCGGCGTTTGGGCGGGCGGCGGCATGCCGCGCGGCTGATTGCGCAGCACGTTGCGAATCTTGCGCGCCATCGCTTCCCGGCTGTACGGCTTGCTCAGTAAATCGACGCCCTCGTCGAGGCGGCCGCCGTGCACGATTGCGTTGTCCGTATAGCCCGACGTAAACAGCACGGCGACGTTGGGCAAGCGTTCGCGCGCCTTGCGTGCGAGTTCGGGGCTGGTGAGCGGCCCGGGCATGACGACGTCGGTAAAGAGCAGATCGATCGGAACACCGCTTTCGACGATCGCCAACGCGCCTTGCGCGTCCTTCGCGCGCAGCACGCGATAGCCGAGTTCCGACAGCAAATCGACGACCGTGCCTCGCACGTCTTCGTCGTCCTCCACGACGAGAACCGTTTCGGTCCCGCCCGTGATCGGCCCCGTTTCGACGTCCGTTTCCACATCTTCGGGCTGACGCGCGCGGGGCAGATAGATGCGCACCGTCGTGCCGTGCTGGACCTCGCTGTATATCTTGATGTGTCCGCCCGATTGCTTGACGAAGCCGTAGACCATGCTCAGGCCGAGCCCCGTGCCTTGCCCTTCGGGTTTGGTCGTGTAGAACGGTTCGAACACGCGCTCGAGCAGTTCCGGCGGGATGCCGCATCCCGTGTCCGTCACGGCGACCATCACGTATTGGCCCGCCGTCACATCGCCGTGACGCGCGACGTAGCTGTCATCCAAATATGCGTTGCCCGCTTCGATCGTGAGCTTGCCTTGCCCTTGCATCGCATCGCGCGCGTTGATCGCGAGGTTGAGCAATGCGTTTTCAACCTGCACGGTATCGACGAACGTATTCCAGAGTCCGCCGGAGATGATCGTCTCGATTTCGACGCCCTCGCCCAGCGAGCGACGCAGCATATCGTCGATGCCGCGCACCAGGCGTCCGAGGTTGACGGTTTTCGGGGAAAGCGGCTGCCGGCGCCCGAACGCCAGCAGTTGCGAGGCGAGACGCGAACCGCGCGACGTCGCGGCGATCGCCGTTTGCAAACGCTGCTCGGCGCGCAGATTGCCGGCCACGTCGCGGCCGAGCAATTGGAGATTGCCGGCGATCACCTGCAGCACGTTGTTGAAATCGTGCGCGACGCCGCCCGTGAGCTTGCCGATCGCCTCCATCTTCTGCGCTTGCCGCAGCTGCGCCTCGGTATGGGCGCGCTCGGCGATCGCGGCGGCCACGCGCCGCTCCAGCACGACGTTCGCTTCCTGCAGGATTCGTTCGGACTCCTTACGATGCGTGATGTCGATGACCGAACCGATATAGCCGAGGAACATGCCGTCATCGCTGAAGCGCGGCGCGGCCGCGCTGAGCGCCCAACGATACACCCCGTCCGAGCGGCGTACGCGGCATTCGGCGCGGAACGGCTCGCCGTTCGCACTCGCCGCGAGGAACGAATCTTCGTACTGCTTGCGATCCTCTGCATGCAAGGCATCCCATGCGCCCGCGCCCAACGCTTGTTCGAGCGACTGTCCCGTAAATTCGCACCAGAGGCGGTTCAGATAGGTCAGCGAGCCGGTGGGGTCGCTCACCCACATCATCACGGGCGCATGGTTGGCCATGTTGCGAAACCGCGCCTCGCTTTCGAGCAGATCGCGCGTGGCGTCGCGCCTTAGGCGCGCCATTTCGAGGTTCGCATTGACGCGCGCCATGAGTTCGCGCGCGGAGAACGGTTTCGTCAAGTAATCGTCCGCGCCCGATTCGAGCCCCTCGACGCGCGCCTCCTCGCCCGCGCGCGCCGACAGCATGACGACGGGCAAGTGCCGCAACTGCGGATCGCCGCGAATCTCGCGCAACAGCCCGAATCCGTCGAGACCGGGCATCATCACGTCGGTCAGCAGGAGGTCGGGCATGTGCGCGCGAATCGCCGACAAGGCCGCGCGGCCGTCGGGGGCCGTTTCCACCGTCCACCGCCGGCTCAGCAACCGGCCGATATAGTCGCGCATGTCGGCATTGTCGTCCGCCACGAGCACGCGCGCGCCCAGCGTGCCGCGGCCGAACGACCACTCGGGCATGTCGTCGACGCGATCGAGCCGCGCGTCGCCTTCGTCGTTCTCGCCGCGCACCGGCGCATCATCGGGCTCGGCGTCCGGCTCCCGATGGTCGCCGTGCGGAAGCCACCGGAGCGCCTCCTCGACGTACGCATCGGCGCGCGCCGTCGCAACCGGCGTCTCACGATGCGCGCCGACGTGCTCGGGCGGTAGATGCGCATAGCCGAACGGCAGGCTCACGACGAACGTCGTCCCGTGGCCAACACGGCTCTCTACATCGATGGCGCCGCCATGCAGTTTGACCAATTCCTGTACGAGCGCGAGTCCAATGCCGGACCCTTCGAACGAACGGCTGCGCTGCCCCTGCACCCGATGAAAACGCTCGAACAAGCGCGGCAACTCGCCCGAAGGAATGCCAACGCCCGAATCGCGCACGACGATCTCGGCAGCCGTGCCGTCCGACGATACCCGCGTGGCGACGCTGATTTCGCCTTCAAACGTGAACTTGAAGGCATTCGACAGAAGATTGAGAACGACTTGCTCCCACATGTCGCGATCGACGTAGACCGGTTGCGGCAGCGGCGTGCACTCGATCGACAGCGCAAGGCGCGCGCGCTCGGTGGCCGATTCGAAGTTCGATGCGAGCTCGGCCGTGAACTTGGCGAGGTCGGTCGGCTCGAACGTCGCGACGATACGCCCCGCCTCGATACGCGAGAAATCGAGCAGCGAGTTCACGAGCTTGAGCAAGCGCAGGCCGTTGCGGTGCGCGGTCACGAGCCGCTGCCGTTGGGGGGGCGCAAGCGCGTCGCCGGTCGTGTCGCCAAGCGCATCTTCGAGCGGCCCGAGCATCAACGTGAGCGGCGTACGGAACTCGTGACTGACATTGGAGAAGAACGCGGTCTTGACCAGATCGATCTCGGCCAATGCCTCGGCGCGCCGGCGCTCTTCCTCGTATGCCTGCGCATGCGCCAGGGCTGCGCTGATTTGCCCGCACACGAGGTCTAGGAAGCTGCGGTAGTGCTTGTCGAACAAGCGAAACGGATTGAGCCCGACGACCAGCGCGCCCGCCCCTCCGGCGTCGCCCGACGGCGCGATCGGCATCACCACGCCCTGTAACGGAGACTCGTGCCACGGACCTCGCGGCAGCGCCGATGCAATCCGTGCGCCGAGATCGGACACGAGCACAGGGCGATGCGTATGCAACGCTTCGTGCACCGGCCAGAGCGTCGAGTCCTCCGGCGCGATGGACATCGGGGCTGCCTCGTGCCCAGCGTCGATGCCGAACGCACCGATGAGTTTCACGGTGCGCTCGCCGGGCTCGGCCAGATACAGCATGGCAAACGGAAGATCGGCGGCATCGGCGCCGAACGAGCGAACGATGGCTTCGCAGGCCTCTTGCCAATTGCGCGCCTCCGCGGCGCCGGCAGCGAGATCGCGCAGCAATGCGAGCTGCCGCTCGCCGATCACGCGCTGCGTATCGTCGGTGTTGGCGCAGATGATCCCGCCGACGCTGCCGTCCTCGTTCGGGATGGGACTGTAGGAGAACGTGTAATACGTTTCTTCGGGATAGCCGTTGCGCTCCATGATCAGCGGCCGCGCTTCGACATACGTGGCTTCGCGCCCGCTCATCGCAAGCTCCAGCATCTCGCCGATGTCCTGCCACAGCTCGCGCCATACCTCTTCGATCGGCCGCCCGAGCGCCCACGGGTGCTTGCCGCCGATGATCGACCGATACGCGTCGTTGTAGAAATAAACGAGCGACGGGCCCCAGCCGATCCACATCGGCTGGCGCGACCGGAGAATGATGCCCAGCGCGAGCTTCAGGTTCTGCGGCCACCCGTCAGGGTCGCCGAGCGGCGTTCCGCGCCAATCGTAGGCGCGGATCAGCCGCCCCATTTCGCCGGCGCCGGACAGAAAGTGGCTTCGATCTTCGTTGGGCAACATGCCGGATGCGTCGCTCATGGATGTCTATTCCGATTCACAGCAAGGTTATGCTTAGGGCGCCCAAAAACCAATACGCATGCGGCTGCAACACGTATCGAGTCGTAACAGGTGTGGGAAGGCCGCGCGCGGAAAAAAATGCCCAACCGTACGCTGCAGCATGCCGCGTGCCTGCCCCGGGCCGCGACGGGATAACACGTCGCTACTGCGTCGGCTCCCGAAAATCCTCACTGTGAAGACGTCCCGAAAACACTCACCTTTACACCCGTGGCGCGCCTTTTCCGACGAGGCTAGGGCCAAGCGCAGCAAGGGTTTCGGTGTATCGGACAACGCCGCGTACCGGATCTCCCGAAAACGCTCACCTATCGCATTCCGGGGGCGCGTCGGGGGGAGACGCAGGCCTTGGCGTTTAGATTGGTTCGACGAATCCGGCGTCGAACGCGAACGGCAGCCATGCAAGCACGTGCGCACCGAGCGCGTCCGGCGCCGCGCCCAGTTCGCTCGCGGCATCGGCTATCGCTTCGTGCACGCTGTTGCCGTGCTCGCCGAGCCGGCGCAAAAACGCGAACGCCCAGGCGTCGAGCTTGTGCGCGCGCACGCGGTACCGGCTGCGCGCCACGGCAAACAATGTGTCGGCGGCGAGGGGCATGCCATGCGGGCGATCCGCGGCCACGTCGGCCATCAGCCCCGCAAAATCGAAATCGAGCTGCAACAGCTTGAGCGAGGCCGGCGTCTTCAAGCGCAGCGCATGCAAGTAGACGATGTCGAACAACGGCAGGACGAGGGCATCGGCGCGCGCCTCCACGCCCGGCGCGCGTTCCGATTCGGCCAGCGCACGTTCCAGCCGCGCGAGGCTTGCCGGCAGCGCGTCGAGCGTGCCGCGCCCGTCATGGGGCTGCGGACGCGTGGCTTCGAGAAAGTCCGCGAAGCCCGCGCCGAGATCGAACAAGGTGTAGGAGGAAGGCGGATGCGCACCCAAATAGGCGCCGGCGAAGAGATCGAAAACTTGGTCCCCGACGAAGCGGCGCAGCACCGGAAATTCGGCCCGCAAACATTCGATCAGCCGAGCTCGGTAGCTCACTAGGTAAATCTCGAGTCGCTGCTTGGCAGACAGCCGGTCGGATCCGACGATTGCCGTCTCGCAATCGACACCGTGACCGGCCGCCGCCGCGATGGCTTCGTCGAGCGACCAGGCGTCGCCGCCCACGACGGCTTGCATCCAGGTTTGAAGCGTGGAAAGGTCTTTCACGCGCGGCTCAGCTGAAAATCGACGGGCGTCGACAGCGCACCCTCGGCGGCGGGACGCACGGCCCCGGCCTCCGGCAACGACCCGTCGCGGGCGAGCTTGGCTTTGGCGAGTTCATCGAGCAGTTCCGGAAACGACGGGATGCGCGCGTCCCATTCGAGCAGCGTCGCGACGCCTCCCGTGCGTGCCTGGGCCAGCGCATAGAGCGGCCACACCGCGGCGGGCACGGGCTGGTCGTGCGTGTCGAGCAGATGCGTGCCGCAATCGCTCGGGCCCGCGAGATGGATTTGAACGATATGGGCCGCCGGCAACTCGTTGATGTAGGCCACCGGATCGAAACCGTGATTCGTGGCGCTGACGTAGACGTTGTTGACGTCGAGCAGCAAACCGCAGCCCGTGGCCTCGGCGAGCGCGGCGAGAAACGCACACTCGGTCATCTGAGACGCATGAAACGTCAGATAGCTGCTGGGGTTTTCGAGAATGAGAGGACGGCCGAGATAGTCCTGCACCGCGCGAACGCGATCGGCCACGTGGGCGAGCGACTCGCGCGTCAGCGGCATCGGCAAAAGATCGTGCGTGTTTCGACCGTTGACGCCGGTCCAGCACAGGTGATCGGAAACCCATGCCGGGCGAATGCGTTCGGCCAGCGTGCGCAGCTTGCGCAGATAAACGCGATCGAGCGGCGCCACGTTGCCGATGGACAGCGATACGCCATGCATGACCACGGGCCGATGCGCCGCCACGCGTTCGAGCACATGCGCCGCATAGCCCTCGTGATCGATGAAGTTCTCGCTGATGATCTCGAACCAATCGACGCCCCACACGGCGGGCGCCGTCGTCATCAAATGCGGAAAATGGACGTGACGAAGGCCGACGCCGTCGCCAAGGTTGGGCAAGCCGAGGCGATGTGCGCAAGCGCGCGTCGCCTCGGCCGCATGGACCACGCCAGCCATCGAACTCACGTCGAAGGCGGCAGTGCGATGCGCAGCGGCGTCGGCTCGGGTTCCGGGGGCACCGGCAGCTTCCTCGCTTCCATGACCTTCTTGTAGGCCTCGTAGGCGATGGCGTCGACGCGATCGCCCTTTTGGAACGTGATCGACTCGTTCAGCGGTTCGGCCTTCCAATACTTGCCGCCCATGCCGCCGTATTGCTTGTAGTCGAACAGCTCCATCGTCCCGGCGCGAGGGAACCGCTGCGAAGCCGAGATCGGCACCGCACAGCCGCCGAAACTCTGACAGCGGTTGTCGCCCGGCGCGCTGTAGACCGGCATCGGGTTGCATCCGCTCGCGAACGTGCGCGTGAGCAGCGCCGAGTTCGTGCTGCAATTGCCGCCGCCCGAGGACGACTGCACGAACCCGCATCCGCCTTGCGCGTTGCATTGATTCGAGCCCTTGCAGCTATGGAACACGCCGATCTGCGCGCATGAATTGGGCTCGCCGTTTTGGACGTTCAGATCCAAGCCTTGGCAGGCGTGGTAGAGCGTCGCCTTGTTGAGCGGATCCAGCCCAATCGACAGATCGGGCGCCTTGCCGAATACCGCCCAGCAAATGGCCATGCGATCGCCCGAGCCCACCATCGACGGGAACGGGAACAGCACGGGTTTGGCCGCCTGATCGTCGGCGCTCCAGAATTTGTCGAGCACCGTCAAGATGCCGGCGATGGCGCCGACCGACGCTTGGCTCAACGTCGCGTAGTACTCCTGCGGCGATGCTCTCAGCGTGTTGAGCGCATCGGCGACCGCTTCGCACGACGGAATCGGATCGGCGGGCGGCGGCTCGTAGCCTACTTTATGCAGGTCGGCCGCGACCCAGCCCTGGTGCGCCTTCTCGCGTTCGGCCCACCAATCCACCCATGTCTTCACGCCCGTGTCGGCGGGGCCTTGCGCCATGAGTTCGCGAATATCCTTGTTGAAGCGCGCGAAGTGATCCTGCGCGTCGTGATCCGTGCGCGCGGCGGCGTCGGCGGACGGCTGGAGCTGGCCCGCGTCGTTGTAGCTCGGATAGTCGGATTCGAGCGCCACGGGCGACGGACGATACTGCTTCTGCACCGCTTGCAGATTCAGATCCAGCACACGCCCTTCGAGCCGCTGCGCGACGTTGCCTGCGCCCTGCGGCGCGGCGCCGAGCAGACCTGGCGATGCGACGCCCAGCTCGGCGGCGGCGCGTTGAATTTCATCGGCCATCCGCTCTTCGATCGGTAGTGCGCTCAGCGTCTCGCGCAGCCGGTCGGCGTTCATGCCTTCGGCCCCGTTGCGGACCGCGCCCAGCGCGCCCAAGGCCGATTGCACCTTGACGCTCGTTCTCTCCTTCAAGATGCTGCCTTCGCCTTGATCGGTGATGGCATCCATCATCTTGAGCATCTGCTCCTTCGCGATGTCTTTATACGTGAGCGCGATGGTCGTTTCGAAGCCCATGAACTCGCGCATGGGGTGGCCCGGCCCGGAGAAATTGTTGAACAGGTCGTTCTGCTGTCCCTTCGGATTGAAGACTTCATCCCAGAGCTTGGTGCCGTCCGAATACTCCACGTTCACGTAGTTCGCATAGCACTGGTACATCCACCCGATCGACCCGAATGCGGGCAACGCCTCGCCCGGCTGCCACGCACCGCGCGTGCCGTCCGGCTTCCAGATGTCGTCGAACGGCGCGGCTGGAAAATAGCGGTCGCGATACGGCGGCAGCACGTCTTTGCGCGCGGCGGCGTCGTCGCGCTCGATCGCGCAAAACAGCCACAGCCGCTCTTCGTTCAGCGCGCCGACGTTGACGGCGGCCGGCAGACCTTCTTCCTTGCGCTGCCGATAGCTGTGCGTATGCGTCAAATCGATGATGTTCGGAATCGCGGTTTTCTCGGGACCGTAGCAATTCCATGCATATGTCTTGCTGTCGACGAGCGAACACGTGCTGTATTTAGGAGGGCTCGCGTTATTGCTGACCGCGGTAGCCATGTTCGACGCCAGCTGCAAATGCAGCATTTCATCGATGAAAACCGAGAAAAGAATGTTGAAAGCTTTCTCTTCGTTCGTCTTCGGCTCGCGCACCGGGTGGGCGCCCGGCCAAAGCCGCCCCTTGTAGTAATCGAGATTCTGCCCCGTAATCGCATGCATGCCGTGAATCGAATACAGGCTCGACATGTAAAGCGGAATCGTAAAGAGTTCGACTTCGAGCGCCGCTTGCGCGATGGCGCGCAACGCCGCGGCATCGGTCTCCTTGTGCGCGGGATCGCGATTGCTGACGGCGATCATGCGCCCCAATGCGATATTCTCCACTTTTGGTCCCCTAGGTTTTCGGCGAGCGTGTCATGCCCTCGGCCGCCGGCGTTGGTCGCTGGTGAAAGTGACGACAGTGTGGCCGTCGCTTGACTGTTATGTGACGCGAATAAAAAACGATCGACGGCAAACGTAGACCTGATTTCTTTTGCTACTTGAGGTTCTACGTCTGACGAAACATAGGTTAGGCCAATAAGCGTGTCAAGCGCTCGTCGTCGGAGTATCGGCGGTGAAGGATTAGCGGTCGAAGGTGAGGAATTACGGGAGGCGATTGCAGCGACCGGCGATGAACGCGAGATGGCTGCGATTGATCGCCCCATAGCGTTCCTTGAGTTGCCGTAAATGGTAGTCGACGTTATGCGCGGTCATATTGAGCCGCAGCGCGATTTCCTTATCCGACAGTCCTTGCACCAGTAAAGACAGGATCTGCCGATGCACAGGCGAAAGCGAGCCCAGCGACGCGCGACGCTGCGCCGCGCGCAGATAGGCGGCGCAGCGCTGATGGACCGACAAGCCCAACGACAGCGACCGCACGAGGATGCCCTCGGTGAACCACTCGGCGGCCACTTCGCGCGGCGACGCCAGGACGACGATCGAACGCATCGCCGTGTCCGCGATCGGCAAACCGAACGCCAGGCCGCTGCAAAGGCCTTGCTCGCGCATTTCATCGATGAGCCGGCGATCCTGCTCGACGAACTCGCGCGGCCAATCGTAGGCGTTCATCAACGTTTTGAGGTCCCATAGCTGCGGCGCTTGGCCCTTCAGCGTTGCATGAAACGGCGTGCTGCGTTCAAAAAACCCGGTGTGCAGCATGCGGTCGACCGGGAACGTCGAGAGGCCATTGCGCAGCATGTACGCGCCATCGGCTCGACCCTTCGGGTCGACGCTCACCGTGACGTAAGCAAAGCTTAGAAACCCCAGTATGCGCAGCGCGCTGCGAACCAAACGCGCACGCTCCTCGGGACGGTGCGCCGCACCGAGTTCCGCGGCCATGAACGTCTGTGCACCGAGTTCGTCGCAACGAATCATCGACTCTACATCCGCTTCGTCGACGTAGCGAATCGGCAGCGCGGCGCGGTGCGCGTTCGACGACGGCGCGCACACCCGACCCTCGGCATCTGCGTCGGCCTCGTTTTCCTTGAATGCCAGGAGGCATTGCGCATCGGGTTCTTCGTACGACATGCATTCTCCCTGCCGCTCGCCAGCCGTGACGCCACGGCGCCCGCGCGGCGAGAACGTCGGCCTACGACTCGTTCAATATCCGGCCCGCGAAGTACGCGAGCTGTACGCGATTGCGGGCGGCGTACTTGTGTTCCAGTTGCCGCAGGTGGTGCGCCACGACATGAATCGACGCCCCCAGACGCACCGCGATTTCCCGATTGCCGAACCCGCGCGCGACGAAGCGCAGCACGGCAAGCTGCATGTCGCTCAATGCATCGGTCGCCGGATGCGCCATGCGTCGTTGCAAGCGAGGCGCGATGAACGCGTGCATGGCAAGGGCGATGGCATAAGCTTCGCCCATCGTCGCATCGGTCATCGCTCGTCGGTCCGCTCTTGGGCTCGATAGCGTCACGATCGCCCGCTCGGATACCTGACCGGCCGGCAGCCCGATCGTCACGCCGCTGCCCATCCCGACCTTCCGCATGCTCTCGATGAAGCGCCGAGCGCTGGGATGGCTCGATCGAGCTTGCCGATCGGCGAACAGACAATCGCGGTCCCACGCGAACGGCCAATCCCGAATGCGGGCGAGACCGATGCGGGGATCGACGTCGAAGAATCCGCCGCTGCGGAAACACTCGAGCCACCCCGGCGGCGAATAGCCGTCGAACCATGCCGCCTCCCGTATTTGCTCACCGATGCATTGAATGCGCGAGTAGCACAGCCATTGAAACCCCGCCTTGTGGATCGTGGCGAGGATAGAGCGACGACGCGCCGCGCCGTCGACGCAACGCTCGATATCCGACAAAGGATTGACCGCGCAGCGGCCTGCATTGTGCGACGGGCGCTCTTCGGCTAAGGCGGGATCGTCCAGTTCGCGCTCGCCGAACACCATCAGGTTGACGCGATGCGCATTAGCGGAGAGGCTCATGCGACATCGACCTTGGGGCAAGACGCATCGTCGAAAGGCGGATGGGCAGCGAACGAGGAGACAGGCACGCGATTCATGGCGAAGGGGCTCCGGGCATGTTCACGTAGTAGCGTTGCGTTTATGATCCGGAAAACAATGTCGGATGGCTTGAACGTCAGTGCCGTTTTTGTCTCCGTTTGCTGAAATTTTCGCTTCTATGCGCCGATCCGGGAAGGCGCAACCTTCACCCACTCGCTTCATCGACGACATGGATTCTCGCGAACGATCGCATACGTCCTACATCGGCCTCACGGATACGCCGACGCTCTTCGTCACGACGCTGCAGAAGTCGACGATGTTCCTTAATAGGGAGCGATGTACGGTCCCGAACCACGGCCTCACGCCGGACTATCCGTTGGAAGACGCGTTCGCCGTCTATCTGATGCTGGAGCCGATGGCCAGCTGGAAAATGTGGTGCGACGGCAAACCGCGACCGGTGGCGGAGCACAAGGCGGGCGAGATCGTCATCTACAATCTCGACCAGTTATGGCGCGCGCACATGCACGAGCGATTCGATTGCCTGCATATCCATGTGGCGCGCGGAGCGCTCGACGAAATCGCCTGGGAAGCGGGCACGAAGCCGATCCAGGACCTTTTCTGCCCGCCTCACGAGAACACGCCCGATCCAGTCGTGCATGCCTTGGGCACGAGTTTGCTGCCGGCGCTCGAGCACCCGGAGCGCGCCAGCCAGTTGTTCGTGGAACATGTCTCCTACGCGATGAATCTGCATCTGGCCACCGTTTACGGAAAGATGCAGGCACGCGCCACGCGATTGGCCGGTGCGCTATCTCCGTGGCAGATGCGGCGGGCAACCGATTATCTGATCGAACGCTTAAATGGGCAGGTCTCGTTGCTGGAACTCGCCCAGTATTGCGGGCTTTCGCGCAGTCATTTTTCGCGCGCATTCAAGCGCTCGACGGGGCGCGCTCCGCATCAATGGCTGGCCGAGAAACGCGTGGAGCGCGCGAAGGATCTGCTCGTCAACACCACGCTGTCTCTCGCCGACATCGCGATCCGGTGCGGGTACGCCGATCAGAGCCACTTTAGCCGCGCATTCACCGCGCGCGCATCCGCAACACCGAGCCAGTTCAGGCGAACGCGCTCGCCCAAGCGGCGTGTCGTCACCGTTGCGGGCGGCGCATATGCCGAAGCGGGGTCATGACGACGGTACGCCGCGCAGCGATCGGCCACGTTTCAAGTGACGGACGGTCAAAGGTGAGGGTTTACGGGACCGACGCCGAGGTGAGCCGTATGGGCCGGTCCATCGAACCGCTTGGACCCGAATGCGCTGCGACTGTCTTTCAGAACCCCACTTTCAACTGAAATCCGATCGTGAACGGCAGGTTATCGGAGGGGATGGGCGGCACGAGGATGAAGTTCATCCCCACGCGCTTGTAGGTGACCATGACGATCGGCGCGGCCACGGGCCCGATCGAATGATCGTGTCCGAAACCATAGCTGCCGTAGTTGTACCCCGAAATCAGCCCGCCCATGACGGCCAGGCGCACGAAGCCCCAATGGGCGAACTCGGGCGCCCAAACGCCGCCGCCATACCAAGACGGATGCGAGAGCGAATTGCGGAACCCACCCGCCGTCAACGCCCATTGCCCGTTGAGCCAGCATTCGACGCCGAGCCCCGGATTGAAGTCTTCGAACGATTGCTTCGGATGGATGTGATGCGAGGCCAGCATCGCGTCGACCCATAGGCCGCCTCCACACCAATCCGCCGCTCGCGCTTGCGTCGAACTCAACATCAAAACAATCGCACCGAACGCGGCCGACGCCGCCTTCATCGCACGCAGGCCGCCCCTGCGTACCGCCGCCATCCTCAAACGCATGCCCGCTCCGTTTGCCGGCTTGCGCCAGCGCTCGTCGTTGTCCATTTCGTCGTTCGCTCGGCTTTGCGCCGTTCGTCGGGCACTCTACTACAGCCGAGTGCGAACGTGATGAATAGAGGCACGACTTCACACCGGCGAGCCGGAGCGTAGGAGCGGTGGACGCTTGCGAAGCACGGTCGATCGCCCCGGCCAAGCGCCGATCAAAGGCCCAAGTCGGACAGGCTCGGATGATCGTCGGGCCGCCGGCCGAGCGGCCATCGATAGAGGCGATCGCTCTCGCGTATCGGCAGATCGTTGATGCAAGCGAAGCGCCGGGCCATCAACCCATGCTCGTCGAACTCCCAGTTCTCATTGCCGTACGAGCGGAACCAATTGCCCGAGTCGTCGTGCCACTCGTACGCGAAGCGCACCGCGATGCGATTGCCGTCGTGCGCCCAGAGTTCCTTGATGAGCCGGTAGTCGAGTTCCTTCGCCCACTTGCGCTGCAAAAATGTCACGATCTGCGCGCGTCCCGTCACGAATTCGGCACGGTTGCGCCAAACGCTTTGCGGCGTATACGCCAGCGCGACGCGCTCGGGATCACGCGAATTCCAGCCGTCCTCGGCTGCACGCACTTTCTGCTTGGCCGTCTCGAGCGTGAAGGGCGGCAGCGGCGGGCGTGTTTCGTTAGGACTACTATCTGACATACGGTTTCTCCTTTCGGTTGGTTCGACAACGTTTCACGCTTCGCATTGGAAGAGGCTTAGGGTTGCGGCGATGCCGCCGCGTGATCGAGCAATCGCTCCGCCGCGGCCTTGGCATCGCGCGCGGCGTCGGCCGAACCGCTAACGAGTGCGACGCCGATCGCGCCGTCGACGAGCACGAGCCATTGACGGGCAAGCGCCGCCGCATGTCGCGCGCCGATGCCGTGGGTCTCGGCGGCGAACGCGTCGAAGCGTTCACCGATGAAGCGCAGCAGCGCCGCCTTGTGCTCGCGCGCGACGACGCGTATCGGATCGTCGGGGGACGCGATCTCCCCGGACGCGTTGAGAAATGCACAGCCATGAAACCCTGGCGAAGCAAACCACTCGCGCAGCACATCGAACATGCCGAGCAACTGCGTGCGAGGCGTTTTCCCTTTGCGCAGCGTCCCTTGCTCGAACCAATTCATCCAGCGTTCATGCCGACGCGCCAGCGCGGCCGCCACGAGCGCATCCTTCGAATCGAAGTACGAATAGAAACTCTTGCGCGTGGCTTGCGCGGCCCGAACGATCGCGTCGACGCCCGTCGCATGGATGCCGCCCGAGTAGATGAGCGCCTCGGCGGCATCGAGCAATCGTTCGCGCGGCCCAGCCGCCTTCGCGTCCGCGCCTGTCTCGATGCCGCCTTCGATCGGGCGGCGCTTGTCGGTTTGTGTGTCCATGGTGGTAAAGGTAGAACGATCGTTCTCCTTTGTCAACCGGTGTTTTTGAGCTGTGTTATTGAGCAGTCTCGTCAATCGCTTTCGTCTCGCCCTCGACGAGCCGAGCCATCGGTGAGCATTCACGGGACGACGAAGGTGAGGCTTTACGGGGATACACTACGGGTCCGAAAGACAAGACCGCCGTATCGAGCAGCGGCGGCCGAGCGGAGCGACAAGGTTGACGTCCTCGCCCGCCTAAAGGCGGGTGATTCCCACGACTGGCGATGCACGTCCGCATCGGAGAATGTTCAGCGCAGCATTGATGTCGCGATCATGTACACAACCGCAACCACCGCACCGCCAAGCTCTTATTCGCAAGCCTTTCAGCCCGCTAGGGCCGCTGCGCGCATGGCACGCA
>NZ_JBQCHR010000186.1:0-4494 GCF_051954495.1 Trinickia sp.
GAGCAAGCTGTCGGGACCATGATGGCGCACGAGCCCCGTTTGCAACACGAACCAGGCCAAGGCACATGCGAGCAAATTCACGCCGTATAGCACCGTGGGCCAGCGGGCGAAGTGGTTCTCGCCCATCCATCCCGTGCTGAATGGCAACAGCGACACCCAAAACAACAAGTGCAGATTCCACCAGAGGATCGCGCCGTTGACCTGGCGTGTGGCCTGCAGCATGTGGTGATGATTGTTCCAATAGATGCCGACATAAATGAAGCTGAGCACATAGCTCATGGCGATCGGCCATAGCTGCGCCAGCGCCGCGAGGTCTTCCCCGTGCGGCACCTTCAGTTCCAGCACCATGATCGTGATGACGACGGCCATCACGCCGTCGCTGAATGCTTCCAGGCGGTTCTTTTCCATTGTCGTGATTTGAGCACAGATCGATCCGGCGCGGCATTCGCCGCCGCCCGGCAGGGTCCGTCGCTTAATAAAAAAGTACTTACAACACTATTGTGACGCTCGTGCGCTGCCGATAAGAAGCACGTGTAATGCATTTTTGCAAACGTGCAACCTTTCGACTTCTAGCCATGAACGCTCTATCCCAGGTATCGGTCGCGCGCAAGCTGCAGATCGTGTTAGCCGTCGCGCTGGCCAGCTTGCTGCTGGTCGGCGCATTCGGCGCTATTCAAATCGCGCGGATCGCGTCCCAAAGCGAGGCGATCGGCGGCCGGTGGATGCCCGCCGCCATGCAGGCGCAGCGCACGGCCCAATTGGCGGCCACGGTGCGCAACAAGGAGTTCGCATACATTCTCGTGCGCTACGACCAACGCGACCAAGTGTTGCCCGAGCTGAAAAAGAGCATCGATGAGATGTCCTCGCAACTCAAGGCCTTCGGCGAACTGCAGCTCGGCGACGCCGAACGCAAGACATACGAACTCGCGAGCGCCGAGTGGCGCAGCTATCTCGCCGCCGACGCGAAGATTCAGGACGAGGTCGATAACGCATCGCCCAATGCCGCTCGCGCGATCATCATGCAAGACAGCGCGAAGAGCTTCGATCGTTTGACCGCCGAACTGGCGGCGCTCGCGAACGCGAGCCAGGCCGAGGCCACTCACGCGGGCGAGGATGCGACCCGCGCCGCTCGCCGCTCGCTCACGTTGATCGCGGTGGCGGTCGTCGTCGCCGCGGCGATCGCGGCGGCGTTGATGACGCTCGTTGCGCGCGCGATCAGCGTACCGCTCAATGCGGCCGTGGCGTTCGCTCAAACCGTCGCGCGCGGCGACTTGACGGTCAACATTCGGGCGCGGGGCAACGATGAAGTCGCTCATGTGATTCGTTCGTTATCCGAAATGTCGGATCGGCTGCGCAAGCTGATCGGGGAAGTGCGCGACGGCGTCGAATCGGTGAATACCGCCTCGAACGAAATCGCGGCGGGCAACCTCGATCTGAGCGCGCGCACCGAGAAGGTCGCGTTCAGCGTGCAGCAAACGGCAACCTACATGCATCAGCTAGGTCAGTCGGCCACGCAATCGACCGAAACGGCCTTGCAGGTCAACACGCTCTCGCGGCAGGCGTTCGACGCGGCAGAACGCGGCGGCGACATCGTTGCGCGCGTGGTAACCAGCATGAACGAAATCACCACCTCGTCGACGAAGATCAACGACATCATCGGCGTGATCGACGGGATCGCGTTTCAAACCAACATTCTCGCGCTGAACGCGGCCGTGGAAGCGGCGCGCGCGGGCGAGCAGGGACGCGGCTTCGCCGTCGTCGCGAGCGAAGTGCGGGCACTCGCGCAGCGCTCGGCCGCGGCGGCAAAGGAAATCAAGGAACTCATCGAGTCGTCGGTGAACATCGTCGATACAGGCGGACAGCTCGTGGGCGAAGCGGGCGGCGCGATGAGCGACATCATCGAAGCCGTGCGCCATGTGAGCACGTTGATCGGGGAGATCGCCGATGCGTCGCAAGCGCAGCAGCGCGATCTCGGACAGGTGCGCGAGGCCGTCGTGCATATCGACGAGACGACGCAGCAAAACGCCGCATTGGTGGAAGAGTCGGCGTCCGCGGCGGCGTCGCTGCGCGATCAGGCCGACCGGCTTGCCGCGCTCGTGGCGGTTTTCAAGGTGAATGCGGCATGAAGACGACTCGTTTCTTGAGCGCATGCGCGACAGCCCTTTCGCTTTGGGCCGGCTGCATGGCGAGCGCCGCGGCGCAGACCAACGAGCCGCCCAAACCGAAAATCGGCATCGCCATGGCGGAGTTCGACGACAACTTCCCCACTTTGCTGCGCGAGGCGATGTCGAAGGAGGCGCGCGCGCAAGGATGGAAGCCCGTGTTCGCCGATGCGCATTCCGACCAAAGCCGTCAGAACGCCGAGATCGCTTCGATGATCGCCAACGATCACCTCGACGCGATCGTCATCCTCCCTGTGGACTCGACCGCGACCGCCTCGATGACGAAGGCGGTGCGCGATGCGGGCGTGCCGCTCGTCTACGTGAACCGCAAGCCGAGCGAGCCCCTCGGCGATGAAATGGCCTACGTTGGATCGCAAGATATTCTCGCCGGGCGCATGCAGGCCGATTACGTGGCCCAGCAGCTCGGCGGCAAAGGCGACGTGGCCGTCATGGTGGGGCAACTGAGCACCGACGCGGCGGTGCAGCGTACGCGCGGCTTCAAGGAAGTGCTCGCCCACTATCCGGATATGCATCTCGTGATCGAGCAAGTGGGTGACTGGTCGCGCGAGAAAGGCATGACGATGACGACGCAGTGGCTTGCTCAAGGCAAGAAACTCGACGCGATCGTCGCGAACAACGACGAGATGGCCATCGGCGCGATCATCGCATTGCATAAAGCCGGCCGCGCGCCGGGCAGCCTCTTCATCATGGGGATCGACGCGACGCCGGACGCGCTCGCGCAGATGGATCGCGGTGCGTTGAAGGCCACTGTCTATCAAGATGCGAAAGGGCAAGGCGTGGCTGCCGTCGATTTGGCGATCAATATGAAGAAGGGCAGTCCCAATCTCCCGCGCACGATCGATGTGCCGTTCAAGCTGATCACGCCGCAGAACTACAAAGACCTTTTGGCGTATTGATACGCGGCGCGGCATTCAACTTGCTGCACGAGCCGGGGTAGCGAGGGCCTTTCGTCCCCGACGACGGGCCCTTCGTCCGTCCGCGACCGCGGGCGGCCTTCGATCGTCACCGAGGAGGGATATCGCATGCATCGCGCAAACAAGATCGGCTTTTCGTTTTCTGCGCTCACGCTGGCCATGGCGGCGCTCGCTTGCGCGCCATTGGCCGTCCATGCTCAGCAAGGTGCGTCGATGCCGAGCATGAGCAGCACGGCTGAAGCGCAATCTGCCCCGGCGAGCGGGAAAGGCGCTACCGGCGATTCCACGACGGCCTTCAAAGCCGCCGACGAACGCATGATGAAAGCCATGCAAGGCTCCGCCTACACGGGTAATGCCGACGAAGACTTCGTGTCCCACATGATTCCTCACCATCAGGGCGCCGTCGATATGGCCGAAGTCGAAGCGAAGTACGGCAAGGATCCGCAGCTGAAGCGCTTGGCCAAGCGAATCATCGACAGTCAGCGTCGCGAAATTCAGTTCATGAAGAGCTGGCAAGAGAAGCACGGCAACCAGTAGCCGCTGACATCCCTCTCGCGGGCGCGCGACGCCCGCAACCACATTCTCCACGCGACGGCGCCCTATCAAGTTTGACGGGTACGCCGCGCCTCGTCCTTGCATTAAATTAGCCTACGTAAGATAAAGATAGCCTGAAACAGCCCGCGTGGCATCCATGGCCCGCTTGCGCGCCACGAGGGCGGATGTCCCGAATGTCGGCGTTCGCGCCAACATCCCGCAGGGGGTCCCTGCTTTACCACTTACTTAGGAGTCCGAAATGGAAGACGTATCGCGATACTTCGAAGCACCCGAGGTGAATCCCATGCCGGTCAAGATGGGCGTTTGGTAATCGGCTGCGGCATAGATAGAGGAGGGGGCCGGCGGCCCCCTTCCATTCGGAGGAACGCATGGAGCTGCTGTCAGGGAAGTCGCTCGTCAAATTCGATCGTCAGTTTCCGATCTACAACTTTTTCTTCCCGAGTCAAGGCAAGGAGCGCGCGGCCAGCGCCGCGCCGCAGATTTGGACGGATGCCGCGCGGCACGTTCGCTCGCGCGCGCTGTATTTTCATATCCCGTTCTGCGACACGATCTGCAACTTTTGTCCGTTCACGCGAGGACGGTATTCGAGCCGCGCCGTCATCGACGAATACTTCGCCGCGCTCCTCGCTGAAATTCGCCTCAAGGCGGACCTGATCGATCTCAAACAGGTGCCGATTTCGGCGATCTTTTTCGGCGGAGGCACGCCTAGCTTGCTCGATCCCGAGCAGATCAGGCAGATCGGGGAACTGATCCGCGAGACATTCGACCTGTCGCATCTACGCGAATTCTCGTTCGAGGTCGAAGTGAAAAGCCTCACCGCGGAGCGCGCCCTGGCCATGCGA
>NZ_JBQCHR010000187.1:0-6498 GCF_051954495.1 Trinickia sp.
CAGCGTAAATATCTGCTCAAGCAGACGACCAATACGGTATTTGCGCGAATCGGCTCGGTCAAGGAGGTGCTCGACGTGCATACGCTATCGCATACGAGCGAAGTGCACGATTTGAAGATGAACGATATCGGGCGCGTTGCATTGACGCTGCAAAAACCGATCGTTTGCGATGCGTACGATGCACAACCGGCGACCGGCGCGTTCGTGCTGATCGACGAAGCCACGCATCATACGGTGGCGGCCGGCATGATTCGCACGACATTTGAATAAAGTGTATTGCTCGAATTGAAATAATTGGTGTTAACAAAACGCCACATTAAACAAAAGGTTCATAAAACGATAAAGGAAATCGGGAAGAATTCGCCCCGGCGCTAATGGGGCCGATTTCCATTCAACAAACGAACCGACCACTACAAATGATGAACAAACGTATTCTTGCCGCTGCCGTGCTCGGCAGCATCGGCGTGGCTGCGCACGCTCAAAGCAGTGTCACGCTGTACGGCGTGATCGACGCCGGCTTGAGCTACACGAATCACGCCAAGACCGCGGCGGGCGGCTCGAGCAGCCTGACGAAATTCGATGACGGCGTGGCGCAAGGCTCGCGCTGGGGCATCAAGGGCAGCGAAGACCTCGGCGGCGGACTGAAGGCGATCTTCACCCTCGAAAACGGCTTCAGCATCGCTAACGGTACGCTCGGCCAAGGTCAGCGAGAGTTCGGCCGTCAAGCGTTCGTCGGTCTATCGAAGAGCGGCGTGGGCACGCTTACACTGGGCCGTCAATACTCGTTGTCGACCGATGTGCTCGCCAACTACACGACGGGCGGCAATACGGTTGCAGGCAACTACGCGTTCCACATCAACGACGTCGACCAGCTCACGTCGAGCCGCATCGACAACTCGATCAAGTTCGCAAGCGAGAACTTCGCGGGCGTGACGTTCGGCGCGTTGTACGGCTTCTCGAACCAAGCGGGCGCATTCGCGGGCTCGCTTGCCAACGGCACGGCGAACCCCGGTTCATCGCGCACGTACAGCTTCGGGCTGAACTACGCGGCCGGCCCGTTCGGCGTGGGCGCGGCCTACACGGACATCCGTTTCCCGGGCAACCAATCGATCAGCAACGTGACGATCGCGAACGTGCAAGAGTTGCGCACGTTCGGCCTGGGCGCGCGCTACCTGCTCGGCCCGGCGACGTTCTGGGCGTTGTACACGAACACGCGTTTCGTGCCTGTGACGGGCACGGCGCTGCTGTTCGATACGTATGAAGCGGGCGCTAAGTACGCGATCACGCCGGCATTGGCGGCGGGCCTCGGCTACACGTACATGCACATGAACGACGCGGCGAAAGGTCACTTCAATCAAGTCGACTTGAGCCTCGATTACGCGCTCAGCAAGCGCACCGACGTGTACGTCCTCGGCATCTATCAAAACGCCGCGGGCAAGAACGGCGCGACGCAAGTTCAGGCGCAGATCGGCGATTCGACGGGCTTCTTCGGCACGTCGGGTTCGGATGCGCAGTCGCAGATCGGCGCGCGCGTGGGCATTCGTCACAAGTTCTGATGGTTCAGGGAGAGTGGCTTAGCGCTCCCTGACGTCTGAACGAAGAACGGGGGCGCATCGAGCGCCCCCATTTTTTCAATGTCCTTCCGTTTCCTTCCGTTACTTGCCTAGCTCGTAGCCGACGATGCCGCCCGCCACCGCGCCGCCGACCGTGCCGACGGTGCTGCCGTGCGTCAACTTATTCCCGGCATAGCCGCCGGCGGCCGCGCCGCCCAGCGTGCAACCGGTCAAAAGCGCAACCACCATGGCGCCGGCCAGGCCGACGAATTTCAGTCGTCCTAAGGGTTTCATGATCGTCTCCTTGTTGTAGGAAGCAGATGCCATCGATCATGCAAACTTCATGCCGGGGTCACGTCGAACCGTCACGGTTCCGGATCGCCTCCAGGTTGGTTGCGCGTCGTTTTCGTGGCGAGCCCCGCTTCCTCCCCGCGCTGTCGCACAAGTTCTTCCCGCAGCTTGGCGACTTGCTCGCGCAGCATTCGGATGTCTTGATGCATCTCTCGCCGAAGGTGACGCTCCTCGCGCCCCACGAATCTCGCGGCAATCGTCGCGAATACGAGCGAGAGCAGACCGTAGCCGAGAAAAATAACGAACATCGCGAAGATGCGCGAGGCCGGGGTGCTCGGCGCCATGTCGCCGTAACCTACAGTCGCACTACTTTCGAAGGCGAGCCATAAGCCGTCGGCGTAGCTGTGCACTTGCGGTTCCAGCAGATAAAACCCGTCGCCCGCCAAGGCCACGAGGGCGGCGCCCGCCAAAAGCGGAAGCAGCAGGCGGTCGGGCGTGAGCAGTCCGACCACCGGCAACGCGAGTCTCAACGCGACGAGCGCGACCAGAACAAGATGGAACGTCCACTCGCCGCCGTTCCAGTCCGGCGAATAGGCGATGACGCTGACGATCGCGCCGAACAATACGGCGATATCGAGCAGGTTCGCGGCGAAGTAGCGACGCCTACGGTGCAATACCGCCAGATGCCAAAGCGCGGCAATGGCGAAAGCGATTGCGACCACGGCGAACAGCGAGCGGCCGAGTATCCACCACGGATGCGATGCGCCGGCCAACTCGAGATAGAAAGCGGGTATCCAGAGCGAGGCGGCGACGAACAGGACCATCGCGACATAGGGTTCCGCCCGCACCGCGGCGCGTTGCTCGTGCGGCGAGACGCCGGCGAGCAAGTGAAGCTTCATGGGCAGCTCGGCCATCTCGATCGCTCCGGCAGCGTGACCCAAACACAATGCGAACCGCCCGCCGATCGATCAACGGATGACCCTTGCGGGCGCGGCATCACGTGCTGCGTCGAGCCACGTCGTTCAATCGGGCAAAGTCGAGAATCGTCACATCCTTGCCCTGCACCTTGATGAGCCCTTGCTTCTGAAAACGCGACAGCGTACGGCTGACCGTTTCGAGCTTGAGCCCCAGAAAGCTTCCCGTTTCCTCGCGCGTCATGCGCAAGACGAATGCACTGGGCGAATACGAGCGCGCCTTCCAACGGCGCGACAGATCGAGCAGGAAAGCTGCGACGCGTTCGTCGGCGGTCATCGTGCCGAGCATCATCATCGCGTTGCTTTCGCGCACGAGCTCGGCGCTCAGCATGCGAAAGACGTTGTGCTGAACGGCTTTGACCTCGCGGCTCAGCAACTCGAGCAGATCGAACGGCATGACGCAGACGCTGCTGTCCTCGAGTGCGACCGCGTCGCTTGCATAGTGTGCCGCGGAGATACCGTCGGCGCCCAGCAGTTCGCCTGACACATAGAACCCGGTGACTTGTTCTCTGCCGTCGACGAGCAAGTTCACCTTCTTGAAGGAGCCCGTTCGCACGGCGTATAGATTGCTGAAGCCATCGCCGACACGGTATAGCGCTTCGCCCTTCTTCACGTGACGGTAGCCCAGCACGAGATCGTCCATCTGCTGCGAGCAGGCAAGCTCGTCGGGATTGACCGCGCAGACGGGGCGCAACGAGCACGTCTTGCAGGAGGACGATGCGCCGCCTAGCGTCGCGCCCGCTCGTGCGGGCGGCTCGGCATGCAAGGAAATCGAACCGTGCCGCTTGACTGACGCGTCATGGCCGCTCGAGCGTTCACCAGCACCGAACATTCGCTTTCTCCTTTTCTTCATCGATCGACGCGGGACGCCTTGCGGTACGCCGGCTTGCGCCTTCGCCGACACAAAGTGTCCGCCAACGGATCAACGCCCCCTATCGTCCGCAGACGAAAGTCGTGTCGGCGCTTTCACACACGCTGTCAGCCGATTCCTACGCCGCACGCCCGACGCCCGCGACAAAGCCCGTCCTAGCTAGCTTCTTGCGCATGAGCGGCTTTGTCACGCACAAACGGCGCGGCGAACAGTCGCACGGTCATGTGCAATGTGCGACGTTTATCGTTCGAAGCATGATCCAGGTCAACCCGGCGAGCGACCTCGCCTGATTTAATCGCACCGATTTTCCGATGGATTCGGTGCGCCGGTGTACGCGCCAGGCTCGAATACGTGCTCGTCGCAGGCTGTCCTTCCGTTTTCATTTGCATTGATTAGAATCGGTGAGACAGCTTCGAGAAGACGCATTACCGTTCAGGTCCGCACCGCTGCGAGGTCAAAGCCGTGGGCGCACCGCATATCGTTCGTGTCCCCGGAGACGATGACGTGATGCTTAGAAGAAGAATTGCTGCTGTTGTTCTGACCGGTGTCGTGTCGGTTGCCGCTCATGCGCAAAATGTGCAAGGCGCGCGGGATGCGCAAACCGAGCGCGCCCCCGATACGATGCAGGCGCGTGTGCTGGCTTGCGCCGCCTGTCACGGCGCGCGCGGCGAAGGCACCGACAACGATTACTTTCCGCGCCTCGCGGGCAAGCCGGCCGGGTACCTATACAACCAACTGATCGCGTTTCGCGACGGCCGGCGTCAGTACCCGCCGATGAACTACCTGCTCGCCTACCTGCCCGACGCCTATTTGCATCGGATCGCCGAATACTTTGCAAGCCAACGCCCGCCCTACCCCAGCGCTTTGACGCCGGCCGTGTCGGCCACGCTGCTCGCGCGCGGACAGCAGCTTGCGAAGGCAGGCGACCCATCGAAGAACATCCCCGCGTGCGCGTCTTGCCACGGTGCGGCTTTGACGGGCATGGAACCCGCCGTTCCGGGGTTGCTCGGCTTGCATGCGGAATACATCAGCGCTCAACTCGGCGCGTGGCGCTACGGCACGCGCAAGTCGTACGCGCCCGATTGCATGCACGAAGTGGCGTCGCGTTTGACGAACGACGACATCACCGCCGTCTCCGCCTGGCTCGCCGCGTCGCCGGGGCCGTCCAATCCCGCGTTCGCTCCCGCTGGGAGCTTGAAGATGCCGCTGCGTTGCGGCAGCGAACCGCAATGACGGAGTCCTTCGTGCCAGCCACCCGTTCATATTCTCTTTCCCGCGTGCTTGCTCGCGTCTGCGCCGGCACCGCGCTTGCCGCATCGAGCCTGCTCGCCTTCGCGCAAGGTCCGGGCGCGGCGCCGGCCGACGTCGTCAAACGCGGCGAGTATCTGGCGCGCGCGGGCGACTGCATCGCCTGTCATACGCAGCCCGGCGATAAGCTGTTCGCGGGCGGTCGCGCGATGCCGACGCCGTTCGGCACACTGTTTTCGCCGAACATCACGGCCGACAACGAGACGGGCATCGGCGCTTGGACCGCCGACGAGTTCTACCGGATGATGCACACGGGCCGTTCGCGCGACGGCTCCCTGCTCTACCCCGCGATGCCGTACGGCGCCTATACGAAGGTCACGCGCGCCGATTCGGACGCCATCTTCGCGTACCTGCGTTCGGTCCCGCCCGTGCATCAGCCGAACCGGCCGCACGAGATGCGCTTCCCCTACAACAACCGCGAGCTGCTGCTCGGCTGGCGCACGCTGTACTTCCGCGAGGGCGAGTACCAAGCCGATCCCACGCGTTCGGTGGAATGGAATCGCGGCGCCTATCTCGTCCAAGGCCTCGGGCATTGCTCGATGTGCCATACCGCGATCAATGCGCTCGGCGGCAGTTCGGAGTCGAAGGCGTTCGAGGGCGGCTTGATTCCGATGCAGGATTGGTACGCCCCGTCGTTGACCTCGAACAAGGAGGCGGGACTCGGCGATTGGAGCATCGAGGACATCGCCGACCTGCTGCAAAAGGGCGTGGCCAAACGCGGCGCCGTGTACGGGCCGATGGCCGAAGTCGTCTACGACAGCCTGCAGTACTTGTCTGACGACGACGTGCGCGCGATGGCCGTCTACTTGAAGTCGCTGCCGCAGCACGGCGGCGAGAACGGTGCGAACGGCAAGAGCGCGATGTCGGGCGAGGAGCGTGAACTGCTCGTACGTCTCGGCTCGAAAATCTACGACGCCCAGTGCGCCAGCTGCCACGGCAAGCGCGGCGAGGGCAAGCTGCCCGACTTCCCGCCGCTCGCCAACAATCAGTCGATCCAGATGACTTCGGCGGTCAATCCGATCCGGATGGTGCTCAATGGCGGCTATGCGCCCGGTACCGCGAAGAATCCGGCGCCCTATGGCATGCCGCCGTTCGCGCAGTCGTTATCGGACGAGGAAGTCGCGGCCGTCGTGACTTTCATTCGCACGGCGTGGGGCAATCGGGGCACGCCGGTCACCGCCAAAGAGGCCAACGCCTTGCGCTCCGCACCGCTTTACTGAATCGAGGACGTCATGAATCCGAACAACGAGGCGCGAGCGGGCGCCGCAGACCGAGAGGCACAGCGCGTGGACGAGATCGTCCGATCCGGGCCGGCGGGGGCCATCGCGGTGGCGGGCATCGCCACGGCCATCGTGGTGGCGCTCTGGTTCGCGTTTTACTTCCTCGTCTTTTTGCCGCGCGGCGTCATCCACTGAGCGAGCGACATGTCGAACATTCCCTCTTCCAGCCACGCCGAGGGCGCCGCGGTCGCCGCGCGCATCGAGCGTAAATGGGCCGCGCT
>NZ_JBQCHR010000188.1:0-22017 GCF_051954495.1 Trinickia sp.
TGGTCAAGGCACCGGATTTTGATTCCGGCATGCGAGGGTTCGAGTCCTTCCTCCCCTGCCAAACATTCCCGCAGTTCCCGCCTCCAGCAGCAGGTGCATGATGAGCAGCCATGACGGCCTGATGGTTTTTACTGGCAACGCAAATCCGGCGCTTGCACAGGAAGTCGTCAAAATTCTCGGCATCCCCCTCGGCAAAGCAATGGTCAGCCGGTTTTCCGACGGCGAGATCCAAGTCGAGATTCAGGAAAACGTGCGCGGCAAGGACGTCTTCGTTCTGCAATCCACGTGCGCGCCGACGAACGACAACCTGATGGAACTGATGATCATGGTCGATGCGCTCAAGCGCGCGTCGGCGGGTCGGATCACGGCGGCCATCCCCTACTTCGGCTATGCCCGTCAAGATCGTCGCCCGCGTTCGGCGCGCGTTGCGATCTCGGCGAAGGTCATCGCCAACATGCTGGAAATCGCGGGCGTCGAGCGGATCATCACGATGGATCTGCACGCCGATCAGATTCAAGGCTTCTTCGATATCCCGGTCGACAACATCTACGCAACGCCCGTGCTGCTCGGCGATCTGCGCAAGCAGAACTACGACAATTTGCTCGTCGTGTCGCCTGACGTCGGCGGTGTCGTGCGCGCCCGCGCGCTCGCCAAGCAGCTCAATTGCGATCTGGCCATCATCGACAAGCGTCGGCCGAAGGCCAACGTGGCCGAGGTGATGAACATCATCGGCGAAGTCGAAGGCCGCACCTGCGTGATCATGGACGACATGGTCGATACGGCGGGTACGCTGTGCAAAGCCGCGCAAGTGCTCAAAGAGCGCGGCGCGAAACAAGTAGTGGCTTATGCGACGCACCCGGTGCTGTCGGGCGGCGCCGCCGAGCGCATCACGAATTCGTCGCTCGACGAGCTCGTCGTGACCGACACGATCCCGCTGAGCGATGAAGCGCGCGCATGCGCGAAAATCCGCTCGCTCTCGTGCGCGGGCCTGCTGGCCGAAACGTTCTCGCGCATCCGCCGCGGCGATTCGGTGATGTCGCTGTTCGCGGAAAGCTGAAGCACCCACGTCATTACGTCGTATGCGCCGAAGGCGTCGCGTCATGCGCGGCGGATTCGGCAACTAGGCGCGATTCGGTCAACGAAACGCGCCGTTTTCGTCTGGAGCCCAACGTGTCGCGCCATGTGGTCGCGACGTGCGGAAGGCTCCGTTTCACTGCCTGGTCGCGGGCAGTTATTGGAGATTGGATATGAAAGTCGTCGCTTTCGAGCGTAGCCTGCAAGGTACGGGTGCGAGCCGCCGCCTGCGCAACTCCGGCAAGACGCCGGGGATCGTGTATGGCGCAGCCGCTGAACCGCAACTGATCGAACTCGATCACAACGCGCTGTGGCATGCGCTGAAGAAGGAAGCTTTCCACTCGTCGATTCTCGACCTCGAAGTGGCCGGCAAGGCCGAGCGCGTTCTGCTGCGCGACGTGCAATATCACCCGTTCCGCCAGCTCGTGCTGCACGTCGACTTCCAACGTGTCGACCCGAACAAGAAGCTGCACACGAAGGTGCCCGTGCACTTCATGAACCAGGAAACGAACCCGGCCGTGAAGCTCGGCGGCGCGATCATCTCGCACGTCGTGACCGAAGTCGAAATCGAGTGCCTGCCGGGCGACCTGCCTGAGTTCGTCGAACTCGACCTCGCGAAGGTCGAAGCCGGCCAATCGCTGCACGCGAAGGACATCACGCTGCCCAAGGGCGTTTCGCTCGTCGCGCACATCGAGAGCGAAAACCCCGTGATCGCATCGGCTGCAGTGCCGGCCGGCGCCACGGCTGCTGAAGCCGCTGCGGAAGGCGAAGCGCCCGCCGCGTAAGCGCGACCGTCTCGCTATCCTCTCGATCCGTTTCAATGGAACGGACGACGTGACCCGCCGCGGCTTGCCCGGCGGGTTTTTTTTTCGTCATGTCTCACTCCTTGTTTTCGGGCCGCATCGCCGGCAACCAAGCATGATCAAGCTCATCGTCGGGCTCGGCAATCCGGGCGCCGAATACACGGCAACGCGGCACAACGCCGGCTTTTGGCTCGTCGATCAGCTCGCGCGCGACGCCGGCGCCACGCTTCGCGACGAGCGCCGCTTCCACGGCTTTTACGCGAAGGCGCGCCTTCACGGCGAAGAAGTTCACCTGCTCGAACCGCAAACCTACATGAACCGATCGGGACAGTCGGTCGTGGCCGTGGCGCACTTCTTCAAGATCTTGCCCGACGAGATCCTCGTCGCCCACGACGAGCTCGACCTGCCACCGGGCGCGGTGAAGCTCAAGCTCGGTGGAGGAAGCGGCGGGCACAACGGGCTCAAGGACATTTCAGCCCACCTGTCCTCGCAGCAATATTGGCGGCTGCGGATCGGCATCGGCCACCCGCGCGATCTGATTCCCGAAAGTGCCCGTGCGGGCGCCAAGCCCGACGTCGCGAATTTCGTGCTCAAGCCACCGCGAAAGGAAGAACAAGAGGTGATCGATACGGCAATCGAGCGCTCGCTCGCCGTCATGCCGCACGTGGTGAAGGGGGCGCCCGAGCGCGCAATGATGCAGCTGCACAGCGCCGGGTAAGGGCGACCTAGCCCTAGAGACGACCTAACGGACGAACGGGCCCGTACCCCCGTATCGCCGCTCGAGGCGCCGCTTGTGGCGCCTTTATTCTTTGCGCGCCGCCTCTTTCGCCGCTACGAGCACGTGGTATTTGGCGAGTAGGCCTTCGGGCGTCTCGACGTGTTGCGGATCGTTGGGAATGCATTCGACAGGGCAGACCTGGCGGCACTGCGGTTCGTCGAAGTGGCCGACGCATTCCGTGCACTTCGCGGGGTCGATCACGTAGATCTCCGGCCCCATCGAAATCGCGTCGTTCGGGCACTCGGGCTCGCATACGTCGCAATTGATGCACTCGTCGGTAATCATTAAAGCCATGCTGTCACCGGAAAAACGGTCTCGAACGAAGCGCGGCGAAATCGCCACGCAAAGTCGATATTTTACGCCTGGCTTGCGCCCGCGTCCGACGCGCGCCGGAACGGGCCATTCGACCGCGCGCGATCGCCTACGGCCGTGAAGCGGAACCCTGGGTCATTTCGGCGACCTTGTCCGTCAGCCACTTTTCGACCGAAGGGAATACGAACTTGCTGACGTCGCCGCCTAGCTGGGCGATCTCGCGCACGATCGTGCCCGAAATGAACTGATACTGATCGGACGGGGTCATGAACATCGTTTCGACGTCGGGCAGCAGATAGCGGTTCATGCCGGCCATCTGAAACTCGTACTCGAAATCGGACACGGCGCGCAGCCCGCGCACGATCACGCGTGCATTGTTCGCCCGCACGAAATCCTTGAGCAAGCCTTTGAAGCTCATCACTTGCACGTTCGGATAGTGGCCCAGCACTTCCTGCGCGATGTCGAGCCGTTCCTGCAATGTGAAAAACGGCTTCTTGTTGCGGCTATCGGCCACACCGACGACCAGCGTGTCGAAAATGCTCGACGCGCGCCGAACGAGGTCTTCATGACCGCGCGTAAGCGGATCGAACGTACCCGGGTACACGGCGACTACCATCGACCATCTCCTGTCATCATCCTGATTGGGACGCGAGCATGCGTTCGCTGCGATGCCGCCGCCATGACGCGGTCCGTAGCGGCCGGCGTCTATTGCTCTTGGAAACGCGCATTATTCATCATTTTCGCGCTGCAGCAAATGGTAGTGTACGGCCCCGGCTTTCCCTTGCCTTACGATATGCCAACCGGTAAGTGCGGCGATGCTTTCGAGCGCGAGCGGCTCGCCCGATTCCGCATACAGATAGCCCCCTTCGGCCACGAGCGGCGCGGCCGCGTCGAGCGCACGCGTCAAGAGCCCCTCCCCGAAGGGCGGATCGAGAAAAACGACCTCGAACGCGTTCGGCGGCAAGCCCGCCGCGAGCCTCATGCCGTCCGCCTCGACCACTTCCACCGCCTGTGCCGAAAGCCGCTCTCGGATCTCGCGCAGTTGCCTGGCCGCCTTCGCATTGCGCTCGACCATTAGGACACGGGCGGCGCCGCGCGAGGCGGCTTCGAACCCGAGCGCGCCCGTGCCGGCGAACAGATCGAGACAGCGCCAGCCCTCGAGCCGCTGGCCCAGCCAATTGAACAGCGTTTCGCGCACGCGATCGGGCGTGGGCCGCAAGCCTTCCAGGTCGAGCACCTGCAAGGGAGTGCGCTTCCAATCTCCGCCGATGATGCGAACGGTGTGCGGCTTGCCGCGGGCGGGGGCCGCGCTTGACGCGCGGGAGACTTGCGAGGAACGGGACATACGGGCAGGCTCGATGGCGAACGATGAAAACGGTGAGGCGTGGCGGGGCGATCCCGCGCTAGATGCGACGGCCAACGTTACCACAGCCCACGACGCGTCGTTCGAGCGCGCGAGAGCGCGGCCGGCGCGCCTGGTAAAATAGCGCGTTCGAGCGCAATGCCGCCAATGCCGCATTAGCCGGTCCGCCGCGGCGCATGCGCGGCCGCGCGCCATCCTTTGCCGCCGAAGGCAGTTCGCCACGGCAACCATCACGGCACACCATGTTCAGCTTTTTCAAACGATTCAAAGGCGGCAAATCCGCCGACACCGCGCAGGAACCGCAAGTCGCGGACGCGCCGCAGCCCGGCCATCGGGAGGCCGTACCCGAGGCGCCCGCTGTGCCATCGACGTCCGTCGCGCCCTCGGCGCCTGAGCCGACTCGCGCGGCCGAGCCGATCGAGCCGATTGCTTCGCCTGCCCCGGCCGCGCCCGCGGTGTCGCCGGCCCCTACCGCCCCTACCGCCCCAGCTGCTGCCCCCGCCGCCGCCCAGCCGAGCGTAGCCGCACCGAGCGCCGCGACGTCCGCCGTCGCCGTGGAGCCCGAGACGCTGGACGAGCAGGACTTCGAGGAAATCGTCCCCCCGCCCGCGCCCGAACCCGCGCAAAAGCAATCGTGGCTCACTCGTCTACGCACGGGTCTATCGAAGACCAGCGCCGGCCTCACGGGCATCTTCGTACGCACGAAGATCGACGACGAGCTGTACGAGGAACTCGAAACGGCGCTGCTGATGTCGGATGCGGGCGTCGAGGCAACGGAATTCCTGCTCGGCGCGCTGCGCGAGAAAGTCCGCACGCAGCGCCTCACCGATCCGCAGCAGGTCAAGAGCGCATTGCGCGAGCTCATCGTCGGTCTGCTCCAACCGCTCCAAAAATCTCTGATGCTCGGCCGCGCTCAACCGCTCGTCATGATGATCGCGGGCGTGAACGGCGCCGGCAAGACGACGAGCATCGGCAAACTGGCCAAGCACCTGCAGCGCTTCGATCAATCGGTCCTGCTGGCGGCCGGCGACACCTTCCGCGCCGCCGCGCGCGAGCAGCTGGCGATCTGGGGCGAGCGCAACAAGGTGACGGTGGTCTCGCAGTAAAGCGGCGATCCGGCCGCCGTCATCTTCGATGCGGTGAGCGCCGCGCGTGCGCGCAAGATCGACGTCGTCATGGCCGATACGGCCGGTCGCTTGCCCACGCAGCTGCATTTGATGGAAGAGCTGCGCAAGGTCAAGCGCGTGATCGGCAAGGCTTTCGACGGCGCGCCGCACGAGGTGCTGCTCGTCATCGACGCCAACACCGGACAGAACGCGCTTGCACAGGTCAAGGCATTCGACGACGCGCTATCGCTGACCGGGCTCATCGTCACGAAGCTCGACGGCACCGCCAAGGGTGGCATCTTGGCCGCGATCGCACGCCAGCGCCCGGTGCCCGTCTACTTCATCGGTGTAGGCGAGAAAGTCGAAGATCTGCAGCCCTTCAACGCCGAGGAGTTCGCCGACGCGCTGCTCGGCTGAGCCCCTCCCCACCGGCGCGCGCGCCACGTGGTCGCGGCGCGCGGCGATCTTCCGATCCGCCTTATTCGGCGTCGGGCTGCCGTCCGGGCGCCGCGCGCTCGAATGCGTCGAGCCGCATCGCCTCGTCGTAGAGGCGTTGAATCGTCGGGTAAGGCTGCATGTCGACGTTGAAGCGCATCGCGTTGAACACCTGCGGCACGAGCGCCAAGTCGGCCATCGTCGGCGCATCGCCGAACACGAACTTGCCCGTGCGCGGATCGCCGGCAAGCGTCGCTTCGAGGACGCTAAAGCCGTTGTCGATCCAATGCTTGTACCAGGCGTTCTTCGCATCGTCCGTCACGCCGAGGTCATGCTTCAAATACTTGAGCACGCGCAAGTTGTTCAGCGGATGAATCTCGCAGGCGATCTGCAGCGCGATCGCGCGGACATAGGCGCGGTCGGCGGGCGCGCTCGGCAATAACGGCGGGTTCGGGTGGGTCTCTTCAAGGTACTCGATAATCGCGAGCGACTGTTGGAGCACGACGCCGCCGTCGACGAGCGAGGGCACGATGCCGTCGGGACAGACGCGCCGGTAGTCCGCCTGCAGTTGCTCGCCGCCGCCGCGCAGCAGATGCACGGCGGCATACTCGTACGGCAGGCCCTTGAGATTGAGCGCGATCCGCACGCGATAGCTCGCCGAACTGCGGAAATAGCTGTAAAGCTTCATCGGTCGTTTCCTATGCAATTGCGTCCGCGTTGCGTCAGGCGACGCGCACGCTCAACTCGCCCAAGCCTTCGACGCCGCCCGTCATCAGGTCGCCGCGCACGACCGCGGCAACACCCTCGGGGGTGCCCGTGAAGATCAGATCGCCGCTCTTGAGTTCGAACAGCGTCGACAAATAGGCGATCGTCTCCGCCGTCGACCAAATCAATTGCGATACGTCGGAACGCTGCCGGTCCGCGCCGTTCACCTTTAGCCAGATCGCGCCGCGCTCGATATGCCCGACCCGCGATACAGGGTGGATCGGGCCAAGCGGCGCCGAATGATCGAAGCCTTTGGCGACGTCCCACGGACGCCCCATCTTCTTGGCCTCGGCCTGCAAATCGCGCCGCGTCATGTCTAGGCCGAGCGCGTACCCGTAGACATGGTCGAGCGCCCGATCGACGGGAATGTCGCGCCCATCGCGCCCGATCGCAACGACGAGTTCCATTTCGTGATGCACGTCGTTCGTGCGCGACGGATACGGAAATTCGCCTGTCTCGCCCGGCGCCACGTAGACGACCGCGTCGGCCGGCTTCGTGAAGAAGAACGGCGGCTCGCGGTCGGGATCGTGGCCCATCTCGCGCGCGTGGGCTGCGTAATTGCGCCCCACGCAATAGATGCGTCGCACCGGGAATTTTTCACGCTCGCTGGCGGCGTCGACACTTTCGGCCACCGGCACGGCGACGATCGGCGTGGGGGCAAACACATACTCCATCGCTTTCTCCTGTTCCTTCTTCCTGTGAGCGAAAATGGAGTGTATCGCGCCCACGCGAGCGCTTGCCAGATCGCCGGCAATGCGGTACTCGTTGGTTTCGCCTTTTCTCGAACGTCGCCCTCGGCGTCTGCCCGCAAGCCCTATGACCGAACCCATCGCCGCCGAGCCGTTCCCCTGCGCCCGCTTCATCAAGGAAATCGGGCGCGGCCCGCATGGCGCCCGCGCGCTTTCCGCGCAAGACACCTATTCGCTCTACAGCGCGATGCTGGCGGGGCGCGTGTCCGATCTCGAACTCGGCGCGGTCTTGCTCGCCTACCGTCTCAAGGGCGAAACGGCCGACGAACTCGCCGCCATGCTCGCCGCCGCCCAGGCCTCGATCTCTCCCATCCGCGTGGCCGGCCCCGTTTCCGCCGTCTCGATTCCGAGCTACAACGGCGCGCGCAAGCAGCCGAACCTCGTCCCCTTGCTGGCCCTGCTACTCGCGCGCGAAGGCGTGCCCACGCTGGTGCACGGCGTCACGGACGATCCGGGCCGTGTGACGAGCGCCGAGATTTTCGCGTGCCTGGGCATCGCGGCCGCCGCATCGCATGCCGACATCGAATCGGCATTGGCGGGGCGCCGCCTCGCCTTCGCCCCGGTGGAAGTGCTCGCGCCGAAACTCGCCCGCCTGCTCGGGTTGCGTCGCGTCATGGGCGTGCGCAATTCCACGCATACGCTCGTGAAAATTCTGCAGCCGTTTTCGCCGGCCGGCCTGCGGCTCGTCAACTACACGCACCCGGCGTACCGCGACAGCCTCGCCGAACTGTTTCTCGGCCACCCCGAGGCCGCCGCCGGCGGCGCCCTGCTCGCGCGCGGCACCGAAGGGGAAGCGGTGGCGGACACGCGCCGCCAGGTGCAGATCGATTGGCTGCACGACGGCGTCGCCGACACGCTCGTGGCGCCGGAACGCGCCTCGCCGGACGAACCCGCCCCCGAACTGCCGGCCGGGCGCGACGCGCAAACCACCGCCCGCTGGATCGAATCCGTGCTGGCAGGCCGCGCCCCCGTGCCGCCGACGCTTGCGCGCCAGGTGGAGGAAATTTCGCGCATCGCCCGCGCGGCAGGCGCGCCCTAGACGGCCGCCGCCGGCTCGCGCCCCTTGTTCGCCTCGCCTTCGACTACGCGCGCTCGCAGTTGACAGCGCGCCGCACGCTGTCATAGAGTGCGCTCTATGTGTTCGATCCAGAACCCCCTCCGAATTACCTCCGGCCGCCTAGCGCGGCCCCTATCGCTACGTCTAGCGTAAGCCAGGCGTAGCGCCGCGCGCCTCGCGCGGTCCTCCAGCAGCATCCCGAGCCGTTTTCGTTTCACCCCAAACCGCAGTTCCTTCTACAACCCGTAGTCGTCAGCATTTGGCCGAGTACCGCTCGGACGAATCGCGAGACCGCCGACGTGGCAGCAACGCGTCAGGCAAGTTGAGCTAGCCGCTCGATCAGCCGCGTTTTCGCAGACGACCCGACGAACCGAGGTCCGTCCATGCTTCGCAACCCCGCCGCAAAGTACCGCCCCTTCCCGCCCGTGCAGTTGGCCGGCCGCAGATGGCCGAATCGCACCATCGAACGCGCTCCGATTTGGATGAGCACCGACCTGCGCGACGGCAACCAGGCGCTGATCGAGCCGATGAGCATTGCGCAGAAACTGGAGTTCTTCGAGATGCTCGTCGCGATCGGGTTCAAGGAGATCGAGGTCGGCTTCCCCTCCGGCTCGCAAACCGACTTCGACTTCGTGCGTAAGCTCATCGACGAAAAGCGGATTCCCGAAGACGTCATGATCGAAGTGCTCGTGCAGTCGCGCGCCGATCTCATCGCGCGCACGTTCGAAGCGCTCGAAGGCGCCCCGCGGGCAATCGTGCACCAGTACAACGCGATCGCCCCGTCATTTCGGCGCATCGTCTTCAACGCGTCGAAGGACGACGTCAAGGCGATCGCCGTGGAAGGCGCCCGTCAAATCAAGCAGCATGCCGAGCGGCGGCCGGAAACGCACTGGATCTACGAATACTCTCCCGAGACGTTCAGCATGACCGAGCTCGCGTTCGCGCGCGAAGTGTGCGACGCCGTCAGCGCCGTGTGGCGCCCGACACCCGAGCGCAAGATGATCGTCAATCTGCCGGCCACGGTCGAAGCCGCGACGCCGAACGTCTTTGCCGATCAAATCGAATGGATGGACCGCAATCTCGCCTACCGCGACAGCATCGTGCTCTCGGTGCACCCGCACAACGATCGCGGCACGGCGGTGGCCGCCGCCGAGCTGGCGCTGCTTGCCGGGGCCGATCGCATCGAGGGCTGCCTCTTCGGCAACGGGGAACGTACCGGCAACGTCGATCTCGTTACGCTGGCGCTCAATCTCTACACGCAAGGGATCGATCCGGGGCTCGATTTCTCCGATATCGACGCCGTGCGCCGCGTCGTGGAGCGCTGCAATGCGATCTCCGTCCATCCGCGCCATCCGTATGCGGGCGAACTCGTCTTCACGGCGTTTTCGGGCTCGCATCAAGACGCCATCCGCAAAGGCCTCGCCCAGCAAAAGAGCGACGCAGTGTGGGAGGTGCCCTACTTGCCGATCGATCCGGCCGACGTGGGACGGGGCTACGAAGCCGTGATTCGTGTGAACAGCCAATCGGGGAAAGGCGGCGCCACCTACTTGCTCGAGCGCGGGCTGGGTTTCGCCCCGCCGCGCCGCGTGCAAATCGAGTTCAGCCACGTCGTGCAGCGCCTTGCCGACGATTCGGGCGCCGAAATCACGGGCGACGCGGTGTGCGCCCTCTTCGCGCGCGAATACTTCGAAATCGCGGGGCCGGCCGAGCGGGTGGAGTCGGCCGTGCGCTGGCGCCGGCGAGAGATCGCGCGAGTGGACGCCGCGGCGGGCTACGCCGAGGGCGAATCGTGGGTGAAAACGATTGCCGACGCCGTATCGGCGGCCGCGCGCCGGCGCGTCGAGATTTGCGATTACGAGACAGTGCGCACGAGCGACGGGCGCACGGCGGCTTTCGTGGCCTGCCGCATCGAGGCGGAGGGTGAGGCGGGCGGCCAGGCGGTGCGCTATGGCGTCGGCGTGCACGCGAACCCCGCCACCGCGGCGGCCGATGCGCTCGTGAGCGCCGTCAATCGATTGGAATGGGATCGCGACCAGGAGGACGAAGCGGCCGCGGCCTGAACGTGTTCGACGCAACCGGGCCCGCCCGCCACGAGTGGGCGGCGCCCCGCGAAGCGCTGTGCGTTCTACTCGAGCGCGCAGCGCGACGCGTGCCAGGCGACGAGGCGCCAATGACCGCCCTCTTGCGCTTGGATCGCCGTATACGCAATCGGAAATAGAAGCGCACCGTTGTTCGCCTCCATTTCGACGAGCGCACGCCCCGTCACGACGCAGGTGCCGCTGCCCACGGGGAGCACGTCCTGCGATTGCACTTCGATCTGCCGGTATCGGCGATGCCCGGTGGAGATCGAATCGATGAATTGCTGCTTCGTCTCGCGTTTGCCGTTCGTGTGAATGTAGCTCACGCTGTCCGACAGCAATTGATTCAGCACCGGCACATCGCCGTCCACCATCGCGCGAAACCGATCGCGCTCGAGCGCCCGAATCGCCTCGATCACCTTTGCCGCCATCGCTCAGTCCCCTTGCGACCGGCGCACGGGCGCCGACGTCAGAAGTTGTACTGCAGGTATAGCTGGGTGAAATTTATACCAGGATTCGGCTCTTTGATACCGGCATTCGACACGTGTTGGAAACGCGCGCCCGCCTGGTACTGCTGGTGCGCGCCAAACTGTGCGCCGATACCGACGGTTTCGGAGAACTGGAACGCCGTGGATAGCGTATAGGTATCGGTGATCGTCGGGTGCGAAAGCACGCGCACGCCGGCGCCGGCCTCGATGTACGGACGTATCGCTCCCGTGTCCTTGATGAACCGCACCATCGGCGTAACGCCCAACTCGTAGACATCGTTGTGGAACGCCCCTTCGTTCGCGTGCCAGTAGGCGAGGTGCGCCTCGCCGATCAGCGAAAAATGCCACCCGCCGATCTCCCACCAGTTCAGCCCCGGGTCCCACACGAACCCAAGGTCGACTTTCTTCACCTTGTGCTGAGCCACGCCCAGCGCGACCTGTGCGCCGAACCTATTCGAAGACGACGCGGGGGCTTCCTGTGCACTGGCCGTCGCGGCGGCGCAGACCAGAAGCACCGATGCCACGCACCGAACTGCCGTGGCCTTGAGCGGGATCAAATCGTTGTTCTTGTTCATCTCGATACTCCACCTGAAGGCGTTGCATGCCGATCGTCCCGCGCCAGTACCGCGGCAGCACCGCGCGGGGGTCGGATGATCTTACTTTGTGGGCCGCAAACGCAAAGGTACCGTTTCCTGCCAAACATTGTTCGCAAACCGCGACGACGATGCGTGAAAAGGATGTACGCGAGGCCGCATCGGCGTAAAATAAACTATTGAAACCATGTTTTTGATAGGGTCATGGAACTTCCTCTAGGGGCGCGACTCGAATGCTTAGCACTCTGCGAAAGGGAGTGCTAATATGCCCCGTACGGTGGTGTTCGTGACCGAGCAGTAACTGATTTACAAGGAGTTTCCTCACGTGAGCAACGCTATGACCCTTCCGAACTTGCTGAGCCCGGCGTCCGCTAAGGCCGCTTCGGCAGGTGCTCTGACGCTCGCGCCGTCGATGCTGCCCGGGCAGCTCGGCAACATCGACGCCTACATCCAGGCCGTCAACCGCATTCCGATGCTGAGCGCCGAGGAAGAACGCGAGCTCGCCACCGAGTATCGCCAGCGCGCGAGCCTCGAGGCCGCCCGCGGGCTAGTGCTCTCGCACCTGCGTCTCGTGGTGTCGATCGCGCGCAACTACCTCGGTTATGGGTTGCCGCATGCCGATCTGATCCAAGAAGGCAACATCGGTCTGATGAAGGCCGTGAAGCGCTTCGACCCCGAGCAAAACGTGCGCCTGGTGTCGTCTGCGATTCACTGGATCAAGGCGGAAATTCACGAATACATCCTGCGCAACTGGCGCATGGTGAAGGTCGCCACGACGAAGGCGCAGCGCAAGCTGTTCTTCAATCTGCGCAGCCACAAGCAAAGCTTGCACACCTTCACGCCCGACGAAATCGACGGGCTGGCGAAGGAACTGAACGTCAAGCGCGAAGAAGTCTCCGAGATGGAGACGCGTCTGTCGGGCGGCGATGTCGCGCTCGAAGGGCAGGTCGAGGACGGCGAGGAGTCGTTCGCGCCCATCGCCTACTTGGCCGATTCGCACAACGAGCCCACGGCCGTGCTCGCCGCGCGCCAGAACGATCGGCTGCAAACGGACGGCATCGCTCAAGCGCTCGAATCGCTCGATGCGCGCAGCCGGCGCATCATCGAAGCGCGCTGGCTCAACGTGGACGACGACGGTTCGGGCGGCTCGACGCTGCACGAACTGGCCGATGAATTCGGCGTGTCGGCCGAGCGCATTCGTCAGATCGAAGCCAGTGCGATGAAGAAGATGCGCACGGCGCTGGCCGAGTACGCGTAACACGGCTTAGCCGCACCGCAGGCCAGCTGGCCTGCCGGCCGTTGCATCGACCGTCCCGCACCCATCCCGCCGCGAGCGAAGCGGCGGGATTTTTTTTGCCTGCCTTCCGGCTTGCCACCCGCTTGCGCTTTCGAATTCCCGATGCGGGTCTTGAATTTTCGATCGGGCTGCGGTAATGCGCCGCGCCATTGTCGTAAGTCAAAGCCGCCCACACTCCCCCGCTCTACGATGGTGTCGACCACTTCGGTTGTTCGCCGCGCGGCCCCTCGGGGCCGATCGCATCCCAGGCAGCCCGAACGCGGCCGCCAATGGATCAACGCGACCAACGGGAATTCGAAACCATGCGACTCGTTCGCCCAACCAATGCCGCCCACGATCAGGGCGACGGTGAGGCCGCCGCACGGCGCCCACGCCCATCGTCGATCCGACATTGGGTGCGCGGCCCCACCTTCGCACGCGACATCGCACTCGTGCTGACGCTCAAAGTCGCGTTGCTGATCGGGCTCAAGCTCGCTTTCTTCAATCATCCTCGCGCGCCCGACATGAGCTTGCCCCCGGCCGATGTCGCCAGGGTTCTGCTTTCCTCTCCCGCCACTCGCGCGCCACAAGGAGTTGGCCATGCTCAGTAGTGAAGTTGTCGATCTGTCGCGCCTGCAATTCGGCGTCACCGCCCTTTATCACTTCCTTTTCGTCCCGCTCACGCTCGGCCTTTCATGGCTGCTCGTCATCATGGAAGCCGTCTACGTGATGACCGACAAGCCCGTCTACAAAGACATGACCCAGTTCTGGGGCAAGCTGTTCGGCATCAATTTCGCCATGGGCGTGACGACCGGCATCACGCTCGAGTTTCAGTTCGGAACGAATTGGGCCTACTACTCGCACTACGTCGGCGACATCTTCGGCGTGCCGCTGGCCGTCGAAGGGCTCATGGCGTTTTTCCTCGAATCGACGTTCGTCGGGTTGTTCTTTTTCGGCTGGACCCGGCTCTCGAAGGTCCAGCATCTCGTCGTGACATTCCTCGTGGCGCTCGGCTCGAACCTCTCCGCGCTCTGGATCTTGGTGGCGAACGGCTGGATGAACCACCCGGTCGGGGCCGAATTCAACTACGAGACGATGCGCATGGAACTGACGAGCCTGTTTGCCGTCATCTTCAATCCGATCGCGCAAGTCAAGTTCGTGCATACGGTATCGGCGGGCTACGTCACCGCTTCGATGTTCGTCCTCGGCATCTCGTCGTGGTACCTGCTCAAGCGCCGCGACGTCGAGTTCGCGCTGCGCTCGTTTACCGTCGCGGCCGGGTTCGGCCTCGCGTCGACGCTGTGCGTGATCGTGCTCGGCGACGAGTCGGGCTACAACACCGGCGAAGTGCAAAAGGTCAAACTCGCCGCGATCGAGGCGGAATGGGACACGGCCAAGCCGCCGGCCGCTTTCACGATATTCGGCATTCCTAATCAAGCGGAACAACGTACCGACTACGCGTTGCGCGTGCCCTATGCACTCGGGCTCATCGCCACGCGGTCGATCGACGAGCCCGTCATAGGATTGAAGGACTTGGCGCAGCAGAACGAAGCACGCATTAAAAACGGCATCCTGGCTTACGCGGCGCTTGAACAGCTCAAGCAAGGGAACACCTCCGCGGCCACCCGCGCCGCGTTCGACACCTACAAGGCCGACCTCGGCTACGGACTGCTGCTCAAGCCGTTGGCCCCGCATGTCACCGATGCGACGCCCACGCAGATCCATCGCGCCGCGCAAGCGACGATTCCGCCCGTCGCGCCGATCTTCTTCTCGTTTCGCTTGATGGTCGGCCTAGGCGTGCTTTTCCTCGCGACGTTCCTGTACGCATTCTGGCTCTGCGCCCGCCGCGGCGTACTCGACGAGCGCAGGCGCTGGTTTCTGCGCTGGGCGCTCTGGTCTATTCCGTTGCCCTGGCTAGCCGCCGAGTTCGGCTGGGTGGTGGCTGAGCTCGGGCGTCAGCCGTGGACGATCGCGGGCATCTTGCCGACGAACCTCTCGGTATCGAGCCTGTCGGCGACGGATGTCTATCTGAGCCTGGCCGGCTTCGCACTGTTCTACACCGCGCTCTTCGTCATCGAGATCACGCTGATGTTCAAGTACGCGCGCCTCGGGCCGGCCTCGTTGCATACGGGCCGGTATGAATCCGAGCCGCGAGCGGCGTCGCCGGTCACGAGCGACACGCCCGCATGAGCAGGCTCGGGCATCTCCGTCACTGATCGAACCAAGGACCATCATGGACTACGCAACGCTCAAAGTGATTTGGTGGGCGCTCATCGGCACGCTCTTGATCGGCTTCGCGCTGACGGACGGCTTCGACATGGGCACGGCCATCTTGCTGCCGTTCGTCGGCAAGACCGATGATGAACGGCGTATCGTCGTGAATACGGTCGGCGCCACTTGGGAAGGCAACCAAGTCTGGCTGATCACGGCAGGCGGCGCGATGTTCGCGAGCTGGCCGCTCGTCTATGCAGCATCGTTCTCCGGCTTTTACTTCGCGATGCTGCTCGTGCTCTTCGCGCTGTTTTTTCGGCCGGTCGGCTTCGACTATCGGAGCAAGCGCGCCGATCCGCGCTGGCGCGTCGCGTGGGACTGGGCGCTGTTCGCAGGCGGCTTCGTACCGGCGCTCGTATTCGGCGTTGCATTCGGCAATCTTCTGCAAGGCGCGCCGTTTGCGTTCGATACGGACATGCGCGTGACGTATCACGGCTCGTTCTTCGCCTTGCTCAATCCGTTCGCGCTCCTGACCGGCATCGTTAGCCTGTCGATGCTGGTCGCGCACGGCGCGGCGTTCGTCAAGATGAAGACGGACGGCGCGATCTCGGCGCGCGCCTCGTCGGCGCTGCGCATCGCGACGGTCGTTGCCTTGCTCGCCTTCGCATTGGCCGGCGCGTTGATCGCTACGTCGATCGTCGGATATCGCATCGAAAGCGCGCCGCCGTTCGACGCCGTCGCGAACCCGCTGCTCAAGACCGTCGATGCCGGCAAAGGTCTGTGGATGAGCAACTACGACCGGTTCCCGTGGATGACGATCGCACCCGCGCTCGGATTCGCGGGCGGCCTCGTGGCATTTGCCGTTGCGCGTTCGCGTTTCGAGAAAACCGCCTTCATCGCGACCGGCGCGATGATCGCGGGCGTCATTCTCACAGCGGGATTCTCCATGTTCCCGTTCATCATGCCGTCCTCGCTCGATGCCAAGAGCAGCTTGACCGTCTGGGATTCGACCTCGAGCCGCCTCACGCTCGAAATCATGCTCGTGGCCGTGATCGTGTTCTTGCCGATCGTTTTGGTCTATACGGGATGGGTCTACCGGGTCATGCGCGGCAAGGTCACGCAGGCTGCGCTCGAGCAGAACCGGCATTCGATGTATTGAGGCGGGCATGCGTCATGCGGCTTCAACGCTTAATTAGGAGGGACTAACCATGTGGTACTTCAGCTGGATTCTCGGTATCGGCGTCGCCCTGGGCTTCGGCATCATCAACGCCATGTGGCTCGAATCGAGGATGGAGAAAGCGCGGGGCGCGCACAATCCGCGGGGCCGATAACCGGCGCTAGCTGCATGCGCGACGACGCCGGTTCAACGTGCGGCGCGCAGGAAAACGGCGCCTAGACATGAGCCGACTTCGTGAGGTCGGACAGTTCAGTCATAGGCGCCGCTGTTTACTGCTTCGCTTCTCTAAGCTTCTCTATTCACACCGGCTGCGGCGAAGGTCCGCCCGCGGCGGGCAGGCGCGTCGACAGCTGCTGCGCGTAGCGCTGGGCGGCCGATCCGCAAACGATGTGGAACGTGTCGGCGGATACCCAGGCTACGTCCAGCGCGGCGAGGCGCTGACGGTCGACCGCGGACGGATCGCGTACGACGACGCGAAGCCGCGTCGATGCCACGGCGTCGAGCGCCGCCACGTTCGTAGCGCCGCCGAATACCGCAAGCCAACGCATCGGGTCCGGGTCCAGGGGGCCCGCAGCCGCGCCCCCTTGGCCTTCGGCCGCTGTCGCCGCCGCTGCGGGCGCCGCAGCCGTGGCTGACGTCGCGCCTCCGGCAATGACCGCACGCATTTCATCCGCAATCAAGTCGGCCTCGGGACCGATCACCACTTGCACATTGTGCGCATCGCGCTTGAGCACGCCGCGCGCACCGGCCGCCTTCAGCGCGGGCTCGGAGATCTTGCCGGAATCGACCACGGACAAACGCAGCCGCGTCGTGCAGGCATCGACGAGCGTCAGATTCTGCGCACCGCCCAAAGCGGCAATATAACGATCGGCGCGCGACGCGGCGGCGCCGGCTGTGGGCGCGACATAGCCGCCCGCGGCGAACGATTCGACCTGTGCTTCGGTCGTCGCCGGCTCGCGGCCCGGCGTGGCCATGTTGAACTTGCGGATGAACACGCGGAACAAGCCATAGTAGACGACGGCGTACACGAGCCCGATCGGAATCGCGAGCCACCCCTTCGTCGATAGGCCGTAATTGAGCACGTAGTCGATCGCACCGGCCGAGAAGGTGAATCCCAAATGCACGCCGAGCGCTTGGCAAATCGCGAGCGAAAGCCCCGTCAGCAGCGCGTGAATCACATACAGCACCGGCGCGAGGACCATGAAGCTGAATTCGACCGGCTCGGTCACGCCCGTCAGGAACGACGTCAGCGCCATCGAGAACAGCAGGCCGCCCACCATCGCGCGGCGCTCCTTCGGCGCTTCATGAAACATCGCCAAGCACGCGGCCGGCAGGCCGAACATCATGACCGGGAAGAAGCCCGTCATGAAGCCGCCCGCGGTCGGGTCGCCCGCGAAGAAGCGATGCAGATCGCCCGTGACCGCCGCGCCGCCGCCCGGGGGCGTGAACGTGCCGAACACGAACCAGGCCAGCGAGTTGATGATGTGGTGCAAGCCTGTGACGAGCAGCAGCCGATTCAGCGTACCGTAGACGAACACGCCCAGCGCGCCGGCCGTCGTCAGCCAGTGGCCGGTCGCGTCGATCGCGAGTTGCACGGGCTGCCAGACGTAACCGAACACGATGCCGAGCACCACGCACGCTAGCCCGGTGACAATCGGCACGAACCGTTTCCCTCCGAAGAACGCGAGGTAGTCGGGCAGCTTGATGTCTTTGTACCGGTTGTAGAGCATGCCCGCGACGATACCGGCGATGATGCCCGACAGCACGCCCATGTTGAGCTTGTCGTTTATGTCCTTCATCACGGCGACTTCGATCAGATAGCCGATCGCCCCGGCGAGCGCCGCCACGCCGTTGTTGTCTTTTGCGAAGCCCACCGCCACGCCGATGGCGAACAGCAGCGGCAAGTTGTCGAAAATCGTGCCGCCCGCGTCGGCGATCATCTTGATGTTGAGCACATCGGCCTGGCCGAGTCTCAGCAAGATGCCCGCGACGGGCAATACCGCAATCGGCAGCATCAGCGCCCTGCCCAGGCGCTGTACCTTTAGAAATGGGTTCGCATCCATTGAATCCTCCAGTTGGTCTTTCTCGTCGTTGATGCCGTCTTTCGTCTATCGTCGAAGTGCGATTTCGTCGTCCGTGGAATCGATTAGGAGTCCTAATCCAACGGCCAGATCTCGCGGCTTGCTGCTCTTACCGCCTGGGCCGAATCGAGCGCGAGCATATCGTTCGCGCGTTGTCGGCACAGTTGATAATCGAGGTTGCGCACACGCGCCTTGATACCGGGCACGGCGACGGGGTCCACCGACAATTCGGTGATGCCCAGGCCCACCAGCAATGGCACGGCCAACGGATCGCCGGCCAGCGCGCCGCACACGCCCACCCATTTGCCGTGCTTGGCCGCGCCTTGCGTCGTCTGATCGATCAGCCTGAGCACGGCCGGGTGCAAACCATCGGCCTGCGCGGCCAGATCGGCTTGGCACCGGTCCATCGCGAGCGTGTACTGCGTCAGGTCGTTCGTGCCGATCGACAGAAAATCGGCATGCCGTGCGAGCTGATCGGCCAGCAACGCGGCCGACGGCACTTCGATCATGACGCCGACCTGAATCGGATCCGTGCGGCCCAGGTCGCGGGCAAGATCGTCGATCCGCTTGCGCACGCGCACGAGTTCGCCCGCATCGGTCACCATTGGCAGCAGAATGCGCACCGAGCCGTGCGGCTGAACCGCGATAAGGCCGCGCAGCTGATCGTCGAGCAAGTCGGGGCGCACCTGGGCGAGCCGTATGCCCCGCAAGCCCAGCGCGGGGTTCGTCTCCGGCGGCAGCGTCAGGTAGGGCACTTCCTTGTCCGCGCCCACATCGAGCGTGCGGATGATCGCCGTGCGGCCTTGCAGGGCATCGACGATCGCCTGGTAGCTTTGGCGATGTTCGTCGGCGGTGGGCGCCGATTCGCGGTGAATGAACAGCAGCTCGGTCCGCAGCAAGCCCACGGCGTCGGCTCCGTTTTCCGTCGCGGTACGCGCATCGTCGATCGTGGCGATGTTCGCCGCGACTTCGATCGCGCGGCCGTCGCGCGTCGCCGCCGCTTCCTGCGACGTACGGCGATTCGCTTCGCGCACGCCGGCCAGGCGTTGGCGCTCGAGCCGCGCACGTTCGACGTCGATCTCGGTCGGCGCATATTCGAGCCGGCCGGCGCTCGCATCGACGACCACTTGCGTACCGTCGGGGATCGCATGCAAAGCGTCGCCCACGGCCACGAGCGCGGGTATGCCGAGCTGGCGCGCGATGATCGCGGCATGCGACGTCGCCCCGCCCGCCGCCATCACGAGCGCCGCCACGCGCGCGCGATCGAGCGAGGACAAATCCGATGGCGTGAATTCGGTGGCGGCGAGAATCGCTTCCTCGGGCAACGAGCGCGCCGCCGGGTTGGCATGGCCAAGCACGCGCAGCACGCGCTTTTCGATATCTCGTAAATCGGCGGCACGTTCGGCCAGCAGCATGTCTTCGACGTGAGTCAGCACGGCGATCTGCGCGCGGATCGCTTCGCGCCAGGCGAAGCCCGCGCTTTTTCCAAGGCTGATCAAGTCACGCGCCGCATCGACGAGCGTCGGATCTTCGAGCAAGACGCGATGCACCGCGAAAATGCCGGCCTCGCCGACCGCGCCGCGCGCCGACGCATCGCGCACGGTCGTATTCAGTTCTTGATCAACGACGGCGAGCGCGCGGTCGAGCATGCGACTCTCGGCCGCCGGCGTGCCGCTCGCCCGCTCGGGCGGGGCCAATTCCGCATCGTCCCACCGCACGAGCGTGCCCACTGCGATGCCTGGCGCAGCGCATACTCCGGCTAGCGTGTTGGGGTCGAGCGGAACGCCGGAAGGCCGCACGGCCGGCGCGGGCGAGTTCATGCGCGCAGGGGTTTCCTCGAGTTCGCCGTGCACTTCGCGCAGCAGCTCGCGGGCCACGGCGTCGACCGCTTGCGCCGCATCTCGGCCCGAGCCGACCACCTCCACGCTTGCGCCTTCACCGGCGCCTAGGCCGAGCAGACCCACGACGCTCTCGACGTTCGCGTGCCGGCCGCCGTGATGAACTTCGACACGCGCCTGCAAGCCGCGCACGGCTTCCCTCGCACGCGCCGCGGGACGTGCATGCAGTCCACCCGCCTGCGAGAGCGTGATCGTGCGGCTTGCCTGCACCTTGACTTCACCCGTGGCCTCGCCGGCCGCGCCGCCTCCTTGCGCCGCGGCGCCTTTCGCGCGCAGCACGAGCAGCGGGCTCACACCGGCCGTTACGCGGCCCGATGCGCGCTCCACGACGTCGAACGCGTCGGAATTGGCGATCGCGATGACCGATACGAGGCTCGGCGCTTTCGTGACGATCTCGTCCTGATTGAATTCGATCAGCACGTCGCCGGCTCTCACATGAGCGCCTTGCGCCACCTTCGCCGCGAACCCTTCGCCGCCCAGTTCGACCGTATCGATACCGATATGAAGCAGGATTTCGGCGCCTTCCCGCGTTTGCAGCGTGACCGCGTGGCCCGTGCGCGCCAGATGCGTGACGAGACCGTCGCACGGCGCGAGCAGCCGGCCATCGAGCGGATCGACGGCGATGCCGTCGCCGAACATGCCGCCCGCGAAAACGGGATCCGGCACGTCGGCGAGCGCCACCACGGGCCCCGTCAACGGCGCGAGCAGAACCACCTTGTCCGGGGATTGATTCATTAATCGGGACTCCTCAGCACGTTCCATCCGCATCTCTCGCTCAGTAAGTTTCGGTGATCTTGTTCAAATGGCGCGGCGCGTCGGGATCGCGTCCGCGCGCGGCCGCGAGTTCCGCGGCCATCACGTAGAAAGTTTGGATCGCCGCGATCGGCTCGAGCGCCGCATGGCGGCTCGTCGCTAGCGGAAGCTGCGCCGCGCTCACATCGTCAGGCGCGGCCAGCAAGACGCGCGCGCCGCGCGCGCGCATGTCGGCGGCCAGCCCGATCAAGCCCTCCTGCTCGGGCCCGCGCGGTGCGAAAACGAGCAGCGGATAGTCGCGGTCGATGAGCTCCATCGGCCCATGGCGTACTTCGGCGCTCGAGAACGCTTCGGCTTGAATACCCGACGTCTCCTTGAGCTTGAGCGCGGCTTCTTGAGCGATCGCGAGGCCAAGGCCGCGACCGATCACGATCATGCGCTCGACGCCGCGCAGCGTATCGACGGCGGACGACCAATCGAGCGCCGCTGCTTCGTGCAACGTGTCGGGCAGCGAGCGCAGCGCGTCGAGCAGCATCGGATCGCGCTGCCAGTACGCGACGAGCTGCGCCGAGATCGACAGCATGGCGATATAGCTTTTGGTGGCCGCGACGGAGCGCTCCACTCCCGCCAACAACGGCAGTTGCCATTCGCAGGCGTCGGCGAGGGGCGATTCGGGGGCATTGACCGCGCTTACGGTCCGGGCGCCGGCGGCGCGCAGCGCCGTCATCGTATCGACGAGATCGGGGCTTCGGCCCGATTGCGAAAACGCGATCGCCAGCTCGCCCTCCACACGCAGCGGCGCCGCTTGCAGCGTCGCGATCGACATCGGCAGCGAAGCGACGGGCACGCCGATGCGGCTCATCGCCAGGCTCGCGAAATAGCTCGCCGCGTGGTCGGAGCTGCCGCGCGCAACGGTCAACGCGACATGGCAGGGCTTGGCGGCCAGCACGGCGGCCAATTGCTCGACGCGTGCGCTGTCGTCGCACTGCGCCTTGACGACGGCGCTCGCGGCGAGCGCCT
>NZ_JBQCHR010000189.1:0-17194 GCF_051954495.1 Trinickia sp.
CGTCACCGTCGAGGGGCTTGCCGAAGGCTCCGACCTCCATCCGCTCCAGAGCGCGTTCATCGAACGCGACGCCTTCCAATGTGGCTACTGCACCCCGGGGCAGCTGTGCTCCGCCACCGCGCTGCTCGACGAGTTTCGAGCCGGCGCCGTCAGCGCCGTCACGCGAGACGTGCGGACTCACCCAAGCGAGCTGACCGAAGACGAGATTCGCGAACGCATGAGCGGCAACATCTGCCGCTGCGGCGCTTATCCGAACATCGTCGCGGCCGTGCGTATCGTGCACGAACGCGGCTGACGCGAAAGGAGTCGACGCATGGAGGCAATCGCATACGAGCGTGCGGCGAACGTCGCCGACGCGGTCCGTTCGGCGCAAACGGCAGGCGTCGCGTTCATCGGCGGCGGGACCAATCTGCTCGATTTGATGAAGGGCGGCGTTGCGAGGCCGGTCAAGCTCGTCGACATCACGCATCTGAGCGATGACGGCCTCGATGCCGTACGAACGCGGCCGGACGGCGGCATTCGCATTGGCGCCCTCGTGCGCAACAGCGATGCGGCCGATCATCCCCTCGTGCGCGAGCGCTACCCGCTGCTCACGCAAGCCCTCGTAGCCGGCGCGTCGGCACAGTTGCGCAACATGGCGACGGTCGGCGGCAACCTGATGCAGCGCACACGCTGCCCCTACTTCTACGACGCGGCGTTTGCGGCATGCAACAAGCGCACGCCCGGAAGCGGATGCGCCGCGCAGGACGGTTACCAGCGCATGCATGCCATTCTCGGCGCGAGCGCGCAGTGCATCGCCGTCAATCCATCGGACATGAGCGTCGCACTCGCCGCGCTCGACGCGACGATCGAAGTCGTGGGGCCCGCGGGCGCTCGACGAATCCCCATCGGGGAATTCCATCGCCTGCCAGGCGATCGGCCCGACGTCGACACCGTGTTGCAGCCCGGCGAATTGATCACCTCCGTCGACCTGCCGCCTTGGTCGACGTCTTTGGCGGAGCACACGTATTACCTCAAGATTCGGGACCGAGCGAGCTATGCGTTCGCGCTCGTCTCGGTCGCCGCCGCGCTGCAAATGCAAGGCGAGAAGATCGCGGGCGTGCGCCTCGCACTCGGGGGCGTCGCCCACAAGCCTTGGCGGGCCGCCATCGCGGAAGGCCTGCTGACGGGACAGCCCCTCACGGACGCCAAGCTGCGTGAAGCCGCGGCCGCTCAATTGCGCGATGCGCGTCCGTTGCCCGGCAACCGCTTCAAAGTGCTGCTGGCCGAGCGCGCGATCGTACGCGCCCTGAACATCGCCGCCGGCCGCGAAAGCATCGGCGTGACGGGGGCGACAGCATGAATACGATCGGCCAACCGCTGGACCGCACCGACGGCATCCTCAAGGTCACGGGCAGAGCGCGGTATGCCGCGGAATTTCCGGCGGCCCATCTTGCGCATGCCGTGCTGGTCACGAGCACGATCGCGCACGGCCGTGTATCGGCGATCGATACGACACGCGCCGATGCAATGCCGGGCGTGCTGCTGGTCATGACCTCGCGCAACGCACCGCGCTTGCCCAACGACGGACGTCCCGAAGTCGCGCCGCCCGCGCAGCGTCGGCTGTCGCTGCTGCAAGATGGTGAAGTCCGCTACGACAACGAGCCGGTCGCCATCGTCGTCGCCGATACGCTCGAGCGCGCCGTCGATGCGGCGTCCAAACTTCGGATCGACTACGCACCCGCTACCCCTACGCTGGATTTTTCGCGGGAAAAGGCTCAGGGCCACGCGCCCGCCTCGATGATCGGCGGCAAAGCCGATACCGAACGCGGCGACATCGCGCACGGCCTGCATGCGGGCGCGGTGCGCATCGATGCGGTCTACACGACCCCGATGGAGCATCACAATCCCATGGAGCCTCACGCCGTCATGGCCTCATGGGACGGCCCGCGCTTGACCCTCTACGACACGACGCAAGGTGTAGGCAATGCGCGGCAAGCCGTCGCCACGTTCCTGGGCATCCCGCCGGACGATGTGCACATCATCTCGCCATTCGTCGGCGGGGGCTTCGGCTGCAAGGGCTCGGTGTGGTCGCACGTGGTGCTCTGTGCGATGGCCGCTCGCCAAGTGGGACGGCCCGTGCGGCTCGCGCTGACGCGTCCGCAAATGTTCGGGCCCGTGGGCGGCCGGCCCCACACCGAACAGCATCTCGTGCTCGCCGCGCGCGCGGACGGGACGCTGACCGGCATGCGGCACGACACGTATTCGAATACTTCCATGTTCGAGGACTGGACCGAAACATCGGGCCTCGTCACGCGCATGCTCTACGAAGTGCCGAACCTCGCGACATCGCACCGGCTCGTGCCGCTCAACGTCGGCACCCCGACGTTCATGCGCGCGCCCGGCGAGACGACCGGTTCGTTCGCGCTCGAATCGGCGCTCGACGAATTGGCCGTCGCATTGAAGATGGACCCCATCGCTTTGCGATTGAAGAACTACGCCGAAATCGATCCGCAGGAACATAAGCCTTGGTCGAGCAAGCAATTGCGCGACTGCTACCGCATGGGCGCCGAGCGATTCGGCTGGTCCAGGCGCACACCGGCGCCGCGCTCGATGCGCGACGGGGCGACACTGATCGGCATGGGCATGGCCACGGCCACGTATCCGGCCAGACGCAGCGAAGCATCCGCGCTCGCGCGCATCTTGCCCGACGGCACCGCGGTCGTGGCCTCGGGCACGCAGGATCTTGGCACCGGCACGTATACGGTCATGACGCAGGTTGCGGCCGATGCGCTAGGCTTCCCGCTGGAACGCGTGAGTTTCGCCCTCGGCGATTCGTCACTGCCGCACGCCCCCGTATCGGGCGGGTCGCAGTCGGTCGCCAGCGTTTCGCCCGCGGTAAAGGAAGCCGCCGCGTCAGCTCGCATGCGCTTGATCGACATGGCGCGCGAAGATAGCGCCTCCCCGCTGCACGGCATGGCCGCGGCCGATCTAGCCGTGGTGGACGGCTGGGTCGTCAGCCGCGCGGATGCCTCGCGCCGCGATCCCGCGGCGGCCATTCTTGCGCGAGCGGGTGGGCGACCGATCGAGGCACATGCCACGGCCAAGCGAGGTGAAGAAGCCAGCCGCTATTCGTTTCATTCGTTCGGCGCCGTATTCGTAGAAGTCCACATCGATGCGGCGCTCGGCACGATCCGCGTGCCGCGCATCGTCGCCGTGTACGACGTGGGCCAACTGCTGAACGAGAAGACGGGCAAGAGCCAACTGATCGGCGGCATCGTCTGGGGCGTAGGCGCGGCGCTCGAAGAAGCCAGCGAACTCGACGCGCGCTACGGGCGGATCGTCAACGCGAACCTGGCCGAGTACCACGTGCCGGTCAACGCCGACATCGGCACGATCGATGTCAGCGTGTTGAACGTGCCCGATCCGCATTTCAATGCGCTCGGGGCGCGCGGCATCGGCGAGATCGGGATCACCGGGGTGCCGGCGGCCATTGCGAATGCCGTCTACCACGCAACGGGCGTGCGCGTGCGCGACCTTCCCATTACGCTCGACAAAGTTTTGCAACCGGCCAGCGCTTGAACGGCGGCGCGGCCCTGCGTGAAGCAGCGGCAACTCGGCGGCGTGCCGACTGCGGAACGTGCTCGTGCCGAACGAAGATGCTTGCGCGGAGCGCGCGGCGCCCCGCACAATTGAACCCAACCTCATTTTCCCCTCGGGCACGCGCCGCTATGACCTACGCTTCATCCGCCACGGCGCTGCTGCTCGCGGCCGGCCGCGGGACACGCTTCGATCCCGAAGGCCTGCAGAACAAACTGCTCGCCCGCCTGCCGGATGGCACGCCCGTGGCCTGCGCCGCCGCCCATGCGTTGCTGACGACGCTCGCGCATGTCACCGCCGTTGTCCGGCCCGGCGATGAAGCCCTGGCGCATGCGCTGAACGAAACGGGCTGCGACGTGGTATTCGCGGCGCAAGCCGCACGCGGCATGGGCGCGAGTCTCGCCGCGGGAGTGCGCGCCACGCGCGACGCCGACGGCTGGATCGTCGCGCTGGCCGACATGCCCTGGGTCGCCCCCGCGACGATCGAAGCGATCGCGCGTCGCCTCGACGGCGGCGCGTCGATCGTCGCGCCCATCCATGGCGGGCGACGAGGACATCCGGTCGGTTTCGGCGCCATGCACGGCGAGGCCCTCTCGTTGCTCGACGGCGATGTCGGCGCGCGTGCGCTGCTCGCGACACACGACGTGACGTCGATCGATGTGGACGACGCCGGCATACTGGCCGACATCGACACTCACGCCGACTTGCACCGCCAACGGCCGTCGTAGCAAATTCGGCTGCAACGACGACTGCGGCTACCGGGCGTCAATGCATCTTGACGACGATCTTGCCGAATGCGCCGCGCTTCAAATGCTCCAGCGCCTGCGGCAATTGATCCGCGGCATAGCAGGCATCCACGACGGGCTTCAACGCGAGCCCATCCACGGCGCGCACGAGTTCTTCCAATGCGCGCCGATGTCCCACACCGATACCTTGAATCACGGGCCTCGTCAAAAACGACGGCACGCTCGGGAAGGTCATCGAGTGCTCGCCGAGCACGCCGATCAACGAGATGCGTCCGCCTTGCCGTAACGCACGCAGCGAGGCGGCGAGATTATCGCCGCCGGCCAGCTCGAAGATATGGTCGACGCCGCGCCCGCCCGTCAACGCGCGCGCCTCTATGTCCCACTGCGGGTGCGCGTTTCGATCGATGACATGCGATGCACCCAGCGCAAGCGCACGGCGGCGCTTGTCCTCACTGCCTGTCGTGACGATGACTTGCGCGCCGTGCGCCCGCGCGAGTTGCAAGCCGAACAGCGCGACGCCGCCCGTACCCTGCACGAGGACTGTCTGCCCCGCTCGCAAGCCGCCTTTTTCAACGAGCGCGAACCAGGCCGTCAGCCCCGCGCACGGCAGCGTGCTGGCCTGCACGGCGTCGAGGGTGCTGGGCGCCGGCACGAGCCAGTCTTCATGCAGGACCAGGTACTGCGCGAGCGCACCAGGCAGCGACCCGCCGAGCACCCTCGCCGTGGCCGGCCATTCGCCGTCGAGCCAGCCGGCCCAGAACGTGCCGATGACAGCATCGCCCTCGCGAAAGCGCGTCACGCGCGCCCCGGACGCCACGACGACGCCGGCTAAGTCCGAGCCGGGCGTGCACGGGAACGGCATTGCCGCCCCGTCCTCGCCTTGTATGACCCCGAGATCGCGGTAGTTGAGCGACACGGCCTCGACTCGCACGAGCACTTCGTGTTCGCCGAAGCTCGGTAGCGGCGCGGACTCCAACCGCAAATGTTCCACGCCGGGGCTCGTAACCGTCCATTTTTTCATCGTCGAATTCGCCAAGCTCATCTTCATACTCCTATAACGGATAGATCGATGAAGAGGAGCTTAACGACGAACAATTGTCTCTAGTGACGGCAAATTTTCGTTTGATTGTAGACTTCGTGGAATCAATGCATCCGACCACGCTACCCGCGTCCAACACCATGACCGATCGACTGACAGGCGTATCCGCGTTCGTTCAGGCTGCCGAGGCCGGCAGCTTCGCCCTCGCGGCCGAGCGACTTCACCTCACGCGTTCGGCCGTAGGTAAAAGCATCGCGCGGCTGGAGGAACGCCTCGGCACGCGGCTCTTCCTGCGCACGACGCGGCGTCAAACGTTGACGGCCGACGGACAGGCGTTTTACGACCATTGCGTGCGCGCACTGGCCGAACTCGATGCGGGCGAAGCGGCGCTCAACGCCGCGCGGTTGTCGCCGCAAGGCCGGCTGCACGTCAGCGCGCCAGTGCTGTTCGGCAGGCGCTGCGTCGCACCTGTACTGCTCGAACTCGCCTCGCGTTATCCGAAGCTCGAATTGCAGATGACATTGACCGATCGCGTGATCGATCTCGTCGACGAAAACATCGACCTCGTTCTGCGCAGCGGGCCGTTGCGCGATGCGCCGGCTGATCTCGTCGCACGCAAGCTGGGGGAGCAGACGATGAGGTTGTGCGCCAGTCCCGACTATCTAGCACGCCACGGCACGCCGCGGACGGTGGGCGAACTCGACGGTCACCATGGCGTGCTCTATGCATCGGGCAGGCGGGACGCCGCCTGGCCGCTCGCGGACGATACGGCGGACATGCGCGGCGTGACGATGAAACACCGGCTGCGCTTCGACGATTTGGAGACGATCGTCGCCGCCGTCAAAGCGGGAGCGGGCATCGCGCGTTTGCCGTGCTGGCTCATCGCCGACGATGTGCGCGAAGGTTCGCTGGTTCAAATCTTGGCCGACGCGCCGGGCCCTCGTATCGACATGCATCTCGCCTGGCGCCGCACGCGGCATTTACCCACGCGCGTGCGCATTGCGATCGACATCCTCACGGCGCGCCTGCCCGCCGTTTTGGCGATCGGGGCAGAGGCGGACGACTAGCGCCGTGGCGCGGCGCTAACGGATGGCGTATAAAAGAAGCAGCCGCAACGACGCCTCGGGTGTGCCCGTCACCGCCAACGAAACGCATACGCCATGGACTATCGCATGCATACCACGCCGATCCCCGACCCTCTCGCGGACCCAACACGCGACCCCGAGGGCGAGCCGATCATCCCTCCCGCGCCGGGCCACCACAACGACGAGCCGCAGCGGCCGGAAGGTCCGCCGGATAAAAACCCCTCGCAGGCCTGACGGGCTTCGTCCCCAAGCTGATCGTGTTGCCGCACCGATGCGCCGGGCGCGGCGCATGAGGCCCCTACTCGCCGATGAATTCAGAAAGCGCTTACTGCGTAACCGCAAGCGTGCACGTTCAGTTCGTCCCTTTTCCATCCCCCCAATTCGCTTCGCCTTCTTTTCCCTCGCGTAGAACAACCCTCCAAAACCATGCAGCCTTGCGCAAATCTACGAATATCGTGTGCCCGGTTTTTGTCGAAATCCCTCAAAGTATCGGCCACTCAACCACGACCAACACCCGGAGGAACGCTTACGTGGCCGTCAATTTCGATCGCAGCGGTTTGTGCTATGTGAACCCCGTCGACGCAACACAGCACGCACTTCAAACCTATCTCGCGACAGCCGGTGCGAAACCCGATGCCCCCGATGCAAAGGGAGGATCGAATGCAGTCAGCGCCCTGCGCGGCGCGGAGCGCGATCTGCTCGATTCCGTTCGACAAGGGTTGTTCAAGTACTACCGCCAAGACGTCAATCAAAACGCGACCATCGAGCAGATGGAAGGCGACCAAGACGGCATGCGCACGGCGGAAGACGATTTAATCGGGCATCTCGACGTCAACGCACTCGGTCCGAAGCAAGTCGACGACGGAATGAACGCCATCGATTACGCGACGAAAACATTGAGCGTCGAGCACGATGTCGCGCAAGCCGAACTGAAGGCGTCGCCGAAGGATCCGAACAGTGCGGCGGCGACGTCGGCAGGCCTCGGCGCACTCATCGGAACGTACGACTCGCTCGATACGGGTCTGCTGCCCGACGACGCCGGCGCGTTCTTGAGCCAAAGCCCGGTCGTGCAGGACCTGCTCGCCCGCGCGCAATCCGTCGGATGCGCGACGAGCCCGCAATTGCGAAGCCTCCAAACGACGATGGCCAACATCGCCTCATTCGCCGATGAAAACGCCGCAGGCATCGAAAAAGAGCGTGCCGATGGCGGCATCTCGACGTCGTCGCTGCTTTCGCCCGTCATGCGTGAGGCGTTGCAAGGCAGCTATGTCGACCTAGGCGAAGCGCTCGGGCAGTTCACACCGGAGAACTGGCGGCAAGGTGCGCAGGCTTTCGATCGCATGGTGGGCGGATCCGATTCGATCGCCGGCGTCAAGCCGCCCGCGAGCGAGAGCGTTTAACCGCGCCAATAGGCTATCGGCCTCGGCGCGTGCCTTTCTAGGCCGCGCCAGCACGCGCCACTCCTTATCCAGTCAGGGTTTCCCCCTCTGCGCCGCTTGAAACGATACGTCGATATACCGGGCACGCGCGGCTTCATCCTATGCATTTCCTCTGATGAAGCCGTTGACCGATCGACCATTCGTGAGCGACACAATGCGGAAAATGACTTTAAATCGACGGCTTGGATCGATGATTGCGGTCCTGTGGACCGGCCTCATCTTGATCGGCATCGCGGGCGTGTGGCAGAACCGCACCTCGATGATCGAAGATCGCAAGGATCGTCTCGTCGCGCTCGTGCAAGAGGCGACGAGCATCGCCCAGCACTACTACGACGCCTCGCAGCAGCACGCGATGAGCGAGGAAGACGCCAAGAAGCAGGCGCTGCAGGCCATCGGCATCTTGCGCTACGGCGAGGACGGCTATTACTCGATCAACGATTCGCAAGCGGTCATGCTGATGCACCCGATCAAGCCGCAGCTGGTCGGCAAAAATCTGGCGGATTTCACCGACCCCGCAGGCAACCATCTGTTCCTCGACATCGTCAAGGCCTCCCGACAAGAGCATGGCGGCTTCATTCATTACCTCTGGTCGAAACCCGGCAGTGAGACGCCCGTCTCGAAGCTGTCGTACGGGCTGCGTTTCGCCCCCTGGGATTGGGACATCGTCACCGGCATGTACATGGACGATGTCAACGCGGCGTTCGTTTCCAACATCGTTCGCTGGGCAATCATCATCGGCGTGCTCGGCGCGCTGGCCACGGTGGCCATGATGCTGCTGCTGCGCAGCGTACGACGCGGGCTCGGCGGCGACCTCGAAGTGGCCGTGCAGACCACACAGCGCATCGCCAGCGGCGACTTGACCATGCGCATCCCCGTTCATCAAAACGACGAGACGAGCCTCATGGCGGCGCTCTCGCAGATGCAGGCGGGCTTGGCCGATGCCGTCGCGCGCGTTCGTGCCGGCACCGAAAACATCAACGTGGGCGCGAGCGAAATCGCGGCGGGCAACACCGATCTGTCGCAGCGCACGGAGCAGCAAGCCGCCGCCCTCGTCGAAACGGCGTCGAGCATGGACGAGATGACCTCGAACGTGAAGATGAACGCGGATAGCGCCTCGCAAGCAGCGAAGCTCGCGGAGCAAGCCGCCGACGTCGCCACGCGCGGCAGCAGCGTCGTCGACGACGTCGTGCGGACGATGACCGAAATCACATCGAGCTCGCAGAAGATCGGCGACATCATCGGCGTCATCGACGGCATCGCGTTCCAGACGAACATCCTCGCGCTCAACGCGGCGGTCGAAGCGGCGCGCGCCGGCGAGCAAGGACGCGGCTTCGCCGTCGTCGCCTCGGAAGTGCGCAGCCTCGCTCAGCGTTCGGCCACTGCCGCCAAGGAGATCAAGGCGCTCATCGAATCGTCGACGAACACCGTCGATCAAGGCGCCGCGCTCGTGGCGAACGCCGGTTCGACGATGGGCGAAATCGTGCAATCGGTTCGCCGCGTCAACGAGATTCTCGAAGAGATCAGCCACGCCTCGCGCGAGCAAAGCGCGGGCATCGAGCAGGTCAATCGCGCCGTCGGCGAAATGGACAAGGTGACGCAGCAAAACGCGGCGCTCGTCGAACAAGCCGCCGCCGCCGCGCAATCGCTGAAGGATCAGGCGAGTGTCCTGCGCGAAGCGATTTCGGGATTCTCGCTGCCGGCCTAGTCCTCGCCCCGTCCGCCGTTTTCAACCGGTTCACCCGGCTCACCCGACCGCCGCACTTCGCGGCGGTTTTGTTTTTTGGGGTGGGCTTTGCCTTGCCGTTCGCCTCGATCATTACAATTTGTTTACAATACGAGCCCGCGCCGCCCGGCGCCTTCGTTCATGACGCTCGCCCCCCCTCGATGACCGAACCGCACAGAAAACGGCCCGCCCCCTACTCGCCCGGGCCGGGCGCTTCAGAAGCCCTGCTCGCCCCCGGGTGGCATAAAAGACGGTCCACACTGCTGATGGCCGTCATCACGCTGGCCTTCGCCGGTCTTGCCGCGCGCGCGGGCTGGGTGCAAATCGTCGAACACGAATTCCACGTGGCGCAAGGCGAGAAGCGCCATCGGCAAATGCTCGAACTCGACGCGCGGCGTGGGCCCATCGTGGATCGCCATGGCGCATTGCTGGCCGTCAGCCTCACCACATACGAAATCTGGGTCGAGCCTCAGCGTGTCGAACGCGCGTTGCTCGAACCGCTCGCGCAGGCATTGGCGATGTCGCCGGCACAATTGCGCGCACGGCTCGATACCGGCCGTCCCAACGTTCTGCTCAAGCGACACGTCGATGCGCAAACGGCGAACCGCATCGCGGCGCTCGGCCTTGCAGGCATCACGCAAGTCGCGTCGTCGAAGCGCTTCTACCCCGAAGGCGAATCGGCTGCACACGTCGTCGGCCTGACCGATGTCGACGACGTCGGGCAAGAAGGCATCGAGCTCGCATCCGACACGCTGCTCGCCGGCGAGCCCGGCACGCGCGAAGTCATACGCGACCGGCTCGGGCGCATCGTTTCCGACCTGCGCCCGCTGGTGCCCGCACGACCAGGGCAGACCGTGCGCCTCACGATCGACCGTCGAATCCAGCAACTCGCGTTCGCGCAGCTACAGGTTGCGCTCGAACGCCATCGCGCGCAGGCCGGCAGCGTCGTGGTCCTCGACGCGGGCACCGGCGAAATCCTCGCGCTCGCCAATGCGCCGTCGTTCGACCCGAATTCCCGCGCCGTCCTGACCGCGCGGACGATGCGCAATCGTGCGGTGATCGACACGTTCGAACCGGGTTCGACGATCAAGCCGCTCGCGATCGCGACCGCGCTCGACGCCGGGCACGTTCGCCCCGAGACGTTGATCGATACGGCCCCCGGCAGCTATCGGATCGGAGGCTATACGATCCATGACACGTCCGATCACGGCACGGTGAGCGTGGCGCGAGCACTGGCCACGTCGAGCAACATCGCGCTCGCTAAGATCGCTCTCACGTTGCCGCCCGAAACGCTGTGGACGGCCTACCGCCAGTACGGCATCGGGCTCGCACCGCCACTGCCGTTCCCGGGCGTGGCCGCGGGCACATTGCGTCCGTGGCGGCGGTGGCGACCGGTCGAGCAGGCGACGATGGGATATGGCTACGGGTTGTCCACTTCACTGCTGCAAATGGCGCAAGCGTATACGCCGTTGGCGGGCGACGGCACGCTGCGGCCCGCGAGCCTCGTGGCCCGCAATGAAAGCGACGAGGGCGACGAAGCCGGCGCAAGCGCCGACCGCGAGCCGGCGAACGCAAGCGACGCAACCGCGCTCGCGGGCGTACGCGTCACGGGCGAACGCACGGCCGCCGCGCTGCGGACCATGTTGGAAGCGGCGACGCTCGAAGGCGGCACCGGTCGCGCCGCACGCGTGGAGGGCTATCGCGTCGGCGGCAAAACGGGGACCGCCTGGAAACATGCCGGAGCCGGCTACGCGAAGGGCAAATACCGCTCACTGTTCGTCGGCATTGCACCGATCGACGCGCCTCGGCTCATCGTCGCCGTGATGATCGACGAGCCGACGGGTCCGTCCTACTACGGCGGCGCGGTGGCCGGCCCTGTGTTTGCGGCCATCGCCGGCGGTGCGCTGCAATTGCTCGGGGTGCCCCCCAGCGTACAGGCGGCGGCGCCCGACGCCTGAGCGCCTGCCGACCGCTTGCACGTCGCCGCGTATTTGTCGGCGGAATACGCATTTTTTGGCCCATCCGACATTCGGTGCGGCGCCGCGTGATGCGACGCGCGCATGACGATGCCCGGACCTTGTTTTCAGTCGCAAACGTACTAACGTTCTACCAAGAAACAAAAGCTGCATCATCGGCGAGGCGCTCATCGAGGACATCGATCATGACCACGGTCGCCAGCTTTCATATCGAGTACACCCGGTTTCTCGATGCTGACGGCGTACCGATACTTCCCCTGCCCGATTTCGCCCAGAACCCGGACACGCTGATCGGGTTTTATCGCGCCATGACGCTCACGCGCGCGTTCGACGCGAAAGCGGTGGCGCTGCAGCGTACGGGCAAGCTCGGCACATTCGCATCTTCGGTGGGACAGGAGGCGATCGGTGTCGGACTGGCATCGGCCATGCACCCCGAAGACGCGCTCTTTCCCTCGTACCGAGACCACGCGGCGCAATTGCTGCGCGGCGTCACGATGGCCGAGAGCCTGCTCTATTGGGGCGGCGACGAGCGCGGAAGCTGCTTCGCCGCCGCGCCGCACGATTTTCCGAATTGCGTGCCGATCGGCACGCAGGTGTGCCATGCGGCGGGCGCGGCGTACGCGTTTCGTCTGCGCGGCGAGGCCCGGGCAGCCGTGGCGATCGTCGGCGACGGCGGCACGTCGAAAGGCGACTTCTACGAAGCCATGAACATGGCGGGCGTGTGGCAAGCGCCGCTCGTGATCGTCGTCAACGACAACCAATGGGCGATCTCCGTGCCGCGCGAGCGTCAAACCGCTGCTCGGACGTTGGCGCAAAAGGCGATCGCAGCCGGCATCGAGGGCCGACAGGTCGACGGCAACGACGTGATCGCCGTGCACGAAGCGGCGCGCGTCGCCCTCGTCAAAGCACGAGGCGGCGGCGGACCCACGTTGATCGAAGCGCTGAGCTACCGCCTGGGCGATCACACGACAGCCGACGACGCCACGCGTTATCGCGATCCGGAACTCGTCGCCAAGATGTGGCAGGGCGAGCCCATCGTCCGCCTGCGCAAGTATTTGCTCGCCCAGCACGCTTGGGACAAGGCGCGTGAGGACGCGCTCGTCCAAGATTGCCAACGGGCGGTCGACGCCGGCGTACAAGCCTATCTCGCCGTCGAACCGCCCGAGGTATCGGCGATGTTCGATCATCTCTACGCGTCGTTGCCGCATGCGTTGGACGACCAATTGGAAACCGCGCGGCACTACGCCGGGCAGTTTTCGAACGACGCGGAGCATGGTCATGGCTGATCTGGCGTTGGTCGAAGCGGTCAACCTCGCCTTGGCTCACGCGCTCGAGCACGATCCGTCGGTCGTGCTGCTCGGCGAGGACATCGGCGCGAACGGCGGCGTGTTTCGCGCAACCGTGGGATTGCAGGCGCGCTACGGCGCGCAGCGCGTCGTCGATACGCCGCTCGCAGAGTGCGGCATCGCCGGCACGGCGGTCGGCATGGCCGCGATGGGCCTGCGTCCCGTCGCCGAGATCCAGTTCACGGGATTCATCTATCCCATCATCGATCACATGCTCAATCATGCGGCGCGTCTGCGTCATCGCACGCGCGGCCGCTTGAGTTGCCCGCTTGTGATTCGCTCGCCGTGCGGCGCGGGCATTCACGCGCCGGAGCATCACTCCGAAAGCCCCGAGGCCCTGTTCGCGCATATTCCGGGCTTGCGCGTCGTGATGCCGTCTTCGCCCGCGCGCGCGTATGGGCTGCTGCTCGCGGCGGTGCGCGACCCCGATCCCGTCATCTTCTTGGAGCCGACGCGGCTCTATCGCTTGTTCAAACAAAGTGTCGAAGACAACGGCGAGGCATTGCCGCTCGACACCTGTTTCACGCTGCGCGAAGGCACGGACGTCACGCTCGTATCGTGGGGCGCGATGCTTCAGGAAGTTCTTCGGAGCGCAGATCAACTGGCCGACGAAGGCGTCGCAGCCGAAGTCATCGACGTGGCGACGCTCAAACCGCTCGACATCGACACGATCTTGGCGTCCGTCGCGAAGACTGGGCGCTGCGTCATCGTCCACGAGGCGCCGCGCACGTGCGGTCTCGGGGCCGAGATCGCGGCGGCGATCGCCGAGCGCGGCCTTTATTCATTGCTCGCGCCCATTGAGCGCGTGACCGGTTATGACGTCGTCGTGCCGCTATTCAGACTAGAGGCGCAATACATGCCGAGCGTCGCGCGCATCGTGAGCGCCGTCCGAAAAACGCTCGAGGCGTCATCATGAATATCTTCAAGCTGCCCGATCTAGGAGAAGGCTTGCAGGAAGCGGAGATCGTGCAATGGCACGTGAAGGCCGGCGACGAAGTCAAAGCCGATCAACCGATCGTGTCGGTCGAAACGGCCAAGGCGATCGTCGACATTCCATCCCCGCAGGCCGGACGTATCGCAAAACTGTACGGCGACAAGGGCGACATCGTGCATTTGGGCGCGGCGCTGGTCGGCTTCGAAGGCGCAGGCGGCCAAGCCGATACGGGCACCGTCGTCGGCCGCATGGAAACGAGCGAGCGCGTCGTGCACGAAGCCGCTCCGCCCGTTGCCGCACCGTTCGGCCTCAGCGTCGGAACGGCCTCGGTCAAGGCGACGCCGGCGGTGCGCGCGCTGGCGCGCAAACTCGATATCGATTTGACGATGGTGATGCCCACGGGGCCGGACGGCATCGTCACGTCGAGCGATATCGAGCGCACCGCGAAACTCTTGGCCGAGCTGGGTCCGCCCGAACAGCTGCGCGGCGTGCGGCGCGCGATGGCGCAGAACATGGCGCAAGCGCAGAGCGAAGTGGCGGCGGCAACCGTCATCGACGATGCCGATATCGGAGCGTGGCGGCCTGGCGCCGACGTCACGATCCGGCTCATCCGCGCGTTAGTGGCGGGGTGCCGCGCCCAGCCGGGGCTCAACGCGTGGTTCGACGGACGCAGCGCAAGGCGGCGCATATTGGCGAAAATCGACGTCGGCATTGCCGTGGACTTGCCCGACGGCTTGTTCGTCCCCGTTCTGCGCGATGTCGCCCATCGCGATGCAGCCGACCTGCGCGCCGGCCTCGACCGCATGCGCGCAGATGTGCGTGCTCGCAAGATTCCGCCGGAGGAGATGCGCGGCAATACGATCACGCTCTCGAACTTCGGGATGATCGCGGGAAAATACGCGGCGCCGATCGTCGTGCCGCCCACGGTGGCCATTCTCGGCGCCGGGCGCGTGCATGACGCCGTCGTCGCCACGGAAGGCAAACCTGCCGTTCACGCGGTCTTGCCGCTCAGCTTGACGTTCGATCATCGCGTCGTCACAGGCGGCGAGGCCGCGCGGTTCTTGGCGGCGGTCATCGGGGACTTGGAATCGGCGGATTGAAGTTCCGCTGCAACCGTGCATGGCGCGACGGGCGTTCAATCGTCGTCCGCCGCGTCCCGTCCCACGGCCTCTTGATACCGCTTCAGCGTCGACGCCCTCGCCTTGGCATGGTCGACGATCGGCAACGGATAGTCGCGCCCAGGGATGAAGCCGACCTCGGCCAGTTCCTCGGGCGCGGCAAGCCAAGGCGCGTGGATCCATTTCGGCGGCACCGCAGCCAGTTCCGGCACGTAGCGCTTGATGAAGCGTCCCTCCGGGTCGTACTGCTTCGATTGCGTAACGGGATTGAAGATGCGAAACCACGGCTGCGCATCGCACCCCGTCGATGCCGCCCACTGCCAGCCGCCGTTGTTCGCGGCGAGATCGAAATCGTTGAGCCACTCTGCGAAATGCGCTTCGCCCAAGCGCCAATCGATGCCCAGATCCTTGGCGAGGAAGCTGGCCGTCACCATGCGCAGGCGATTGTGCATGTAGCCCGTTTGCACGAGCTGGCGCATCGCCGCATCGACGAGCGGATATCCCGTTCTTCCTTCGCACCACGCTTCGAATTGCGCGTCTGCCGCAGGCCCGGTCTCCCAACGCAACGCGTCATACTCAGGCTTGAACGATGCGCCTTCGGCCACGCTGGGATTGGTCGCGAGCACCATGAAAAAGAAGTCCCGCCAGACGAGTTCGGAGAGCCACGTGCTTGCGCCGGCGCCGTGCGGCTGGAGCGTCAGCGCGTGGGCTGCCCTGACGAGGGTGCGAATCGAGATCGTGCCGAACCGCAAGTGCGCCGACAAATAGCTCGGCCCTTTAACGGCCGGGAAATCGCGCTGCTGGTCGTATCGATCGATGCGGCTCATGAAATCGTCGAACAGACGCGCGGCCCCGCGCATGCCGGTCGGCAGCTTCAACGTGGGCAGATCGCTCGGCGCGAAGCCGAGATCGACCACGCTAGGCCAGTTCCCACGCAGGCCTTCGGGCGGTGCACACAGCTGCCCGTCCCGCGGTTCGACCGCGCAAGGCGCGACATCCGTCGGCGCAAGCCGCGCCAACCAGGCGCGCTTATACGGAGTGAAAACCGTATAAGGCTTGCCTTGCTTATTGAGGATCTCGTGATGCTCGAAGATGACGTGATCCCTGAACGCCGCGAACGAGCGCCCCGCCGATTCGAGTCGACGGCCTACCGCGTCGTCGCGGGCAATCGCGGCTGGCTCGTAGTCGCGATTGGCGCATACGAGGTCGACGTCGAGCGCTTCGGCTAACCGTGGAATCTCCTCGAGCGGGTCGCCGTGGATCACGATCAACTCGCCGCCATGCTTCCTCAGCGCGCGATCGAGTTCGGCCAAGGCCGCCATGATGAAATCGATGCGCCGGTCCGTCGGCGCTTCGCTTGGCCGACGTTCGAGTTTGCGCCGCAGCAAGGGCTCGAGGATCGTCGTGTCGAATACGAACACGCACCATACGTGCCGCGCTGCATCGAGCGCCCGGCTCAATGCCGCGTGATCGTCGCAACGCAAGTCGCGCCGAAACCAGACAAGCGCCCGCTCCGCCGTCATCGCTTTCCTCTGAGCCGTGCCCCGGCGCCCCGGCGGGGTTCATGGGCTCGCCGTGTCCGTATGTCCAGACATATCGCCATAACGCATTCCGTTTGTAATGTCGACGAACGCACGACTATACCGGCGCCTTGCGAAAAAGTCCCCGACCGCGCCAGCACAGGCCCCAACGCGCCCAACGACCCGCCCGGCATACAAGTTGCGGGTCGGATACTTAGCGGCTTTGCGCCGCGCGTGTTCAACTACTCCAAGCGAGGGCGTTATGTTAGGCACGATCTTACTCATCATCCTCATCCTGCTGCTGATCGGCGCATTTCCTGCCTGGCCGCATAGCCGCGGATGGGGCTATGCGCCGAGCGGGACGCTCGGTCTCATCGTCGTCATCGTCGTCATCCTGGTCGTACTCGGTCGAATTTAGCCGCGCCAAGCCGGGCACGTCGCATGCACGTTCCCTCGCCGTCGATGGCGAGCCGGAACGGACATGCGAATCGCACAAGTTTCCCCCTCCACGAACGGGCGCCGCCCAAAGCTTAGGGCGGCACTTCGCCGCCTTCGCACCCCGTCCGCCGCTTCGCTCGAAGGAGCTTGATCATGCGATTCGTTGCGCTCGCAACCGATTACGACAATACGATCGCCACCGACGGCCAAGTCGCCGATCATACCTGGGCGGCCTTGGAACGGCTGCGCCA
>NZ_JBQCHR010000190.1:0-15170 GCF_051954495.1 Trinickia sp.
TTCAGGCCGGTTTGGCTGAACACTTTTGGAAGGGGTTTGCACCCCTCCCAAAGAATCGCTGAAACCCCGGCCTTCAGGCCGGGGTCCCAGCTCACCGCCCTGAAGGGCGGGGTTTCAAACCGGAGTTAGATCTACGATGAACGACTGTGCACGCCGCGCGCATCCGCGCCGCTGCGAATCGGGCATCGCCCACCCTTGCGAGCGACTATGAACGCGAGCCACCCGTTACCCGGCGCCCGGATCCGGCGCGTACGCCTCGCGCGCCCGCCGCGCCGCGCCCCGCTCGAACCGCGCGCGGCCCGGCGGTTCGCGGTCGCGCTCGCGTGCTTGGGTATCAGCTACGCGCTCGCGTGGATCGAGTTGCCCCTCGGGCAAATTGCGCCCGCGCCGGCGGAAAGCGCCGGGGCCGTGCCGACCGCGCTCGCGGCTGCGTTGACGGCGCGCGCGCTCGTTGGGCTGCTCTATGCGCTCGTCGCCCTACGTTACGCATGGGCGCGCTGGGTCACTGTCCTGCTCGGCTTCGGCTCGGTCGTATTTGTCGCTCCATTGCTGCCCGGCGAATGGAGCACCTACCCGCTGGCCGCGCTCGTCACCGGGCTGGGGCTGGCCGGCAAGCTCGTCGCAGCCGTCTTGCTGACGCTACCTCTTCGCACGAAAATCGGCGCGCGCTCATAATGCGCGATGACGCGGCGCGCGGCGCCGCGCGTTTCTTCATTTCGTCGAGGAGTCCTGATGAAAATCGTCGTGATTGGGGCGAGCGGTACGCTCGGCCAGGCCGTCTGCACAGAGCTCAAGCAACGGCATGAGGTGATCGAAGTCGGCGCGACACGCGGCGACTATCACGTCGATGCAACGAATCTGCCCAGCGTCGAGCGTCTTTTCCATGAAATCGGCCGTGTGGACGCGGTGGTGACGACCATCGGCCGAGTTCACTTCGGCCCGTTCCACGAAATGACGGCCGATCAGTTCTGGATCGGCCTGCGCGACAAGCTCATGGGTCAGATCAACGTCGTGCTGGCGGCGCAGCATCATGTCAACGACGGCGGCTCGTTCACATTGACGAGCGGCATCCTGGCCGACGAGCCGATCCGCGAAGGCGTCAACGCCACCACGGTGAATCTCGCACTCGAAGGCTTCGTGCGCGGCGCGGCCATCGAGTTGCCGCGCGGCCTGCGCATCAACGTCGTGAGCCCGACCGTACTCGAGGAATCGCTCGACGCCTATGCGCCGTACTTCCGCGGATTCGAAGCCGTCAGCGCACAGCGCGCGGCCGTCGCCTTCTGCCGCAGCGTGGAAGGCGCACAAACTGGGCGCGTCTATCGCGTGGGGAATTAACGCGCGGTGAGATACGCGCCGATACAACGACGCGCGAGTCGAAAACGAACGAGGGCGGCGAACGGGAGTTCGCCGCCCTTCGTCGTACCGCTTAGCGACGTTCGAACGTACCGTCGCGCAAGCGCCAGAGGTTCAACGGATTGTCGTCCTGCACCGCCTGCGGCAGCAGGGCAGCCGGCAGATCCTGATAGCTGACCGGGCGCAAGAAGCGCTCGATCGCGCGCGAGCCGACCGAGGTCGAACGCGGATCGGACGTTGCCGGGAACGGGCCGCCGTGGACCATCGCATGGCAGACTTCCACGCCGGTCGAAAAGCCGTTCGCCAAGATGCGGCCCGCCTTGCGCTCGAGCGTGGGCAACAGCTTGCGCGCGAGTTCGACGTCGGCTTGATCCATCTGCAGCGTCGCCGTCAGCTGGCCTTCCAAATGTTCGGCCAATTCGATCATTTCATCGACGTTCGCACACGTGACGATGAGCGAAGTCGGCCCGAAGATTTCGTCTTCGAGCGGAGGCGACGCGAGAAAGCGCGACTGGGTCGTCGCGAACAGCTCGGGCAACGCCGAGTGCTGCGCATCCGTGTTCGCGCCTTGACCGACACGCGTCACGCCTTCCACGCCCGCGCGCTTGCTGACGCCATCGCGATAGGCGCTGGCAATGCCCGCGGTCAACATGGTTTGCGCGCCCTTCTGCTCGAGGGCCTTCGAGGCCGCGTCGACGAACGCTTGGCGGTTCGGGCCGTCGAGCACCACCACGAGGCCGGGATTCGTGCAGAACTGTCCGACGCCGAGCGTCAACGAATCGACGAAACCCGTCGCGATCGCTTCGGCGCGCGAGGCCAAGGCGCCAGGCAGCACGAAGACCGGGTTGATGCTGCTCATCTCCGCGTAGACCGGGATCGGCTCGCGACGCCGCGCGGCGATATTCATCAGCGCAATGCCGCCGCCGCGGGAACCCGTGAAACCGACGGCCTTGATCGCCGGATGTGCGACGAGCGCCTCGCCCACGGCGTTGCCCGCGCCGACGACGAGCGCGAACACGCCCGCCGGCAGACCGCATTCCGCCACCGCCTCTTGAATCGCACGGCCCACGAGCTCGGACGTCCCCAAGTGCGCCGGGTGCGCCTTCACGACGACAGGGCAGCCGGCTGCCAGCGCGGAAGCGGTATCGCCACCCGCCACCGAGAATGCAAGCGGGAAGTTGCTCGCGCCGAATACGGCCACGGGGCCGACCGGAATCATCTGCAGCCGCAGATCGGAGCGCGGCAGTGGCTTGCGTTCGGGCATGGCCGAATCGAGCGTCGCGGCGAGCCAGCGGCCGTCGCGCACCACCTGCGCGAACAGCTTGAGCTGGCCGACGGTCCGCGCCCGCTCGCCTTCTAGACGCGCCTTGGGCAGCGCCGATTCCGCTTGGGCCCGCTCGATGAGCGCATCGCCCAGCGCCATGATGCGCTCGCCGATCGCCTCCAACAGCCGCGCCCGCGTTTCGAGCGGCGCTTGCCGGAACGGATCGAACGCCGCCTGCGCGAGCTTGCAGGCGCGATCGACGTCGCCGGCGTCGCCGGCGCCGAAAACGGGCTCGATTTCAGCGTTACGGGCCGGGTCGAACGCGCGCAGCGTCCCGGCGGTACCCCGCACCGAGGCGCCGCCGATCAGCATGTCTCCCGTGATCTGCATCGTCAGTTTCTCCAGTAGATGCCGGCTCGCTGTCCGGCGGTAGTCGCAATGGCGGAGACGGGCAACGCCCGTCGGAACCTTTGATCTTCGCATGAATCCGGATTTCGCGAGCAACCCTGCCGCTGTGTCCATATCGTGGGACGGGTAGATCCCGAAAATGCTCACCTTGGGCGCGGTCGGCGGCGCTGGGTGAACCGTACGTTCACGCAAACTTCACCGAAAAATCGAAATCGAGGCCTCTGCGCATGCTAAACCGACCCTGTGACGGGTTTAAGCTGGCCGAAAATCGACGTTCCGGAGGCGGCGACGTGAAGCTGGCCCGTCCGGCGGCGCTCACCTGTGGTAGTCCCGAAAACACTCACCTACGATCGATCCGGCTACTCGTTGTTCAAAGCGGCCAGCTTTGAGCAAGCAGCACGGCGTTCATCGCCAATACGATGAGAAACGCCGCCACGGCGAGAGCGCGCATGCCCACGCCCAACCGATGCACGCCCATGATTCGCCGGCTGCTGGCGAAGCCGATCAGCGCGAGCATCGGCACGGGCACCGCGAAACTGAGCACGACTTGGCTCAGTACGAGCGCATGCGTCGCGCCGTATCCCATGGCGACGATGAGGAAGCTCGGCGCCATCGTCACCACGCGGCGCAGCCATAGCGGCAGCGAGATGCCCAGGAAGTCCTGCATGATCATCTGCCCGGCCATCGTGCCCACCACGGAACTCGAAATGCCCGAAGCCATCAGCGAGGTGAGAAAGAGCCCCGCCGCCATCGAACCGAACAACGGCGTGAGGGTGCGATAAGCCTCGCCGATGTCGGTCAGATTGCGATGCCCGTCGTGGAATGCCCCGCTCGCCATGATCACCATGGCCATGTTCACGAGGCCCGCGACGGCCAAGGCGATGATCACCTCCGTGTTTGCATAGCGCACGAGCTTGCCGCGCTCTTGCTCGCCGCGCGGCCTGATGCGTTCGCCCGTGAGTCCCGAGTGCAAGAAGAGCGCATGCGGCATGACGGTGGCGCCGACGATGCCCGCCGAAACGATCAGCGCCGTGCGGTCGGGCACCGCCGGCATGAATACACCGCTCATCACCGCCCCCCAAGGCACCGGCACGAAAATCAGCTGAGCGATATACGCGACGGCAATGAGACCGACGAGCGCCCCGATCGCCAGCTCCAGCGGACGAAAACCGCGCCGTTGCAGCGACAGCAGCGCCCAAGTGACGACGGCCGTGATCGCCATGCCGGCCAGCAACGGAATATGCGCGAGAAGCGAGAACCCGATCGCCCCGCCGAGGAATTCCGCGAGATCGGTGGCCATCGCCGCAATCTCGCTCACGATCCACATCGCGAAGACGACGCTCTTCGGCAACCGGCGCGCGCATAGCGTCGCGAGGCTCATGCCGGTCACCACGCCGACGCGCGCCGAGACGGCTTGAAACAGCATCGCGGCCAGATTGGCGAATAGCACGGCCCATAGCAGGGCGTAGCCGTAACCGGCGCCGGCTTGCAGATTCGTCGCCAGGTTGCCCGGGTCCATGTACGCGACGGACACGACGACGGCGGGGCCCGCGAACGGCAGCAGCATACGCACGCCGCGCCGTCGGCCATCGAGGGCTTCGCGGATTTGCAAAGCGGTACGCGCGCTCCAGTTTCGCTCGCGCTCGGACACCGGGGTGTCGTTCATGGGCACGCCTCGTTCGACGCCCGACGGCGCGCACGCCGCTCGCACCGCGACCCTGCGGCGTACGAGGAAGCGGCAGCTGCGAATCGTTCGAGCCTTCGTCTAGTGGATGTCAAGTGTGGCAGTGTTTTGGGCTTTGCGCAGTGCGGCGAACGCGAGGGATCGGGAATGGACCGGGAATGGAACCTGCTGACTGCCATCCGTTCGCCCCCCGCCAGATCTCTCGACTCTGCCGCATGAAACGATCGCGTGCTCTCTCCATCGGCATTCGGCCCTCGCCGCCGCGGCGCGTCAATGCAGCGCGCCACGGGCGAGCGGTTGCAAGGGCCATGCCGGCCTTGGCCGCCGTGCTCGCCGTCGGGGCGACGACGTGCGCTGCGACTGCGTCGCAGGCCGCCGACGCGCTGCAGCATAGTGCGTTGGCGCCGCACGGCGTCCAGGCCGAACACATCGCTCGGCTCTGGCACTTGACGGTACTCGTCTGCGGCGGGGTGTTCGCCGCCGTGCTCGTCGGCGTTCTGTTCGCGCTGATGCGCCGGCGGCGTGCGGATCGCGCGACGCCGCCCGACCTGCGCGGCAACGTCGAACCCGAACGTGGCTTGCGAGGCGCCGTCGTGGGTGCGAGCGTGGCGTCTGTCGTGCTGCTCGTCGCACTGGTCGTCGCCGATGTCCTGACCGATCGCGCCTTGTCCAAGCTGCCCGTCGCCAATGCATTGCATATCGAGCTGACGGGCTGGCAATGGTGGTGGCAGGCGCGCTATGCAGCCGACGAAGGACATCCGGCATTCGTCACGGCCAATGAGCTGCACGTTCCCGCCGGCCGCCCCATCGTCGTATCGCTGGCCGCGGGCGACGTGATTCACAGCTTTTGGGTGCCGAGCCTGCACGGCAAGAAGGATTTGCTGCCGGGCATCGCTTCGACGATCGAGTTTCGCGCCGATCGCGTGGGTGTCTACGCGGGACCGTGCGCGGAATTCTGCGGGGCGGAGCATGCATTGATGGCGCTTAGGATCGTCGCGGATCCGCCCGATCGCTATGCGGCATGGGCGGCATCGCAGGCGGCTCCCGCCGTCGAGCCGAGCACCGCATTCACAGCCCGCGGCATGCAGGTGTTCGAGCATTCGGCATGCGCGAACTGCCACACGGTGCGCGGGACGCACGCGGCCGGGCTGCTTGCGCCCGACCTCACGCACCTGATGAGCCGGCAAACCCTCGCCGCCGGCGCGCTGGCGAACACCGCCGCCGACTTGGCCCGGTGGATCAGCGACCCGAACGCCGTCAAACCCGGCACGACGATGCCGCCAAGCCGTTTGTCCACCCCCGATCTGCAAGCGCTCGTCGCCTGGTTGACCACACTCAAATGACAGATTCCGCCGCGCTTCCTTCCGCTCGCTCGACGCGTCTCGTCGACGGCCCCGACGCATCGGATGCCGCGCGCCGCGCGCTGGCGACGACGTGGGCGGACCCGCCAGGCTGGCTCGGCGCCCTCGCCGCGATCAATCACAAAACGATTGCGCGGCGCTTCATCGCCACGACGTTCGCCTTCTTCCTACTCGCCGGCGTGCTCGCGCTCATCATGCGGCTGCAGCTCGCGCGTCCCGGCAATCGCCTCGTCGGCCCGGATACGTACGACGCGCTGTTCACGCTGCACGGCACGACGATGATGTTTCTGTTCGCGGTGCCGGTCATGCAGGCCGTTGCGGCGTACCTGATTCCCTTGATGGTGGGCGCGCGCAGCATCGCCTTTCCGCGCATGAACGCCTACGCCTACTGGGTCTTCTTGTTCGGCTGTTTGACCCTCTACGTCGCGGCGCTGCTGGGCGCGGCGCCTCAGGCGGGCTGGTTCAGCTACGTACCGCTGGCGGGGCCGAACTACGGACTAGGAAAAGGCCCGGATATTTGGGCCCAAATGATCACGTTCACCGAGCTATCGGCGTTGCTCGAGGCGGTCGTGCTCATCACGACGATTCTGAAGATGCGCGCGCCCGGGATGTCGCTGAACCGTCTGCCGCTGTTCGCCTGGGCGACGCTCGTCACGCAATTCATGGTCGTTTTCGCGATGCCGTCGATCATGCTCGCGAGCACCGCGTTGATTCTCGACCGCCTCGTCGGCACCCAGTTCTACAACCCGTCGCTCGGCGGAGACGTTTTGCTTTGGCAGCATTTGTTCTGGTTCTTCGGCCATCCCGAGGTCTATCTCATCTTTATCCCGGCGCTGGGCTTCATCTCATCGATCCTGCCGACGTTCGCGCGCCGGCCCGTTTTCGGTTACACCGCCATCGTGCTCGCGCTCATCGCCACGGCGTTTCTCGCCTTCGGCCTTTGGGTGCATCACATGTTCGCGACGAGCGTCCCCGCGCTCGGCAAGAGCTTTTTCACGGCTGCGAGCGTCATGATCGCGGTGCCCTCGGGCATTCAGATCTACTGCTGGATCGCCACGCTCGTGACAGGGCGGCTCAACGTGAAAACCCCGCTGCTGTTCGTGCTCGCGTTTTTCTTCATCCTCGTGCTCGGGGGCATGACCGGTATCATGCTGGGCGCCGTGCCGCTCGATCTGCAGCTGCACGACACTTATTTCGTCGTGGCGCATCTGCACTACGTCCTGCTCGGCGGCGCGGTGTTCCCGTTGTTCGGCGCGTTCCACTACTGGTTTCCGAAGGTCACGGGCAAGATGCTCGACGAGCGCATCGGCCGTTGGCAGTTCTGGCTGTTCTTCGTCGGATTCAACGTCGCGTTCTTTCCCATGCACGTGCTCGGCCTGCACGGTATGCCGCGGCGAGTGTGGACCTATCCGAGCGGCATGGGATGGTCGGAGCTGAATCTGATTTCGAGCATAGGCGCCGCGACCATCGCGGTCAGCATCGCGCTCTTTCTCGTCAATGTCGCGCGCGCGCTTTGGCGCGGCGAGCCGGCCGGCCGCGATCCGTGGGGCGCCGGCACGCTCGAATGGAGTACGACGAGCCCGCCGCCGCCGCATAACTTCGATGCCATTCCGGTCGTGCACGGCCGCGATCCGTTGTGGGATCCGCCGGGCTCGCCCGCTTATGTTTCGGGGCTGGCCGCCGATGCGCGCGAAGTGCTAGTGACGACGGCGCTCGACGCCGAACCGGATCTGCGTCCGTTGTTTCCGGCCCCGTCGATCTGGCCATTCGTGAGCGCGGTCGCCACCACGGTGCTGTTCATCGGGTCGGTGTTCACGCCTTGGGCCATCGTCTGGGGCTCGGTGCCCGTGGTCGTCACGCTCACCGCATGGTTTTGGCCGACGCGCCGTCAAAACGCGCAAGCCCTAGCATTGGAGCGCAAGCCATGAGCACAGGTGCGCCGATCGGCAACGAGGGGATCGCCAACGCGAACGCCGGTGCGGGCACCGCGCCCGGTACGCTCGATGTGCGCCAGTTGCCGAGCTTCGGCTTCGGCGCCCGTAGTTTGATGTGGTGGGCCACCGCGGGGCTGATGTTGATCGAGGGGACCGCATTCGCGATCGCCGTGGCCGTCTACTTTTATCTGCGCGACGTCAATACGTCCTGGCCGTTGAGCGCCCCGCCGCCCGACTGGCGCTGGGGCACGCTCAATACCGTCGTGCTGTTGGTGAGCCTCGCGCCCAATGCGCTCGTCAAGCGCGCGGCGCAACGCCTCGATCGGCGTGCCGCGCGCGCGTGGCTGGTGCTTTGCCTCCTCTTCGCGCTCGCGTTTCTCGCTGTCAGAGGGTTCGAATTCGCCTCATTGAACGTCAAATGGTATGCGAACGCCTACGGGTCGATCGTATGGTTCTTGCTGGGTCTGCATACGACCCATCTCGTCACCGATACGATCGATACGGCCGTCCTCACGGCGTTGCTTTACATCGGACCGCTCGAGGGAAAACGCTTTGTCGACGTCGGCGAAAACGCGCTGTATTGGTATTTCGTCGTATTGAGCTGGCTGCCGATCTATGCGGTCATCTACATTGCACCGCGCATTTGACTTTGAGGAGGCATCGCCGCGATGAAGACTTGGCTCGGCCTGCTCGCCGCCCCGGCACTGGTGCTGGGCGCGCAAAGCGCCGACTATGCCCTCGTGCAGTTCGCCTGCCGTTGGGGCACACGCGCGCCGCTCAACGCCGTCAGCGCCGTGGCGTTCGTCCTTTGCGCGACGGCCACGGCGCTCGCGTATCGGAAATGGCGGGCGACGGCCGCGCCGTTCGCCGCGAGCTACGACACCCGGGCCGCGCGCGGGGCCTGTCTCGCGCTTGCGGCGACCGTGGTCGGCGCGCTATCCACGCTGATCCAGGTGACGATGTGGTTCCCGCAATGGCTGCTTTCGCCGTGCCGATGAAGGCGTACTGCCGACGCTTTGCACGCGCGTCGATCGCCGCATGGGCTGGCGCGCATGTCGCAACCGCTCACGCGCACGGAATGGCTACCGCATCGGGCGTCGGGCCGAGCTTCGGCTGGGATGTCGAGCCTTGGGTGGTACTGCTGCTGAGCGTGACCATCGCACTCTATGGCGTTGGCTTTGCGCGCCTGGATCGCCGCGGCCGCGCCGGACGCCGTGCAAGGCGCGGGCATGCCGCTGCGTTCGTCGCGGGGTGGACCGCGTTGGCGCTCGTCCTCGTTTCGCCGCTCGCTACGCTCAGCGACGCGCTATTCTCGGCTCATATGGTCGAGCACGAAGCGATGATGCTGATCTGCGCTCCCTTGATGGTCCTTGGTCGCCCCCTAGGCGTCATGCTATGGGCACTGCCTGCGGCCATGCGGCGCTCGATCGGTTGCGCCGTGCGCTCGCGCGCATGGACCGCCTGTTGGCGACGGCTCGTCTCGCCGCTGTGGGCCTGGGTGCTTCACGCCATCGCACTTTGGGCATGGCACGTCCCGGCGCTTTTCGAAGCAGCGGTGGCGCACCCGGCCGTCCACGCCCTGCAGCACACGAGTTTTTTGGTGACCGCGCTGCTGCTATGGCGCGGCATCGTCGGCGAAGGCGCAACGCGACGCGGCACCGGGCATGCCATGTTCTCGCTGTTTACGACGATGGTCCATACGGGCGCGCTCGGCGCATTGATCACGTTGGCGCCGGGCATTTGGTACCCGTCGTACATCGAGCCCACGAGCGCGCTCGGACTGGACCCGCTTCAAGATCAACAGCTCGGCGGCCTCATCATGTGGATCCCTGGTGCGCTCGCCTACTTGATCGGGGCGCTAGCGGTCGCGGCGCGCTGGCTCGGCACGACGCGGGGCGGGCCGCGGCCGCGGCCGCGGCCAGGAAATCGACCGGCTTGCGCCGCGAACGTGGCGGCCATGGAGGAATCGACCCGATGAAAAAGCCGCCGCGCATGGCAACGGACCTCCTGGTGCTGACGCTGCCGGCCGTGCTGGCGATCGCCATGGGCACGGGCCGGCAAAACGCGGCGGCGCCGACGCACACCGATGCGCCCGCCGATGCAGCATTGCTCGCGCGCGGTGAATATGTCGCCAAGGCGGCCGATTGCGCGGGCTGCCACACGGCGCCCCAGGGCGGCGCTCCGTTCGCGGGGGGACTCGGCATGGGCTCGCCGTTCGGCACGATCAAGACGAGCAACATCACCCCGGACCCGAGCTACGGCATCGGCCGATACTCGTTCGAGGATTTCGATCGCGCCGTTCGGCACGGCGTCGCACCCGGCGGCAAGGCGCTCTATCCCGCCATGCCCTATCCCGAATTTTCAAAGATGTCGGACGGGGACTTGCGCGCCCTGTACGCCTACTTGATGCAGCGCGTCGCGCCCGTACCGAAGCCCAACGAGCCGGCGGATGTCGCTTTCCCGTTCAATCAGCGCTGGACGCTCTTCGGTTGGCAGTTCGTCTTCATGCCGCGCGGCGGATTCAAATCGCACGCCCCCAACGATCCGCAGTGGACGCGAGGCGCCTACCTCGTGCAGTCGCTCGGCCATTGCGGTGCGTGCCACACACCGCGCGGCTGGGGTTATCAAGAACGCGGCTACGACGAATCGGCCAACCGGTTCCTTACGGGCGGGATCAACGACCATTGGTTCGCCGCGAATCTGACGGGGGATCCGGGCTCCGGCCTCGGCCGCATGGGCGAAGCCGATATCGCGCGTTTCCTGAAAACGGGCCACGCGGCAGGCAACGTGGCGTACGGCAGCATGGTCGAGCAAATCGAAGACAGTACGCAGTACCTCTCCGACGATGACCTGCTCGCCATCGCGCACTATCTGAAAACCTTGCCGCCCCGGCAACCATCCGGCACCTTCGCGCCCGTCAGCCAGCCGGCGCGCACGTCAAGCAACGGCAACCGCGTACCCGATTCGCAATCGGTCGGGTACCTCGTCTATCGCTCGTTTTGCGCGCGATGCCACGGCGAGGACGGCAAGGGCGTGCCGCTCGCTTTCCCCGCGCTCGCCGGCAATCCATCGGTTCTGGCGAAAGACACGACATCGTTGATTCGCCTCCTCGTTGAAGGCGGCAACAGCGCGGCTACGCTCAGCGGTCCGCCTCGTCAGCGCATGCCGGGGTTCGCGGGCCTCATTTCAAACGCGCAGATCGCCGATGCGCTCACCTACGTTCGCGGCGCCTGGGGCAACGACGCGCAGCCGATCTCGGGCAACGATGTTGCCGCGCTGCGACAGATTTTGCATAAATAGCGGGGGAGCCTCGTAGCGGGGCTACCGTTTTCCGCACGTTTTCCGCACGTTTTCCGCGATGTCGATCGGTCGACTGGCGAGGCGCGAGCGCGGCCTTCCGCCCGCTCGCGCATCTCTACGGCCCGAGCCGGATGGAACACGTCACGGCTGGCGCTGGCCGCCTTGCTGACGCGGCATCTTCTGCTGGTTTTGCTGCTGCTGCCCCATCGGCTTGCTTTGTTGCTGCTGGCGCGGATTGCTCGGCGCTGAGTTGCTGGGCTTTGCATGCGACATGGCGGTCCTCCATTCGGTTGCCGGTTGCGACATAGCTGGCGTCGCAACGCCCATTCCCGCCAGGCGCGCACATCCGGCGGGAACGCCCGTTGCGTGGTTGTCGATCGCCGTGCGCGGCACCGGCGACCCGTCGATCGCGGACGCGGCCGTTATGGAGAGAAACATGACCGACCCCAAAGAACACCTGATCGACTGGTTAAGGAATGCCTATGCAATGGAGAAACAAGCCGAATCGATGCTTAAGGCCCAAGCCTCGCGGCTGGAGCACTATCCGATGCTCAAAGGGCGCATCGAGCAACATCTCGACGAAACGCTATCGCAACAAAAGCTGCTCGAGGGCTGTCTCGATCGTCTGGGCAGCGGCCCATCGACCATCAAGGATCTCACCGCGCGCATCTCGGCGATGGGGCAAGCCGTCGGCGGCATGATGGTCAGCGACGAAGTGGTCAAGGGTGGCATGGCCGGCTATGTATTCGAGCACTTCGAAATCGCTTCGTACACCGCGCTTATCGCCGCGGCAAAATCGGTTGGCGACACGGAAACGCAACGCTGCTGCGAAACGATCTTGCCGCAGGAAGTGGAGATGGCGCGGTGGCTGCTCGAGCACATGCCTGAAGTGGTCACCGCCTACCTCGAACGCTCGGCGGCGGGCGAGGAGGCCAAGCGCTGAACGACGCACAACGGCGCCGACAGTTGGGCACGCCCGCGCGCAATTGTCGTGCGGGCGTAAGCCAAGCGCTTTACACTGCGCGTATCGTTTCATCGAGCCGCGCAAGCGCCTGTTTCATGCATCGTTCATCGTCGTTCATTTCTGCATCGCCGGCCCGATTCGGGTCGTCGATACGCGCCTGACCATGCCCTCGTGTCCCGCCCTCTTCGTCGGCGCCATGGCATCGGGCCAAGGCAAGACCACCATCACGGCAGCGCTCGCGCGGGCCCATCGCCGCCGTGGGCTGCGTGTACGCATCTTCAAGACCGGCCCCGATTTTCTCGACCCGACCATTCTCGAACGCGCGAGCGGGGCGAGCGTCGATTCGCTCGACCTGTGGATGGTGGGCGAAACGCGTTGCCGGCAGTTGCTGTCCGACGCCGCGCGCGACGCCGACCTCATTCTCGTCGAAGGCATGATGGGGCTGTTCGACGGTACGCCGAGCGGCGCCGATCTGGCCAAGCGCTTCGGACTGCCGGTCGCCGCGGTCATCGACGCGCAAGCCATGGCGCAGACCTTTGGGGCGGTCGCGCTCGGTCTTGCGCGCTTCGACGCGTCGCTGACGTTCCACGGCGTCTTCGCCAATCGCGTCGGTTCCGACTACCACGCACGCATGCTCGAGGATGCGTTGCCCGAGGAAGTACGCTGGCTCGGACATGTGCCCGGAACACCGGACATCGCGCTGCCCGAGCGGCACCTGGGCCTTCATAGCGCGGGGGAGATCGACGACCTCGATGCACGCATCGACCGCGCGGCCGATGCGCTCGAGCCGACCGCCCTGGCGAAGCTGCCGCCGCCCGTCGACTTCGACGCGCCGCCGGCGTCGCCGCTGCCGCGTCTGCTCGACGGTGTCCATGTGGCCGTCGCGCAAGACGCCGCATTCTCGTTCGTTTATCCGGCGAATCTTCGCTTGCTCGTTTCGCTCGGCGCGCGCGTGAGCACGTTTTCGCCGCTGGCCGACGAGCCGCTGCCGGCGGGCGCCGACGCGCTGTATCTGCCCGGCGGCTATCCGGAATTGCACGCGAGCACGCTCGCGCGCCATCGGCGCACGGCCGATGCCGTTCGCGCCCATGCGGCCGCCGGCCGCCCGCTTTTCGCGGAATGCGGCGGCATGCTGTACCTGCTCGAGACGCTCACCGACAGCGCGGGCGTGACCACACCCATGCTCGGTCTGCTGCCCGGACACGCGACGCTGAGCACGCGGCTCGCGGCGCTCGGCATGCAATCGATCGCCGGCAAGCACGGCGAGATGCGCGGCCACACGTTCCACTACTCGCATATCGACACGGCCCTCGCGCCCACCCTGACCGCGCGGCACGCGCAGTCCGATGCGCCGGGCGAACCGCTGTACCGCCACGGGGCGATCGTCGCCTCGTATCTTCACGGGTATTGGCCTTCCAATCCGGCCTTCGCGGCCGCACTCTTTCATGGCGATGCAATTTGACGACGACGAACGCGCGGCCGTCTACCGCGCGATTTACGAACGCCGCGACATGCGGCATTTCGTGCGGGCCCCCGTGGATGCAACCGTGCTGTCGCGGTTGATCGCCGCGGCCCACCATGCGCCGAGCGTAGGGTTCATGCAGCCGTGGCGCGTCGCGCGCATCACCGATCCCGCACTGCGCGCGGCGCTGCACGATGCGGTCGAGCGCGAACGCGTGCGTACGGCCGACGCGTTGGGCGAGCGCCACGACGAATTCATGCGCCTTAAAGTGGAAGGCATGCTCGAATGCGGCGAATTGCTCGTGATGTCGCTGATGGACGGCCGCGACCAATACGTGTTCGGCCGCCGCACGATGCCCGAAATGGATCTCGCCTCGGTGGCCTGCGCGATTCAGAACATGTGGCTCGCGGCGCGCGCGGAAGGCCTAGGCATGGGATGGGTGTCGCTGTTCGACGTCGACGAGGTGCGCGCGCTGATGCGCATGCCCGCCGGCGCGAAACCGGTCGCGATTTTGTGCCTCGGACACGTCGAAGCGTTTTATCCGCGCCCGATGCTCGAGCTCGAAAAATGGGCCGAGCGTATGCCGGTACACCACTGCGTTTTCGAAAACTATTGGCCGGACGAGCCGGAAAGCGCGAAAACGCCCCAAGAGGAATGACGCGCGGCGAACGCGCTTGCGCGAGGCCCGTGTCGAACGCGGCGCGTTAGCCTTCGCAGCGGTAGAAATCCATATTCTGACCGGCCGCCACGGCTCGGCGCAGCCAATCGGGCGGATCGCCGTAGCCATCCCAGGTATTGCCCATTGCATCGCGGTAGAGAATGGGCCGCTCCGCCTCCTTATCTGCGGAAATTGATTCGGCCACGGCTTCTACGGTAATGCCGTATTCGTCCATGCGGCGTCGCAGCCAGCGAATCAATCGTTCGCGGGCCTCGCCTTCAAGCTGTTCCATCGATGATTCCGGTTATGGTTGATGCAGGGGGCGCGTAGATCCCCCATTGACCCGAGGCGAATCATACTCGACTCGCGAACGGAAGGTTTGCAGCCGCCCGCCACGCTTGCCCGGTGGGGCCGCGCGCCAGCGTCTTCAAGCAGGTGTCGGTTTGAATTATCGATACAAAATCGACAAAAAGCAAAACCATCAAAAGGCCAGTGTATCTTTTCACATGCATGGACCGTTCCAACGGCCGCGGGCCCCTCCGTTCCACCCCGTCAGCCGCGGCGCAGCCTCGCTTTCGTCATAGGGATAAACACGCCACCCTCACGAGGGAGGCGACGGCTTTTGAGACGTCTGCGCCGAACGGCTTCGTCGCGTCGCGCGTGCCCCGCCATCCGCACACCCATCGCCGGGGCTTGCGCCGGAGATTAACGTACGAGCTCGGACGTACCGATATTCCATTCATAATCGTGTTCGTGGATGCATTGCATAACGCCTACGGCAA
>NZ_JBQCHR010000191.1:0-24024 GCF_051954495.1 Trinickia sp.
CGTGGTGGAGACGGCCACGCTCGGCCGTACGCGCGTGGCGTTCGAATTCGATGGGCGCAAGGCGGCGCTGGACGTTGTGAGCGCGGCCAGCGTAGCCAATCCGCTCACGAGCGATGTGCTCTCGACGTTCCAGTGCCCGACCTCGATGCCGACGTTCAATTTAAGCGATAGCGGCCCGCCGCCGGGATTGCCGAGTGGAAAGGTCCCGTTGCCCGCGGACGCATCGCGTCAGTCGCGCTAACCAAGTTAAACATGCGAACCAAGTAAGGAACCATTCGATGACCTTCGCGTTGACCGATACGCGCAGCCCAAGCACCGCGTTCGCTGCGATGCCCCTGGCCGCGCGCGTACGAGCCGCCGAGCGCGCCGCCAATCCGCTACTCGATGCCGCGCGCGGCCTGCTGCTGGCATTGGCCGATATGCCGCGCAGGCTAGATGCCGATGCCGCGGCGCAGTTGCGTCAATGTCTCGAACAAGAGGTGAGCCTCTTCGCCAAAGTGTGTTCGGCGCTCGGGCTCCGCGCTGAACATGCGAGGGCAGCCAGTTACTGTCTCTGCACGGCGCTCGATGAGGCCTCCATGCAAACGAGCTGGGGCCGCGCACAAAGCGGCGGCGTCGACTGGGAGGCGAATGGGCTGGCGGCAGTCGCGGGACATGATCGACAAGGCGGGGATCGCGTCTTCAGGCTGATCGAGGAAGCGTTGCGCGATCCTCGCGAGCACTTCGAGTTGATCGAAGTATTCCAGAACGTGCTCGATCTCGGCTTTCAGGGGCGCTGCCGCTTCGAGGCTGGCGGACGGGCCCGTTTGCAGGCGCTGCGAGAACAAGTGCATGAAGTGGTCGTCACCGGCGGATTGAGCGCGGGCGGCATCAGCCATTTCGTTCCGCCACCGCCAAGGCGATCGGTGGATCCGTGGGTTCGCCCGAAGGCGGCTCAGAGGAGACGCAGGTGGATCGTCGCCGGCGTGGTCGTCGCGTTGTTGATCGGCGCGTCGGGGTATGCCGGCGTGGATCGATGGCTCGCCTACACGCGCGACCGTAGCGCATCGGCGATGCATGATCGCTTGGCCCAATATCTCGCGAAGCATCTTCACGATGAAATCGCGGCGGGGAGCGTGATGCTGGTGAACGATGCGGGCGGCATGACGCTTTCGGTGCGGATACTCGGCATGTTCGCCTCGGGCGAAGCGGCGGCCGCGCAATGGGCGGCATCCATTGTGGGGAGCATCGGGCGCGAGCTCGTGGCCTCGAACGCTCAAACGCGTGTCGAAGTAGTGGGCTATGCGGACGGCATCCCGGCTAAAGCGGGCGATCAGCGGTCCAATCAGGCGTTGTCCGAAGCGCGAGCGTGGCAGGTCGCGCAGCGCCTTATCGCGGCGGGCGTGCCGCCGCAGCGTATCCGTGTTTCGGGAAAAGGCGATGCCGATCCGGTCGGCGACAATCGCACCGCGCAGGGACGGGCGCAGAACCGGCGCGTTGAAATCGTCGTGCGGCGCTAAGCCCGATCCGGCTTGCGGTCAGATGCGCTCGGCAGGGAACGCGAAGTGCGTCGAAGTGCGTCGAAGTGCGCGGCCGGGTAGGGGCCGCGCCGGACTTACGCGGAGCCGAGCGCCTTTTGCAGCAGCTGATCGAGTTCGGCGAACTGCGGCTCGCCCACGTAGCGCTTCAAGATCGTGCCGTTCTTGTCGACGACGAACGTCGTCGGCGTCATTTGAACATTGCCGAACACTTTCGCGGCGCTGCCGTCATCCATCGCCACCTTGAACGGCAACTGGCGCGTTTGCGTGTAGTTGACGACGTACATCGGCGCGTCGTACTTCATCGCCACGGCGACGAATTCGAGCCCGCGGCCCTTGAAGCGGTTGTACGTGTCGACCATCTGCGGCATCTCTTTGATGCACGTTTCGCAGTCGGTCGCCCAGAAGTTGATCAGATAGACCTTGCCCTTCAGGTCGGCCGTGGTCATCTTTTGCCCCGACAGCAGCGTGAAGGTCGCATCGGGGACGCGCTGGCTGCTGCCGAACGCGAAGTAGCCGGCGATCGCGATGGCGACGGCCGCCGCGGCGAACGCAAGATAGCGGACCGGGCTGGCGCGGCGGGCGGAAGAAGCGGGAGTTGGGCTCATGAATACGACCTCGTACGGGTGATCGCACTCGGCTAGGCGGACGGCTTGTCGGCAGGCGTCCGGGCGAGGCGATGCAGCGCCGCTATTTTAGCGTCATTCGCGTGGCGACGCAGAAGGCGTTGCCGGAAGCAGCGTGTTCGGCCGTGCGACGGCGCCGGCGAAGGGCTCGATGGTCCGATGGTCCGATGTCTACGCGACCCGATCGTAGATAATTCGGAGTTCGTCGTTCCCTCGGACCTAAGGCTCCCCTCGTTTATGCGTTTTCCCTTTTTCGGTGCGGGCAAAATCCCCCGCCAGCGATCGCCGGGTCGACTGGCCCCGGCGATATTGTCACGGCCTTCGCCCCTGTGGCGCCTGTCGTCGACCGTGCTTGGCGCTCTGATGGGCGTTTGCCTGGCCACGGCCTGTTCCCCGGCCTACAACTGGCGGACCGTGACCGATTCAGCCGAGGGATACTCGATCGACCTCCCGGCCAAGCCGACCATCGACGAGCGCGGCGTTGAAATTGCCGGCCGCTCCTTGCCGATGCACGTGCGCGCCGCGCATACGCAAGGTGCTGTGTTTGCGATCGCATCGATCGACTTGCCGAGCGACGACCCGCGGCTACGCCAAGCGGTGGTCGACACGCTGCGCGCCGCGCTGGCCCGCAACGTCGACGCTTCGCCGGTCGAGCGGCCCGTCCAAGTGCCGGTGTCGAGCGGGGCCAGCGAGCCTGGCGTCGAAGTGACGGCGACTGGGTCCGCCGGACAGGCGCATGAGCAGCGAACCATCCATGCATGGATAGCGGGGCGGGGGCGGCACGTGTATCAGGCGGCGATCGTCGCCGCGCACGCGCCGCCGCAGGAGCAGACTGACCAGTTTTTCGGGTCGCTGAAGCTGCAATAGGGCGGGAGCCCGTTGCTATCCGCGCACCGCGCGCGCTTGCCGATCGGGCAAACGAGCGAAAGTTCCGTCGCAAGAAACCCAGCTAATCCCCGGATTTATAGTAGGTTTTCAGGCTATCCACAGACGGTGTGGATAACTCTGTTGAGAAGTCCGCTGACCTTGGCGGAAAAGCCCGTACAGTGGGCTTCGCCTTCCGTTGCCTTCAAACGTGGCAGCTGGAAAATTATTGAAAAATCATGACCTTATGAAAGGGTGCTCGCGCACTGCCTTCAAACGATCGTCGGAGGCGCGAAAACTCGTGTATGTGCATAAGTCAAGTCTTGACAGCGATTTTTTTGAGGCGACGGCTCGACGAAGGCGCCTGGTCCGCCCAGAGACACGCCTCGTCGCGCGGCCAGCGGTGGGCTGCTACGCGCCCGACTTTACAAAGTCCGGATCGCTGAAGAATTGGTTCAGGAGGTTTTGGAAGATCGCCGCTGCGCCTTGCGACGCGGCGGGGACGGCGATCGCTCCCATCATGGATGTACGCCAGCGCCCATCCGCATGCAGAGTCTTGTCGTAGCGCACTTGCGGGCCTTGTTCGACGACGAATCGGGCCGTCAGGTGCGCATTGCCATCGTGCAGCTGCACAGCGAGCAACGTGACCTTGATCGCGGAAGCGGCGTTCGCGTCGTAGTTCCCTGAAGTGGTCAACTCGTTGCGGATTCCATCGTGCAGATAGGCACCCCACGAGCCGCGACCAGGGGCGGTGATCCGGTAGGCGCGCACCGAATTCTCGATGGTGCTCGGCTCGCCAACCGCTTCGACTCGGTAGTGGGCGCCGCGCGGAAGGCGCGACAGCGACTGCTGGTTGACGAGGCTTGCCTGATATTCTGGAAGCGGACGCGGAATCGCGCAGCCGGCGAGAACCACCGTGCACGCCGTGAGCGCCGACACGGCAAGGCATCGTGTTCCTTGCTTCGAGATTAGAGTTCGAAGCTTCATTGGGCGATGTCCGATGCTTGGTCGATTTCCGCGAGGCCTTTATCCACGGCCTGCCGGATGACCGTTGCGAACGCGTCGGCTAGAGGCGCCGGCGTCAGCCCCTTAGGCGGGTTTGTGATGCCGATCGTCGTATACAACGTATGGCGCACCTCTTGTGTTACAGGTTCGTGGCCCGGCTCGAGATAGGTGAAAGTGCAGACGTAGTCGTCACTAATGGTATTGCCGTCCAATCCGAGTGTGAGGCCCGTAGCAAAACCTTTTTGACCGGCGCGTTGACCCTCGGGCTCGACGTTGTCGATCGAGATGGCCAGTTTGCGTCCCGACGCGACCGGTTCGGCCGACACCGCACTAAAAAGTCCCGACTTCGCCAATTCCGCTTCGACGCGCGGTTTGACCGCTGTGGTCGCTCTGGCGTTGGCGACACCCTTCGTCCTAAATTCGAACAGCATCTGAATCGGCTGCGGGTCGGTCGGCTTTTTCAAACCCGACATCTGCGTTTCGCCGAGCTTGGGGTCCACATAGTGCTGCGGGGAGATACACGCCGAAAGCGAAAGTGCCCCGGCCACAGTCAAGGTGAGTGCAAGCAGTCGCTTTGCATGGGTGACGCGCACGGCAAATACCCCTTTATTGTCAGGTCTGTTATCGGCTTTATGCGCCGGCAGCCGGCTCAGAAGCGGCCGGCGATTTTGGGGACAGCGTGTGTTTTACGGCATGCGCGGCTAATTCTTGAGTTCGAATTTCACGGCGCCGCAAGCACCCGTCGGTATTGGATCGCTTCCGCAATGTGTGCCGCGCTGGGGCGTTCGGCGTCGGCTAGATCGGCGATCGATCTGGCGACTTTCAGCACCCGGTAGTAGGCCCGCGCGGACCATTGAAAGCGCTCGCAGGCCTCGCGCAGCAATGCCTCGGCCTCGGCGTCGAGCCGGCAAACGTCGTCCGCCTCTCGGCCGTCCAGGTCGCGATTGGTTTTGCCCTGGCGGGCGAGTTGGCGTTCGCGCGCCCGCGCCACGCGCGCGGCGACGACCGCGCTTGCCTCGCCGTTTTCCGCCGCGCGGGCGCTCAATTCGTTGGGCGTCAGCGCAGGCAGCTCGATTTGTATATCGATGCGGTCGACGAGCGGTCCCGACAGCTTGCGTAAGTAGCGTGCGGCGATTTCAGGCGTGCAGCGGCAACGACCGCCGGGGTCGCCGCGCCACCCGCACGGGCAAGGATTCATCGCTGCAATGAGTTGGCAAGCCGCGGGAAAATCGACCTGCAACGCGGCGCGCGAAACCGTAATGCTGCCGACTTCGAGCGGTTCGCGCAGCATCTCCAGCACATGGCGGTCGAATTCGGGCAACTCATCGAGAAACAGAACACCCAAGTGGGCGAGCGTGATCTCTCCGGGCTGCGGCGGATTGCGTCCGCCGACGAGCGCCGCCGCGCTCGACGAATGGTGCGGCGCGCGAAACGGCCGCTGTCGCCACTGCGCCGGTGAAAAACCGAGCGCACTGGCGGAGAGCAGCGCTGCGGAGCTGAGCGCTTCTTCGTCCGTCATCGGCGGCAGCAACCCTGGTAACCGTGCCGCCAGCATGGACTTGCCCGCGCCGGGCGGCCCGACCATCAGCACGTGGTGTCCGCCAGCCGCCGCGACTTCCAGCGCGCGGCGCGCGCCGTGCTGACCGATGATGTCGGCCATGTCGGGGCGTGACGCTCGTGCGTTGGCCTGCGCTGTCTGGGGCGGCGCGATCGGCGCAAGCAGGGCGTCGCGCTCGCCGCACAGATGAGCGCACAGCGAGGGCAAGTCCGCCGCCCCGAAAACGGCGACACCCGGCACGAGCGCTGCCTCGCTTGCACTGGCGGCAGGCAGATAGAGTTCGGGCAAATCGGTGGGCGCGTCGGGTGAATGAGGGGAGACGGGAGGCGAAGACGCCATCGATAGGCGAGCAACTGGATCGGCGGATCGATCGGGCGCCGCCTCCTGCCTCGATGATCCCGCCCGTGGCGGCATGTCGCGCCGGCTGCGCGCGGTGCCGCACGCCATGGCGAAAGCCCCGCGCATGGGCCGCAGCGCCCCGGTCAGCGAAAGCTCGCCGGCGAACTCTCGTTCGCCTAGCGCATCGGGCGGAATTTGCGCGCTCGCGGCGAGGATGCCTAGCGCAATGGGCAAATCGAAGCGCCCGGATTCCTTTGGCAAATCGGCCGGCGCGAGATTGACGGTGATGCGGCGAACGGGAAAGTCGAAGCCGCAATTCTGCAGCGCTGCGCGTACGCGCTCGCGGCTTTCGCGTACCTCGAGATCGGGCAGGCCGACGATCGAAAATGACGGTAACCCGTTGGCAAGATGAACTTCGACGGTTACTTCGGGCGCGCGGCCGGCAGCCGGCGCGCGCGAGCGCACCACGGCAAGCGACATGGCATCTCTCCGGATCGGACGGCATCCGAGAGGGGCCGTCATGCAGGGGCGACCGCGCTTGAGAAGGCGCGGCGCGGCAATTCGTCGTTAGGCGATGGCCCGCTTGCGTGGGCGAAGCACCGGGGCGGTGCTTGCGGGCAACTGACGGGCGTTACGACTCTTGCGATGCGGCAAGCCGCTGCTCGAGCTCGGCCACGCGGCGCTCGAGCTCTTCGAGCCGCGTGCGCGTACGCAGCAGCACTTGCGTTTGCGTATCGAATTCCTCGCGCGTGACGAGATCGAGCTTCGAGAAGCCCTGCGAGAGCATGGCCTTCACGTTGCGCTCGACGTCTTTCGCGGGCGAATTCTTCAGCAGCTCGCTCATGCGATTCTGGAAATCCTGAAAGAAATCAGTCGCTTGCTTCATTTTGCTTCCCCTTCATTGCACAAAAAATGTGCAGCCGTGTTCTCAACTCGCGCCGATGACGCACGAATGACCGAACTTGGTGCGAGACCGGGCGCGCGCTCGTGCATGGACGAGCGCCGTTGGTGCGTACCCCGATTGCGAGGCGTGCGGACACTCTAGCAACGATCACGGGGCCACGCCAGCACGGCAGGCCGTCGTTAGCCGTTCGGCCGGCTTCGCCCCCCTTCTCGCGCCGACGCGCAATCGCCCGTTGGATACCGCATGGCACGACTGTTGCTTTTTGTGGCCGCACGATTCGGGGGCTGGCGCCCGAGGCCGGCCAAGAGTCCGGCGCGGCGCCCGGCGACACAGTTTTCGCAACGAACAGAGGGACTTTCATGAAGCTCATTACCGCAATCATCAAGCCGTTCAAGCTCGATGAAGCGCGCGAGGCGTTGTCGGCGATCGGCGTGTCGGGCATTACCGTCACCGAAGTAAAGGGCTTCGGCCGCCAGAAAGGCCACACCGAGCTCTATCGCGGCGCCGAGTACGTCGTCGACTTTCTGCCCAAGGTCAAGATCGAAGCCGCCGTCTCGGACGACATCGTGGATCAAGCGATCGAGGCGATCGAACGCGCGGCCCGCACGGGCAAGATCGGCGACGGCAAGATCTTCGTCACGCCGATCGAGCAAGTGATCCGCATCCGCACCGGGGAAACGGGCGCAGACGCCCTGTAATTCGACATTCGAAATTCGAAGACATAGCGACATAGAGGAAACCGAAGATGCGCAAACTATTGATGTCCTTGGCGATGGCCGCCTCGCTGCTGGCGGGCGGCATCGGAGCCGCGCTCGCCGACGACGCTGCGTCGGCCCCGGCGGCCGCCGCAGCATCGGCGCCTGCCGCCGACGCGCAAGCGAGCGCCCCCGCGGCCGCGGCTGCGTCCACGCCCGCGGCGGACACCCAAACGAGCGCCGCCTCGGCCGCTAGCGCGCCCGATGCATCGGCTGCCGCCGCGGCAGCAGCGCCTGCCGCACCGACCGCCCCGTTCTCGGTCGACTCCTCCAAGATCAGCTCGGGCGACACCGCCTGGATGCTGACTTCCACCGCGCTCGTGCTGTTCATGACGATCCCGGGCCTCGCGCTGTTCTACGGCGGCATGGTCCGCAAGAAGAACGTCCTGGCCACGGTGATGCAAAGCTTCGCCATCACCTGCGCCGTCACGTTGATTTGGACGGTGATCGGCTACAGCCTCGCCTTTACGCCGGGCAACGGCTTCATCGGCGGCTTCTCGCGCGTGCTCCTGTCCGGGATGAACTACATCAAGGGCGACAAGGCGACGACGCTGACGGTTAGCCATCTCGCGACGACGATCCCCGAGACCGTCTACTTCGTCTATCAGATGACGTTCGCGATCATCACGCCGGCCCTGATCACGGGCGCGTTCGCCGATCGCATGAAGTTCTCGGCGATGCTCGTGTTCATGTCGCTGTGGTCGATTCTCGTCTACTCGCCGATCGCGCACATGGTCTGGGAACCGACGGGCTGGCTCTCGTCCGCCGGTATTCTCGATTTCGCCGGCGGCACGGTCGTTCACATCAACGCCGGTATCGCGGGCCTCGTCTGCGCTCTGGTGCTCGGCAAGCGCGTCGGCTACGGCCGTGAAGCAATGGCGCCGCACAACCTCGTGCTGACGCTGATGGGCGCGGCCATGCTGTGGGTGGGCTGGTTCGGCTTCAACGCCGGCTCGGCCGTCGCGGCCGACGGCCGTGCGGGCTTCGCGATGCTGACGACGCAAGTGGCCACGGCCTGCGCGGCGCTTGGCTGGATGTTCGTCGAATGGATCGCCAAGGGTAAGCCTTCGGCGCTGGGCATCGCATCGGGCGCCGTCGCCGGCCTCGTGGCGATCACGCCGGCCTCGGGCTTCGTCGGCGTCGGCGGTTCGATCGCCATCGGTTTCATCGCCGGCGGCGTCTGCTTCTGGTCGGCCACGTGGCTCAAGATGAAGCTCGGCTACGACGATTCGCTCGATTGCTTCGGCGTGCACGGCGTGGGCGGGATCATCGGCGCGCTGCTCACCGGCATCTTCGCGGTCAAGGACATCGGCGGTTTCGATGGCAGCCTCATCCTGCAAGCGAAGGGCGTCCTGACGACGGTCATCTACAGCGGCGTACTGAGCTACGTCCTGCTCAAAGTCATCGATCTCGTGATCGGCCTGCGCGTGGCCGAGGAAGAAGAGCGCGAAGGTCTCGACGTGGTGCTGCACGGCGAGCACGTCGAATAATCGAGACGGGCCGCCGACGTGCCCGGCGGGCTTACCCGCCGGCGCGCGCGAGCGGCGCCTCATCCGTATCGAATCTAAGCGCAGCGACTTTTGCCCGCCTTTCGGCGGGCTTTTTTATTGGTGCGCCCGGCACTCCCGTGCTAGAACGACCATATCCGCTATCGGGTCAATAGAAACCGCCCTGCCCGAATGCCCTTGCGTTCGGCCGGACCACCCCCAAATCGGCAGGGCAATTGCTCTACAATCTTTTTCTCCCCTGTTCATCGAGTTATCAATGGTTCCGCACCTAGTTACGGCGTTAAATGGTCCTCTGCTCGATCTCGAGCGGAGAATCCTCGACGCCACGCCGGCGATCGAGCGGTGGTTCCGGCTCGAATGGCAGGAGCACACGCCCCCGTTCTATTGTTCGGTCGATCTGCGCAACGCCGGTTTCAAGCTCGCCCCGGTCGACACGAATCTCTTTCCGGGCGGCTTCAACAATTTGCCGAACGAGGTGCTGCCCCTCGCCGTGCAAGCCGCGATGGCCGCGATCGAAAAGATCTGCCCCGACGCGAAGAACCTGCTCGTGATTCCGGAGCGGCACACGCGCAACGCGTTTTACCTCGAAAACGTCGCGCGCCTGGCCATGATCATGCGGCAGGCGGGATTGAACGTCCGGTTCGGCACGCTCGACGAGAACATCGTCGGCCCGGTGACCATCCCCTTGGCGGACGGGCAAAAAATCGTCCTCGAGCCGCTCGAGCGCACGCAGCGCCGGCTCGGCCTGAAGAATTTCGATCCCTGCTCGATTCTGCTGAACAACGATCTGTCGGCGGGACTGCCGCCCGTGCTGGAAAACCTGCACGAGCAGTACTTGCTGCCGCCGCTGCATGCGGGCTGGGCTGTACGCCGCAAGTCGACGCACTTCTCGTGCTACGACGACGTCGCGAAGAAATTCGCCAAGCTCGTCGAGATCGATCCGTGGATGGTCAATCCGTACTTCGCCCACGTCGAGGGCGTCGACTTCGAAGCGCGCACGGGCGAAGAGGCGTTGGCCGACTCGATCGACGCAGTCATCAAGAAGATCGCGCGCAAGTACCGCGAGTACGGGATCACCGAAAAGCCGTATGTCGTCATCAAGTCCGATGCCGGCACCGACGGGCGCGGCGTGATGACCGTGCACGATGCATCGGAGGTGGCCAACCTCACGAAGGGCGAGCGCTCGCGCATGTCGGCCACCAAGGACGGGCTGCAGGTGCACGACGTCATCGTGCAGGAGGGCGTCTATACGTTCGAGCGTATCGGCGAGGAGGTGGCGGAACCCGTCGTGTACATGATCGACCGTTATGTCGTGGGCGGCTTCTACCGCGTGCACGGCAGCCGCGAGCGCGATCAGAATCTGAACGCGCCCGGCATGCATTTCGTGCCGCTCGGGTTCGAGCACACGGCGTTGCCCGATGCGCACGCCAAGCCCGGTGCGGCGCCTCCCAACCGGTTCTACATGTACGGCGTGGTGGCGCGGCTCGCGCTGCTCGCCGCGTCGGTCGAACTCGAGAAGACGGACCCGGAAGCAATCCAGGTCTGATGGCCTCGGCCCGCGCGGTCGACGTCGACATTTCAACGAATGGGGAGCCCGTATTCGGGCAGGGGTTTCATGGACATTCTTTTCATCGCCGATCCGCTCGCGCACTTCAAGATCTACAAGGACTCGACCTACGCGATGATGGCCGAGGCCGCGCGCCGAGGCCACGTCGTCTACGCGTGCGAGCCGAAGCATCTGGCCTGGACCTCGGCCCACGTGGAAGCGACGGTGCGCCGTGTCGACATCGTGGGCGACACGGCCGACCTGCACCGCCACCCGTGGCACGAAAACGGCCCGCACGAGCATCGCAAGCTGACGTCGTTCGGCGCGATTCTGATGCGCAAGGACCCGCCGTTCGACATGGAATACGTCACGTCCACCTGGCTGCTCGAACTGGCGGAGCGCGAGGGCGCGCGCGTGTTCAACAAACCGCAGACGATTCGCGATCACTCGGAAAAACTGGCGATCGGCGAATTCCCGCAATTCGTCTCGCCCACGCTCGTGACGCGCGACGCGGCACGGCTGCGCGCGTTTCACGCGGAGCATGGCGACATCATTCTGAAGCCGCTCGACGGCATGGGCGGCATGGGCGTGTTCCGCGTCACGCGCGAGGGCATGAACCTGGGTTCGATCATCGAAATGCTCAGCCATGACGGCGTGCGCTCGGTGATGGCGCAGAAGTTCATCCCCGAAATCTCCGAGGGCGATAAGCGCATCTTGCTGATCGGCGGGCAGAGCGTGCCGTTTTCGCTCGCACGCATCCCGCAGGGCGGGGAAGTGCGCGGCAACCTCGCGGCGGGCGGGCTCGGCGTCGCCAAGCCGCTCAGCGCGCGCGATCGCGAGATCGCCGATACCCTCGCCCCCGTGCTGGGCGCCCGGGGCCTGCTGCTCGTCGGGCTCGACGTGATCGGCGATTGGTTGACCGAAGTGAACGTGACGAGTCCAACTTGCTTTCGCGAAATCATGGATCAAACGGGCTTCGACGTCGCAGCGATGTTCGTCGACGCGCTCGAACGGGCGGTGGCCTGATCCAGACCCGCCCCGGGCGAGCTCTCCATTCGACGGAAAACGGGCCTGCTACAATGAACGTTTCCTGAGACGGTTCGCTCGCAAGCGGTGCGAAAGGAGCGCGAAAGGCGCGGCAGCCATGCCGCGGCTGGCGCTCGCGCGCCGCGGCGTGCTCGCACCCGGCAAGCGCGGCCGTTCGGATCCGGCCCTATGCGGCGCTTTTCGTTGCAAGACTGACATGGCAGGCATATTGATCATCGCGCACGCGCCGCTCGCTTCGGCGTTGAAAGAATGCGTCGCGCATATCTACGGCGGGTTGCCCGCCCGCATCGGCGCGATCGACGTGCTGCCCGACAGCGATCCTGTGCAGGTGGTCGCGTTGGCGCATAGCGAGATCGAGCGCTTGCGGGAGGACAACGGCACCCTCGTGCTGACCGACATGTTCGGCGCGACGCCCGCCAATATCGCGAGCCGCCTTGCGACGACGCCCGGCGTGCGGGTGCTCGCCGGGGTCAATTTGCCGATGCTCGTGCGCGGCGTCTGCTACCGGGCCTGCGAGCTCGATACGCTCGTCGAAAAGGCGCTCGCGGGCGCGGGCAAGGGCATCCATGCGATTGGGCCGCTCGTCGCTCCGGGCCAGGACGGCAAGGCGCAGGGCGACGCCGAGTGCACCGCGCCCGGCGTACCGGTCATTGCATCGTGCCCCGGGGCGAGCACGGGCGAAACCGGGGGGCAACCGCCCAGTGCGTCCGGCGCCGAGCACTGATACCGAATCTCCTCTCTTCGCTTTTCAGGACGAGCACACATGCTTCAGAAAGATACGACGATCGTCAATAAATTGGGTTTGCATGCACGTGCGTCGGCCAAGCTCACTCAGCTTGCCGGCAATTACCAAGCGGAGATCTGGATGACGCGCAACGGGCGCAGAATCAACGCCAAGAGCATCATGGGGGTGATGATGTTGGCGGCCGGCATCGGCAGCACGGTGACGATCGAGACGGAAGGCCCCGACGAGCAGGACGCGATGGATGCGTTGCTCAAACTCATCGCCGACAAATTTGGCGAAGGACAATGAGTGCTCGAGTTAGGCTCGCGTCCGCCACGACGCGTCGCCCCAAGTGAGGAACGCGCCGCGGCTTGCCGCGGCGTTTTCATTTCGCGGCGATGGGCCGCACGCGGTGTTCCGGGGCGCGTGCATGTGCATTCGCCGCCTTGTTCGCCCTCGGCCATGCTGCACCGCACGCAGTCAGGGGTCACCTCTGGAATCTATAATCTCGCGTTAGGGTCATAGCACTCATTTGCAGCGGTTCTTTTCGGCATCACACAATTCTAGGAGGTAGGCGTGTCGTTCTCGCTGCATGGAATTCCGGTGTCACGCGGCATCGCGATCGGGCGCGCTTATCTCATCGCGCCTGCAGCGCTGGACGTCGATCACTATCTCGTCGAACCGCCGCAGATCGAAGGCGAGGTCGAGCGCTTGCGCGCCGCCTTGAAGGCCGTGCAGAGCGAGCTCGACCGCTTGAGCGAGGATCTTTCGGCGGACGCGCCGAGCGAAGTGGGGGCGTTCATCAACGTCCACACGATGATCCTGAACGACGCGATGCTCGTCCAAGAGACGATGGACCTCATTCGCACGCGGCGCTACAACGTCGAGTGGGCGCTGACCGAGCAGCTCGAACGGCTTTCGCGCCACTTCGACGACATCGAGGACGAGTACTTGCGCGAGCGCAAGGCCGACGTGCAGCAAGTGGTCGAGCGCATTTTGAAGGCGCTCGCCGGCGCCCCGTCGGCGGCCGCGCTCGTCGACGGCGCGAACGCGCACGCGGGCGACGACATGATCGTCGTCGCGCACGACATCTCGCCGGCCGACATGCTGCAGTTCAAGACGCAAACGTTCCAAGGCTTCGTGACCGATTTGGGCGGCCGCACATCGCACACGGCAATCGTCGCGCGCAGCCTCGGCATTCCTGCTGCCGTGGGCGTGCAGCACGCGAGCGCGCTGATCCGCCAGGACGACTTGATCATCGTCGACGGCGATCACGGCATCGTCATCGTCGATCCCGCGCCGATCGTGCTCGAGGAGTATTCGTATCGGCAAAGCGAAAAGCTGCTCGAACAAAAGAAACTGCAGCGGCTCAAGTTCTCGCCGACGCAGACGCTGTGCGGCACGAAGATTTCCCTCCTGGCGAACATCGAGCTGCCCGAGGACTCACGCTCGGCCGTCGAGGCCGGGGCGGTCGGCGTGGGCCTATTCCGCACCGAGTTCCTTTTCATGAATCACAAGGATCGGCTGCCGGAGGAAGAGGAGCAATTCGAAGCCTACAAGCGGGCCGTCGAACTGATGGGCGGCTTGCCGGTGACTATCCGCACGATCGACGTCGGCGCCGACAAGCCGCTCGACGCGATCGGCGTCGACGGCTACGAGAGTGCGCCGAACCCGGCGCTCGGCCTGCGCGCGATTCGCTGGAGCTTGTCCGAGCCGCAGATGTTCCTGACGCAGCTGCGTGCGATCTTGCGCGCCTCGGCGTACGGCCAGGTGAAAATCCTCGTGCCGATGCTGGCCCACGCTCAGGAAATCGATCAAACGCTCGATCTCATCCGTGAGGCGAAACGCCAGCTCGACGACGCCGGCATGCCGTACGATCCGGGCGTGCGCATTGGCGCGATGATCGAGATTCCCGCTGCCGCGATCGCGTTGCCGCTGTTCTTGAAGCGCGTCGATTTTCTGTCGATCGGAACGAACGATCTGATTCAATACACGCTGGCGATCGATCGCGCGGATAACGCCGTCGCGCATCTGTACGATCCGCTGCATCCGGCCGTGCTTCATTTGATCGCTTTCACGCTGCGGGAAGCCAAGCGTGCCGGCGTGCCGGTATCGGTGTGCGGAGAGATGGCCGGCGATCCCCAACTCACGCGTCTTCTGCTGGGCATGGGGCTCACCGAATTCTCGATGCACCCGAGCCAGCTGCTGCTCGTGAAGCAGGAGATCCTGCGCGCCAATCTATCGGCGTTGGAGAAACCCGCCGCCGACGTGCTGGCCGCATTCGAGCCGGAGGAAGTGCAAGCCGCGCTAAGGTGTCTGGCTCAGGCTTGAGCCGCGGTCCGCGCAAACGGGACAGTCGCGCTGACGCGCGATTTTCATCGTCGTCCATTCCATCCGCAGCGAATCGAGCATCATGAGCCGGCCCGTGAGGGTCTGGCCCATGCCGCCGATCACGCGCAGCGCCTCGGCCGCCTGCATCGCGCCGATGATGCCGACGGTCGGCGCGAAGACACCCATCGTCGAGCAAGCCACTTCTTCGAACGGCTGATCCTCGGGAAAGACGCACGCGTAGCAGGGCGATGCCTCGTCGCGGAAGTCGAACGTGCTGATCTGTCCGTCGAAACGCAACGCCGCGCCCGATACCAGCGGTATCCCGTGCGCAACGCATGCGCGGTTGATCGCATGGCGCGTCGCAAAGTTGTCGGTGCAATCGAGCACGACGGTGGCGGTGGGGACGTGCGCGTCGAGCCAGGCATCGTCGACGCGCTCATCGACGGTACGCACGCGTACCTCCGGGTTCAGCCGTTCGATGGCCTCGCGGCCCGATTCGACTTTCTTGCGTCCCACCGACGCCGTGACGTGCAGAATCTGTCGCTGAAGGTTGGTGAGGTCGACCGAATCGCCATCGACGAGCGTCAACGTACCGACGCCCGCCGCGGCGAGATACATGGCGGCCGGCGAGCCGAGGCCGCCCGCGCCGACGACGATCGCATGCGCATCGAGAAAGCGTTGCTGCGCTTCGATGCCGATCTCGTCGACGAGGATATGGCGGGAGTAGCGGAGAAGCTGATCGTCGTTCATGGCGGCGCGCAGGGGAAAGAACGCGTGCGTGGGCGCCGAGAGGCGGCGCCTTCGCCCCGATGCCCCATTCGCGCGGACAGCGGCGCGGGGGCAGGAAAGGAGCGAAGGCTGGCCGGGTGCGGCGGGGTTACTTGCTCGGCGCGGAAGCGGCCTGGGCCGGCGACGCCGGCTTGACGGCGACAGGCGCCGAGGCCGAACGCGGCGGCTTGTTCTCGGCGAGCTTGCGCTCGGTGATCGACTTCGACAGCTGCACCTGCTTGCCTTCGAGCTTGTTCAAGGCTTGCTGGAGCATGAAATCGTCGGCCGAGCCGAATTCGACCGGCTTGCGATCGCGATCCTTCGCGCGCTGCTCGGGCGTCTTCTTGTCGTTTTGCTCTTCGAGCTGCTGAAGCTGCTGCAGACGATCCTTCTCGCGCTGCTCTTGCTCCTTCTTCTCGTTCGGATCTTGCGTGTTGGCGAGGTGATTCGAGTAGTCGACCTCGCGCGTGACGAGCGCGTCGTCCGGATCGCCTTCGGCGTATTGGTCGACCGGGACGTCGGGGCGAATCCCCTTGTTCTGGATCGAACGGCCGCTCGGCGTGTAGTAGTAAGCCGTCGTCAGACGCAGCGCCGTGTCCGACGTCAGCGGACGCACGGTTTGCACGGAGCCCTTGCCGAACGTCGTCTTGCCCATGATCAACGCGCGATGTTGATCCTGCAGGGCGCCCGCGACGATTTCGGAAGCCGACGCCGAATAGGCGTTCGTCAGCACAATCATCGGCACGGTCTTATAGACGGCCGGCAGGTTCTTCAGCGGATCGGAGTCGAACGACGGCAAGCGATAGTTATCGTACGTGTCGCGGTAGATCTGCTTCGAATCGGCGATCTGGCCGTTCGTGGAGACGACGACCGAATCGGGCGGCAAGAACGCGCCGGCCACGCCGACGGCGCTCTGCAGCAGGCCGCCGCCGTTGTTGCGCAGATCGACCACGAGGCCCTTCAGATTCGGCTGCTCGCGCGCGATGTCGCCGAGCTTGGCCGCGAGATCGGGCACGGTGCGCTCTTGGAAGCTCGTAATGCGCACGTAAGCATAGCCGGGGGCCAGCACCTTCGTCTTGACGCTTTGCACGCGGATGATCGCGCGCGTGACCGTGACGGGGAACGTGCGGTCGTCGCTCTTGCGGAAGATCGTGAGCGTGACCTTCGTGCCCGGTTCGCCGCGCATCTGCTTGACGGCGGCGTCGAGCGTCATGCCGCGCACGGGCTTGTCGTTGATGCGCGTGATGAGATCGCCCGGACGGATTCCGGCATGGAACGCGGGCGTGTCTTCGATCGGCGAAATGACCTTGATGAGGCCGTCTTCCTGCGAGATCTCGATCCCGAGCCCCGCGAACCGGCCCTTCGTCTGCTCTTGCAGCTCTTGGTAATCGGTCTTGTCGAGATAGGACGAGTGCGGATCGAGGCTCGAAACCATGCCCTTGATCGCCTCGGTCAGCAGCTTCTTGTCGTCGACCGGCACGACGTAGTCGTGCTTGATCTGCCCGAACACCTCGGCGAAGAGACGCAACTGATCGAGCGGCAACGGCGCCGTGGCTTGCTGTTGCGCGGCGGCGGAGAATTGCAGCGTCGCAAAAACGCCGGTGGCGAGGCCAGCGGCGATCAAGCCGATGTTCTTGAGTTTCGTGCGCATAGAGTCTGGTGCGGTCGGGAAACGGGGTGTGAGCGCCGAGGGCGAAGGACGGTCAAGTATAACTGCTCGACCGGGTAGCGGGCGGCGAGCGCGATCGACGCGGCCGGAAATTGGACCGGCGCCGGGGCGATCGGTTCGGTTCAGCAGCGGACGGGCGCGGCCAAAGCGCCTGTCCGCTCGAGTTCGGACGGCGCGTCAGCCGGCCTTGCCTTGCTTGGCCACGGCGGCCTGCGCCGCGGCGATCGCCGCTTGGTCGCCCAAGTAGTAGTGGCGGATCGGCTTCAAGTTTTCGTCGAGTTCGTAGACGAGCGGTACGCCGTTCGGAATGTTCAAGCCGACGATGTCGCTGTCGGAAATGCCGTCCAGATACTTGATCAGCGCGCGCAGCGAATTGCCGTGCGCGGCGATGAGCACCTTTTTCCCGCCCTTGAGCGCCGGGGCGATCGATTCGTTCCAGACCGGCAGCACGCGCGCGACCGTGTCCTTCAGGCACTCGGTGAGCGGCAGTTCGGCGCGCGGCACCTTGGCGTAGCGCGGATCGTCGTAGGACGCGCGCAAATCGGTCGGCTCGAGCGCGGGCGGCGGCGTATCGTAGCTGCGGCGCCAGACCAGCACTTGTTCGTCGCCGTATTTGGCCGCCGTTTCGGCCTTGTTCAGCCCGGCGAGCGCGCCGTAGTGACGCTCGTTCAGGCGCCAGGAGTGGACGACGGGGATATACATCAGATCCATCTGGTCCTGCACGTGCCAGAGCGTGCGGATCGCGCGTTTGAGGACCGACGTGTAGGCGATGTCGAACGTGTAGCCGGCTTCCTTGAGCAGAAGGCCCGCTTGAGCGGCTTCGCGATTGCCTTGCTCGGTGAGGTCGACGTCGACCCAGCCGGTGAAACGGTTTTCCTTGTTCCACGTCGATTCGCCGTGGCGGATGAGAACGAGCTTGTGCATGATTTCGGTCGGTAGTGAGGAAGCGCTTGGCAGCGAAGGCGCTGGCCGAACGGACGAGCGCCATCGCGTCAAACGGTTATTTTATAATGGCCGGATTGCCCGTTTGTTTTTATTCACTTTTGGCGGATACCCGTGACGTTTTTCACCGATTACACCAACCTCGTGCTGCTCGCGGCCTTCGTGATCTCGGGCGCGCTGCTGCTCTGGCCGGTCATCGCCGGGCGCGGCCGCGGCGGCCTGTCCACCGCCGAGGCGACGCAGCTCATCAACCGCCGCAACGCGATCGTCGTCGATCTGCGCACGGCGGCCGACTACACGGCCGGCCACTTGCCGGCGGCCCGGCACGTCGCGCTCGACGAGCTTCAAGCAAAAATCGGCCAAATCGCGAAGAATAAGGCTACGCCGGTATTGCTCGTCTGTCAGACGGGGCAGCAGTCGAACAAGGCGTCGCACATCGTTCAGGCGGCGGGCTATACCGAGGTCCACGTGCTGCAAGGCGGGTTGAACGCCTGGCAGCAAGCCGGCATGCCGGTCGTCAAGTAAGGAGTGCGAGAGTGAATTCCGTCGTCATGTACAGCACGCAGGTGTGTCCGTATTGCCAGATGGCCGAACGTCTGTTGAAGTCGCGCGGCGTTCAGCATATCGAAAAAGTCCTGATCGACAAGGACCCGGCCCGTCGCGAGGAAATGATGACGCGCACCGGGCGCCGCACGGTGCCGCAGGTGTTCATCGGCGATACGCACGTCGGCGGATACGACGATCTGTCCGCGCTCGACCGCGCCGGCGGCTTGCTGCCGCTGCTCGGCCAGGCGCAGTAACAGGCAGGACGAGGCCGGCCGCGCGAGCGTCGCGGCCCCGTTCACCGCAACGCTTTCAAGGCTATGCGCCCGAGTTTCGGCTCGGCGCCACCCGCACGCAGGCGGCCGTTAGCCAACGGCCGCGGCGCCATTCATCCACGGAGTCACCATGTCGGACCAGAACAATCAGCCGTTCTTCAACATTCAGCGCGTCTATCTGAAGGATTTGTCGCTCGAGCAGCCCAATTCGCCCGCCATCTTCCTCGAGCAGGATATGCCGTCGGTCGAAGTCGAAGTCGACGTCAAGGCCGAGCGTCTGGCCGAAAGCATCTTCGAAATCATCGTGACGGGCACGGTGACGGCCAAGGTGAACGACAAGGTGGCGTTCCTCATCGAAGCCAAGCAGGCCGGCATCTTCGATATCCGCAACATTCCCGACGAGCAGATCGATCCGCTCGTCGGCATCGCTTGCCCAACCATCATCTTCCCGTACCTGCGTTCGAACATCGCCGATGCGATTACGCGCGCCGGCTTCCCGCCGATCCATTTGGCGGAAATCAACTTCCAAGCGCTCTACGAGCAGCGTCTGGCGCAAATGAGCGCCCAGCAGGAAGGCGGCGCGGCAGCGGGCGCCACGCAGCATTGAGCGCACGAGAGCGGGGCCGTTCATGAAGGTTGCCGTACTCGGGGCCGGGGCGTGGGGCACCGCGCTCGCGGCGCATCTCGCCCCCAAGCACGACACGGTGCTCTGGGCGCGCGATGCGGCGCTCGTCGCCGAGCTTGCGGCCAAGCGCGAGAATACGCATTACCTCGGCGGCGTCGCTTTGCCGGGCGCGCTGCGTTATGAAGCGAATTTGGCGGCTGCGCTTGCGCATGCGGCCGACGACGCGGCGCTCGTCGTGGTGGCGACGCCGGTGGCCGGATTGCGGGCGCTGTGCCGCGCCATGCGAGATGAGGCGCGGTGCGTGCCCGCGCACTTCGTCTGGGTGTGCAAGGGGTTCGAGGCCGATTCGCAGTTGTTGCCGCATCAGGTCGTCGCGACCGAACTCGCCGGACATGCGAGCAACGGTGTTCTTTCCGGGCCGAGCTTCGCCCGAGAGGTCGCACAGGGCTTGCCGGTCGCATTGACGGTCGCCAGCGCGTCGGCTGCTTGCCGCGAGCGGACGCTGTCGGCGTTTCATCACGGGGCGATGCGCATCTATACGGGCGACGATGTCATCGGCGTGGAAGTGGGCGGCGCGGTCAAGAACGTGCTGGCGATCGCGACGGGCATCGCCGACGGGCTCGCGCTCGGGATGAACGCGCGCGCGGCCCTGATCACGCGCGGGCTGGCCGAAATGTCGCGCCTGGGCGCGGCGCTTGGCGGCCGCGCCGAAACGTTCACGGGCTTGACGGGCCTCGGCGATCTGATCCTCACGGCCACCGGCGATCTGTCTCGCAATCGCACGGTGGGCTTGCAGTTGGCGCAGGGTCGTACGCTCGACGATATTCTCGGCGGGCTTGGCCACGTTGCCGAGGGCGTGCGCTGCGCGAAGGCCGTGCTGGCGATCGCGCGGGCACACGGTGTCGATGTGCCGATCACGCAAGCGGTGTGCGCGGTGCTGTTCGAGGGCGTGGCGCCCCGCGACGCCGTCGATGCGCTGCTGCGCCGCGACGCACGCGCCGAATCGCCGGGCGCGAAGCCCTCGGCGAGTTGAATGGCGACGCGCGAACGCTTTCGCGCGCGTCGCGGTTAGGACCGTCATCGCCGCACCGTCTCTTCCCCGAATTTCACCCGGATCGTCTTCGCCTGCTCCGGCGAGGCCATGCTGCGCCTATACGACGCCGAGTTCACCCGAGCTCAGGCGCCGCCTTCGAAGCCGGCCTGACGCCACGCCTCGAATACGACCACGGCGACTGTATTCGAGAGGTTCATGCTGCGGTTGCCGGGCCGCATCGGCAACCGTACGCGCTGCTCGTTCGGAAAGCGCTCCAGCAACGAGGCCGGCAGCCCGCGCGTTTCGGCGCCGAACACGAACCAATCGTCCGGCGAAAAACGCAGATCGTGAAAGCGCCCTGACCCCCGTGTCGTAAAGGCGAACATGCGGGCAGGGTCGGGGGCCTCGCCGGCGATGAGGGAATCCCAGTCCTTATGCACGCGCATCTGCGCGTACTCGTGATAGTCCAGGCCGGCGCGACGCATTTTCGTGTCGTCGAGCGGAAAGCCGAGCGGCTCGACGAGGTGCAGTCGAGCCCCCGTGTTGGCGCACAGACGAATGACGTTGCCGGTGTTCGGCGGAATTTCGGGTTCGACGAGAACGACGTTGAACATGATGGCTATACGACTAAGAGAAACGGGATCAGTCTTGCGGCGTGCGCAGCGCGACGAAGTTCGTCACGCGTCGAGCGCCCGCCGCCTTCAAGGTGCGCGCGGCGGCCTCGAGCGTCGCGCCCGACGTCATGACGTCGTCGACGAGGCCGATGTGCAAGCCGCGCACGCGCCGCGTGACGCGAAACGCCGTGGCCACGTTGTGCCGGCGCGCGTCTCGGTCGAGCCGCGACTGCTGCGCGGTATCGACGACGCGCCGCAGCAACGTCGGTTCGGCTGCTACGCCGAGGGCCCGGGCGAGCGGACGAGCGATCTCCCAGGCCTGGTTGAACCCGCGCGCAACGAGCCGCGCGTGCGCGAGCGGCATCGGCGCGACGATATCCGGCGGCCGCGCACTGCATTCATGATCTTCGGCCAGGCGCGCAAGCCGCTTGCCGAACTCGCGGGCCACGGCTAGCCGCGAGTGAAACTTCAGTCCCAACGCCAGCCGCTCGAGCGGTGGCCGGTAATCGGCCAAGGCGAGCGTCGCATCGAACGGCGGCGGCGTACGCGTGCATGCGGCGCAACGATATCGGTCCGAGCCGGCGCGCCGAACGCGCGGTCCAGGCAGCGGCAGGGCGCAGACCTGGCATCGCAGCCGGGGCTCGTTCCAATAGGCGGCATCGCAGTTCCGGCAGATTGGGCCTTGCGGCAATTCGCCGCAAGATAGACCGCAAAGCAGACAGTTGCGCGGCAGCGCCGCGCCGGCCAGGCGCCGCGCGAGCGGCTTCAGCCGCCCGCAAGCGCGAAGCAGGCGGCCATGAGCCCGCATAGGGCCGACGGGAATCGGGCTTGCCGGTGGGCTCGGTGCATGCGCCATGTGTGCCTTCCTCGCTGGACGGATCGAGGCGAGCGAGTATACTTCGGGCTCCTCGCTCGTTCGACCGCCATGTCTCCTACTTCCGCAAAGTCCGGCCGTCCGGCCTACGATTCCCGACTTGTGCGGCGCATTTTCGATCGCCGTGCGGCGCAGTTCGGCGAAGTGGCGTTTCTGCCGCGCGAGATTTCGCAGCGGATGCGCGAGCGGCTCGACTATATCAAAGCAAGCCCGTCGAGCGTGCTCGATGCCGGCTGCGGCCTGGGCGACGATCTCCCCTTGCTGCGCGAGCGCTTTCCCGAAACGCCGCTCGTTGGCGTCGATCTGTCACATGCGATGTTGCTGCGCGCGCAGCCTCGAGCCGTGAGCGATCCGGGCTGGCGCCGTCTGCTGCCGGCCGCGCTGCAGCGCTCGCTGGGCGTGCGCGGGCCGCGTTTGGCGCAAGCCGATTTCGCGGCGCTGCCTTTCGCCGACGGCGCGTTCGATTTCATCTGGTCGAACTTGGCGCTGCACTGGCATTCCCAGCCTGATCGCGTCTTGCCCGAATGGCAGCGCGTACTGAAGCCCAATGGCCTGCTGATGTTCAGCACGCTCGGGCCCGACACCTTGCGCGAACTGCGCGGCGCTTACGCCGAGGTGGAAGCGGCGCACGGAGCGAGCGCCACCGCGCATGTGATCGACTTCGTCGACATGCACGATCTGGGCGATATGCTCGTCGAAAGCGGGTTCGAGATCCCCGTGATGGACCAGGAAACGCTGACGATCACCTACCGGTCGCCCCAATCGCTGCTCGCCGATGTGCGCCGCTGGGGCGCGTACCCGCATCGGCTCGACGGCGCGAGCGACGCCTTGGGTACGCGGCGTGCGCGGCGCTTGCATGCGGCGCTGTGCGAGGCGCTGCAGGCGCGGCGACAAGCGGATGGCGCGATTGCGCTCACCTTCGAGGTGATCTACGGACACGCCTGGAAAGCGGTGCCGCGCACGACGGCCGACGGTCACGCCATCGTGCGGGTGGAGGACATCGGCCGTCGGCGTCCGAGCTAGGACGATGCGCGTCGAAGCGTCGCACCGAAAAAATTCGCCCTGCGACGCTTTGTCGCGGAAGGTAAAGTCCCCATCCGTTATGGTCGAAATCAGTAAGCGAGACGACGCGCGAAAGCGCGGGTAAAAGCGCGCAAAGGCTTGTCGCGCCTGGCTTTTCGGCCGATAGCCGTTTGCTTGTGGATGCCATTGAACGCGCCTATAATGCGTCAGTTTGTCGCCCGGGGGTCCCCACACCACGGGGCGACGGGCCCCAAAAAGCGCGGTGTGTTGACGGCATGCGCGGGAGGCGGCGGTGGCAGCGACAACCCTGCGAACGGAAGCGGAGCCGGTCGTTCGAGATTGGCTGATGAAACGCAATTGCTCGGTTTCGCCGCGGCAGTTTGTTTTGTTCTATGCGTCTTTGGCCTTGTTTTCGACGGTCATCGCCGCCTCGCTTCTCGTGCGCGGCGCGTGGCCGGTCTTACCGTTCACCGGTATCGAGTTGCTGGTGGTCGGCGTTGCGTTTGTGATTTACGCGCGTCATGCGGTCGATTACGAGCGCATCCGGCTCTACCCGAACCGGCTCGTGATCGAACAAGTGAGCGCGCAGCGGGTGACGCAGTTCGAATTCAATCCGCGCTGGGTGCGGATCGAGCACGGGGCGTCGCCGCGCGATCCGGTCAAGGTCGTATCGCGCGGGCAAACGGTCGTGGTCGGCGTGCATCTCGCGCATTACCGGCGCGCGCCGTTCGCGAACGAGCTGCGGGCGGCGCTGGCGCGGTGCGGTTGAGTCGAATCGGCCGAACGTCAAGCGGGGGCGAGGGTTTGAATGGAAATTTTGGGTAAGGAAGCTATGAAAACAATCAAGCGAGCCCTCATGGGCGTGCTGGCGTCGTGCGGGCTGCTCAGCGCGCATGCCGCCTTGGCAGTCGGCGATAGTCCGGGCGGCCCCGCC
>NZ_JBQCHR010000192.1:0-79139 GCF_051954495.1 Trinickia sp.
GACATCGCAAAGGGAGGCCGCAAAAACAAAGGGCCTTCCGAATGGAAGGCCCTTCATAGGTGGCGCGGCTGGCAGGATTCGAACCCACGACCCCTTGGTTCGTAGCCAAGTACTCTATCCAACTGAGCTACAGCCGCACGCAGAAGCGAAATTATAGCAAACTTCTGGGAAAAGGGAAGACATCGTGGGCGGTTTCTTCGATGTTTCTTCCCGCGCGTCCGATCGTGTACGCTTGAAGATTGACTCACGTAGTGATCCGCACCATGAACAAGGCATTTGTGAAAGAGTCGAGCGACGGCGACGACGACGATCTCGACATCGGCCAGCCGGAGGTGCCCGCCGGCGCCAAGAACTACATGACGCCCGCCGGCCACAAGCGTTTGCGCGACGAATTGCTTCATCTCATCGACGAAGAGCGGCCGGAAGTCGTCAAACTCGTCTCATGGGCCGCTTCGAACGGGGATCGTTCGGAGAACGGCGATTACATCTACGGCAAGCGCCGCCTGCGCGAGATCGATCGGCGTATTCGATTTTTGACCAAACGCCTCGATCTGGCGGAAGTTGTCGACGCCAGCAAGCAAGAGAACATCGACCAAGTGTTTTTCGGCGCAACGGTCGATTACGCGGGGCAGGACGGCGACGTGCGCACGGTCACGATCGTGGGGGTCGACGAGGTGGATCTCGATCGCGGTCACGTAAGCTGGATTTCTCCGGTCGCCCGGGCGCTCTTGAAGGCGCGCATCGGCGACGCCGTCACGCTGCACACGCCTGCCGGGCCCGAGCAGATCGACGTGCTCGATGTCCGGTATCCGCCGGCCGGCTAGGACGGATCAGGCTGAGGCGGTACATCCCGCGGGCGTCGACGCCAAGAAAAAAGCGCCGCAATAGCGCGGCGCTTTGTCGTGGACCGGCGTGGCGACACGCCGGGACGCGAATGCTTAGAAGCGATGACGCAGGCCGGCTGTCACGGCGACTTGCTTGTCGGTCGACGACATGTTCAAGCCGTTGATGACGGCGCCGATACCCGTGCCCTTGTTCACGACGTGCTGGAATTCGCCGACGAGATAGACGTCGGTCCGCTTGGAAAGCGCGTAGTCGGCTTGCAAGTTGAACTGATTCCACTTCGGATGCACGCCGCCGATCGTGCTGTCGGTGTACGTGTAGGCGCCGGCCAGGCTCACGGCCGGGGTCAGCGCGTAGCGGGCGTTCAGTTCATAGTTGTTAAAGCGGGCGCCGCCACCGGGCAGGGCCAGCGTCGAAGCCGTGCCGGCGTTGGCCGCGTTCACGCCGAGGGCGTTGTCCAGACGCGTCTGGGTGAAGACGAAGCCGGCCGTGGCCGGGCCGAACGTATAGTTCAGGCCGCCGCCCCAAGTGCGCTGGCGACTCGCGACGAACGCGGCGTCGCCCGCGACGGCTCCGGGCGATGCCGCGGTTTGCGCCAGATTGTTGATGTCGTTGTTCAACTGCATATAGGCGGCCGCAACGTTCAGCCCGCTCCATGTGTACGAAGCGCCGACGCTGTAAGCGCGGTTGTTCGAGAACTGGCCGGCCGTGTTCGAGAAGCCGTACATGGCGCCGAGCTTGAAGCCGCCGTAGTCCGCGCTTTGGAAATGGACCGAATTGTTGACGCGGAACGAGTTGTCGAGGTTATCGTTGTCAAACGGGTGGGCGAAATACGTACCGCCGTACTGCGTACCCGTGAGCGCCAGCGGCCCGAGGTACTGGACGACGTCGTCGTACTGGCGGCCGAGCGTGACCGTGCCGAATTGGTCGCTTTTCAGGCCAACCCAGGCTTGCCGGCCGAATTCGCGGCCGTTCTGCTTGAGCGTGCCGTTGTTGATGCCGAAGCCGTTTTCCAACGTGAAGATGGCTTTCAGGCCGCCGCCCAGGTCCTCGCTGCCGCGCAAGCCCCAGCGGCTACCGTTGACCGATCCTGTCGTTTGCTGCCAGGCGCTATGGCCGCCTTGATTGTTCGTATAGGTGATGCCGGCGTCGATGAGGCCGTACAGCGTCACGCTGCTCTGCGCGTGCGCCATCGTCGCGAATGCACCGGTCAGGGCGCCGACTAAAAGCGTCTTTTTCATCTTTCTCTCCAGAATCAGGAATGTCCTTGGGCTGTCGCGAGAGGCATCGACCGAAGCGGAACATCTGCACGCCCGCTTCGGCATGACATGCGGAAAATCGATGCAACAGGTCCGTTTCTCCGAACTGGGTCGAGTGTAAGGAGCCCTTCGCTCCGGCGTGCCTTTCGAAAACGGCAATAAAGTATTGATCGATCGGAAATGGCCGTGCATCTTACGTAAGTCATTGATACGTAAGCATTTGTTTCGACTTGATAGGGGGTCCGAAGCATAAAGGAAAACCGGCGTCGTTGCGTTTACGACACGCGAAACTTTATGCTTTAAATACGGTCGTCGGTGTTACGTATGATTATTGACGTTTTTGAAAGAGAAGATTGCGGAATGCGAACTTAATACGTTGTGCCCGCCTCGCTATACTGCCGGTTCTGCTTGCCCAAGCAGACTTTTCGTCAAGAAAAGACGTCTCCAAACCTTTGTCGACGCGGCCTTTCAGCCGCGTTTTTTTTCGTTTTCTCGGTTTACTCGACGCGGCGCCGGGCGCGTCCGCGTTTGGCTTCCGAAGCGCGCTCGTCCACCTCGTCGTTTTCGAGCGGCAGGGCCCAGTCTTCCATCACGTAGTGTCGCGCGTCCATGGGCGAAGCCAGGAGGTTCTGCCAGTGGTCGCCGTGCCAAAACGGATCGACCTCGAGTAACGTGGTTGCGCTTTTCGTCTGACCAATCGATGCCGTCGCGAGATGGGGCACGCGTATGAGCCAAGAGACGAAGCGCTTGATGGGGATGGCTCGCATGGCGGTCTCCTGCAAATCGTCTAACTCGATGATCAGGCCGGCCCGGCTATACAGCAACCCCGGAAAAATACTGACAGTAGAAATATCTTGTTGCAAATAGTGAAAGTTTTTCCTGATTACTTGTTTTTGTTTGTTCGTTGCAGGTAATTATGACGGCAGCTCGGACATTTTCTCGTGCGAGATGCATATGAAACGCATCGGTACCCCACTTAATGAAAAATTTCTTGACGAGCACTTAACTGACCATTTATAAAAGCAGCGCCGGAATCACCCAGTGAGCGGCGCCCACGGGCAGAGAGACCGAGGCGTTGCTCATCCGAGGCTGGGCTTCAGGCGGAGGGCGCTGCCCGTCTATTAAAATTTCGAGGGAATCAGTACTATGGAAACCGGTGTCGTCAAATGGTTCAACGATGCTAAAGGCTTTGGCTTCATCACGACCGACAAGGGCAACGAGGACGTGTTTGCGCATTTCTCCGAGATTCAAGCTGATGGCTTCAAGTCTCTGAAAGAAAATCAACGCGTTCAGTTTGATGTGAAGACCGGCCCGAAGGGCAAGCAAGCGGCGAACATTCGCCCGCTGTAATACGTTTGTCCGGGGTACGCCGTGCCCGGCCGTCGTCGTCATGACGCAAGCCGGCGCGGCCCGCATCCTTACAAGGGCGCTCGGGTGGTGCATACTTCGTGCAACGAAGCACCCGAGCGCCCTTATTCATGTCAGATTTACTTCCTCCGGTTCCGGCAATCGATACGCCCATCGCTTTCGTCGATCTCGAAACCACAGGCGGGTCGGTCGCGGAGCACCGAATCACCGAAATCGGCGTCGTGCAAATCGGGCCGTCCGGCGTGTCGCGCTGGAGCACGCTCGTCAATCCGCAGCAGCATATTCCCCCATTTATTCAGTCGCTGACCGGCATTACCGACGCCATGGTGCGCGACGCGCCGACGTTCGCCTCGCTTGCCGCCGATTTGCTCGACCGCCTCGAGGGCAGTCTATTCGTGGCGCATAACGCCAGTTTCGACCGCGGCTTCCTGCGCGGCGAGTTCCAGCGTGCGGGGTTGGCGTTCAATCCGGATGTGCTTTGCACGGTCAAACTGTCCCGCGCCTTATGGCCCAACGAGAAGCGGCACGGGCTCGATGCGCTGATCGAGCGCCACGCGCTGGAACCGCTCGCTCGTCACCGCGCGCTGGCGGACGCCGATTTGCTCTGGCAATTCTGGCGTCGGCTGCATGCGGCGTGGCCGCTCGATGTGCTGCGCGGGCATATCGACCGCACGGTACGGCGCTATCGGATCGCCGGCGACATCACCGAAGACATGCTCGATTCGGCGCCGGCCGGGCATGGGGTGTATGCCTTCTTCGACGAGGCGGATTTGCCTCTCTACGTCGCTCGGAGCGTGCGCCTGCGACAGCGCGTTCGCGCCCATTTAACGGGGGAGCGGCGGTCGGCGCGCGAACTGCGGATTGCCGAGCAGGTGCGGCGCGTGCAATGGCTGGCGACCGGCGGCGAGATCGGTGCGCTGCTGACCGAGGCACAGTGGGTCGGGACGCTGCGCCCGGCGCACAACCGACAGCCGCGTTCCGTACGCGGCGAACCGAACGACGCGCCTTGGCCGTTCGAATCGGCGATCGTATTTGAGGAGCAGGAGGTTGACGCCGCGTCGCGCGTATTTCATGTCGTCGACCGGTGGTGCTATCTTGGCGCAGCACCGTGGCTCGAGGCGGCGCGATCGCTCGCCGTCGAGCGCGCGCCGGTGTTCGAACCCGCAACGTTTCGAATTCTGCAGACGCATCTCGCCCGAGGGTTGCGCGTCATGCCGTTGGAAAGCGCAGTATTGCCGGCCGAAACTGTCGCAGCGGGCTTGGCTTAGGGGAGCGCTTGAGCTCTGGCCCCACGGTGCGCTGGCAAGCGCGCTCAACGACAGCCGAACAAATGCGAAATTAGCCGACGTCGCCCGCGCCGCCGGCCCGGCAGACGTGAGACAGCGCGGTATTGAGCGCGCCGGCATCGACGGCGTCGTAGCGCGTCAACATTTTCCAGCTTTTGATTGCGCGCCCGAGCCGTGCCGGACAGTCGGCGGCTTCGCGCCACGGTTGCACGCGGGCAAGCGCCGGAACGAGCGCTGCCGTGAGCCGGTCCAGTTGCGGGCGCGTGCTCGTGGCAAGGTCGGGCGCCGGCTCGGACGGCGGCGACGCGCGCCAGCGCTCGAACAGCGCGGACTGCACCTGCTTGCTCGCTTCGATTTGATCCTGAAAGAAGGCGTGCGCGAACGTAGGCTCGACACCCGCCGCTTCGGCGCGCTTATCGACGTCGGCCAGCAACACCGCTTCGCGCGGTGCATCCGTGATGGGGCGATGGTTGGCCCACTTCCACCGGGCGACCGGGACGGCCAACGCCAAGCGCTGCGAGACGAGCGCGATCAGGTTGGTCATGGCGGTTTCGTCGCCGTCGGCGCGTGCGCTCTGCGCAGCGAACGAGAGCGCAAGGCAGAGCGCGAGCGCGGGCAGCGCCGCGCGGCGCATGCGAACGCTCATGCGAACGCTCGTGCGATGCGGGCCCGATGGCCCGCCATCGTCACTTTTGCTCGCACGACTTGCGTTGCTCGTCGAAAAACGCGCGCACGTGCTCGGGCAACTCAGTCGCCAAAAATTCAACGCCTACCGGTTCCGGATCCGGGCTGGACACTTTGTCGGGGGTCGGAATGTAGGTGGGCTTGGCTTCCATGATTTATCTCCTAGCACGAAACGATTATCCGACGCGGTCCCCTTTCCTTGCCAGCGCCGAATCTATTTTTAACGCTTTGTTGCATTAACGGCACACTTGTGGGCGCTTTGAAGATCGCGTGAACATCCATTGACGAAAATCAAAAAAACTCACGCGTATCGAGGCGCTTCGCATCTTGCGCAAGCTTGTGGCGCTTTTCGCCGAATGTCCGTGTCGAGGCGCACGTGTCGGTGCGTGTCGTCTTGCACGAGGCGCTGTTCCGAACCGGGTCAGCGCGCCGTGGGCAGCAACTCGATGCCTTCGAGCTGGGCGGCGCAAGTATCGCGAACGATCGTGACGAAATCGTCGAAGTAGGGGCGATGCGCGAAGGCCTCGCCGGCAATGGCGTACAACTCGCTCCAAAGTCCTTTCGGTTCGACGCGTTTGGCCAGTACGTAGTCGTGGTCGACGTAATTCTTCACGCCCCAGTTCGGCAGGGCGGCGATGCCTCGGCGGCTGGCGACGAGCTGCATGATCGCAATCGTCAGTTCCGCCGTACGGCGCTCGAGCTTGATGCCGGCCGGCTCCAACACCTCGCGAATGAGATCGATGCGCGATTCCGGCACGGGATAGGTGATCAGCGTTTCGCCGTCCAGATCGTGCGCACCCACGCGGCGCTTGTTGCGCAAGCGATGCTCGTTGGCCAGGACGACGAGGATTTCGAAGCGAAAGAGCGGCGCGACGTGCAGCCCGCGTTTGCCCGCCGGCATCGAGCCGATGACGACGTCCGCCTTGCCGTCGCTCAGCAGCCGCAACGGGTCCGCGTGAAAGCCCGCGACCAAGTCGACTTCGACCTCCGGCCAGCGCCGGCGGAATTCGTCCATGACAGGCATGAGCCAATCGAAGCACGTATGGCATTCGAGCACGATTCTCAGCTCTCCGGTCATGTCGCCTTTCAGCCGGAGCAGGTCGCGTTCGGCAGCGGCCAGCGCGGCAACCGTCTCGCGGGCGAGCGCCAGCAGCCGTTCGCCGGCCGACGTAAAGCGCAGCCCCTGTTTCGTGCGCTCGAACAGCGAGACCTGGTAATGCGATTCGATGTCGCGAATCTGGTGCGACAGCGCCGATTGGCTCAGGTGAACGCGCTCGGCGGCCGCGACCAGTTTGCCCGATTCGGCGATCGCAATCAGGGAGCGCAGATGGCGAATCTCAAGCATGGAGCCCCAGCGGAGTTGAAAAAATTGAGATATGAGTGGAATTCATACATTGATGAAAACATGTCGCTTGATGAATGATAGCGTGCGTCTCAGACTGGCGGCCATCCCAATTTCCGAGGTGGCTATGGCACGGACTCATATACTTGGTTTCCCGCGCGTCGGCGCGCAGCGCGAACTGAAGTTCGCGCAGGAAGCGTTCTGGCGCGCAGAAGCCGACGAGGCGCATCTGCGCGAGGTCGCATCGACGCTGCGGCTGCGGCATTGGCAACTGCAGCGCGCCGCTGGACTCGACTACATCGCAGTCGGCGACTTTGCCTACTACGACCAAATGCTCGGCATGAGCGCATTGCTCGGGGCGCTGCCGCATCGCTTCGGCTTCGACCCGGCCACGTTGACGCTCGCTCAGTACTACGAGCTGGCGCGCGGCAACGCGGCGCAGCCGGCGATGGAAATGACGAAGTGGTTCGACACCAACTATCACTATCTGGTGCCTGAACTCGGGCCGGACACCAAGTTCGACGGCGGCGTCGACTGGTTTTTCGACGAGGTCGACGAAGCGCTTGCCTTGGGCACGCCAGTCAAGCCCGTGCTGATTGGACCCATCACCTATCTGCGGCTGGCCAAGACGCATGTGGCCGGATTCGACCGCTTGAGCCTGCTGCCGCGGCTCGTCAACCGGTACGTGCGAATCGTCGACGCGTTGAAAGCGCGCGGCGTCGAATGGATCCAGTTGGACGAACCCGCGCTTTGCGTGGACCTCGAAGGGGAGTGGCTCGATGCGCTGAGCGCGGCCTACGAGGCGATCGGCGCCTGCGGGGTGAAGGTGCTGCTCGCGACCTACTTCGAAACGGCGGCCGATCACGCCGCACGCATCGCGAAGCTGCCGATTCAGGGCGTGCACGTGGACCTCGTTCGCGCGCCCGCTCAACTCGACGCGTGGCGGACCGTCTTGCCCAAAAGCATGGTGCTGTCGGCCGGCGTCGTCGACGGGCGCAACATCTGGCGCACGGACCTGCGCGCTGTCGTGCGATCGCTCGCCACGCTGCGCGCCGAATTCGGCGAGCGGCTGTGGATCGCGCCGTCGTGCTCGCTGCTGCACGTGCCGGTCTCGCTCGAAGGCGAGCGCAAGCTCGACGCGCAGTTGAAATCATGGCTGGCCTTCGCCACCGAAAAGCTCGACGAGGTGGGCACGATCGCGCTGGCGCTCGACGATGCGCAAGCCGCCGAACCGGCTTTGGCGCAAGCGGATGCCGCGCTGGCCTCGCGCCGGCAATCGGGCGCCGTCGTCAATGCGCTCGTGCAAAAGCGCGTGGCCGCCGTGACCGAGGCGATGGCTAACCGCAAGCTGAGCTTCGCCGAGCGTAATCGCCTTCAGCGCGAGGCGTTGCGGCTGCCGCTTTTGCCGACGACGACGATCGGCTCCTTCCCGCAGACGCCGGCCATCCGCCAAGCGCGCGCGGCCTATAAGCGCGGCGAACTGGGCGCACTCGACTATCTCGAGCGCATGCGCGCGGAAATCGAGGTGGCCGTGCGCCGCCAGGAGGCGCTGGACATCGACGTGCTCGTGCATGGCGAAGCCGAGCGCAACGACATGGTCGAATATTTCGGCGAGCAACTCTGGGGCTATGCGTTCACCGAGAACGGGTGGGTGCAAAGCTACGGGTCGCGTTGCGTCAAGCCGCCGATCATCTACGGCGATGTCTATCGCCCCGAGCCGATGACGGTCGAGACGGCCAAGTATGCGCAGTCGCTGACGAGCCGCCCCGTCAAAGGCATGCTGACGGGCCCCGTGACGATGCTGCAGTGGTCCTTCGTGCGCGACGACCAGCCGCGCGCCACGACGGCGTTGCAGTTGGCGCTGGCCATCAGGGACGAGGTTGTCGACCTGGAAAAGGCCGGTATCCGCATCATCCAGATCGACGAGCCCGCGTTCCGCGAGGGACTTCCGCTACGCCGGGGCGATTGGCCCGCGTACCTCGACTGGGCAGCTCGCGCGTTCCGCATTTCGGCGGCCGGCGTGGCCGATGAGACGCAGATCCATACGCACATGTGCTATTCGGAGTTCAACGACATTCTGCCGTCGATCGCCGCGATGGACGCCGACGTCATCACGATCGAAACGTCGCGCTCGGCGATGGAGCTGCTCGACGGCTTCGGCGCCTTCTCCTATCCGAACGAGATCGGGCCGGGTGTCTACGACATCCATTCGCCGCGCGTGCCGACCGCGGAGGCGATCGAGCGGTTGCTCGAGCGCGCCTGCGAAGTGGTGCCGGCCGAGCGTCTTTGGGTCAACCCCGACTGCGGGCTGAAGACGCGCGGCTGGCCCGAGACCGAAGCGGCGCTCGCCAATATGGTCCGGGCGGCGAAGACGTTGAGGGCGCGCTTGGCGGCTACGGTCTAGTTTGCACGAGCTTTTCCGCGTCATCTTGGCGCCGGTGGCGATTGGCAGCCGGCGCCAAGTCGCTGTTACGCGTTCGCACCAGGCGCCGGCACCCTGACGGGCCGGTCGTACGTGTCGGGCTTGCTGCGCACGTCGACGTGGCCATGGATGCGCGCCTGATGGCCGTCCTCGAACATGTAGTACGGGAACGGTCGCGCGGGCTCGGAGGCGGCGTCCAAACGCACGACGAGCGCGGGATCGAGCGTGAACTCGAGCGAGGCCAGCGAGTCGCGCAATTGCTCGGGCTTCGTGGCGCCCACGATGATGCTCGAGACGCCGCGTTTTTGATGAAGCCAGTTCAGCGCGACTTGCGCCATCGGCCGATTCGCCTCGCGCGCCACCGCTTCGAGTTCGGCGACGATACGGAAATTGCGCTCGGTCAGCTTGTCGAAGCCCGGCGGCGGTTTCGCGCCGGGGTTTTGCGCGAGCACCGTTTCAAGCCGGCCGCTGCCCGTGAAGCTGCCTTGCGACGGCTTGTATTTGCCGGAGAGCACGCCCATGGCGAGCGGGCTCCACGGTACGAGGCCCATGCCCAGTTCGGAGGCCAGATCCGCGAACTCGAGCTCGGCGTTGCGCTCGACCATCGAATACTCGAGCTGCATCGCGGCGACGGGTTCGAAGCCGCGCCACTGCGCGAGCGTCTGGGCGCGCGCCGCGAACCACGCCGGCGTATCCGACAACCCGACGTAGCGAATTTTCCCGGCTCGAACCGCGTCGTCCATCGTGCGCATGACCTCGTCGACGGGCGTCATGCGATCCCAGGTGTGCAAGTAGTACAGATCGATGTAGTCGGTGTTCAGACGCTTGAGCGAGCCCTCGAGCGAGCGCATCAGATTCTTGCGGTGATTGCCGCCCGCATTCGGGTTGCCCGCTTGCGCGCTGTAGCTGTACTTCGTCGCGATGACGACGCGGTCGCGCAGGCCGCGGGCCGCGACGAACTTGCCGACGAAGCGTTCGCTCGTGCCCTCTGTATACAGATCCGCCGTATCGATGAAGTTGCCGCCTTCGTCCACGTAAAGGTCGAACAGGCGCTGCGCCGTTGCCTCGTCGGCGCCCCAGCCCCATTCGTCGCCGAACGTCATCGTGCCCAGCGAGATCGGCGAAACGCGCAGGCCCGAGCGGCCTAGCAGGGTGTAGCGGTCCATCGTCATGTCAGTGCTCCTCGGTCGGAAAGAAGGGTCGATGGGCGTATCGTGCGCCATTTGATCTTGTGGAAAAATAGCGTCGAACTGAATGAATTGTGAAGCTGTGCTTCATAAAACTCATCGAAGGAGGGCGCTGTGGATCCTACCCAGTTGCCGGCGCTCGTGGCATTCGCGAGCGTCGCCCGTCATGGGAGCTTTACGCGCGCCGCGGCGGAGGGCGGCGTATCGGCATCGGCGTTGTCGCAGACCATTCGCGCGCTCGAGGCCCAGTTGAATGTGCGGTTGTTCAACCGCACCACGCGGCGGGTCGCGCTGACGGAGGCGGGCGGGCAGTTTCTCGAGCGCGTGCGTCCGGCGTTGTCGATGCTCGAGGCGGCGTACGAATCGCTCGACGAAACTCGAGGCGAACCCACGGGCACGTTGCGCGTCAACCTTCCTCGCATTGCCAGCGATTTGCTCGTGATGCCGCATCTGGCTGAATTCGCGCAGCGCTATCCGCGCGTCGTCGTGGAGTTGACGCTAGATGACGGGCTGACCGATTTGATCGCCGAGGGCTTCGATGCGGGCATTCGGTTGGGTGAGCGGCTCGCGCGCGACATGGTGGCGGTGCCGTTGTCCGGGCCGCTGCGAATCGCCGTGGCCGGTTCGCTCGCGTATTTTTCGCGCTACCCCAAACCTAAGACGCCCGACGATTTGATTCGCCATGACTGCCTGCGCTATCGCTTTTCGACGAGCCGCGGCATTTATCGGTGGGAGTTCGCTGAATCGGGTGCAGGCGGAGGAACATCGCGCCGCGTATTCGAGGTGGAGCCGAACGGCTCTTTCGTGACGAACGATCTGCGTACGATGGTGACGGCGGCGGAGCAGGGTGTCGGGTTGCTGCACGTCATCGAAGATTTTATTCGGCCGCAATTAGCCGACGGACGGCTCGTGCGCGTGCTCGACGATTGGGCGCTGACATTCGACGGGTTTTCGCTCTACATGCCGAGCCGCACGCAAATGCCGTCGAAACTACGGGTGTTCGTGGATTTTTTGAAGGAGAAAGTTCGTCTCCGAAGAGATCCGGTGCACGGCTGAACGCTGCAGGCACAATTGTCACCGCCCTCCAAGTCATCTGGCGATAAAGGACGAGAATTTGGCATAAATAGACGACTCCCAATTCGTAAATCGATCCAATAATGACCGTCCCAACTCAATGCTCTGACGAAACGTTTCGCAAGCACCTTTTGTGCAACCGAATCGATGTGGAGGGACGGATGAGATGCAACGACGAACGGGGCGCTCGACTCAAGCCCAAGCTTATGGCCATCGCACTAGCCGCGTTATACGGCGTGGCGCCAACAGCGCATGCGGGCGCTCTGCCTGACGGTGGTCATTTCGTGGCCGGCAGCGGTTCGATCGCGGGATCGAGCGGGGCGCTCACGATCAATCAAACTTCGGCGCGCGGCGTAATCGATTGGAACGGCTTTTCGATCGGCAGCGGCAACCGGGTGACATTCGACAATGGAAACGGCGCAACGCTCAATCGTGTCACGGGCGGCAACACGTCGACAATTCTCGGCACGCTCTCGGCGACCGGCAGCGTTTATTTGATCAACCCGCAGGGTGTCGTAGTCGGGTCGAGCGGAGTCGTCGCGACGGGCGGCCGCTTTGTCGCCTCGACGCTCGATACCGACAACGATTCGTTCATGAACGGCGGCCCGTTGGCTCTATCGGGTTCGTCTACGCGGCGCGTCGTGAATCTGGGCAAGATTGGCTCGACCAACGGCGATGTCTTCTTGATCTCGGCCGATGAAGTCGACAACACAGGCAGCATCAGTGCGCCAAAGGGCACGGCTGAAATCGGCGCCGGGAAGAAGGTCCTCTTGCAGGATTCGTCGACGGGGCAGCAGGTCTTCGTCGAAACCGGCAGCCACGGCGTCATCAAAAATGCCGGCCCGATCAGCGCCGCGCAAGTAAATTTGCAGGCCGCCGACGGCAACATCTTCGCACTGGCGGGGGATCACACAACGATTCGCGCGACGGGCACCGCGCAGCGCAACGGGCATGTCTGGCTGGTAGCCGATGCAGGAGCGGTGGCGCTGGGCGGCACGATCGAGGCGCGCAATGAGGACGGCGCCGGCGGGACGGTGGATACCGACGGCGCGCAGTTGCAACTGGGCTCCACCGGCATCACCCCGTTGGTCAAGGCGGGCCAGTGGAATCTATCGTCGCGGCAGTTCGCGGTCGACGACAGCGCTGCCGCTTCGCTCGTTCGAAGTCTGAATGCCGGGACATCGGTCGACCTCGAGACGACGGGCGGCGCGAGCAGCACCGGCGACATCGACGTTGCATCCAAGCTCAATTGGAACGGCAATGCTTCGCTTACGCTAGGTGCTTACCGATCGGTGGCCGTCGATTACGGGGTGCTCGTCTCGAATAAGGGCAGCGGCAGTCTGACATTGCGCGCCGATACCACGGGCATCGACAACGGCGGCGGCGTGCGCAACAACGGCGCCATCGATTGGTCGGGCAGCACGGGAGTCGCCAGCCTGCTTTTCGATATGAACGGTGGCTACAGTCCCGGGGCGCTGATCACGAATGCGAAATGGTCGTCGCCGCTTTATAGCGGCCTCGTCACGCAAATCACGGGATATCAGCTCGTCAATTCGGTCGCGGACCTGCAGAACATTCAAGGTTTTCTGGCGGGCGCCTATGCGCTCGGAAGAGACATCGACGCGAGCGGCGCTGCATTCACCACGCTAGCGGCTTCGGGAACGGCGTTCACGGGCCAGTTCGACGGTCTGTGGCACACGATCTCGCATCTCTCGCCCAGCTACAACGGCGTATTCGGGACCATCGCCGCGGGCGCCGTCGTGCGGGACGTCAACGTCAATGCCAGTACCGGGGTGGGCTCGACCAGCGGGGGCATCCTGGTGAACAACAACTACGGGACGATCGTCAACGCGTTTACCTCTGGAACGATCGTCGATCCGTACAGCGATGACGGCGCGACGCTGGGAGGGCTCGTCGGAACGAACTACGGGTTGATCGCCCGGTCCGGCAGCAGCGCGGCAGTGGAAGCGGACAGCGGCGCCGCGGGGCTTGTCGCGGACAACGAAGGAACGATCACGCAGTCCTACGCAACGGGCTCGGTCTCGGGGCTCTCGACGCACGGGGCGGCTGGGGGGCTTGTGGTTGGAAACGGGCCTGGCGCGACGATTACCCAGTCGTACGCATCCGGTTATGTCGAGACGCCCAGTTCCTTCCACGGGTGGGGAGGTATATGCGGCGGTTGTACGGGGCTGGCGAGTGACGTGTATTGGAGCCCCGAACTGCAGGGACAGACGACGAGCGGCGACCCGAATTTGCCTGCGGCGAATGCGCTGACCGCAGCCCAAATGCAAAACCCGGCCAGCTTCGTCGGTTGGGACTTCAGCCCGAACGGCGTCTGGGCGATGCCGGTTGGGGCGACGCATCCCGTGCTTGCCTGGCAGGTCTCGCATCCGTGATGTTTGCCGTATGAGCAGCGCTTGACGCTGCTCGTCGCTGAGTCGTGCGACGTTGCGAAGTCGCTTCGCTTGGTTCTGGTGCAAGCGGCGAAAGCGATGGCCAGAAAGCATAAAGCCCAGTCGCGCGAACCGGGCTTTATGCTTGCGTCTTGACGGTGCCGATGCACGCGACGACCAGGAAAGTGACGGCCCCTGACGACTTGTTTGTGGTGGGGAAGCCGAATATACTTGCCAGTGTTGCAGGCAAGCGCGGAACCTGTAGAGGTCGTCGCAAGACGGCAGCCCAGATGGGTGGGATCCTCGAATCCGGGGCCTGCAACAGTCCTCCCTCTCTCTTTCCCTCAGTTGGCGACTACTGCCAGCACGCGTTTTTTCTCCCCCGAATCGGCACACCATAACTTCAGTCCGTAGCCATTGGCGATTCCGCGATTCCGCGATTCCGGTAGATATTGCGTGCAAGGAGCCGCAGGTACCCATCTTCTGTCTCTCCGTATACGGAACGGTGCACCGCATAGAACGCCCCAGTGGCCACCGCGTCCGCGATTTGTAGTCCAGCGAGTTGGTCGTGTGCGACGGCGCCGACTGCATCCGGTTCTACGCTGCCCCAATGGATACGCACCTCCGAAAGACTGCGCAGGCGTCGCAAGTAGTCGCGCAGATCCTCATACGACATCGCTGATCGATTCGAGAAAATCAATTCCGCTAGACCATTGCCCGTGTCGCCGGGCCGATAGTAGTCACGGCACAGCCAACTGACGCGCTCGATCAGCAGACGGCTCGCGTAGCGATACAACGAGAACTTTTCCTGCTGGAAATTTTCGGGATCGACGATCGACGGCTTATGCACGAGGACGTGGATATGCCGAAGCGGCGACTCGCCGATCCGACGAACGAACGGCACGCGCTGTTCGTGCTTGAGATGGCGAAAGTGTAGCGCTTGCTTTGGTCCCTTCTTTAAAAGGACGCGCACCTCCTTCGCTAGTCGAACAAGTTGGAGATCGCGCTCCCTTCTAGTCACGACCGCCGATAAAACAAACCATCGTGAGCTTCCTTGTTCGCCGGGCAAGAATTTAAACCCTTCGTCTCCGGATTCATCGATATAGACACGGAAGCTGCTTGGCATGCGGCGTGATTGGGGCGGAAGGCATATCGAGGCGACAATCCCGTTGTCGCGAATGCCGCCATATTAGCGACATGGCTGTCGGTGCTTAGCGTTGGGTCAGTTTTTCCAGACCAGTCCGAGCAAGGTACGTCGGTTGGCGCTTGGTGCGAAGGGGAGACGTTTCTGTGAGGCGGCGGTCGCCGGCAGTGGTCACTGCCAACAAAATGGCTGCCGCGTCGGACTAGGCATGAAGCAGCGCGCACCAATCGCCGCGCTGGGTCAACTCTAAAATGAAAAGGCCCAGCCTTGCGGGCTGGGCCTTTCACAGGAATTCCTGGTGCCGGAAAGAGGAATCGAACCCCCGACCTTCGCATTACGAATGCGCTGCTCTACCGTCTGAGCTATTCCGGCATCAACATCAGAGAAACGCGATTATAGAGACACTTTGCCGAGGTGCGCAAGCCCCTCCGATCATTTTTTTTCTTCGTGGTGATAGCGCGTCACGCGATCGACCTCGTTCTTCGACCCGAGGAACACGGCAACCCGTTCGTGCAGACTCTTCGGTTGAATGTCCAAGATGCGATCCACGCCGTTCGTGGCCGCGCCGCCAGCCTGCTCGACGATGAATGCCATCGGGTTCGCTTCGTACATGAGCCGCAGCTTGCCCGGCTTGTCCGGCGTGCGCTTGTCGGCCGGGTACATGAAGATGCCGCCGCGGTTCAAGATGCGGTGAACGTCGGCCACCATCGACGCGACCCAGCGCGTGTTGAAATCGGCCTGACGCGGTCCCTCCTTGCCCGCCAGCAGCTCGCCGACATAACGCTGCACAGGCTCGTACCAATGCCGCTCATTCGATGCGTTGATCGCATACTCACGCGTGTCTTGCGGCACGCGAAGGTTGTTGTGCGTGAGCACCCACGAGCCGAGCTCGCGATCGAGCGTAAAGCAGTTCACGCCGTTGCCCGTCGTCAGCACGAGCACCGTTTGCGGACCGTACACGGCGTAGCCGGCCGCCACTTGCTGCCGGCCCGGCTGCAGGAACGATTGCTCGGTCGCTTCCTGGCCGTCGGGACAGCGCAGGACCGAAAAGATCGTGCCGATCGAGACGTTGACGTCGATGTTCGACGAGCCGTCGAGCGGATCGAACACGAGCAGATACTCGCCGCGCGGGTAGTTCGAGGGAATCGGGAACAGCGTCTCCATTTCCTCGGACGCCATCCCGGCGAGGTTGCCGCCCCACTCGTTGGCATCGAGCAAGATTTCGTTGGACAGCACGTCGAGCTTCTTTTGCACCTCGCCTTGGACATTCTCGGTGCCCGCCGTGCCGAGCGCTTCGCCCAGCGCGCCTTTGCTCACGTGATAGCTGATGAGCTTGCAGGCGCGCGCCACGACCTCGATCAGCAGACGCAAGTCGGCCGGCAGGTTGTTCGTTTCGCGTTGCTGCTCGATCAGGTACTTGGTCAGGGTGGTGCGTCGTTGCAAAGACATTGCGGTGCTCCGAAAGCCATGGGAATGCGACGATTTTACCCGCGGCCCGCGGCGGGGCCTCGCGTTTTTGTAAGCATCCGTACGCTGAGCGGCGTTCCGCGCTCGATGCGGCGCCGTTCGACCGCGCAAAAAAACCGAAAAAAAACCGGCGCATGCGCCGGTTCTTCAAAGACTTCGATGTCGATGCGCCTATGCCAGCGCCTTCTCCACGATCTCACGTACGTCGCGCGATTTGACTTGCGCGGCCACTCGCTCGAGCGCTTCGCGCATGCGCTCGCGCAGCGCCGGCGTGTAGCGGCGCCACAGTTCGAGCGAGCGTGCAAGGCGCGCGGCGACCTGCGGGTTGAGCGCGTCGAGCGCGATGACCTGCTCGGCCCAGAAGGCGTAACCGGAGCCGTCGATGGCGTGAAACTGCGAAGGATTTGCCGCGCAGAAGCTGAAGATCAGCGAGCGCGCGCGATTCGGGTTGCGCAGTGTGAACGCCGGATGCGCCATCAATCGACGCACCACATCGATCACGGGCCGCTCGGCGCTGCCGCGCTGCGTCGCTTGCAGCGCGAACCACTTATCGATCACGAGCGGCTGTTGCTCGAAGCGGCGGTAGAAATCGGCGAGCGCCGTTTCCGCTGCACCCGCGCCGGCAGTGGCCGAGGCCGCGAGCAAGGCGCCGAGGGCAGCCGCGCGGTCGGTCATGTTGTCGGCCCCCTCGTATTGTGCATTCGCGAGACGAATCGCCTCGGCCGGATCGTCGAGCTCGGCAAGGTAGGCAAGCGCGAGATTTTTCAGAGCGCGATGTCCGGCCGCTTGCGGCGTCGGTTCATAGGCGCCCGGCGTCGCATGGCGTTCATAGATCGAGAGCCATTCGTTCTTGAACGCCGTGGCGAGGCGCCGGCGCGCGAATTGTCGCGCCGCATGGACGGCTGCCGGGTCGGCCTCGTCCATTTGCTCCGCCAGATACGACTCCGACGGCAGCATCAGGGCCAGCTCGCGAAATGCGGGCGAGAGCGATTCGTCGGTGAGCACGCGTGCGAAGGCGGCGATGACCGAATCGTCGAGCGACAGCGCCTGTCCTTGCGCCGCACGGCCGGCAAGCGCGAGCAACTCACGCGTGGCGAGCCGCTGTCCGGCTTCCCAGCGAATGAATGGGTCGCTGTCGTGCGCGAGCAGAAACGCGAGCTCATCGTTCGTGTATTCGTACTCGACGATGACGGGCGCCGAGAAATTGCGCAGCAGAGAGGGCAGCGGCGCCTCCTTCACATCGACGAACGTGAATGTCTGCTCTTGCTCGGTCAGCTCGATCACGCGCGTCGTAACCGTTGCGGCCGCTTGATCTTCACCCTCGAGCCGCAGCGCGATGTCGTTGCCTTGCCGGTCGATGAGCCCGATCGCGAACGGGATCAGCAGCGGGCCCTTTTGCGTTTCGCGCGCCGCGGGCGCCGCGTCGCCGTAGCTTTGCGCCAGCGTGACGCTATAGCGCCGCGTGGACGCGTCGTAGGCCGTGCGCACCGAGACGCGCGGCGTGCCGGCTTGGCTGTACCAGCGTTCGAACTGCGTCAAGTCGCGGCCGTTGGCGTCGGCCATCGCATGGCGGAAGTCGTCGCAGGTGACGGCTTGCCCATCGTGACGCTTGAAGTACAGGTCCATGCCGCGCCTGAAGCCCTCGCGGCCGAACAGCGTCTGATACATCCGCACGACTTCGGCGCCTTTTTCGTAGACGGTCATCGTGTAGAAGTTGTTGATCTCGACGTAGCTGTCCGGGCGCACCGGGTGCGCCATCGGGCCCGCATCCTCGGCGAACTGCATCTGACGCAGCACGCGCACGTCTTCGATACGCTTGACGGCGCGTGCCGTTTCATCGGTTGCGCCGCCTTCCATGTCCGCCGAGAACTCCTGGTCGCGAAACACGGTGAGCCCTTCCTTGAGGCTCAGCTGGAACCAATCGCGGCACGTGACGCGGTTGCCCGTCCAGTTGTGGAAATACTCGTGACCGACGACCGCTTCGACATTGCTGAAGTCGGTATCGGTGGCGGTTTCCTGATTGGCGAGCACGTACTTCGTGTTGAAGATGTTGAGCCCCTTGTTCTCCATCGCGCCCATGTTGAAATCGCCGACGGCGACGATCATGAAGCGGTCGAGATCGAGTTCGAGGCCGAAGCGTTCTTCATCCCAGCGAATCGAATGGATCAGCGAATCCATGGCGTGCCGCGTCTTGTCCAAGTCGTGCGGCTCGACCCAAACCTGCAGCAGCTTCTCCTTGCCGGAGCCCGTGCGGATACGCTCTTCGAGCGCGACGAGTTTGCCCGCGACGAGCGCGAACAAGTAGCTCGGTTTCTTGAAAGGGTCTTCCCATTTCGCGAAGTGGCGGCCGTCCGGCAGTTCGCCCTCGTCGATGAGATTGCCGTTCGAGAGCAGCACGGGGTAGGCGGCTTTGTCCGCGCGCAGCGTGACCGTAAAGGTCGACATGACGTCGGGCCGATCCAAAAAGTACGTGATGCGGCGAAAACCTTCGGCTTCGCACTGCGTGAAGAAATTGCCGCTCGAGACGTACAAGCCGGAAAGCGTGGTGTTCTCGGCGGGATTGCAGGCGCTCTCGATGACGAGCTCGAAAGCGTCGGGCACGTTCTCGATCGTCAGGCCATGTTCATGGGCGCGGACGGCGCTTGCCGGTACGGCCTTGCCGTCGATCGCGGCGCCAATGTATTCGAGCGCTTCGCCCATGAGTTCGAGACGCGCATTCGCTGCGGCGTGCGGATTGCGCCGAAGCCGCATCGTGTTTTTGACGACCGTGCGCTCGGGTACGAGATCGAATTCGAGCGCGACCGATTCGATGAGGAAGGCGGGCGGTGCATAGTCGGCCCGGCGGATCACAGCGGGATTGGCGGTATCGGACATGGCGATGGATGAAAGAAACCGATTTCGGCTCGCGTGCCCCGGCAGGGGCGCCTCGCGCGAGGGCAGTCGCCCATTGTACAAAGGCGCGCGCGGATATGCCGAAACGATCGACGACTTTGGAAGCGGGGCTCGGTCGGCGGTATCATCAGCCCATTCGCGCGGCGCATGGGCCCGCGCGGGCGAGACGGGTGAGGGCGATAGGATGAAATGGGATCGATTGCGGCGCGTGGCCGTACCGGTGACGGCGTCGGCGATCATGTTGCTGTCGGGATGCACGACCTACGTGTCGACGCAGGTGACCGCTTTCTCGAACTGGAGCGGCAGCGACGCGACGCGCGCCTATGCGTTCGCTCGCACGGCCGCGCAGCAAAACAGCATTGAGCAGGCTACCTATGAACAGTGGGTCGCCAACGAGCTCGATGCGTACGCCTTTCGGCAGGTACCGGCCGCGGACGCGCGATATCTCGTCGGCTTGAGTTACGAGACGCGCGGCGACACCGTCACCGTGACGCAGCCGGTGTTTTACGGCAATCCCTGGCCAAGCCCGTTTTGGCGGCCGATCGGTCCCTGGGGCGCGTTCGGGCCGTTCCCGCCCGATTACGTCACGCAGAGCTATCCCGTATTCACGCACACGCTAGGCATTCGAATCACGGAGCGCGCATCGGGCAAGGAAGTCTACAACGTGACGGCGCGCAACACGGACGAGGATTCGTCGCTCGTGCATGCCATGCCGTACCTCGTGCGCAGCGCGCTGGCCGACTTCCCGCTCGCCAACGGCGTCGTGCGTACGGTGCGTCTTCGCTACGATAAGCACGGCGCCGTGCTGACGAACGAAGTGCCCGTTGCGCGACCGGGCGCGGGGGCGCCGGCCGCGGCATCGGGTGCAGGAACGGGAGCTGCGCCCAAGTGAACGGAACGGCGGCCGCGGGCGATTCGCCCGCCGCCATGTGCCGACCGTTCAGCCGGCGCGGATGAACGCCAGTGCGCCGAGGACGATGAACAAGACGGCGGCGACGGCGTGGACGGCCTTCGTCGGCAGCTTATGGGCGAAGCGCTCGCCTAGCAAAATGGCCGGCACGTTCGCGAGCATCATGCCGAGCGTCGTTCCGCCGACCACGCCCAGGAAATCATGGAAGCGGGCGGCGAGCGCAACCGTGGCGATCTGCGTTTTATCGCCCATCTCCGCGAGAAAGAACGTGGCGAGCGTCGTGCCGAACACGCCGAGATGGCTGCGCCCGACATTCGTTTCGCTCGGATCGAGTTTGTCCGGGATGAGCACCCACAGCCCCATGACGACGAACGAGATCCCCAGCGCCCAGCGCATGACGCTCGGCGTGACGAGCGCGCCGAGCCAGGCGCCGATCGCGCCGGCGCAGGCGTGGTTCGCGAGCGTGGCCGCGAGCACGCCGAGCATGATCGGCACCGGCTTGCGATAGCGTGCGGCAAGCACGAGCGAAAGCAGTTGAGTCTTGTCGCCGATTTCCGCGAGTGCGACCGCGCCCGTCGAGATGAGAAAAGCTTGTTCCACGTGATAGTTCCTCGGGCCGAGATATGAACGAGCGACGATCCACCACGCGGCCGGGCCCTGAAAGCGGCATGCGTGGGAATCATCGGTCTCGCCAGGCCAAAGGCTGTGCCCGCCATGGCCCGCTCGGAGCCAAGTGTGTTGACGGACGCCCCCGCGGTGCGTCTCGGATGCCGCATGGGACGAAAGCTCGAACCATGGCGGCGATCTTGGATCGCCGCATGCAACGGACGCAGCGGGGCGGCTACTCCCCAATGAGCGGCGGATTCTAGCATAGGCGGCCGGTTTTGGCTCGCCTCTCTCGCCCGTCGGCGCCCTTGCGGCGGTCAAGAAAACGGTTCAGCCCCGATGCGCGTGCGAATCGGCGAATAAGCGCACTTTCGAGCGTCGCGCGAATGCTACGTCTAGCGCCGGTGCTGTTTTTAAGACGGAATTTTCAGTAATATTCCGCCCTGCGGAACCGGGCCGTCTGCATTCGAATTGAAAAATAATTGAAAGCTTCGCCGTCGCGTAATGCGACTGCGGTTATTCCCCGGTGAGACCAAGAATATCGACCAATTCGGGGTGTGGTACGCGGGGGTGCCGTCAGGGCTTTCGTCGTTCGCATCTGTGCGCCGGGGCAACCGGCGATTTTGATTCGAAAAAGCGAACGCGACATGCACGACCTGCGCTGGACCATCCCAGTTGCCCGGTGGTCCTCCTGGCCGGCCGGCACAACGACCACGCCCGATATCGGGTTTGTCGAGCCGCTCATGCGGCGGCGGCTGAGCACGCTTTCGAAAATGGCGCTGAAGGTCGCTCACGATTGCGCGTCCGAAGATCAAGCCGTCCGCCTCGTCTTCGCTTCCCGTCACGGCGAACTGCGCCGCACCACCGGCATACTCGACGACATCGCCGCCGGCGAGCCGGTCTCGCCCACTGCCTTCAGCCTTTCAGTGCTCAACGCAATGGCCGGTATCTACAGCATCGCGCGCCGCGACCGGTCGCCTTCGACCGCCATCGCGGCTGGTGCGCAGACGCTCGGCTATGCGTTGCTCGAAGCGCACGCGCAATATGCAGCCGATCCCTCCACCCCGGTGCTCGTCGTGTATGCGGACGAACCCGCCGATGAGCGCTTTGGGGCGATCGAGCACGAAGCATCGGCCTGTGCACTCGCCGTGCTGCTCGATCGCGGCGCGCACGTGGAACTCGAATGCGAGACGGGCTGCGCCACCGAGATGCAGCCGGCCCCCGAGTTCGCCACGCAGCGCGACGCGCTCTTGCACGCGTTGTCGCGCGGCGCGGCAGCACCGGGCGCTGTGACGTGGCAGGGCGCCGGTCGTCGTTGGCGCTGGTCGCTGCGCAATGGCGGCGCGGTATGAAAGCCGGATTCATGGCCCGTATCGATCGCCCCTGGCGCCTCGTCGCCACGGGCGCCGCTTTCGCCGGTTTCGGCATTTGCGGCCTTTTGTTTTCCGTCGTGGTGTTTCCTTTTGCCTGGCTTTGGCCGCACCGTGCGTCGAGCCAACGCGTCGTCGTGACGATCATTCACTGGTTCTTCCGCGCGCTCGTGGCGATGCTCGAGGCAACCGGCGTCATGAAGCTCGACGTAAGCGGGGCGCGCGCGCTGATGGCGCGCGGCCCGGCTGTCGTGGTCGCCAATCATCCGACCTACCTCGACGTCGTCGTACTGCTCGCGCTCACGCCGCGCGCATGTTGCGTCGTGAAGAACGCGCATTGGGGCAATCCATGTTTTTGGGGCATCGTGCGCGCGGCGCAATACGTCAGCAATGCAGATCCCGCCGAACTGATCGAAGCAGGGGCGCGTCAGCTCGCCGCCGGCTACACGATGATCGTCTTCCCCGAGGGCACGCGCAGCCCCGGCGGCGACCGCCTGCATCCGTTCTCGCGCGGGTTCGCGCATATGGCGTTGCGCGCCGGCATCCCTGTGCGCCCCGTCCTGATCGACTGCAATCCGCCGGCCTTCACCAAGCAAATGCGCTGGTACGACGTGCCGTCACGGACGTTCCACATGCGCGTCGCCGTGCTCGAGCCGCTGACGCTCGATCGTTTCACCGCTCCCGATACGCCGCAAGCCGCCGCTGCGCGTGCCGTCGCACAGGCGGTTCAAGCCCATATCACCGAGCATCTGTTTGCTTATGGATTCTTTAAAACTCGAAATTAAGCGGTTGTTGATCGAGGCGCTCGATCTCGAAGACTTGCGTCCCGAAGATATCGACGACGACGCGCCTCTGTTCGATACCGACGGCGTCGGGCTCGATTCGATCGACGCGCTCGAAATCGGCATCGTTCTGCGCAAGCGCTATGCGTTGACCATTGCGGCCAACGACGAGCGCACGCGCGAGCATTTCCGCTCCATCAACACGCTTGCCGCGCTCGTTCACAGCCAAAGCGCGCTCGCGCAAGCCGCCGGCGACATCGCAACAGAAGGGGAATAACCGTGACCGAAACCGAGATCCTCGAGCGCATCCGCGCTATCTTCAGCGAAAACTTCGGGATCGAGCCGGAGCGCGTCACACCGCAAGCGCATCTGTTCGAAGAGCTCGATCTGGACAGCATCGATGCGGTCGATCTGGCGATCAAGCTTCAGGAGATGACGGGACGACGCATCAAGCCGGAGGAGTTCAAATCGGTGCGCACGGTCGGCGACGTCATCGGCGCAGTCGAATCGCTGCTGGCGGCCTGACTCGATGCATGCCGCTTCGACCCGCGCGGCCTCGCCGTCTCGGGCCGCCGCCGGGCGCATTCGCTTGATCGCGAACGTGGCGCTCAAGCTCGCCTATCCGATCGTCATCCTGGCGTTCCTGCGCATCGGTTCGCCGCGTTTCATCGGCGTCGCGTTGCTGGCGCTGCTCTGGTTGCAGCGCTGGCTCGGCGCCGGCAGCGTCAAGGCGCTGCTGGCGCGGTTTACGCGTCTTGAATGGGGGGCGGCGCTCGTCATGAGCGCGTTATCGGCGGCGATCGCCGTGACGGACAGCGAAACGTTGCTGCGCGCATACCCGATCGTCGTCAACGTCGGCATGCTCGTCGCCTTTGGGGCCACGCTGTGCAACGGCGGCCCGTCGATGGTCGAAAAATTCGCGCGCGTGCGCCGGCCCGATCTCGATGCGAGCGCCGTGCGCTATACGCGATGTGTGACGCAGATCTGGTGCGGGTTTTTCGCGTTGAACGGTGCGGTATCGGCCGGCATCGCGCTATGGGGCTCGCGTGCGCAGTGGGCGCTTTATAACGGCGTCGTGACCTACGTGTTGATCGGCATGTTGATCGTGGGCGAGATCGCTTGGCGACATGCCTTCGTTTTGCGAGGGAAGTCGCGGTGAACGCCACATTCGTTGCGCTGCGCGAACTGCTCTCGGCGCCGCGGGAAGACGCCGCGCCGGTCTGTGTCGACGACACGGTCGTGCTCGATTTCGGCGCCTTCAAGACACGTACGGCCGCCTATGCGGTGTGGCTCGAGCTGCAGCGCGGGCAACGTGTGGCCGTGTGCCTCGACGATCCGTTCGATTTCGCGTGCGCCCTGTTTGCCGTACTCGCGTGCGGCAAGGAGCCGGTCATCCCGTCGACGTCGGCCCCCGCGTACCTGGCGGCGCTGGGCGAGTGCTACGACATCTTGCTGACGCCGGCCGAGACGACCGAAGTCGACGTCTATGCCGCTTCGGAAATGCCGGCGCCGCGTATCGATGCCGATGCACCGCTCACGCTTTATACGTCCGGCAGCAGCGGAACGCCCAAAGCCGTGCGCAAGACGCTTGCGCAGTTCGACGCGGAAGTGCGGACGCTCGAGACGCAGTGGGGAGCGTTGCTCGGGGGGGCGACGGTTCTTGCGAGTGTGCCGCATCGGCACATCTACGGTTTGCTGTTTCGCGTGTTCTGGCCGCTGGCGGCCGGGCGGCCATTCGATCGATCGAATTGCGCCGAGCCGCTGCAACTGCAGGCGAGGCTCGCGCGCGTGGGCAAGGCGGCGGTGGTGTCCAGTCCGGCGCAGCTCGCGCGCTGGATCGAATTGCCGGGTTTCGACACGCTGTCGCCGGCGCCGTGCGCATTCTTTTCCTCGGGCGGGCCGCTCGGGGAAGAGGCCGCGACGCGCTACGCGCAGCGCTTCGGCGGCGCCCCCTTCGAGATTTACGGCAGCACCGAAACGGGCGGCATCGCATGGCGCCAGCGTCATCTCGGCGAGACCTGGCAAGCCGTGCCGGGCGCGGCGCTCAGAGCGGACGACGACGGCGCGTTGCTCGTGCGCTCCCCCCATCTCGGGCATGACCTTTGGCATCGAACCGACGATGCGGTCGCGTTCGACGAAGCTGGCCGATTTACGCTCAAAGGGCGACTCGATCGCGTCGTGAAGCTGGACGGCAAGCGCGTGTCGTTGCCCGAAATCGAAACGCACCTCGCCCGCCATCCGTATGTCGCGCAGGCTGCCGCGGTCGTGCTGCCGGGCGCGGCGCGCGAGCGGCTCGGCGTGCTCGTTGCGCTGACGCGCGAGGGCGGATCGGCCTTGGCCGCCGATGGGCGCATCGAGCTGGCCAAAGCGCTGCGTGCGCACCTGGCCGACTATGTCGAGGCCGTCGTGCTGCCGCGCCGCTGGCGCTTTTGCACAGCCTTGCCGTTCGATGCGCGGGGCAAGCTGCCGGCCGCCGCCGTGGCCGCTGCGTTCCACGCGCGTCCCAAAGGGATGGAAGTGCTCGCGCAGTTTCTCCACGGCGACGCGATGCACTACGACCTGCGCGTACCTGCGACGCTCGTGCATTTCGCTGGGCATTTCCCGGGCTTGCCGATCCTGCCCGGCGTCGTGCAGATCGACTGGGCTATCGAGCTCGGTGCGCAAGAATGGCCCGAAGTGCGGGAGATCGCTTCGGTCGATCGCCTCAAATTCATGGCGCCCGTGCCGCCGGGCGCGATCCTGCGCCTGACGCTCGCGCACGACGCCGAGCGCCGCAGAATGCGTTTCGCGTTTCGTTTGGGGCAGCGCGACAGCGCGTCGGGCGTGATCGTGTATCGGGAGAGCGCATGACCGTGCGTGTCGCGATCGTTATCCCGATCTACAACCACAAGGACGAAATCGGTGCGACGGTCGCACGGCTGACGCCCCACGGGTTGCCGATCTTCATCGTCGACGACGGCAGCGACGAGGCCACGCAAGCGGTGCTTGCCGAGTTGGCCGCGCGCTCGTCAACCTTGGTATCGCTGTTGCGGCTTCCCGTGAATGGCGGCAAGGGCGCCGCCGTGATGGCGGGGCTCAAGGCCGCTCACGGGGCCGGTTTCACGCATGCGCTTCAGATCGACGCGGACGGACAGCACGATGCGGCCGACGTGCCGCGCTTCCTCGACGCCGCGCGGGCGGCGCCCGATGCGATAGTGCTCGGCAGGCCCGTCTACGATGAAAGCGTGCCGAAGGCGCGGCTCTATGGCCGCTATCTGACGCACGTCTGGGTGTGGATCGAAACGCTGTCGTTCGCCATTCCCGATTCGATGTGCGGCTTTCGACTCTATCCGCTCGAACCCGCTTGCGCGCTCATCGATGCGGTGGCGTTGCCTACTCGGATGGACTTCGATATCGAAATCCTCGTTCGCTTGTCGTGGCGCGCGTTGCGCTTCGTGACGATTCCCACGCGCGTGACGTACGCACCGGGCGGTCTGTCCCATTTCGACGTCGTGCGCGACAACGTACGCATCAGCAAGAGCCATACGCGGCTGGTGGCCGGGATGCTCGCGCGTTTGCCGATCCTGCTGGCGCGCAAGGTTTTGCCTCGCGGGAGCGAGGCCGCGTCGGGCTCGGTCACTGCCGGGCGCTGGTGGCGCATCGCCGAGCGCGGCAGCCGCACGGGCATGCGTTTGCTTGCGTTGAGCTGCCGCCTGTTCGGCATGCGGGCGACCCGCTTGTGGCTGCATCCGATCGTCGCTTACTTCTTGGTGACGGGCAGGGCGGCGCGGCTCGAATCGCATCGCTACTTCGCCAGGTTGCAGGAGGTGTCGCCCGCGGGGACGACGCCATCGCCGAATTGGCGCACGGCGTATCGGCACATGCTGGCCTTTGCGGAGGCCGGCCTCGATAAGCTCGCCGCATGGACCGGTCGGGTCGCGCAAGACGATGTGGCATTCGACGATCCGTCCGCATTCGACGCGCTCGCGGCGAGCGGGAAAGGCGCGCTCGTCATCGGCGCGCATCTCGGCAATCTCGAGATGTCGCGCGCGTTGGCGGTCCGCGGTGCGCACGCCAAAGTGACGGCGGTCGTCTACACCGAGCACGCGCGGCGCTTCAACAGTGTCTTGGCCGGCGCGCATCGCGATTTCGCGAGCCGGATGGTGGAGGTCGCCGATTTCGGTCCCGAGGCGGCCATGTTGATGCAGCAGCGCATCGACGCGGGCGAACTGCTCGTAATCGTCGGCGACCGAGTGCCGGCGCACGAGGCGGGCCGCGTCACGCAGGCGCCTTTCCTCGGCGCCGATGCATCGTTCGCCCAAGGGCCGTACGTGCTGGCGCATGCGCTTGGCTGTCCCGTCTATTTGCTCTTTTGCCTGAAGGAGCGGGGCCGCTATCGGCTCTACTTCGAGCCGTTCGCCGAGCGCATCCACCTGCCCCGCCGCGAGCGGTCGACCCATCTGGCCGCACACGCGCGGCGCTATGCACAGCGGCTCGAATACTACTGCCGCAAGGCGCCGTTTCAATGGTTCAATTTTTTCGATTTCTGGGCGCGCCAGAATGGAGGGGCCGATGGCCGAAGATGATTTGACCGCGCATCGCGCGGCGTCCGAAGCAGCCCCGGCTTGCGCAACGGTCGAAGTCGGCGCTCGCCGCATGAGCATCGAGGACGTCGTGGCCATTGCCTGCGCTCGGGCCGGCGTCGCGCTGAACGCCGACGCCGATTGGCGCGCACGCATCGAACGCGGGGCGGCATTTTTGCGTGAGCGGCTTGCCGCGGGAGCGACCGTCTACGGCGTCAACACCGGTTACGGCGACGCCTGCGTCGTGAACGTGCCGCCGGAGCTCGTCGAAGCATTACCGTTGCAACTCACGCGCTACCACGGTTGCGGCATGGGCAGGCTGCTCGATTCGGCCGAAACGCGCGCGGTCATCGCGGCGCGTCTGAACTCGTTGGCCTACGGGTATTCGGGGGTGCGCGTCGTCCTGCTCGAACGGCTCGCCGATCTCATCAACTTCGACATCCTGCCGCGCATTCCGGCGGAGGGGTCGGTCGGCGCGAGCGGCGATCTGACGCCGCTTTCGTATGTCGCCGCCGCCCTGGTGGGCGAGCGCGACGTTCAATTCGACGCGCGAGTGCGGCCGGCCGCCGGCGTCTGGGCCGAACTGAACCGCACGCCGCTGCAGCTTGCGCCGAAGGAAGGGCTCGCGCTGATGAACGGCACGGCGGTGATGACGGGGCTCGCGTGTCTCGCCTTCGCGCGGGCCGCGCAATTGACGCGGCTGGCCGCGCGGTTGACCGCATTGTCGACGGTCGCGCTCGATGGCCGTGCCGCGCACTTCGACGCGATGATTTTCGATGTCAAACCGCACGCCGGGCAGGCGCAGGCCGCGGCTTGGATTCGAGAAGATCTGGCGGGTCGAGAGGACACGGCCGGGCAGCGGCTGCAGGATCGCTACTCGATTCGCTGTGCGCCGCACGTCATCGGCGTCGCGCAAGACGCGCTCTCCTGGGTGCGCCGCGACGTCGAGAACGAACTCAACAGCGCGAACGACAACCCGCTCATCGACGTGGACGGAGAGCGCGTGTTGCACGGGGGGAATTTCTACGGCGGCCATATCGCATTCGCGATGGATTCCTTGAAGACGGCGGTGGCCAACCTCGCCGATCTCATGGACCGACAATTCGCGCTCATCGTCGACGACAAGTTCAACAACGGACTGCCGCGCAATCTTTCCGGCGCGAGTGCGGCGCGCGCGCCGATCAGTCATGGGTTCAAAGCGGTGCAGATTTCCTCGTCGGCATGGACGGCCGAAGCGCTGAAGCTGACGATGCCGGCCAGTGTGTTTTCCCGCTCGACCGAGGCGCATAACCAGGACAAGGTCAGCATGGGTACGATTGCGGCGCGCGACTGCCTGCGCGTCATCGAATTGACGGAGCAGGTCGCGGCCGCGCATACGCTTGCAGCCGTGCAAGCCGCGCGGTTGCGGTTGTCGGTCACGGCGGGCGCCGAGCTGACGGCGCCGCTCGCGCGATTCGTCGAACGTGTGGGTGAGCTGTCGGCATTCGTCGGCGACGACCGCCCGCTCGAGCGCGACCTGCGCGAGCTGACGCAATGTATCGCCGACGGCGGGCTCGTCGGCGCATGCCCGCCGGCCGGGGCGATGAGCGAGGCGTCGCGATAAATGGATCGGGCGCGCTTCTCTCTCACCGCGGCCGCACGCGTCGAAGTGCCGTTTCACGACGTCGATGCGATGAACGTCTGCTGGCACGGCCACTATTTGAAGTACTTCGAGATCGGGCGGGCGGCGCTATTGCGCGCGTTCGACTACGACTACCCCGAGATGCAGGCATCCGGCTATGTGTGGCCGATCGTCGAAGCGCACCTGAAGTACGTACGGCCCGCGCACTACGGTCAGGCGCTCGAGGTGCGCACCGAATTGCTCGAGTTCGAGAACCGGCTCAAGATCGGCTACGAAATCGTCGATGTGGCCTCGGGCGAACGATTGACGAAGGGCTACACGATTCAGGTGGCTATCTGTGCGGCCACGCGCGAATTGCAGTTCGTATCGCCTGCGGTCGTTGTCGAAAAATTGGAGCGGCGATGGGCACGCTAAGTCAGCGGCGCTCGCGCCGGTCGGATGTCGCGCTGCTCGGCGCGTGTCTCGCGTGCGTCCTCGCTTGCGCTCGGCCCTTGCCGGTGCTGGCGGCAGAGGGGATGCCGGCGGCGAATCACGCGCTCGCGCCTGGGGCCGCGGCCGATGCAGGCCTCGTTGCGCGCATCGCGGCGCAGTTGGCTGAAAAGGTCGGCGTGCGGGCGCAGTTCAAGCAGACCCAGACGCTCGCCGCGATGGCCGCCCCGCTCGTGAGCACGGGTTCGCTCGTATTCGTTCGGGACCGGGGCGTGATCTGGCATACCGATACGCCTTACCGCGTCACCTACGTGATCGGCGATGCCAGCGTGACTAAAATCGACGCGCGCGGACAACGTTCGACGAGCGGCGCCTCGCGCGGCGGCATGGCGCAAGTCTCGCGGATGATGCGCGCGATGCTCGGCGGCGATCTATCGGCCCTCTATTCGCAATTCGATGTCGCGGCCGACGGGACGACGGCGCGATGGCATATGCGGCTGACGCCGAATCAGCCGCAGCTCGCGCAGTTCGTGAAAGCACTGCGCATGGAGGGCGGCGCTTTCCTGCAGACCCTCGAGATCACGGCCGCCAACGGCGACACGACGCGTATCGATTTTTCGGCGAGCGAAGCGATCGACGCGTTGTCGCCGGCCGAACTCGCCTTGTTCGGAGCGCGCTGATGGATGCCGTGCACACGTTGGCTAGACGCAAGCGAGGGGTGCTCCTCGCGTGGCTGGCGCTGATGTGCGTGGCAATCGCATATTGCGCGTGGCGCTTTGCGCAGCCGGCGTTGGGCGGACACACGTTCGCGCCTGCCCTGCAAACCAATCTGCTCGCACTGTTGCCGAAGACGGAAGCCGATCCCGCTGCCGAGCAGGCGCTCGACAAGCTGGCCGACGCCATGGGCGAGAGGGCGGTCTACCTCGTCACGAGCGACGACGCGGCGCATGCAAAAGCCGCGGCTCGCGCGCTGGCGCGAACGCTATCGGCGAGCGGCGCCTTTCGTGGCGTCGTGGCGCAATTGCCGCCTTTCGATGCGACACAAGTGGCGCGTTTTTATTTGCCGTACCGATTTGGCTTGCTCGTGGCGCAGGATCGTGCGGCATTGACGTCGGGTTCGGTTGCGTTGCCGGAGCTCATCGCGCAACGGCTGTTCGATCCATTGCGCACGGGCCTCGCCGCGCCGCTCGCGGACGATCCCTTCGGCTGGCTCAGTCGCTGGCTAAGCGCGCTGCCGCTCGCAACGTCGAACCTCGGCATCGAGGACGGCATGCTCGTGGCCCATCGCGGCGTGGCGACGAGCGTGCTCGTGACAGCGACCTTGCCCGGTTCGGCTTACGAATCGTCGGTTCAGGCGGCCGTACGCGAAGCGACCCGCGACGCCGAAGGCGCGACGGCGCGTGCCTACCCGGACGTTCGAATCGCCCGCACCGGCGCCGTGTTTTACGCCGATGCGGCGCGTCGTGCTTCCGAGGGCGATGTCCATCGCATCGGTATCTGGTCGGCGGGTGGTATTGCATTGTTGATGCTTTGGATCTTCCGGTCGCCGCGATTGATTGCGCTGGGCTTCCTGTCGACGGCGATCGGGGTGGCTTGCGCGCTTGCCCTGACGATGGCCGTGTTCGGTCAACTGCACCTGCTCACGCTCGTATTCGGCGCGAGTTTGATCGGCGAAGCCGTCGACTATTCGATTCAATACTTCGTGCTCTATCTGAGCAAGGGGCAACGTTGGAATGCGCGGCGCGGACTGCGCGAGGTGCGTCCCGCGCTGCTCGTCGCGCTGGCGACGAGCTTGCTCGGCTACGCGATTCTGGCCTGGGCGCCGTTTCCGGCGCTCAAGCAAATCGCTTGCTTCGCGATGGTCGGTATTTCGATGGCGTTCGCATCCGTCGTCTCGCTGTTGCCCGCGATGCTCGAGCAAGCGCCGCGACGCACGCCGGCCTATTTGTTCGCCGGCGCGGCGCGCTTGCTGTCGCGCTGGCAGTCTCTGTTCGCGGGTCGCCGAGCCTGGTTCGCGGGTGTGCTGATTCTGGCCGTGACGCTGCCCGGATGGCTGCGTCTGCACAGCGATGACGACATTCATTTGCTCGTACACCGAGATCCGGAACTCGTGGCGCAAGAGCGCGATGTGCGCGCCGCGGTCGGCGTCGACGACGGCGCGCGCCTATTCGTCGTCAAAGGCCCGTCGCCCGAAGCGGTGCTCGAACGCTGCGAAGCGCTCGGCGATCGGCTCGACATGCCGCTGGCCGGCCGGCGGCTGGCCGGGTGGCAGTCGGTATCGCAGTTCGTGCCGTCGGCGCGCAGGCAAGCGGCCGATCGCGTCTTGCTTGCCTCGACGGCGCTGCGCTCGCCCGATGTCCTGCGCGCGACGTTGGTCGGCGCCGGTTTTCGCGAGGCCGTGGCCGGGGCATACGTGGATGCATGGACGCAGGGCGCGACAGCGCCGCTCACGCTCGACAGTTGGCTTTCCACTCCGTGGTCACAGCCTTATCGACATCTTTGGCTGGGCGCCGTTCGAGACGCAACCGCAGGGAGCGATGGCGGCTCCGCAGCGTCGAGCGCACCGGAATACGCGGCCATCGTGATGCCGACAGGCGCGACGGCCGCGCAGGCGCCCGCGCTCGCGGCCTTGGCGAATACGTTGCCGGGCGTCGTTTTCGTCGACAAGGCCGCAAGCGTGTCGCGGCTGTTCGGCGCGTACCGCAGGGACAGCGGAATGTGGCTTGCCGGCGCGCTCGTGCTCGTGCTCGCCTTGCTGGTGGCGCGCTATCGCGCCCGCGGGGGCATTCGCGTGTTCATGCCGGTCGTGCTTGCGATCGCGGTTGCCTTGGGTGCGTTCGGCTACGCCGGCGTGCCGCTCACGCTGTTCAATTGGCTTGCGCTGATGCTCGTGCTCGGCGTCGGCGTCAACTACGCCGTGTTCTTGCGAGAGGGCTGCATGCGCGAGGACGCCGATCTCGGCGCGGTATGGACGGGCGTTGCGTTGTCGGCCGCGACGACGTTGCTCTCGTTCGGGCTGCTGGCCATGAGTGCGATGCCGGTTTTGAAAGCGTTCGGCGCAACGCTCGCGCTCGGCATCGCCGTTTCCGCATTATTGGCGCCGATCGGCCTGCCGGATGAAAAGGATCGTCGATGAAATTGCCTCACGTCTACTTGCATGCGCTGGGGATGATCAACGCGCTCGGGGCCGACACCGACGCGATTGCCTCCGCGCTGGCGGTCGGGGTTTCGCCAGGCATGGGGCGCGTCGCATTCGGCGGAGAGCATGGCGCCTATACCGGCCGCGTGCTGGCGCCGCTCGAGCTTGCCCCGCCGTCGTCGCTCGCACGCTACGACTGCCGCAACAACCGCCTCATGCTGGCGGCGCTGGCCCAGATCGAGCCGGCCGTGCAGGCCGCGTGCGCGCGCTACGGCGCGGGGCGTGTCGGCGTCGTCCTCGGAACGAGCACGTCCGGCGTCGGCGCGGGCGAGGCGGCGGCGGGTATCGCGAGCGGCATGGAAGCCGGTCACGCCCCGTTCGATTACGTACAGATGGAAATCGGCAGCGGCGCCCCGTTCGCGGCCGCGACGCTCGGATTGCAGGGGCCGGCTTTCACGATCTCGACGGCATGCACGTCGAGCGCGAAAGCGTTTGCCGCCGCGCGTCGACTGCTGCAGATCGGTCTTTGCGATGCGCTCGTCGTCGGCGGTGTCGACTCGCTTTGCGAATTGACGGTACGGGGTTTTGCGGCGCTCGAATCGACGAGCCTCGATCGCACGAATCCGATGAGCGCGAATCGGGCCGGCATCAATATCGGCGAAGGCGCGGCCGTCTTTCTCATGAGCCGCGAGGAAGGGCCGGCGAGGCTGGCGGGCGTCGGGGAGTCGAGCGATGCGCACCACATTTCGGCGCCGGACCCGTCGGGCGCGGGTGGCGAGCAAGCGCTTCGGGCCGCGCTGGCCGACGCCGGCATGGCGGCGAGCGAGATCGGCTACGTGAATTTGCACGCGACGGCCACGCGCAAGAATGACGAAATGGAGGCGCGATTGATGTCGCGCGTATTTCCGCACGGGGTGGCCGCAAGCGGCACGAAGCCGCTGACGGGGCATACGCTTGGCGCCGCGGGCGCGACGGAACTCGGCTTCGCTTGGCTTTCGCTCGTGCGCGAGGGTGCCGTGCTCCCGCGTCATGTGTGGGATGGGGCGGCCGACCCCGCGCTGCCGGCGCTCGACTTGGTCGAGCAGGACCGGCGCCTCGCGCCCGGGCAGGGCGTCATGAGCAATTCGTTCGCATTTGGCGGAAGCAACGTGAGCCTCGTACTCGCCCGCTGAAGGACACAACGCGAACGACGAATCCAAACGACGAACGATGAACGAACAGCAAGGCACTTTCCATTACGCGTCGCACGCATCGGCGACGACGCAGGCCGTCTCGGACGGCGCCGTCTTTCCGGCGGTCGACGATGTGCTGCCGCATCGCGGCACGATGCGCCTCGTCGACGAGATCGTCGCTTGCAGCGACGACGCCGTGACCGTGCTCGCGAGCGTGGATTCGCAAGCGTGGTACGCCGATGCGCACGGCGCGATGCCGTCTTGGATCGGCATCGAACTCATGGCGCAAGCGATTGCCGCGCACGTCGGCCTCATCGCCATGCGCGCGGGCGGCCGCGCGCGCCCGGGCGTGCTGCTCGGCGCGAGCCGCTACGAAGCCCATGCGCCTTCGTTCGAGCGCGGCGCGCGGCTGCGCATCGAGGCGAAAGAACTGCTCAAGAGCGAGCAGGGCCACGGCGCTTACGAATGCACGATCGCGGCAGGGGAGCGCTGCGTCGCGCAAGCCGTCGTCAAGGTGTACCAACCGACCGATTTTCAAGCATTCATCGAAGGGAGTTTCTCGTCATGACCAGCCGGCGCGTTCTCGTTACCGGCGCAAGCCGCGGCATCGGCCGCGCGATTGCGTATCGCCTCGCCGCGGACGGGTTCGCCGTCACCGTGCATTGCCGGAGCGGTGTGAACGAGGCGCAGGCGGTCGTCGACGCGATTGCCGCGCAAGGCGGCCGGGCGAGCCTGCTGCGATTCGATGTGCGCGAGCGGGCCGCGTGCCGCGCCGCGCTCGAAGCCGATGTCGCACGCGATGGCGCGTACTACGGCATCGTGCTGTGCGCGGGATTGACGCGCGATGCGGCCTTTCCGGCGCTGACCGACGACGATTGGGACGCCGTCATCGAAACGGGCCTGGACGGGTTTTACAACGTCGTGCATCCGCTGACGATGCCGATGGTGCGCGCCAAGCAGGGCGGCCGCATCGTGACGATCGCCTCGGTCTCGGGGGTGATGGGCAATCGCGGCCAGGTGAACTACAGCGCGGCCAAGGCCGGTTTGATCGGCGCGACGAAAGCGCTCGCGGTCGAACTCGCTTCGCGCCGCATCACGGTCAACTGCGTGGCGCCGGGACTCGTCGATACGGAGATGATCGCGCAGCTCGAACATCTCGACCAGGCGCTGCAAACAGTGCCGATGGGCCGCGTGGGACGTCCCGACGAAGTGGCGGCGGCCGTCGGTTTTCTAATGTCGGATGCGGCGTCGTACATCACGCGCCAAGTCATCGGCGTGAACGGCGGGATGATCTGATGAAGCGCGTCGTCATCACCGGAATGGGCGGCGTGACAGCCTTGGGCACGCTCTGGAGCGAGATCGAGGCGGCACTGCACAGCGGACGCAACGCCGTGCGCCGCATGCCCGAGTGGGACTATTTCTCTTCCCTTCATACGCGCCTTGCGTGTCCGCTGCCTGAATTCACGGCGCCGCCCGAGTATCCGCGCAAGAAAACGCGGTCGATGGGCCCGGTGTCGATGTACGCGGTGCGCGCGAGCGAACTCGCGTTACTCGACGCGGGGCTGGCCGGCGATCCGTCCATTGCGGATGGTCGCATGGGCGTTGCCTACGGCTCGTCTTCGGGCTCCGTGCAGCCGATCCGCGCGTTCGGCACGATGCTCCAGACGGGGTCCATGCAGGATGTGACGTCCAACAGCTACGTCCAGATGATGCCGCATACCGCGGCCGTCAACGTCAGCCTGTTCTGGGATCTGAAGGGCCGCATCATTCCGACGTCGTGCGCCTGCGCCTCGGGCAGCCAAGCGATCGGCTACGCCTACGAGGCGATCGCGACGGGCAAGCAAGCGCTGATGCTGGCCGGCGGCGCGGAGGAATTGTCGGGACCGGCCGTCGCCGTTTTCGACACGCTGTACGCGACGAGTACGCGCAATGAAACGCCGGAGCTCACGCCTAGGCCATTCGACGCTCAACGGGACGGGCTCGTGGTCGGGGAGGGAGCAGCCACGCTCGTGCTGGAGGAGTACGACCATGCGCGGGCGCGCGGCGCCACGATCCATGCGGAAGTCGTCGGCTTCGGCTGCAACTCGGATGGCGCGCATATGACCCAGCCGACCGCGGGGACGATGGCGCAGGCGATGCGTTTGGCGCTCGACGATGCGCGGCTGCGGCCCGAGGCGATCGCCTACGTAAATGCGCACGGCACATCGACCGATCGCGGCGACGTGGCCGAAAGCGCCGCGACCGCCGACGTGTTCGGCAACGCGATGCCGATCAGTTCGCTCAAGAGCTACGTCGGTCACACGCTCGGGGCATGCGGCGCGCTCGAGGCCTGGTGGACCATCGAAATGATGAAACGCAATTGGTACGCGCCGACGTTGAACTTGACGACGGTCGATCCGGCTTGCGCGCCGCTAGACTACATCGTGCACGAAGGCCGCGCGATCGACGCCGAGTACGTCATGAGCAACAACTTCGCGTTCGGCGGCATCAACACGTCGCTGATCTTCAAGCGGTGGCGATGATCGCGACTGCGCGCTCCGACGCACAGCGCGTCGTCGTCACCGGCATGGGCATCGTGTCGTGCCTCGGCAATACGCTCGATGCCGTGGCCGACGCTTTGCGCACCGGCCGATCGGGGCTCGCACGGATCGATGCATGGGCCGAGCGCGGCTTCGCGAGTCAAGTCGCAGGCGCCGCCACGCTCGAGGGCGAACCCGTCTTTCCGCGCAAGTTCGAGCGCTTCATGGGCGATACGGCGCGCTTTGCCTGCCACGCGGCGCGCTTGGCGATCGACGATGCGGGCCTGGCATCGTCTGCGCTACGCTCGCCGCGCGTCGGGGCGGTGATCGGCTCCGGCTCCGGGGCGTTGTCGTCTTACGACGCCGCGATCGAACTCGTCGCCGCGCGCGGCATCGAGCGCGCGCCTCCGTTCGTCGTGCCGCAGGCCATGAGCAGCACCGCGTCCGCGAATGTCGCTCACGTATTCGGCTTGGAAGGCGTGTGCTACTCGCCTTCGTCGGCATGCACGACATCGGCGCTCGCGATCGGCCAGGCGATGGAGTTGATTCGCGCCGGGCGGCAATCGATCGTGCTGGCCGGCGGCAGCGAAGCGCTGCACGAGAACACGGCGCTCATGTTCGATGCGATGGGCGTGCTCTCTAGAGCGTTCAACGCTACGCCCAAGCGCGCGTCCCGTCCGTACGACGTGGCGCGTGACGGCTTCGTGCTCGGCTCGGGCGCCGGCGTGCTGGTGCTCGAGTCGCTCGAGCATGCGCGAGCGCGCGGTGCGACGATCCATGCGGAGCTGACCGGCTTCGGTCAGGCGACCGAAGCCCAGTCGATGGTGGCGCCCGGCCCGATCGGCATGGCGCGTGCGATACGCGCCGCGCTGCTCGAAGCCGGCACGCGTCCCGACTACGTCAACACGCACGCGCCTTCAACGCCGCTCGGCGATGCGCAGGAGCTCGATGCGCTCGCGGCCGTCTTCGGCGAGGACATGCCGCCGTTTTCGTCGACGAAGGCGCTGACGGGGCACCCGCTCGCGGTCGCCGGCGTGCACGAGGCGATCTACACGCTTTTGATGATGCGTGAAGGTTTTATCGCGGGCAGCGCGGGCATCGAGTCGCTCGATCCGTGCGCCGAAGGTCGGCCGCTCGTGCGTTCCACGCGCGCGGCTTCGATCGCTGCCGCAATGTCCGTGTCGTTCGGCTTCGGCGGCAGTTGTGCGAGTTTGACGTTCGGCGCCTGCGAGGGCGCATGACGATGCAACGCGGTACCCGGTTCTTTTTTTGACGCGACAACAACAAGAGGAGCAGTCCGATGAAAGTGAAGCAGTTGATCGCCCTGTCGGCCATGGCCACGATGGCGCATGGCGCCTTCGCCCACACGCACACCACGACGTATCCCATCAAGGGAGCGCTCGTCGGACAGCCTGCGGACAACCAAGTCGCCTTTTATTTCGGCGATGCGGCGCATCCGGTCGTTGTCGCGTCGAAGGGCGATGCGAGCGCGTCGATTCGCGTCGCGCGCAAGCTCGACGGCGAGACCGTATCCTGCAATGCGGCGCTGAAGGCCGCGCTCGCCTCGCTTAGGGACGATGCGCTCGGCCACGGTGCGAACGCGGTGATCGACATCGAGACGAGCTTTCATGGCACGCACAGCTCGTCGTCCACCGATTTCGTTTGCGCAACGAGTATCAGCGCAGCTTCAATCAAGGTGCGGGGCAAGCTCGCCACGCTGGAAGCGAAGTGAGCGGCATCGCGCTCAAGGGCGCGATCGTCAAGCTCAAGAGGTAAGGGGCTTGCGGGCGGCGACGTTGACGAGGGTCTCGCGTCGCTTGCCCGGCTTCGGATGATGAAGCCCGAGCCGTTCGAACAGGCCGAAATCCTTCGCGCGGCTCCACCAGAGATAAGGCAGCGACACGTTGCGTTCGGTGAAGTGAAAGCCGCCCGCGCGCAGCATGCCGAGATAGCCCTCAGCGCTCTTTTGCACGTGCATCGGATGCCGGAACAAGAGGCGGATGACCCACGATTTGATGTAGGCGTCGGTGGATTCGGCGAAGAGCAGCAGGCCCCCGGGTTTCAGCACGCGGTGGAACGCTTCGAGGGCGCGCTCTTGCTCGACGAGATGATGAAACGTCTGATGGCAAAAGACGATGTCGGCGCTTGCGTCGGGAAGCGGCAACGCGGCGCAGTCGCCTTGCATCACCTCGATGTCGACGGGCAAGCGCCCAGCGGCCTCTCTGGCGAGCGCGAGCGAAGGTTCGTGGCAATCGATGCCGACGATCCGGCTCGGCGCGAACGCCTGGGCAAGCAGCTTGAACGAGATGCCTTGGCCGCAGCCGACGTCGACGATCACGGGCGAGCGCGGTACCGGCGCGTCGATGAGCCGCTTCAGATCGTTGATGGCGACGCGCAGCACATGGTGCTCCCACGTGTGGGTGCGCAAGAACCAGACGCCGAAGGCCGTTTCGGGAACGAACGTCGGAATGGGGCGCAAGGTAGGTAGCGAATTGGATGGCACGTCGGCTTCCCCGCAGCGGATTTTTCGTTGTGATGCCGCGGATTGTAATGGCAACGCATCGAGGCGTGCATCGAAAACGACGGATGACGTGTTCACGGTGGGTTGCATAGTTGAAGTAGACGCTAAAAAAGGAATACAGCGATGGGTACAGAATTCGGGGAACTCGAGCAGACCGATGTCGCAGTCATCGGAGCGGGACCGGCGGGGGCCGTCGCCGCCGCCCTGTTGGCGCGCGCGGGAAGATCGGTGCTCGTGCTCGAGCGTCAGCACTTTCCGCGCTTTTCGATCGGTGAAAGTTTGCTGCCGCAGAGCATGGCCTATCTCGAAGAGGCGGGCATGCTTCAAGCCGTGGTGGAAGCCGGTTTCCAATACAAGAACGGCGCCTCCTTCGTGCACGGCGAAAAAGCCGCGTCGTACGATTTCCGCGATAAGCATTCCGAAGGCTGGGGCACGACCTATCAAGTCGAGCGCGCCGTGTTCGATCAATTGCTGATACGCCGCGCGGCCGATCAAGGCGTGCGAGTGCGCTTCGGCCATACCGTGCGATCGATGCGCACGGGCGATGAACCGGTGCTCGAGGTGGAAGACGAAAAGGGCAACGCCTACCGTGTAGCCGCACGATTCGTACTCGATGCGAGCGGGTTCGGCCGCGTGCTGCCGCGTATGCTCGGTCTCGAGACGCCGTCGCGCATGCCTGCGCGAGCGGCGCTCTTTTCGCATGTGCAAGATGCGCTGCCTGCCGGCAGCACCGATCGCGACAAGATCTGCGTGGCCGTGCACCCCGAGCGGCGCGACGTCTGGTATTGGATGATCCCGCTGGCGGGCGGCCGCACGTCCGTCGGTTGCGTCGCCGAAGCCGATTTTCTCGACGTGCCGGAAGCGCGGCGCGAAGCGAAGCTAAGAGAACTGATCCGCGCCGAACCGACGATCGGTCGACTGCTCGGCGATGCGCCGTTCCTCATGCCCGTCAATCGCATCGCCGGCTATTCGGCCAACGTGGAGCGGCTGCATGGGCCGGGCTTCGCATTGCTCGGCAACGCGGGCGAGTTTCTCGACCCGGTATTCTCGTCGGGCGTCACGATCGCGTTGCGTTCCGCGCATCTGGCGGCTCAGACGCTGCTTCGGCAGCTCGGCGGCGAGCGCGTCGACTGGGCCGCCGATTACGACGCACCGCTACGCAAAGGCATCGACACGTTCCGAGCGTTCGTGGAGCGCTGGTACACGGGCGAATTGCAGGACATCATCTTTTACGCGCAGCAAACGCCGAAGATTCGCCGCATGATCAGCGCAATCCTGGCCGGGTATGCGTGGGATGAAACCAATCCGTACGTCGCGGATCCCGTGCGTCGATTGACGGCGCTGCATGAGGTCTGCTCGGGCGCACCGGCGTAGTGGCGCGTCACTGACGCCGATGCACGCATTGGCCCGCGGCGTAGGTGGCGGCAATGGCGCGATCGTCGCCGAGCATCGCGAATGCGAACAGCCACTCCTCGGGCGATTGAGCCAGCGCCGTGCGCCGAGCGAGGAGCGGCGTTGCTTCGGGATCGAGCACGATGAAGTCGGCTTCCGAGCCGGGGCGCAGCGTGCCGATCGTCTCCTCCAGCCCGAGCGCTTGGGCGGCGCCAGCCGTCGCGAGCCAGAACATGCGGGCCGCTGTCAAGTGATGGCCCGTCATGCGCGCGACCTTATGGGCTTCGTTCATCGTCTGAAGCATCGAGAACGACGTGCCGCCGCCGACATCGGTGCCGAGCGTGACGGGCATGCCCGATCGCCCCGCCTTCTCGAAATCGAACAGGCCGCTGCCGAGAAACAGGTTCGACGTTGGGCAGTGCGAGGCGACCGCGCCCGTCTGCGCCATTCGGGCGCGATCTTCGTCGTCGAGATAGATGCAGTGTCCGTAGACGGCGCGCCGGCGCAGCAGGCCGTAGTGCTCGTAGACGTCGAGGTAGCTGCGGCGCCCCGGAAACAGATCGGCCACCCATTTCACTTCGTCGGTGTTTTCCGACACGTGGCTTTGAATGAAGACGTCCGGATGCAGCCGCGCGAGCGTACCGCACGCTTCGAGCTGCGCGGGCGTGGAAGTCGGGGCGAATCGCGGCGTGAGCGCGTAGAGTTGCCGCCCGCGCTTATGCCAACGCTCGATGAGCGCGGCGCTGTCGTCGTATCCCGATTGGGCCGTGTCGCGCAAGAACTCGGGGCAATTGCGATCCATCAGCACTTTGCCGGCCACCATGCGCAGGTTGCGCGCTTCGCTCGCTTGGAACAAGGCATCGGCGGAACCCTTGTGGACCGTGCAATAGACGAGCGCCGTCGTCGTGCCGGAGGCGAGCAACTGATCGAGAAAGAATTCCGCGACGTTCGAGGCATGCTCCGGGTCCGCGAAGCCGCGTTCGGTTGGAAACGTGTAGGTGTCGAGCCAGGGCAGCAGGCCCGCCGCCGGCGACGCGATCATCTCCGTTTGCGGATAATGCACGTGCGTATCGATGAACCCCGGCGCGATCAGCTTGCCCGGCCATTCGACGAGCGTCGTGTCGGGTGTGAGCTGCGCGCGCAGCGCGTGATAAGCGCCCGCGGCGACGACGCGTTCGCCTTCGACGATGAGCAGCCCGTCTTCCTCGAAACACGTGCCGCCCGCGCGGATGGCCGGGTCGCCGACGAAGGTCAGTAGTTTTGCGCGGAACGCGGTGCGCTTATCGTCTTGATTCATGGTCAAACGTCTCTCTTTGCGGTGAAAATGGCGGATCGGCCAACGCCCGGCCGAGCGACGCCTTCGTTGCCTACGCAACGAAAGCTCGCGCGGTGCGGCGAAGGCGGCCCGCTTGACGCGGTCAGCGTCGGAAAATCAATGCGCCGTCGAGCTTGGCCGCCCCCAGTAGGCGTCGAGCTTGTCGATGAGCGCTTGCCGCTCGGCCGGCGTAACGAACGATGCCTCGAAGCCGTTGCGGATCACGGTATAAACGTCGTGCTCGCTCAGATCGAGCGCCTCCACCGTGGCGAAATAATTGGCGTTTACATATCCGCCGAAGTAAGCGGGATCGTCGGAATTCACGGTTACGGCCACGCCCTGCGCAAGCAATTGCTTGAGCGTGTGCTGTTTCATGTCGTCGAATACTTTCAGCTTGATGTTCGAGAGCGGACAGACCGTCAACGCGACGCGCGAATCGGCCAAGCGCGCGACGAGCGCCGGATCTTCGATGCTGCGCACGCCATGGTCGACGCGATCGACCCTCAGCAAATCGAGCGCCTCGTGTATGTACGAAGGCGGCCCTTCCTCGCCCGCGTGCGCGACGAGCTTCAGGCCGCGGGCTTTGGCCTTGGCGAAGACTCGCTCGAATTTCGAAGGCGGATGGCCCCGCTCCGACGAATCGAGGCCGACGCCGATGAGGCGGTGCGCGTAGGTGTCGAACAGCGGCAATGCCGCTTCGTAGGTTGCAAGCGCATCGTCTTCGGAAAGGTGTCGCAGAAAGCAGAGAATCAGCTTGCTCGTGAGGCCGCGCTGCTCGCCTTCCGCCAAGGCGCGCTCGATGCCGGCCACCGCGGTGCTGATGGCGACGCCGCGCTCGGTGTGCGTTTGCGGATCGAAGAAGATTTCGGCGTGCACGACATTGTCGGCGAGCGCGCGTTCGACGTACGCGTTCGTCATCGTGTAGAAATCGTCTTCCGTCAGCAGCACGCTGGCGCCGGCGTAGTAGATGTCGAGAAACGATTGGAGGTCGGTGAACTCGTACGCCTTCTTCAGCGCCTCGATCGATTCGTATGAAAGCTTGACGCCGTTACGCTTGGCGAGGGCGAAGATCACTTCGGGCTCGAGCGAGCCTTCGATATGGATATGGAGCTCGGCTTTCGGCGCGCCGGCGATTTTTTCAGCGAGTATTGGTGTCATGGTCGGTCAGCGGTTCAGGCATGGAAAACGGTGTGTCGGCCTTGGGAGCGGAGCTGGACGCTCGTGCGGCTTCGACGGCTTGCAGCAATTGCGCGGCGGCGGAAATGGCGATGACTTCGGGCGACTTGTCGACGATGCCTTCCACGCCGATCGGGCAGACCATACGCGCAATGCGCACCGGATCGATTCCGTATGCCGCCAGACGGTGCTCGAATTGCCTGCGTTTCGTGCGCGAGCCGATCATCCCGAAGAACAGAAAATCGTCGCGCCGCAAGATACGTTCGGCCAAGGCGAGGTCGCGCGTGTGGTTGTGCGTCATCACGATGAAGGCCGTGCCGGGAGTCGCCTCATCGACAGCTTCATCGGGCGCGTCGTTCGCGTCGATCGTCACGTTCGAGGATGGCGCCCCAACGAATGACGGCGGAAATGGCGCGTCGCGTTCGTCGACCCAACGCACGCGGCACGGCAGCGTGGTGAGCACCCGCGCGAGCGCCGCGCCCACGTGACCGGCGCCGAACAACACGACCGGAAACTCGCGCGAGACGATCGTTTCGGTGAGCAACGCGTTGCCTTCGTCAAATCCCGCGCCGTCCCACAGCAGGCAATCCGGCGCCTGGATGCCGGCATCGGCGTCGGCCAGCCGAACGGCTTCGCGCGAGGGTCCGAACGATACGCTGCGCTGCGTCGCTTTGCCGGCATGTAGACGCTTGGCCAGCGCGGCGACCCAATCGAGATCGCCGATATCGAGCCGCTCGAACGCGAGCACGACGGCGCCGCCGCAGCATTGGCCTAGACTCGGGCCCAGCGAGAGACGCTCCAGGCGGCGCATATGCGGTGAGCGCATGCCGTCGCGCAGTACTTCTCGCGCGATTTCGATCGCGCGCCATTCGAGGTGCCCGCCGCCGATCGTGTGCCGCGCACTTTCCCGCGTAACGATCATCTTGGCGCCGGCCTCTCGCGGCGTCGAGCCTTCGACGCGCGCGACCGTCACGAGCACGACGGCGTCGCCGTGGGTAAGCAATTGCTGCAGTTCGGTCAGCCAGGATTGCATGCGTTCGTCGTACTCCGTTCAAGCCGTGCCCGAGACGCCCGCCGCGGTGGGCGCGCGTTCGGCGGTATCGGCTGTATCGATAGTGGGTGCATGGTTCGTGCCATCGTCGTGCGGGCCGACGAACCTTGCGAGCGCTGCAAGGATAGCCTCGGGCGTGGCCGGCGCATCGAGCGGCGGCGCGCGCCGTGCCTGCGGCGCGGCGGCGGCGATCGCATCGCGCAGCGCGAGAAAGACGGAGAACGCGAGCAGCAATGGCGGCTCACCGACGGCCTTCGATCGGAAGATAGTCGGCTCGACGTTCTCGTTGGCGTAAAGGCGCACGTCGAAAGCGGCCGGCGTATCGCTAATCGCGGGAATCTTGTAGGTCGACGGGGCGTGCGTCATCAAGCGTCCCTCGCGGTTCCACCAGAGCGTCTCGGTCGTGAGCCAGCCCATGCCTTGGATGAAGCCGCCTTCTATTTGGCCGATGTCGATGGCCGGATTGATCGAGCGGCCGACGTCGTACAGCAGGTCCGCGCGCAGCAGCTTGCTTTCGCCCGTCAGTGTGTTGACGACGACCTCGGAGACGGCCGCGCCGTAGGCGAAGTAGTAGAAGGGATGCCCCGTCATCGTGCCGGCGTCCCAATGGATCTTGGGCGTCGCGTAGAAGCCGTCGGACCACAATTGCACGCGAGCGAGATAGGCGGCGTTGACGAGCTGGGCGAACGCGATCGTGCCGCCTTGCGCCATGACGTTGCCGTGTTCGAACCGAACCTCGGAGGCGGGACCGCCGAGTATGCGCGCCGCCGCCTCGGCAAGCCGTTCGCGTATCTTCAACGCCGCGGCTTCGGCGGCTTTGCCGTTGAGATCGCTCCCTGTCGATGCGGCCGTGGCCGACGTGTTGGCTACCTTCGAGGTATCGGCGGCGGTGACGCGCACTTGCGCGAGTGCGAGGCCGAACACGTGCGCGACGACTTGCGCGACTTTCGTGTTGACGCCTTGGCCCATCTCCGTGCCGCCGTGATTGACCAGCACCGAGCCGTCGCGATAGACATGCACGAGCGCGCCGGCCTGATTGAGGAATTCCACGTTGAACGAGATGCCGAACTTGACCGGCGAAAACGCGAGGCCACGCTTGAGCACGGGGCTCGTCGCGTTGAACGCGGCGATCGCATCGCGACGAGCGCGATACTGGCTCGTTTCGACGAGGCGCGCCGCTAGCGGCGAGAGAACGTTGTCTTCGACGCGTTGGCCGTACGGCGTCACATCGTGCGTCCCGACCCCGTAGAAATTGGCGACGCGGACATCGAGCGGATCGCGGCCGAGCGCCCGCGCGATGCCGTCGAGCATGACCTCGGTGACGAGCGCGCCTTGCGGACCGCCGAAGCCGCGAAAGGCCGTGTTCGATTGCGTGTTCGTCTTGCACGAGAGCGCGACGATTTCCACGTCCGACAGGAAGTAGGCATTGTCGACGTGGCAAACGGCGCGTGTGGCGACGGCCCCCGAGAGGTCGGCGGAATATCCTGCCCGTAGCGCGATTTCGACGCGTGCGCCGAGAATGCGTCCATTGTCGTCGTAGCCGGCTTCATAGCGGTATAGCGCATCGTGCCGCTTGCCGGTAATCATGAAGTCGTCGTCCCGGTCGGCCCGCAGTTTGACCGGGCGGCGCAACCGCGCGCAGGCGAGCGCCGCGACGCAAGCGAACAGTGCCGACTGCGATTCCTTGCCGCCGAAACCGCCGCCCATACGCCGGCATTCGCATACGACGCTGTGCGCGGGCCAGCCCAGCATGTGCGCGACCACCGATTGCATTTCGCTCGGGTGTTGCGTCGAGCTGAACACGCGCACCCCGTCGCCTTCCGTCGGAATCGCGTAGGCGACTTGTCCTTCCAGATAGAACTGTTCTTGCCCGCCCACTTCGAATTCGCCGGCGATGCGGTGGGGCGCCCCGGCGATGCGCGCCGCGGGCGAACCCCGTGTCAGCCTAAGCGGCGGCAGCACATAGTGTTGCCGAGCGCGCGCGTCGGCTACGGTCAACACAGGCTCGAGCGGCTCGTAGCGCACGACATCGTCGCGCGTGGCGAGCGCGGCGGCGCGTCGCGCGAGTTCATATGACGTGGCGACCACGGCGAAGACCGGCTGGCCGAGATATTGAACGAGTTCGTCGGCAAGAATCGGATCGTCGTGTACGACGGGGCCATAGTTGTTTTCGCCTGGGATGTCGGCCGCGCTCAGTACGGCGACGACGCCGGGCGCGTCGCGCACCGCGGTCAAATCGAGCGAGACGATGCGCGCGTGCGCATGGCGCGAGAGCCCGAGTGCGACATGGAGCGTTCCCGCGAGTTCGGGCAGATCGTCGGTGTAGTACGCCTCGCCGCTTACGTGCAGTGCGGCCGATTCATGCGGCAACGGCGCCCCGATAGCCGCATCGGCATGGGCGTCGACGGCCGGCCTGTCGATCTCGATCTCGGGCGACCTGCGGTGCGCGGGGGTATCCGCATCCCTGTCAAGGTTCATGGCGCTTCCTTGCCCTGTACGTAGGCATCGTTGAACGCGAACGCATCCACTTCGGCGAGGGCAAGCGGCGCATCGTCGCGCGTTTCGAGCCAGAACCGCCAAAGGAGGTTGCGCGCGACGGTCATGCGATAGCCGCTCGATGCGCGCAGGTCCGTCAGCGGCTGATAGTCGAGCGCGAGCGCGTCCATGGCGCGCAGTACCGTTTCCTCGCTCCATGCGCAGCCGGCGAGCGCCGTTTCCGCATGCGCGGCCCGCTTGGGCGTGGCCGCCATCCCGCCGAACGCCACCCGCGCGCGGACGATGCCGCCCTCGGCCACCTCGAGCGCGAACGCCGCGCAGACAGCGGAAATATCCTGGTCGTAGCGCTTGGCCACCTTGTACATGCGAAAACGCAAGATGGGCCCAGGGCGCGGCACGCGCAGCGCAACGACGAATTCGCCCGCTTCGAGCGCCGTTTTCTGATAACCGAGGTAAAACGCGTCGAGCGGCAGCTCGCGCGTGTCCTGCCCGCGTCTTAGCACGATCCGCGTATCGAGGGCGATGAGCGCCGGCATCGAATCGCCGATCGGCGAACCGTTGGCGACATTGCCGCCGAGCGTGCCGGCATTGCGCACGGGCAACGACGCGAAGCGCTTGCCGAGTTCGGCGAGTTCGGGATAGTCGACGACGAGCGCCGCGTACGCCTGCTCGAGCGTGACGGCCGCACCGATCGTCAGCGTTGCTGCATCGCGCTCGATCGTCGACAACTCGGCCACACGCCCAACGTAAAGCAGATCGCCCAGATTGCGCAGTTGTTTAGTCGCCCAAAGGCCGACGTCGGTGCTTCCGGCCAGCACGAGCGCATCCGGATGCTCGGTGCGCAGCGTCGCGAAGGATTCGATCGAAGTGGGCGCCCAAAACCGCGACGGACCGAACGCGCTGCCGCGCACATCGGCGCCCGCGTAGGCGAACGTTTCCCCGGGCGTACGCCGTATCCCCCGCAAGGCGCGCACGACGCTTTCGCGATCGAGCGCGATGCGCGCATGGCACTGGGTATCGAGCATCTGCTGGGCCGCGTCGATGATCGGACGATACCCGGTACAGCGGCACAAGTTGCCCGACAGTGCGGTGGCAATGTCCTCGCGCGTGGGCAGGCCGGCGCCGGCCGGATGGTTTTCATAGAGCGCCCACATCGACATCGCGAAGCCCGGCGTGCAAAAGCCGCATTGCGAGCCGTGACAGTCGACGAGCGCTTGCTGAACCGGATGCAGCGCACCGTCGGCGGCGCGCAAGTCTTCGACGGTGAATAGGGCGCAGCCATCCAGCGTCGGCAAGAATCGGATACACGCGTTGACGGCCTTCAGCGAGAGCGAACCGCGCGCGTCCAATTCGCCGACGACGACCGTGCACGCGCCGCAATCGCCTTCCGCGCAGCCTTCCTTGGCGCCCGTGCAGCGCAAATCCTCGCGCAGGTGCTGCAGCACGGTGCGCGTGACGGGGAGCCCCGAGACTTCGCGGACGGCGCCGCGATAATAGAAGCGGATGGGATGCGTCGTCATAGCCGAATCCTGAATGATGGGATCAGGCGCGCGTTACGCGACGGCCCCCGAGGAAGCCGTGCGCACGTGGATCGCCATCCATGACCGAAGATAGCACCGTCGCGGCGGGAAGACATCGCTTCGGGCTGATGGGCGCTATCAGCGGGCCGCCATGACGACACGTCCGATGCGGGGTATCGGCGAGCGCGGCCGCGGGGGGCGAAAAAAAAGGGGGCGGCGACCTAGTGTACGAAAGTAAGCGTTAACCCTAGTCTGGGCGATGCAAACCCCTTCCCATCGGCCGCGAGAGGCTCAGATCGTGCGAAACCGGCGTTGTCCGCGTCGGCGCCGCAGACTGGCGACTACGGGGAAGAAAATCAAAACGAACGCGATGAGCGCCCAACCCGGCAGCAGGATGCCGAGAATCGGCGGATAGACCGTTTCGCATAGGCCGGCGACCTTGAAGACGCTGGGCAGCCAATGGGCGGGCGGCAGGCTGTCCACGACCGGCTGCAGCGCATCGAAGCCGCAGCTGAAACCGGGGTTCAGCTGGATGTACAAGTGCCGCGCCGCCCCGGCGATGCCGGCCGCGGACGTGATGGCGATCAGCGTCTCGAAGAGCGCGATGCCGCGCCAGCCTTTGCGCGCGGCGCCGACGAAGGCGAACAGCGCGATGAGCAGGAACAAGTAGCGCTGGATGATGCACAGCGGGCAGGGGTCTTCGTGCTTCGCGTATTGCAGATAAAGGGCGCCGCCGACGAGGCCAAGGCAGATCAGGCCGAGCAGCACGAGCAGGCTGCGCTCGCGGCGCAGCGAAGACGTATCGTTCATGAGATGCGGACGTTCCGGATGGGCAAACCGTTATTGAGGCCGACGAAAATCGTTGAATTCTAGTGTGCTTTCGAAAAGTCGATCGCGCGCGGCGCCGATTGGGGCGCCGCGCCGGCTTCGCTCGATCGTCACCGGATCGATTCGAGTACGCGCTCGACCGCCACCGCCGTGGCGAGCAGCGCATCGTCCGCGTGCGGCGCGCCAGCCAGCATCAGGCCAACCGGCGCTTGGCCGCGAGGATGGCAGGGCAACGAAATCGCGCATGCATCGAGTAGGTTGAAGACGCTCGGATTGCGCAGGACGAGCGCGTTGATGCGGGCGTAGGCGGCATCGTCGGCATCGCAATCGGCGACGCGCGGCGGCACGATCGGCACCGTCGGGGCGACGATCGCGTCGAAGCGCCGCCACAGCGTGCGCTGGGCCGCCTCCATCAACGCCGCGCGCGCCTCGAGCAATTCGATGTAATCGGCGGCAAGGGCCGCTTGGCCTTTCTTGATGCGCACGAGCACGCGAGGGTCGTAGCGCTCGGCATGCGTGTCGACGAGCGAACGATGCCAAGCGTAGGCTTCCATCCCGGAAAAGCCGAACCGATTGATCGTGGCTAACTGGTCGAGCGGCGCGAAGCGCACATCCGACAAAATTGCGCCGGCCGCTTCGAGATGCTTCGTCGCCGCGTCGACGGCGGCGGCCACTTCGGGGTCGAGTTCGTCCGTGACGTAATGCGTCAGTACGCCGAGCCGAAGGCCTTCGAGCGGTCGGGCTTCGGGCACCTGCGGCTCCAGGCCCGCTAGGAGGCGGTCGACGAGCGCGCAGCACGACACCGATACGCCGATCGGACCGAACGAGTCGAGCGTCGTCGACAGCGGTACCGCCCCCTGTCGCGGGATGCGGCTGGCGGTCGGCTTGAACCCGGTCAATGCGCACATTGCCGCCGGAATGCGCAGCGAGCCGCCCGTGTCGCTGCCGAGCGCGACGGCCGCCATGCCGTCGGCCACCGACGCGGCCGCCCCCGAAGACGACCCGCCCGCTACGCGCGCCTCGCCCGGCTCCGTGCGGCGATAAGGCGAAAGCGGCGTTCCGTAATGCGGATTGAGACCGAGCCCGGAGTAGGCGAACTCCGTCATATTCGTGCGCCCGACGATCACGGCGCCCGCGCGACGCAGCCGCGCCACGGCGGGGGCGTCGGCGCTCGCCGGGGCGGCATCGGCCAGCACGCGCGAGCCCGCGCGCGTGACCTGTCCTTGCACGTCGAACAAATCCTTCACCGAGATGGGGATGCCCGCGAGCGGCGACAGCACGGCGCCCGCGCCACGCAGACGATCGAGGGCATCCGCGCTGGTGCGTGCCTGCTGCGCATCCACTTCGAGGAAGACGGTCGAGCCTTGTCCGGCTGGGTCGGCGATGCGTTCGAGCGCGGTCTCGACCAAGGCGCGGCTCGTCGTGCGGCCGGCGGCCAGATCGGCGGCGAGCTGGGCGAGCGGAGGGAACGGAGCGAAATCGGTAGCCATGTGATATCGAAAGGAAGCACCGCGGGGGGGCGGCGCGATATGCGTGCGAAGCGAAGCGAAACGCGTCGCGCGCGCGGCATGATGCGGTGCGCGAGTCCGAGGCGAGCCGCGGGCATCGTCGATCGGGCCATTGTAGCCGTTGGCCCCATTTTTTGCGGACAGGACGGCGATTTGCGGCGGATCGACGGCCTGACGGATAATGAAGTCCTTTCATCGCTTCGCGTGCGAAACGCGCTTGCCATCGTCATGAGCGAAAACACGCCGCCGAACGCCGGCCGCCCCGGCTTGGAATCTTCGCCTTCCGCTTCGTCTCCGGCTGTCCCGCCGAGTTCTTCCGATCAACCGACCGCTACGTCGCTGGCATCCAGCGACGCGCTCGAATCCGCCTCGTCGGTGGAGCCGGTGGCCGTAAATCCGTCGGCGCACGATGTCGACGCCGAGCAGGCGCGCCAGTCGGCCGCCAAGGAAACCGAGGCCCAGGAGCGCTTGGCTCACGTTGCCTCGGGCGCCGGCGCGCCCGGCTCACCGCCGCCCGGCTTCGGCGCGCCGCCCGATTTCGATACGCCCAGGCCGCCGCCGGCAGGCGCCGTCTCGCAAACTCAACCGGCGTACCTGCGGCAATCCGATTCGGCGTGGACCGTACTTGGCCGGACGATCGCGGCTCGCGCGCGCCAGCTCTTCGATCGGGCGGGGCAGCGCATTACCCAGCGCACGCTGCGCATCGGCGTGTCGGCGCGGATCTTCCATCCAGAGCCGGGCGCCCGCGGCCTGCGCGGCAAGACACTGCAGTACCTCGAGGAATCGGTCGCGCACTGGGTGATGTCGCGCGACGTGATGGTGTTCATGATCCCTACGGTCGGCCATCAAGGGATGCTGCACCCGAGCAATATTCGCTTGCGCGACTACGCCAAGCATCTGGACGGCCTGCTCTTGCAAGGCGGCGCCGATGTCTCGCCGCAAACTTACGCGGCGACCGACATGCGGGCCGAGTGGCCAGGCGACCGCGTGCGAGACATGTACGAGCTCGAGCTGCTGTACGAATTCATCGAATCGGGCAAGCCTGTGCTCGGCATCTGCCGCGGATGCCAACTCATCAACGTCGCGTTCGGCGGCACGCTTTATCAAGACATCGCCACCGAAGTGCCGACGGCCGGCGTTCACGTCAATGAGTTCTACGACCAGCATCGCCACTCGGTGCGCTTTCCCGACGGTTCGTCGTTGGCGAGCATGTTCCCCGGGCGTCGCGAGGCCTTGGTCAATTCCATCCACCACCAGGCCGTGAAGACGCTCGGACGCGAACTGAACGTCGAGGCGGTGTCGGCGGGGGACGGCTTGATCGAGGCCGTTCGGTACCGGCGCGCGCCGTTCGTCGTGGGCGTTCAATGGCACCCCGAATTTCATCGCGCGGGCGGCCCGGAGTTGCTCGATTGCACGCCGCTGCTCGATACGTTCCTGCGTGCGTCGCGCGAGACGAGGTTTTGAAGACGGCGTTTCGCTGCAAAAAGTGTTGACACGATTCAGCGGTTTATACATAATCTCGCTTCTCCGGTGCACACGAGTTGGCAAGTGCATCAGGGCAGCACACTGCGGGAGTAGCTCAGTTGGTAGAGCGCAACCTTGCCAAGGTTGAGGTCGCGAGTTCGAGACTCGTCTCCCGCTCCAGTTTCGATACGGTGCATCGCAGGTGTGATTGGGCGATGTCCGGTGCAGTAGAAGGGAATACGCGGGAGTAGCTCAGTTGGTAGAGCGCAACCTTGCCAAGGTTGAGGTCGCGAGTTCGAGACTCGTCTCCCGCTCCAGGTATAGGGGAAGCTAAGCTTCCCTTTTTGTTTAGCGGCTTAGGCCGGCTGAACTGAAACCCGGATGTTGCGCAGCCGCGCGGTTGCGGATGCTCGGGCAAATCCGCTTTCGGCGCGATAGCAAAGCGGTTATGCAGCGGCCTGCAAAGCCGTGTAGGCCGGTTCGACTCCGGCTCGCGCCTCCAAGTAAAAACCCCTGACCAGCTTCGGCTCGTCAGGGGTTTTTTCTTTGTCGGTTGCTGGCCTTATCTTGACGACCACGCGAGCAGCCGGATGCCGGCCACGCCGAACACGACGGCAAGACATCCTTCCAAGGCGCGACGAGTGCGCGTGTAGAAACGGCGAGCCGACTCCATGGAAAAGAGGAATGCATAGCCGCTGAAGACCGAGCAGCCGATGAGCGCGCAACCCGGAATGACGGCGCCGTGCGTCGAGCCCTCGCTATTGGACGAGAGCGCGACGATCGACACCCAGACGAGGACGGCCTTCGGATTGGTCAAATGCAGCAACGCGCCTTTCAGGTAGAGGGCCTTGAACGATGCCGGGCGGTTCGGCTTCGATGCCGCCGCGACACGGGTCGAAAGCGCGGTGCGCCCGGATTTATAGGCGAGCCACAGCAAGTACAGGCCGCCGAAAATCTTGATGGCGACGATGAAGCGAGAATAAGCGATCAGCGCCGCGGAAATGCCCACGGTCGCGACCGTCGCCCAAAACATCGACCCGGAGATGACGCCCAGTGCAAACGCCAATGCGGCTTTGCGACCGTCATTGGCCGCGATCGACATGATCGCGAGATTGCTCGGCCCCGGGCTCGCGGTGCCGACGAAATAGGCCAAGTAGGCCAGCATCAGATTGGCGGAAAAGAAAGTGTGGATCGACATGGGGCCTCGGAAAAAGCAGCGCCGCTCAATTTTCGCCGGTTGTAGGCCGGAGGACAGAGTCAGTTGCCCGGCATTTGGCCAGGCCAGTCGTGCGTCGATGGCATGTCGATTGTGTGTGAATTGCGTGCCGATCGTGCAGACGGACGACGCTACTCGGCGTTTCCCCTTTCCTTGAGCGCGGCCTCGTTCAGCATCGCATCGCCGATTTGAAACTGCCCGCGTGCCCGCAACGCTTCGCCGGCGCCCTTAATGTCGCGGACCTCTTTGTTCTGACCTAGTTTGCTCTTGCCGACCAGCCGCGTGATCTCGATCTCCAACCCAACGATCGACTTGAGCAACGTGTCGATATAGTCGGCCGGCGCGTCGCTCATCTTCCAGGGCCGCGGCTGCGCCGCTTCATGCGTGCGGGTGAGACGCGCCACCACGCCGCGCACGTACTTTTCGTCGTCCCGAATCGTAATGCGACCGTGCGCGTGGACGACGATGTAGTTCCAAGTCGGCACTTGCCGATGAAGCTCGTGCTTGCTTGGATACCAATTCGGCGAGATGTAGGCGTCGGCCGCGCGAAACACGACGAGCACCTCGTTGCCGCTTTCGACGTCCTGCCAGACCGGATTGGCCCGTGCAACGTGTGCACGCAATACGCCATGTCCACCTTCTTGCGCGGCCAGTTCGAACGGAATGTGATTCGCGTCGAGTCCGCTCTTGCCGTGGGTAATCAGCGTGCCGAAAGGGTGCTCGACGATGTGCGAGTGCAGGACCTCGGTGCGAGATTCGTTGAAATCGGCGGGTACATACATGGCTGTTTCACAAGTAGGTGAATGACTCGAATGGCGGGGAAATCCGGCTGGCTCCATTCGATCCGTGATCATCCTGCTGCCATGCCGATAAAGCATTGTGAATAAAATCTGGCCTATGCTACAGGTCCAATTTCACTCATTTGCGCAGGACCAGAATCATGGCTAGAACGGCACGCGTCGCCCAGATTCCGGCGATCGGCAAACTGGACCGAGCGGCTGGCGGCTTGAGCCGCCAAGTTGCGCAGGCGTTGCGCGAAGCGGTGCGCAAACGCGAAGTCGAGCCTGGCGATACGCTGCCCTCCACGCGGCTCCTGGCGGCATCGCTGGGCGTCTCGCGCGGCACGGTGATCGATGCCTATGAGCAGTTGATCGCCGAAGGCTTTCTGGAGGCGAGCGCCGGCGCCGGCACGCGCGTCGCGCCGGCGTTGACCGAGGCGGGGCAGGCCGTCGAGCCGCGCGCGCCCCAACAGCGCCCGGCGAAGCGGCGCCTACCCGAACCCGCGGCGGCATTCGCGCAAATCGCGCGGGAATTCCGACCGCTTCCTCCCGTGCCGTTTGCAGTTTCCGTCCCGGTCGGGCTGACCGCGCCCGCCGACATTTGGCGCAGGCTCGGGAACCGCGTTCGCGCCAAAGGGCCGGGCGCGCCCGCCGGCTACGCCGATCCGCTAGGCGCCTTGCCGCTGCGCGATGCGATTGCTGGATACGTGCGCAAATCACGTTCCGTGCGCTGCGAGCCCGACCAAGTGATCGTCACGAGCGGCACGCAGCAAGGGCTCTTTCTGGCGAGTCAGGTGTTGCTGGCGTCCCGCGATGAGGTGTGGGTGGAGAATCCCGCCTACCGGGGCGTCACGGCTGTTCTCGAGCGCACGGGACATAGCGAAACGATGGTTCGCGTGCCGGTGGATGCAGAGGGTATCGATGTCGATGCCGGTATCAGGATGGCCCCGCACGCTCGGGCCGCATTCGTCACCCCGTCGCATCAGTATCCTTTGGGCATGCCCCTGAGCATGGCGCGACGAACCGCGTTGCTGGCGTGGGCGCGCGCCAACCAAGCGTGGATCGTCGAGGATGACTACGACAGCGAACTCCGATATCAAGGCCACCCATTTCCTTCGCTCCAAGGGGTGGATCCGGACCATGTGGTGTATCTCGGCACGTTCAGCAAAATTTTGTTTCCTTCGCTGCGGCTGGGGTATGCGGTGGTTCCCGACGATCTGGTCGACGCATTTTGCGGGGCGCGCGTGTTGATGGATCGTCATCCGCCCAACGCCGATCAATACGTGTTGGCGGAATTCATGGCGCAGGGGCACTTGGAACGGCACGTCCGCAAAATTCGCAACGTCTACGCGGATTACCGGGCTCGATTGATCGAAACGATCGGTGCGTTGCTGTCCGACGACGTGGCGTGGGTGGAACCAGGCGATCAGGGCATGCATCTCGTTCTGTGGCTGGCGAGGGGCATCGACGACCGTAAGGTGGCCGAGCTGGCGGCGCGTGAGGGCGTTTCCGTGCGCCCCGTTTCGCCGATGTTCGCGCAGCGGACTGCGCGGCCTGGTCTCGTTTTGGGTTTCGGCGGATTTGGCCACGCGCAAATGAAGGCGGCGGCGCGGCGTTTGGCGGCCGTGATCGACGATGTGTCTACGCGCTCTTAAGTAAAGTGCGTGGTTGTCGCCCTGGTCCTGTCGAGCGAATGAAAGCGCGCATTCGCCGCTCCCAGCCATGGCCTCGTCGATAGCGCCCGATCAATCATCGGGCCCGGCTAGTATCGCCGGCACGCGTGCAAATCCCGTTTGATACGTGTGCACGAGCGTTCGGGCCAGTCGCCGCAACTGCGCACGCTCGACACGCAGTGCGTCGTCGATGCCTCGTGCTACCTGACCGACGTCCACTTCGGCCGGTATAGTCGGGTCGTCCCAAGTTAGGGCGAACGCGCTTTGTTTGCCGCGCGGTTCGGTGCGTGCCGGATGACGCACGTTGACGCGCGGCAACCCGAACGCGGCTGCTACGATCCGGCCGTGCAAACTGCTGCCGCAATAGACTCGGCTGCTTGCGATGAGCGCGCAGATGTCCCAGATATCTGCCGAATACATGCAGTGCACCGACGAGGTTCGCATCCGTTGCCGCGTGCGTTCGTAGACCGCGAGATCGTCGTGCCACGGTGCCGTGCCCGCGGCGAAGAAGGCGATGCCCAAGCCGTGCGATTGGGCCGCGATATCCAGTTGGGCCGCGATGTCGCTCAGGGTGCGGTCGTCGCCGAAATCCGCGCTGAACTGAACGGCGATATAGCCGTTAGGGCAGGTATGGCGGATCGATGATACAAGCTCTGCCTCGGCGCGGCGGCGAACGTCGTCGCCGAAAAGCGCCGCCACCATGACGGCGGGATCGGGCAGAAGTTGCGTCGCAATGCCCGCGGCGTCGAGCGTATCGCGGGTCAAGGAGTCGCGCACGGTGACATCGTTCGCGAGACGAAGCGCCTCGATGACTTGCGCGCGCATCGCGTTGTCTCGGCGATCGAGATCGACACCGCCGATCGCATTGAACAGTACCCGGCGAGCCTGTGGGAACAACGTTCGCGATAACACGTAGGGCGCGCGAGTCGACAAACCGAGATGTGCTTCCGCCCATTCGACCGGCTTCTTTTGCCATGCGGCTTGCTCGCCGATGATCGATTTCGCGTGTTGAGCGGACGACAGCATGACGGCTGCCTCCCAGGCGTCGCAGGTGAGCAGTTCGCCGCCGACGTGAACGATGTCGACGGTTCGCTCCCGGCACGCCGACGCCAGCGTCGAGATCGATTCGACGACATGGCCGCCGTATGTGCGCAGGTCTCGCTCGGCCAATCCGGCGAAGCGCAGCCGACGCCCCGGCAACATGCGCGCGACGATGTGCGCGAAAAGCATATCGCCGAAGTTGTGACGATCGAACGCGCCGAAAAGGATCGTGGTGGATTCGGATGATGGGTTGGTCATGGGCGGGTCTTCGTGGAGCGGATGCGCCGCAACGGGCATGCAATACAGCGCTATGAACATCCTACGCGTGGTTCAGCGCGAGGGACTAACGCGAACGACATAGTCCATCGTGTTCCCGCCGGTCGCGTGTGTGGCATCGAGGGAGTGGCCACCGCGATGCGGGCGCGCGATCGCCTTCATTTGGTCTCAGATTTGTGCCGTTTTGGGGAAATCCGACCGCAACTGCCTTATCGTTTGGCCCTCGCTCGGCACCAAACCCGATCGGAAACCTCAATCTTCAAGGAGCCGCCAATGAATATCGCGCAAACATGGTCACGCTTCGACGCCTGGATGAAAGCGACGCCCGATGCCGTGCCCGAAGGGTTCAAAGGCCCCGCAACCGACGATGAAATTCGGGTGCTCGAAGGCGCGCTGGGCGTCAAGCTGCCCGATGATTTCATCGCCAGCTTGAAAATCCATAACGGGCAAGTCAGCCGCTATAAGGCCGGTTTCCACATCGAGATCCTGCTCGACGTCAAAGGCATCTTGAGCGAGTGGTCGGGCTGGCGCGATCTCGTCGTGCAAGGCGCGTTCGAAGGCACGACATCGGACCCCGACAGCGGCGTCAAGGACGATTGGTTCAACCTCGGATGGATTCCCTTCACGGCGGACGGGATGGGCAACTGCTTGTGCCTGGATCTCGACCCTGCGCCCGGAGGTACAGTGGGCCAGGTGATCCGCGTTTGGCATGACGACGAGCGTCGCGAATGCCTGGCGCTCAGCTTCGAGCAGTGGCTGGACCGGACAGTAAAGGAACTGATGGGCTTGGAGCAGCCGACGGAATAGGGCGCGCGCCAACGGAATAGATGATCGGCGCCGCCTCATGACGCATAGGCTCGGCGGCTGCATCCGCAGATCAGGTCGCGACGAAGTAGATATGTTCGCCGCAGCCCTTGGCAATTGCTTCGGGCTCGCGGGATAATCGCCGAGCACCGAATCTCTTCCGACCTACTCCGAATTGGCCATGACCGAACCCGCTCGCGACCCGCACGAAGCACTCGACTGGCGCTGGAAGCCGTTCTCGTCTCTGACGGCGGTCGAAGTCTATGACATGCTGCAGGCGCGCAATGAGGTGTTCGTCGTCGAACAGCAATGCGTCTACAACGACGTCGATGGGCTCGATAAAGACGCGTGGCATCTACTGGCGTATTCGGCCGATGCACGGACGGGCAACGTCGATTCGCAAGTCGATTCGACCACGCGGTCGCCAAGCCCCGAGCGGACGCCGGCCCCTGTCCTCGCAGGCTACTTACGCGTGCTGTTGCCCGACGAGTCGGATACGGACATCCGCATCGGGCGAGTGCTGACCACGTCCGATTTTCGCGGCGTGGGCCTAGGCAGTGCGATGTTGGAGCAGGCGCTCAGGCATATCGTCGCGCAGTGGCCCGATGCCGCGATCAAGCTGCACGCGCAAGCACACCTGCAAATGTTCTATGGCGCGTTCGGCTTCGAGCCGATTTCGGAAGTGCATGACGACGACGGCATTCCGCACATTTGGATGCGCTCCGTCTAGTCATCCATGTGCGCGGGCCGGCGTTGGACGCTGCACACCCTCCGATGATTCTCGTCGCTCCTCGCGCAGCCTTTCTCGCGTCGACAGCCGCATCCAATGCCTGAGCGCGATGAGCGCGCCGAAGACGCTCATCATCGACCCCGGTATCCAGAGCAGCAGCCCCCCGATCTGTTGATCGCGGATCGGGCTGATCCAACTGAAGGCGCGACCGCAAATCGAGTAGATCGGATAGAGCTCGCGAGGGGTGAAAAATATGAGTGCGCCCAGCACGATCTGCGGCGGAATGGCCGCAATGACGATCATGATTCGGCGTCCGGGCGAGAGCCGCGCGGGCGGCGCCGGGCGCGGATCGTGCCCGAGCCACCAGAACAGCAGGCCGTCGACGACCATGCTCCAGTTCATGATGCGGTAGAGCCGCCAGTCGAGCATCGCCTTGAAGTGAATCGGCGAGAGCAGCCAGAAATAAATGAGCCCGACGAACAGCACGACGGCGACGATCGGATTGAACACGATGTCGAGCGCGATGCGCGCCGGCTTCGTTCGCATGGTCGGCCGGAGGAAACGCCGGCGCCAACTGAAGGGGATGCCCGCACGCAGCGCAGCGCCCGGATACGACCAGGCGATGAAGAAAGGCCCGAGGTGGTGAAGCACCAGGTGCTGCAATCGATGCATGAAGAACTCGTGCTCGAAGTAATAGTCGAGCCGAGTATGCAACGCGATGTAGAGCGCGGTGAGCCCGAACCAGAACGAAACCTGGCGCGGCAGCGAGACGCGTGCATGGCGCACCCCGCGCGCGAAGAGGATTGCCGCGGCCAGTACAGCGACGACGACCGTCGGCGACGGTTCCCAGGGATCGAGCCAGTAGAGCAGATTCATCGTGATGCCCGAGTTACTTCGCTGTCCCCGGCGCCTTCACGGCGAACGGCGTCACGAGCGTTTCGCCGTCGGAGAATTGCAGCTTCAGATGGACGGTATCGCCGGGCGCGATCTTGCGCGTCGGCTCTTCGAGCATGATGTGGTAGCCAACGGGAGCGATCTTCAGGCTGCCGTGCGCGGGCACTGTGGCCTTATCGACCATGACCATATTCGTGGTCGAGCCGTTTTGGACCGTTTGGTGCAGCATGGCGCTGCCGTAATCCGCGCTCGAGACATCGGTGAGATCGATGTTTTTGTCGCTGGCGTTCGTGAGCGTGACGTAGCCGGCCGCGGGCAGTTTGTTCGGCAGCCAGCGAACCCAGGCGTTCGTGGCTGAGATGGCGGCCGCGCCCGCGGCATGGGCGGGCGTGCTCAGCAGGGCGCCGGCGCAAAGCAGCGTCGAGGCGAGCGTGGCGGAGCGCAGCAGGTTCGGTCGAAAATGTATCGGCATGGTTTCGATGAGGGTAGGTTGGTATGAGCGCGGGTTATCGTTGAATCGAGTACTAGGCGGTTGCCGGCATCTCGATCGCGGGCCGCCCTTCAGGCATCTTGCTCGATGATACGGCGCAAGTCATGAGCGATGGCATCGGGCGTGGCGCTGCTCGTGGCCAGCAGGCGCGCGCGGCCCTCGCGATCGAAGATATAGACGGCCGAACTGTGCGTGACTTCATAGCTTCCGTTCGGATCGCGCTTCTCCATTTGATACGCTACGCGGTACCGCTTCGCGAGCGATTCGACTTGTGCGTTCGTGCCTGTCAGCCCACGGATATGCTGCGCGTCGAACGCCGTGACGTAAGCGTGCAGCGCTTGCGGCGTGTCGCGCGCCGGATCGACGGAAATGAACAGAATGCGCACCGCCTTCGCATCGGCGGGCGGCAGTTTCTCGAGCACTTGCATCAAGCGCGCCATCGTCTCGGGACAGACGTCCGGACAGTGCGTATAGCCGAAGTAGACGAGCGTCGTGTTGCCCTGGAACTTCGACGCCGTCACGGTTTGTCCGTTGTCTTCGGTCAACGTGAATTGAAGATCGGGCAGGTGGCTCGAGACGTCGGTCAACTGCCAGGGCTCTGCTTCATGCGAGCAACCGGCCACTGCGGCGGCAAAAGCCAAGGCCGAGAGACTTCGCACGGCCGGTCGCCACCAGGCCCGCGAAGGACGAGCGTGGGCGACTGGCGGCGCGGCTGAAGCGGCCGCTTCGGCGGCGGGCGATGCGGTGAGGAAACGGGCCGGTTCGCTGTGCGGCGAGCCGACGCTGAAATCACGTGGCGGCATCCGTAACTCGGTAAGGTGCAGAGGCGCAGGGCCGCTGCATGCGCAGCAGCGCCGGCCGACGGCTGGGAGGCTGCGACTATAGCGCAACTGACTGACTGTTTCCCTTCACGTCGCCAATTGCACCGCCAACGGGGCAATATGTCGCAGGAGCAGGCAAGATAGGGGGTAGGCGCCGCGTCGTGTCGCCGTCTGTCCAGTTGCGGCGTTTCGGGGCATTGTTGCTCGAAATGGCGGCGTAGGCGCGGTAAGATGCGCAAACTTTTCCGGTTTGGAGCGGCCAAAGGGTCGTCTAGACCGTTACGCGAATTGAGCTGATGCAATCTCTTCCCGCTGTTCTGTCTCTGCGCGAGACAGCATTCTTCTTCGATTTCGACGGTACGCTCGTCGAACTCGCCCCCACGCCCGACGCGGTTTTCGTCCCGCCGGGCGTCGTCGATTCGCTCGCCCGGCTGCGTCATTTGACGCACGGCGCGGTGGCTGTCGTGTCGGGGCGTGGCATCGAGAGCATCGATGGGTTCCTCGGCATGCCCGATCTGCCTGTTGCGGGGCTGCACGGCGCCGAGCGGCGCGATGCAAGCGGCGATACGGTGAGGCTCGGCTTCAACGACGAACGCCTGCTGCGGATGGAACGTGTGTTGGCCGAACTCGTCAACGACCATCCGGGCACCTTGCTCGAAATCAAGGGGGCCGCGCTCGCGCTGCACTATCGCAACGCGCCGCTGGCCGAGACGGCGGCGCGCGAAACGACGCAGCGCCTCGTCGACACCTACGCCGACGCCTATGTCTTGCAGCCCGGGAAGATGGTTTACGAAATAAAACCGAAAAACGTCGACAAGGGGCGCGCCCTCACGGCCTTTCTCGATGAGCCGCCGTTCGCGGGCCGCACGCCGGTGTTCGCCGGTGACGATTTGACCGACGAAAAGGCGTTCGCCGTCGTGAATCAGCGCGGCGGCCTGTCGATCAAGGTCGGCGCGGGCGATACCGCCGCGCGCGCGCGCGTCGAATCGGTCGATGCATTCGTCGGCTGGCTGGCCGATATCGTCGCCTCGGCACAGCACAGCTCATGAGTCGCCTGATTATCGTTTCTAACCGGGTCGCGCCGATTTCCGAAGGCGGCCCGGCAGCCGGCGGGTTGGCGGTCGGCGTGTACGATGCGCTGAAGGAAACGGGCGGCATGTGGTTCGGCTGGAGCGGGGAAGTGGTATCGTCCGGGCAGCCTCAACTGCAACTCGTCGAGCAAGGGCCGGTCACGTTCGCGACGATCGGCCTCGCACGGCGCGACTACGATCAGTACTACCGGGGCTTTTCGAACGCGACGCTATGGCCTGCGTTCCACTATCGGGCCGATCTGATTCAATACGACCGCCACGACTTCGAAGGCTATCGGCGCGTCAACACGTGGCTCGCGCAACAACTCGTGCCGCTTCTGCGCGACGACGACGTCATCTGGGTTCACGACTATCATCTGATTCCGTTCGCGCAGGCGCTGCGCGCGGCGGGCGTCGAGAATCGCATCGGCTTTTTTCTGCATATTCCATTTCCGGCCGCGCAAGTGCTGATGGCCGTGCCGCCGCACCGCGAACTCGTCGAAGCCTTGTGCTCGTTCGACTTGCTCGGCTTTCAGACGCAGGCCGACGTGCGAGCGTTCTGCGACTACGTCGTGCACGAGGCGGGCGGGACAATCGCCGCCGAAGGCGGCAACCATCGCGGCACGCCATACGTCGCGGGCACGCCGGCGCAAGTGAGTGCATTCGGGCGATCGCTGCGCGCGGCAGCCTATCCGATCGGCGTCTATCCGGACGAAATCGCTCAACTCGCCGCGGCGGGCGCGCGCGGCAGGGCGGTCCGCACCATGCGCCAGACGCTGCACGATCGCAAGCTCATCATGAGCGTCGACCGGCTCGACTATTCGAAAGGGCTCGTCGAACGTTTTCGGGCGTTCGAGCGGTTGCTCGATCAGGCGCCGACCTGCCGCAACAACGTCTCGTTCATGCAGATCGCGCCGCCGACGCGCGCGGATATGCACGCCTATCAAGACATTCGTCTGCGGCTCGAAGGCGAGCTTGGCCGGATCAACGGCCGCTTCGCCGAGCTCGACTGGACGCCTATCCGCTACATCCATCGCCAATACGAGCGGCCCGTGCTGGCGGCGCTGTTTCGCGAAGCGCACGTGGGGTACGTTACGCCGTTGCGGGACGGCATGAATCTCGTGGCGAAGGAGTATGTCTCCGCGCAAAACCCCGACGATCCGGGGGTGCTCGTGCTGTCGCGTTTCGCCGGTGCGGCCGATGAGCTGACGGGGGCGCTCATCGTCAATCCGGTCGACATCGACGGCATGGCGCAGGCGCTCGCGCAGGCGTTGTCGATGCCGCTCGCCGAGCGGCGTGCACGCTATCAAGACATGATCGTGCAACTGCGCAGCAACAACGTGTCGGTTTGGCGCGATACGTTCCTGCGGGATCTAGCGCAAAGCGGCGCGCAAGCGCCGACACGGAACAAAACGACTGAGACGCGCGCGGCGGCGCGCGCCAAGACGGCGCGCAAACGCGTTGCCGCTTGAGGGGGGAGCGGCGGCCGCTCGGCCGCCGCGACATCAAGCGACGTGTTCGTCGATCTTGCGTCCGCCGCCCGGATGCAATTGCATCGCCTTGCCGTGCTGTTTGCTCAGCAGATCGCGGTAGATGCCCGGACGGTTGCGCAGCGCTTCGGGCGAGCCGTCGTCGATGACCTTGCCCGAGCTCATGACGATGATGCGATCGAAGTTTTGCAGCGTCGATAGACGGTGCGCGATCGCAATGACGGTACGGCCGACCATGAGCCGATCGAGCGCCTGTTGAATCGCTTCTTCGGACGCGCTGTCGAGCGCCGACGTCGCTTCGTCGAGCAAGAGGATCGGCGCATTCTTCAGGATGGCCCGCGCGATGGCGATGCGCTGGCGCTGGCCCCCCGAGAGCTTCACGCCGCGATCGCCGACGATCGTATCGAACCCTTCCGGCATCGCTTCGATGAAATCGGTGCAGCGTGCCTCGCGCGCGGCCGCATAAACTTCCTCGCGGCTCGCGTCCGGGCGGCCGTAGGCGATGTTCTCGTAGACCGTCCGATGAAACAACGCGATGTCTTGCGGCACGAGCGCGATGGCGTGGCGTAGGCTGTCCTGCGTGATCGCCGCGATCTCTTGCCCGTCGATCGTGATCGAACCGCCCTGTGTGTCGTAGAACCGCTGCAAGAGCGCGAGGACGGTCGATTTGCCCGCGCCGGATTTGCCGACGAGGCCAACCCGCTGGCCCGCTTCGATGTGCAAATCGAAATGATCGAGGATAGCCCGCCTGCGCGGGTAGGCGAACGTGACGCCCTCGAAGTCGACGCGCCCGCCGCGCGGCACGAACTCGATCGCGTCTTCCCTATCGGGCATGCCGTGCGGCTCGAGCAGCGTCTTGACGGCCTCGGCCAGTCGCGCGATGTGTTGAGTGACGTCGACGAGCGCGACCGCCAGGTCCCGCGTGCCGTGCAAGATCGTGAAGCCGAGCGAGCTGACGAGCACGATATCGCCCGAGGTCGCGCGCCCTTGATTCCAGAGCCACAGTGCCCAGCCGAGCAAGCCCGCGGAAAGCAGCGCCGTGATGACGGCGTGCAGCAGCCGCAGGCGCTCGAGGTAGAGCAGGCTCTGTTGCCGCGCGTCCATTTCCCCTTTGACCGTATCGGCGAAGCGCCGTTGCTCGCGCAATGTCATGCCGAAGGCGCGCACGAGCCCCATGTTGCCGATCACGTCCACGAGCTCGCCGTCGACGGCCGCGGCCTTGGAGGCGAACTTGTGGTGGCGCGACGAGCCGCGCCCGGCGAGCTTGTACAGCACGACGGCGAGCACGCCGGAGCACAGCATCAGGCTTGCGGCCATGACCGGGTTGACCGTGACGATCATGACGATGGCCCCGAGCACCGCGATGCAGGGCGGCAGCACATTCCACGCCATCGTGTTCTCGGAGGTGTACACGGCGTTCGAGGTTGCCGTGATCCGGCTGGCGAGCGTACCGGGTTGGCGTTCGGCGAAGTAGGTCGGCGAATGGCCGGTCAGGTATTGAAACAGGTCGCGCCGCAAGTCGCCCGTGACGTCGACGAAAGCATGCGCGGCCACCCATCCGCCGATGCGCCATAGCAGATTGTCGGCGGCGATGAGCCCGACGAGAATCGCAAACGCGGCCCACAGCGGACCCGGGTGATGCCGGCCCATGCCCAGGACGTCGATCAAATGCTTGATCGCGTACTGAGAGGCCAGCGCGCAGGCGACAGCCGCGAAGACGCTGGCCAGCACGATCGCATGGGAGACGGGGTGGCGCCGGATGTAACTGAGCAAGAACGCGAGGGGCCGCTCGGCATAGCTCGAGAGCCTGGCGTTGCGAGCGTTACGCTCGGCGACGGTCGAATGTTCCAATTGTGGTTCGTGCGAGGCACGGGAAACGAGTGTCATGAAAAGCATAGTCTGCGTGAGGCGTACCGGTAGCCAAACTCGAGCAATATCGAGATAGCGCGGCACGCCGCCATTGTAAACATCCGCGGAACTTCCCCGGGACTTCGCGACGAGCGTTGGCTACGAACAACGCCGATTTGCGGCGACGCATCGTCGCCGGGTTGCGCAAGCAAGATCGATGCGCGTCTGGAACGAAAGGTCGGCCGAAGGAAACCGTAATTTTCGGCTAGAATCACGGGTTACGTCCGAATGCCGCGGGGACAACGGCAATCGGAGCAGCTTCGGAGCAAAATCGGGCCATATTTGGGGCCTGATCGACCAGTGCTGATGCGCGAGGGTGCACGGAAAAGGTGCATAAGCGGCTCGAACCGCGGCGCGCATCACGCTTCGGGCTACTGTAGGCGCGCATCGCGGCGCCGTGGTGGGCGAAATGTTTCCGGCCTGTAACAATGTAAAGAGTTTGAAATGTCCCGCGGCGCAGCATGAAACGGATCGGATAATCGATCCGGGTTTGCCCTAGGAATTTTTCGAGCGGCGTCAACGGTTGCGTGAGCCATGCGTTTAACGTCATGTGGCGCGTAGCCCCGAGATCAACCGACCGGCGCAGCCGATGGTTCGAGGCGAATCGCACCCGTCCCCAGAAAGGGAAGGGCGTGCTGCCGCCTTGCAATGGAGCGGGCGATTCGCTTCCAGACCAACAGCCAACATTTTTGCCTGAATATTTATTAGGAGTTCATCACTATGCGGATCGCTCAAATCGCTCCTTTGCACGAAGCGGTTCCTCCGAAGCTCTACGGCGGAACAGAGCGCGTGGTGTCGTACTTGACGGAAGCGCTCGTCGAACTCGGCCACGACGTCACGCTGTTCGCGAGCGGCGATTCGCAGACGTCGGCGAAGCTCGAAGCGTTCTGGCCGCAGGCCCTGCGCCTCGATCCTTCGATCCGCGACACGATGGCTCCGCACATGTTGCTGCTCGAGGAAGTGCGTCGCCGGGCCGATGAGTTCGACGTGCTGCATTTCCACATCGACTACTACCCGTTCTCGCTGTTCTCGCGCCAGCCGGTTCCGCATCTGACGACGCTGCATGGCCGCCTCGATCTGCCGGAACTGCAGCCGATCTTCAACACGTTCAACGAAGTGCCGGTCGTTTCGATCTCGGACAATCAGCGTATGCCGCTGCCGCAGGCGAACTGGCTCTCGACGGTCTACCATGGCCTGCCCGAGAACCTGCTGACGCCGCGTACCGATGTCGAGCCGAGCTACCTCGCGTTCCTGGGCCGTATTTCGCCGGAGAAGCGCGTCGACACGGCCATCCGCATCGCCGAGAAAGCCGGCATGAAGATCAAGATCGCCGCCAAGCTCGACAAGGCCGACCGCGCTTACTACGAAGAGCAGATCAAGCCGCTGTTCGCGCTTCCGCACGTCGAATACATCGGTGAAATCAACGAAGCCCAGAAGGCCGAGTTCCTCGGCGGCGCCCATGCGCTGCTGTTCCCGATCGACTGGCCGGAGCCCTTCGGTCTCGTCATGATCGAAGCCATGGCCTGCGGTACGCCCGTGATCGCGTTCAAGCGCGGTTCCGTGCCCGAAGTCATCGAAAACGGCGTGTCGGGCTTCGTCGTCGAAGACGAACTGTCGGCCGTCGCCGCGCTCAAGCGCCTGTCGTCGCTGCCGCGCGCCACGGTGCGCAAGGCGTTCGAAGAGCGTTTCACCTCGAAGGTGATGGCGCGCAATTACCTGGCTTCGTACGAAAACCTGCTGCGCCAAAAGCGCCGCACCGTGCTGCGCGAAGTCGCCGCCGGCTAAGCCCCGAAGCGAGGCGCGGTCGCCGCGCCTAAGCATTGCTCGACACGCCCCGCCTGCCTATCGGCACGCGGGGCGTTTTTCTTTTGCGGTAGTAGGCTTGTGGTGCGCGCCTCGGAATCCCCCTGCGACACGGATTGTTCGCGCCGGCACGGGCCCGTGGAACGAACAGGGTGAAGCTCGAACCGCTCCGAATCCCTATAATGCTGCTGCCGTGCAGTAGGCGGCGATCGATGTCTGACCTTAGGAGAGCGTTTTGGCGAGAGGGAACCCCACGCGAGCGGAACCGGCACCGGGCGCCGGCACGATGTTCACGCTGCGCGCTATCGGTCTCGTTTTGCTCGCGCGCTGGCTCTACTCGATGGCGCAGATGGGCTATGGGGAAGCGCTCTCGGCCATGGCGTCGTCCCCTTGGGCGTCGATCAACGGCGTCTTCCTCTTTCTGCTGATCGTGCTGCCTGGCGCTCGGGCGCGCGCCGAGCGGCCGTTTCACCCGCTGCCCCAATGGCTGCGGCAAGCCCTGCGCCTTTTTGCACTTTTATGTCTGCTCTTCGCTCTTTGGTCGATCGGCGTGTTCGTTTGGGCCGCGGGCGGCAGACGGACCGTTCACGCCATCGCGGAAACGAACGGCTGGCTCATTGTCGCGCCCGCGTTGTATGCCGCCGTTCTCTGGGTCTGCCGTCCCAGGGCGCTTTGGCGCACCAACGTGGCCGCGCGCCGGTTCGCCATCGGCCGTTTTGCGATCGCCCTCGATGCGGCGACGCGCACAGTCGTGGTCTGGGTCGAAAGCCGGAAGCTCGGCCAGTACGATGCGCGCGAGCTGTCGGTGAAATGGCCCGCCGCGGCGGCGATCGAGCGCGAACGTCCCACGGCGCACCTGCGTGCGAGCGTCGACGGCGCGCCCACGGTGACGGGGCACGCCGGTGGCGCCGCGATTCGCGCGCACGGGTGGGCACGGCGTTCGCGAGTGGAACTGCTATGGGACTCGCCGGCGGCAGTCGGGCACAACCGGCAAACGGTTTTTCGCACGACGCTCGCGACGGACGGTGACCGAACCGCCGCGCACGCACTGGATGCGACGCTACGGCAGGTCTGATCGACGCAGGCGCTTGCCGAGCGAACGACCTGTGCGTCGGCGCCGCCGCTGAGCGGCGCACTGTCCCGCCGACTCCCGGGGTGTCCGCGATAGAGGAGGAAGCGGTATGAACCAGGCTCGAATCGAGATCCTCAGGGCGTACGATGCGCTCGGCCCGGACGGGCGACCACGCTTTCTCGTCGATCGCATGTGGCCCCGCGGCGTGACGAAGGACGCGCTGCGGCTCGCCGCATGGCTGCGCGACGTCGCGCCCAGCACGGAGTTGCGCCGCTGGTTCGGGCACGACCCGGCGCGCTGGGAAAAATTTCAAGCGCGCTATTGCGCGGAACTCGACGCCAACCCGCAGGCCTGGCAGCCGCTTATCGAGGCGGCCGAACAGGGCCCCATTGCTTTGTTGTTCGGTGCCCGAGATCGCGAGCACAATCAGGCCGTCGTTTTGCGCGACTACCTGATGCGCAAACTGGCGCATCGTTGAGCGGCGCCGGGCCGGGCCGCATGCGCTGAACCGATTCAAACGATCTGAACGTGAACCCTTCCAAATCAATGCGGCGCGCAGTGCCGTTGTCCCCATCTTCCGCTTCCCCCGCCGCGCGATTGCAGTCGCTATTGGCCGAAATCCGGGCATGCCGCGCGTGCGAAGCCCATTTGCCTCATGGGCCGCGGCCGGTCCTTCAGGTGGGACGCGCGGCGCGCGTGCTGGTCGTCGGTCAGGCGCCCGGCGCTCGCGTGCACGCATCGGGCGTGCCCTGGGACGACAAGAGCGGTGAACGGCTGCGGACGTGGATGGGAATCGGGCCTGAGCATTTCTACGATCCCGAGTGCGTGGCCCTCGTCCCGATGGGGTATTGCTACCCGGGGCGAGGTACATCGGGCGATCTACCGCCGCGGCGCGAGTGCGCCGAACTTTGGCTCGACCGCGTGCTGGCGCAGATGCCGCACATTGAACTCACGCTGCTCGTGGGGGCCTATGCGCAGCAACGTTTCCTGGCCGGGGAGCGCCGGGCGAATCTGACGGAGACCGTCGCGGCGTGGCGCGATTACGGTCCCTCGTGCATCCCCTTGCCGCATCCGTCGCCGCGAAATCAGGGTTGGTTCAAGCAGCACGATTGGTTCGAGCGCGAACTCGTGCCCGTGCTCAGGGCTCGCGTGGCCACTGCATTGTCAGTCGAGCCCGCCGACGCGGTCCCATAGGCGATCGGCCTCGCCGCGCCGGCCATATGGTCGGATTTTCGTCAGTGGCTGTCACTAATTTGCGCGCTCCGCCGCGACCAATCGCGCTCGCCAAGAAGCCGGCCGCGCCATCGGCCAAACAAAGCGCATCCGCCCAGGGCGCGACGCGGCCAACTCGGCCAAGCGGGACTATCATTGCACCCCTGGCGCGCTTTCTCATCTCGAAACGAGAGCGCGCATCGTTCGATTAGCGCGTAGAAAGGACACGTCTCATGACTTCCGGCGTCATCCGCATTCGCGGGGCTCGTCAGCACAATCTCAAAAATATCGACCTCGACCTGCGCACAGGCGAAATGACGGTCGTCACGGGACCGTCGGGTTCCGGCAAGTCGAGCCTCGTCTTCGACACCTTGTACGCTGAAGGTCAGCGCCGTTACGTCGAGACATTTAGCGCTTACGCGCGGCAGTTTCTCGACCGCATGGATCGCCCGCAGGTCGACCGGGTCGACGGCGTGCCGCCTGCGATTGCGATCGATCAGACCAACCCCGTGCGCAGTTCGCGGTCGACGGTCGGTACGATGACCGAACTCAACGATCATCTGAAGTTGCTCTACGCTCGCGCGGCGCAGCTTTTCGATAAAGTGACCGCCGACGGCGTACGGCACGACACGCCCGAGACGATCTACGCGGACCTCGCTGCCCGCACGGCCGAGCGCGACGAACGGCTCGTCGTCACGTTTCCGGTGGAATTGCCCGAGCAAACGAGCGCCGACGAGGTCGGACAATGGCTCTCCGCGAGCGGCTATACGCGCGTGCAGGCGGAGCGTGAAGTCGCGACGCCAGCCGGCGCTCGCAAGGTGCTCGACGTCGTCGCCGACCGCTTTCGCATCGGCAAGACAGAAAAAGCCCGCGTGGTCGAAGCGATCGAAGCCTCGCTCAAGCGCGGAGCGGGGCGCGTGAACGTCTATGTACTGCCCGAAGCGGATGCCGACGCTGGCGCGGCCGAGCCGTCGCCGCGCATCTGGCGTTTTTCCACGGGGCTGCATTGCCCGGAGAGCGACCTGCGCTATGCCGACCCGCAGCCGGGCCTGTTCTCGTTCAACTCGGCCTACGGCGCGTGCGACGTCTGCCGCGGCTTCGGCCGCGTGATCGGCGTCGACCTCGGCCTCGTCATCCCCGACGTGCGAAAGACGCTTGCCGGCGGTGCGATCAAGCCGATGCAGACCCCGGCGTGGAAGGAGTGCCAGGACGACCTCATGCGTTATGGCGCGCGGGCAGGCATTCGCACGACGACGCCATGGGCCGAGCTGACCGACGCGGAGCGCGATTGGGTCATCAACGGCTCGCCGGATTGGAAAGGAGAGTGGCAGCGCGAGTGGTATGGCGTACGGCGCTTCTTCAACTATCTCGAATCGAAAGCGTACAAGATGCACATCCGTGTGCTCTTGTCGAAGTACCGCAGCTACACCCCATGCGAGACGTGCGGCGGCGCGCGGCTGAAGACCGAATCGCTGCTGTGGCGCTTGGGTACGAAAGCCAACGCCGACGCGGTGCTCGCACCCGAGGCGCGTTTCCTGCCGCACGGCGTGACGTGGACGCGCGCGCAACTCGAGGCGCTGCCGGGCTTGACCGTGCACGACCTGATGCTGATGCCGATCGCGCGAATCCGGCGGTTCTTCGACGAAATCACGTTGCCGAGCGCACTGCTCGACGACGCGTTGAAGCTGCTCGTCGCCGAAGTGCGCACGCGCTTGCGCTACTTGTGCGACGTCGGGCTGGGGTATCTGACGCTCGATCGGCAAAGCCGCACGCTCTCGGGCGGGGAAGTGCAGCGGATCAACTTGACCACGGCGCTCGGCACGTCGCTCACGAAGACGCTGTTCGTGCTCGATGAGCCGAGCATCGGTCTTCATCCGCGCGATCTCGATCGCATCGTCGAGGCCATGCGGCGATTGCGCGATGCGGGCAATACGCTCGTCGTCGTCGAGCACGACCCATCGGTGATGCTTGCGGCCGATCGACTGATCGATATGGGGCCCGGCCCGGGCGAGCGCGGGGGCAACGTCGTCTATGACGGAACGCCGGCCGACATTCGCGCGGCGCACACGCTGACCGGCGAGTATTTGGGCGCGCGATTGCGCGTGGCGGACGCGACGCATTGGGCCCGGCGGCCGGTGGATGGGGACACGCCTCGGCTCGTGCTCGAAGGCGCGGGCGAGCACAACTTGCGCGATGTGACAGTCGACATCCCGCTTGCGCGGCTCGTCTGCGTAACGGGCGTGTCGGGCTCGGGCAAATCGACGCTGATCCAAGACGTGCTCTATCCGGCGCTCGCTCGTCATCTCGGGCGGCCAACGGAGTCGCCGGGCGCGCATCGTGGCCTGATCGGCGCGGAATTGATTGCCGACGCGGTGTTCGTCGACCAATCGCCGATCGGCAAGACCGCTCGCTCGAACCCGGCAAGCTACGTGGGCGCCTTCGACGAAATTCGCAAGCTGTTCGCGAAGGCGCCGCTGGCCTTGCAGCGCGGCTACGCGGCCGGCACGTTCAGTTTCAATTCGGGCGATGGCCGATGCCCGACCTGCGGCGGCTCGGGCTTCGAGCACGTCGAAATGCAGTTCCTCTCCGACGTGTACCTGCGTTGTCCCGATTGCGATGGGCGTCGCTATCGTGCGGAAGTGCTCGAGGTGACGATCGAACGCGGCTCGCCCGCTCGGGCGCTTTCGGTCGCCGACGTGCTCGAGCTCACGGTCAGCGAGGCCGTGAGCCTATTCGCCGACGACGCCGACGTGCTGCGCGTGTTGCAGCCGATCGTCGACGTGGGGCTCGAATACGTCAAGCTCGGCCAGCCCGTGCCGACGCTCTCGGGCGGCGAGGCGCAGCGGCTCAAGCTTGCCGGGTTTCTCGCCGAGACGGGCGGCAAGGTCGGTGCGGAAGCGACGCCGGGTGGGCGGCTTTTCATGTTCGACGAGCCGACGACGGGCCTTCACTTCGACGACATCGCCAAGCTCATGCGCGCCTTCGGCAAGCTGCTCGCGCGCGGCCATTCGCTGATCGTCATCGAGCACAATCTCGACGTCATTCGCGCGGCCGATTGGATCGTGGATCTCGGGCCCGAGGGCGGCGATGAAGGCGGGCTCGTCGTCGCGGCCGGTACGCCGGAGCAAATCAAGGCGTGCGGCGCGTCGCATACGGGGCGCGCGTTGAAGCAGTACGAAAAAGCGCTCGGTGCGGCCGAGGCAGCCAACGAGACGGTAGCCGGCGTTCCGCTCCAAAAGGCGCTTGCGGCGGCCCGTTCGCGCCGCGCCGTCGAGGGCGACGACGTCGTGCGTATCGTCAACGCGCGCGAGCACAACCTGAAAAGCTTGAACGTCGATATTCCGCACGGCAAGTTCAACGTCGTGACCGGCGTGTCCGGCTCGGGCAAGTCGACGCTCGCGTTCGACATCCTGTTTCACGAAGGACAGCGGCGCTACCTCGAATCGCTGAACGCCTATGCGCGCTCGATCGTGCAACCGGCGGGGCGGCCGGAAGTCGATGCCGTGTATGGCATCCCGCCGACCGTGGCGATCGAGCAGCGTCTTTCGCGCGGCGGACGCAAGAGCACGGTGGCGACGACGTCGGAGGTCTGGCATTTTCTGCGTCTGCTGTACGTGAAGCTCGGCATTCAGCACTGCATCCACGACGGCACGCCCGTCACGCCGCAGAGCGCCGAATCGATCGCCGCGCACGTCCTGCGCAATTACGCCGGCGAGCACGTGGGCTTCTTCGCGCCGCTCGTCGTCAACCGCAAGGGCGTCTACACCGATTTGGCGAAGTGGGCGAAGGCGCGCGGCTATTCGCATCTGCGCGTGGACGGCGAGTTCTTGCCCGTCGATCCGTGGCCGAAGCTCGAGCGCTTCCGCGAACACACGATCGAGCTGCCGGTGGCCGACCTCGTTGTTTCGGCGGACAACGAAGGCGAGCTGCGCCGATCGCTCGATGCCGCGCTCGAATTCGGCAAGGGCGTCGTTCATTTGCTCGCGCCGCTCGACGGCTTGGCCGATGCGCTCGCGTCGAAACGCTCGACGGTGGCGATCGGCGAAGTGGAAGTGCTGTCCGTCAAACGGGCTTGTCCCGAGTGCGGGACGAGCTACCCGGAGCTGGATCCGCGCATGTTCTCCTACAACAGCAAGCACGGCTGGTGTATGAGCTGCGTCGGCACCGGGCTTGCATTGACGCGCGAGCAGCGCGCCGCGTACGACGATACGGTGCTCGGCGCCGATGACGGACGCGGACGCGAACAGACCCTGCCGTCGGAGGAACAGGAGGTCGAGGGCGTCAGCGATACGCCGTGTCCCGACTGCGGCGGCACGCGGCTGAACGAAACGGCGCGGGCCGTAGCGTTCGACGGCCGCGCGATCGTCGACGTCGGTCGCTGGACCGTATCCGACACGCGCCAATGGATCGATACGATCGAGCTTGGCGGCCGCGATGCGCAGATCGCTCGCGACGTCGTCAGCGAAATCGCGAGCCGGCTACGGTTCCTCGAAGAAGTGGGACTAGGGTACTTGAGCCTCGATCGCGCGGCCCCGAGCCTGTCGGGCGGCGAGGCGCAGCGGATTCGGTTGGCGGCGCAGCTCGGCAGCAATTTGCAAGGCGTTTGCTACGTTCTCGACGAACCGACGATCGGCCTGCATCCGCGCGACAACCGGATCTTGCTCGATGCGCTCCATCAGCTCGGCGAGAAGGGCAACACGCTGGTCGTCGTCGAGCACGACGAGGACACGATTCGGCGCGCGGATCACATCATCGACGTCGGGCCGGGCGCCGGCAAGCGCGGCGGCCGGCTCGTGGCGGAAGGGGGCGTGAAGGATCTCGCGGCACACCCCGATTCGCTGACGGGCCAATTTCTCGCGCGGCCCATCGTTCATCCGTTGCAGCCGCGACGCGAAGTGCGGGCCGATGCGAAGGCGCCTACGCCGGAGCGGTGGCTCACCGTGCACGGTGCGTCGCTGCACAATTTGCGGAACGTGACGGCAAGCATCCCGCTCGCGCGACTCGTCGCGGTGACGGGCGTATCGGGATCGGGCAAATCGACGCTCGCGCGCGACGTCCTGATGACGAACCTGCTCGATGCGGTCGGGCGCTCGGTGCTGTCCTCGCCGGCCACCCGGCGCGCGCGCCGTGCCGCGCAGGAAGGCGCGGCTAAGCAACCGAAGACGCAAGCCCAGCAGATTCGCCGCGCCACGGCCAGTACCGCCCGCGCGCCCCTGGACGTGACGCACCGCTGGCAAGGGTGCGTGTCCGTCACCGGCTTCGAAGCGATCGACCGCGTGCTCGAAGTCGACCAAACGCCGATCGGCAAAACGCCGCGCTCGTGTCCGGCCACTTACATCGGCGTCTGGGACACCATCCGCAAGCTGTTCGCCGACACGCTGGAAGCGCGTGCACGCGGCTATGCAGCCTCGCGTTTTTCGTTCAACACGGGCGAGGGACGCTGCCCGGCATGCGAAGGGCAGGGCGTACGCACGATCGGCATGAGTTTCTTGCCCGATGTGAAGGTGCCTTGCGATGTCTGCCACGGGCAGCGCTTCAATCCCGAGACGCTTGCCGTGACTTGGCGCGGCAAGAATATCGGCGATGTCCTGACGATGGAGATCGACGAGGCTGTAGAGTTCTTTTCGTCGATGCCGAGCATCGGCCATCCGCTTCAGCTGATGAAGGATGTCGGGCTCGGTTATCTGACGCTGGGGCAGCCGTCGCCCACGCTATCGGGCGGCGAGGCGCAGCGCATCAAGCTCGTGACGGAGCTGGCGAAAGTGCGCGACGACGTGACGCGGCGCGGGCAAAAAGCGCCGCATACGCTTTACGTGCTCGACGAGCCCACGGTGGGTTTGCATATGGCCGATGTGGCACGTCTGATTCGCGTACTGCACCGGCTCGTCGACGCGGGCCATAGCGTCGTCGTCATCGAGCACGACCTCGACGTGATCGCCGAAGCGGATTGGATCATCGATTTGGGCCCGGAAGGCGGAGCGGGCGGCGGCGCGATCGTCGCGGCCGCGGACCCGGAGACGCTCTCGCGCGTGCGCGAGAGCCATACGGGACAGGCCCTCGTGCCGGTGCTCGGGCGTGCGGCGAGTGAAGGCGAAGGTGAAGCGGTTTCACCCGCCGGTGCGACGGCGCGAGGCGGGCGGCGTAGCGCGTGATTCCCCTGCGCGTCAGGCTTCCCCGGCCAATTCGGGCGCGGCGCTCGGGGCTGCGGGCGCAATCGCCGGAGCGCTTTGCGGGCCCGCGCCTCTTACCTGTCCCACCCAGATCAGCGCGAGCGCAGCCAATGCGACGGACACCCATCCGCTGACGCCGTAGCCGACGAGATGTCCCGCCGAATCGGTCGACAGCATCAAGCCCCCGAGCCAAGCGCCGCAGCCCGTGCCTAGCGATTGCACGGCGCCGTTGGCGCTCAAGAACGCCCCACGATGCTGGGCGTCGGGCACGGTTGTCAGGATGGCCTGCATCGGCACGATCCGGCCCGAGGACACGACGAGAAGCAAGGCAAAGCCGGGCACCATGATCGAGAACGGCACTTGGGGCAAATGCGTGAGCAGCAGCACGGCGCCTAACGCCAACACGCCGAAGATGCGGAACACGAGACGATGGCCGATTCGGTCGGCCAGCCTGCCGATGGCGCGCGAAGTGAAGAACGTCGCCGCGCCGCCGGCCATGTAGAGCCAGGAGATCTGACCGGGCAAGATGCCGTGATTGGCCACGAGCATCGGCGAGATGAACGGGATCACCAGCATGTGCGCGAACATGATGAGAAACGTCAAGGCGAACGCACGCAGGTGCCGCGGATAGGTCAGCAACTGCACGAGCGCCGGCATCGTCTCTGCCAGCGACGACGGCTTCGTGGCCAGATGCTCCGCGAGCGGTGGCAGGATGCGCGCCGTGATTACGGCAATCGTTGCCGTTAGCGCCGCGAGCAGCCAAAACGGCGCGGACCAATGAAAGTACGCGCCGAGCAGCACGCCGGCGGGCACGCCTGCTATCGCCGCCATCGAGAAGCCGGTCATGATGATGCCCGTCGCGGCGCCGCGCCTTTGAACCGGCACGATGTCGGCCACGATCGCCATGACGGCGGCGCCGAGCACGCCCCCCGTAATACCGGCAAACGCGCGGCTCACGAGGAGCAACGGATAGCTCGTCGCCCAGGCGCATACCACGTTCGATACCGCGAACAGCAAGTAGGCGGCAAGCAGAAGCTTGCGACGATCGAAGCGGTCGATGTAGGTCGCCGCCAAGAGCGCCGACAGCCCTGAGCACCACGAATAGGCCGAGACGGCGGCCGCGAACTTGGACGGCGAGATGTGGAAGGCGGTCATGATCTGCGGGCCGAGCGGCAGCATGACCATGAAATCCATGATGAGCGTGAATTGCACGAGCGCGAGCAGCCATATGAGGCGCCGCTCGCGCGCTTGGGGCAGGGCATACATAGTTATTCGATTCCTTGTCGATGTGCCGTTTCTCGAACGGCGGTGCGCGTGGACCGCCGTTGTCTTACTTGACGCTTCGCCTGCCGCGCGCGTGACACGCTCAAGCCTTTGAGTCTTGCGGCGCGGGGCCCGCAGCCGGTTTTGCCTCGATTTCGGCGGCGGCGCGAAGCAGGATTTCGGCCACGCGCTGCTGTTCGTGCTCGTCCGCATCGATGCGTCGCAGCAGCGCCAGCTTCAACGCGTAACGCGCTTGCTGCAGCTTGGGGTGCCAACTGCCTGCGTCGCGACCGAAGGCGCCGCCGTCGGTGTCTTCTTGCTCCGCCGCGTAGGCCCGCCGCACCGATTCCATCTTGTGCGCCACATAGCTGAGCTTGGCGAGAATCATGTCGACTTGATCGCGGTTCGCGGCCAAGTGCGTGCGGCCCGCCTCCGAGATCTCGTAGCGCTTGCGATTGCCTTCTTGCTGGACGGTGACGAAGCCCAGTTCTTCGAGATAGGTCAGCGCAGGATAGACCATGCCGGGGCTTGGCGCATAGAAGCCGTTCGAACGCGTCTCGATCGCCTTGATGAGTTCGTAGCCGTGACGCGCTTGCTCCTCGATCAGCGCGAGCAGCATCAACTGCAGGTCCTCGCCGGTGAATTTGCGGCCGCGCGTGAAGCTTTCATCGTCGCCGAAGCCGCTGTCGCCGCGCCCGCCCCAGAACGGACCGCCGCCGTGGCGGTGCCGGTGACGCCCGATGGCGTGCCACAACTCGTGCAGGAACGACGGCTCGCCGCGGCGAGCATGCAGCCTCCGGTCGTGGCCGTGAAAGAAGCTGGGATGGACCCCTTCGCGCCGATGTCCGTACCAATGACCATAGTCGGGGCCAGCTTCGCGCGGGTCGCGATCGAAGGAGTCGTGGTGATCTTGGTGGCCGTGGCGATCGCGATGTCCTTGCGAATGCGCGTGGCGGTGCCCCGGCTGAAAGTCGGAGAAGTCGAGATCGCGGGGGCCTTCGTGAAAGTGGTGACGCATGAGCATCTCCTTGAGGGAGTCGTGAACGGGGCGGTGTCGATGTATATCTAAAGATATATATCTAAAGATAGTCTGTCAAGCGGGGCTTGGGTCGACGCGAGGCCAGGGTTGAGACGGCGGGAATGCTCGTTGCGGACGGAAGCGGACGGCATACCGTTCAACCACGACCGAAAAAGGGGGTTCCATGTTCGTGCACAACAAGCGGTTGCAGTACACGGTTCGCGTCGGCAGTTCCGACCCGGGGCTGGCGAATCTGCTGCTGGAGCAGTTCGGCGGGCCGCAAGGAGAATTAGCTGCGGCGATGCGCTATTTCACGCAGGCAGTGACTGAGGAAGACCCCGGTCGCAAGGACATGCTGTTCGATATTGCGACCGAGGAACTGAGCCACTTGGAGATCATTGGGTCAATTGTCGCGATGCTCAACCGCGGGGCGAAGGGTGAGCTTGCGGAGGCCGTCGATGCGCAGGCCGAGCTATACCGGAAGCTCAACGGCGCCGGCAACGACAGTCATGTGACGCAGGTGCTCTATGGCGCCGGCACGCCGCTTACGAACTCCGCGGGCGTACCGTGGAGCGCGGCGTATATCGATACGATCGGCGAGCCGACGGCGGACTTGCGTTCGAACATCGCGGCCGAGGCACGCGCGAAGATTATTTACGAGCGGCTCATCAACGTATCGGACGACCCGGGGGTGCGCGAGGCGCTGGGCTTTCTCATGACGCGGGAAGTGTCGCATCAGAAGTCGTTCGAGAAGGCGCTCTATGCGATCACGGCGAATTTCCCGCCGGGCAAGTTGGCCCCGATTCCCCAGTACGCCGACGCCTATTACAAGATGTCGCACGGCGCGCCGCCGGAGCGGGGGCCGTGGAACGAAGGGCGAGGGTTGGAGCTCGTCGAAGATCCGCCGATTCCTGTCGACGGCGGCGACGGATCGGCGGCCGTGCAACTGAGCGAGAAGGAGCGAACCACACTGGACGAGATGAAGCGGCGGTTGAAGTCGGATCGCACGCACGATCCGGAGACGGGGGCGGAGTTAGGGGAGGCGCAGCCGGGGGCGAATGGGTTGGTGGAGTAGTTGTTGCTCGCCGGGAAGGCGCCGGAAGCGAGCGCGTCCGCCTTGTTGCAAGATACATGAATAATCGGTAGTAACCGTTGCACTCGCTGGGGAGCCGGACTAGTTGGAAGTTACCCGGGCGAGCGCGTTCATCAGGTTTCTAGGCCGCTTTCGAGCGGCCTTTCCTTTTGTGCGCCAGGCGCTTGCCTCGCGCGAGGAAGTCGGCTTCCGTGCCAGTGCGAATCCGAGTGTTGCTCATAGTTTGCTCCGCAAGGCAGTCCGGCCACGCGCGAACCGGTCCGGCGTAGGTCATAAAAAGCAAACAATAGTTGCTATTACTGGCTGGATCGGTAATTATTGTTTCTATGCCAAGACGATCTAACGCCGCCGACATGCTGCCGTATCCAGTGGAGCGGGCCCTTGCGGATTTCGGGGAAAATCTTCGGATCGCACGCAAGCGCCGGCGCGAGACCATGCAGTCGTTCGCCGAGCGCATGCAAGTGTCGGTGCCGACGCTGCGCAAGATGGAGGCGGGCGACCCTACCGTTTCCATTTCGGTCTACGCGATGGCGTTGTGGCTCATCGGCCGGGTCCAATTTCTTCCCCGCATTGC
>NZ_JBQCHR010000193.1:0-84302 GCF_051954495.1 Trinickia sp.
CGCCGAAACGACGTTCATCTGCTCGCCGGCGAACGTTTCATAGCCGGCGATCAACATGGCGAATATCGCGAAAACGGCGATCACTAACACGTCGTGCTCCGTGAGAAGGGTGTGCGAGGTCCGCCGGCGGCGAGGCCGGCAGGCAAGAGCCGTGCTTGGAAACGTGGGTTAGCTAGAGGTCCACACGACTGAACCGGCGGCGTTGCCGCATGCAGTCTTCGCCGAGCCCGGAGAGATCGGTGGAACGACCGCTGTGGCGCTGCCTGGTCCAACTACCTGCAACCAGCCGGTCGTCGTCGAAGTTAGCGCGTTCACGCACACATCCGGCGGTACGTTGGTATAGGTAATCGTGAATTTTGTATTGTCGGCGGCCACAGGCGCGACCGTCACCGAACCGCCCCATGCATCCGCCACCGTGCCATTGGCAGCATCGGTCGTCAGCGTCTGCGGAAACCCCTTGGCGGCGATTAGCGTTGCCGTGAAATCCGTCGCCCCATAATTGCCTTGCGTCGTCATGAACAATTTGCGCGACGCCGTCTGAATGGCCGACAACTCCGAGTTCAACTCATTCGAATTCGCGCTGCTGAAAGCCGTATTGAGCAACGCAATCGCCCCGATCACGACAATCGCCGCGATCCCGAGATAAGCGATCCCTTCCAGCAGCGAAGCGCCCTTTTGCACCCGTCGCAACGCCCTGCGTGTTTGATGCTTCGTCATTTGGTCCCCCAATTCACAAAGAAATATGCACCGCATAAAGAGTCGAAACAGCCCGCCCTAACGCATGGACCGCGTCACGGCGGCGATTTCCTGCTGAATACCGAAAAACCCCGTGATGAGCCAAGCGATCACGAGCGCAAGCACGATGATGGCCGCCCCGTTCAATACCCGCATCTGCACGGAGATCGTCTCCACGCCGTCCTCCAACCATTCTTCCGCGATGGTTTCCAATGCATCGGCGAAGCCGCCGTACTCGGAGTAGACGCACAAGTCGTCGACGATCTCCTGCGACGGAAACCGATAGCCCGCGACGCGCATCGCCTCCCCTGCGTTGAGCCCCGACTTCACGCCGAACAGCGTGTCGTCGATCCGCGCACGCAGCCAAGGCCGCGCGTTCGCACCGAGCCGAACCAGCGACTTTTCGACCGTGAACCCCGAGGCTTGCAGGGAAGCGAACGCCATCAGAAAGCCGCTGCCCACGACGAGCCGATAAATCGAATACGGCGGCAGGCGATCGAGAAACGTGCGAACGCGCCCGTTCCAATGCGGCATCGACCATGCGACGACGCCAATTGAGAGCGCCAGCACGATCAGACACGGCCACAGCCAATGCTGAACGAAGCGCGACATCAGGTAGAGCGAGCGAGCCGCCCCCTGCCACTGCGCGGGGTTCGCGAATTGCTCGAAGCGCGGGATTACACGCGTGCCGAACAAGTAGACGTAGCAGATCGTCATCGCGAACACCATCACCGGGTAGGCGATACCGCCGAGAATCGAAGCGCGGATCTTCTTGCTCGATTGCACGACGCCGGCCACCGACATCAGCGCCGTTTCGATCCGCCCTGCCTGCTCGCCGGCCAAAATGATCAGCTGCTCCGATTCGGGCACCCAGCCGGCCATGCCCTCCGCAAGCATGCCGCCGTTCTGCACGGCATGGCGCCAATCGCCGAGCACGATCGCCATCGCTTCGCTGGGCTTGCGTCCGCCGTGCGACGCGCGCAGTTCGAGCTCCTCCAACACCTTGAGCAGCGGCAAGCCGTTCGACAGCATTTTGCTGATCTTGCGGTAGAGCCGCAGCCGCTCGTTGGTCGTCAGTTGCAGCTTCGCGAAGGCCCGGTTCAGATCGGGCAGCGAGAACGGCAAGCGTGCGAGATCAAGCCGCGCCATAGTCCACTCCGATCACGTTCGACCCGAAGCCCTCGTAATCGGCTTGCTCGGTCAAGTGCCCGACTACACGCTCGGCCATGCGTGGATCGACGAGCCCTTCGATGACCTTTTCGATCGCATGATCGACCACCGTTTGACCGTCGAGATGCCTGAGCCAGTAGGCGATTGCGCCGGCCTTGTCACCATCGCGCAGCAAGGCAAAGAACCTTGCGTCCGTGCGGATGACCTCGGCCACGACCGTCCGGCCGATCGTTCCGCGTTGCCGGCAATGCTCGCAACCCGGCCCCGCGATGCACACATCGCCGATATGGGCACCGGCCACGCGTTTGACGCGAGCGACGAGCGCCGCATCGAGTTCATGCACTTCATCGGCGAAACGCAGCTTGCAGTGCGGGCAGAGCAACTTCACGAGCCGCTGACTGATGAGCCCCGTCACGACCGATTCGTCCGTCACCATGCGCAGCGGCAGCCCAAGATCGATCAGGCGGTCCACGATCGCGATCGCGCTATTGGCGTGCAGCGTCGTCCAGACTTGATGGCCCGTCATGGACGCGCGAAGCGCGCTCTGCGCCGACGCCCGGTCTCGGATCTCCCCGATCATGATCGTGTCCGGATCGAGCCGCATCGCGTTTGCGATCGCCTCGGCGAAGACGACGGAGCGGGCTTCCTCGCCCAGCGCGTTGATAACGGGCGTTTGCACGGCGCCCGCGATCGGATATTCCACCGGGTCTTCCACCGTGATCACGTGAATCGTGCCGGCCGTATCCTTGATCTCGCTCGTGAGCACACGCTGCAGCGTCGTCGATTTGCCCGACCCCGTCGGCCCGCTGATGATGTTCATCCCGATCGGCTGCGCTTTCAGAAAATCGAGTGTCTCCGCTTGCGCATCGGTGAAACCCAGCCGCTGCAAATCCGTCGTATCGCCCGCATCGTTGTAGAGCAGGCGCAGCACCATCACACTGCCCTCGCTCGTGGGCGCCGTGGCAATTCGGACACCGAACAATTGATCGGGCAGCTTGTCGCGGTCGCCGATCGCCGCGTCTTGGCGTTCGGTCGGCTTGTACGTGTTGTCGGAAACGCTCGCCATCGCGGCGTAAAGGGTCGCCAGCAAGCGCTCGCCGTGCTCCCGCGTCTGTTCGCGCACGCGCTGCAGTTCGTTGTGCACGCGAAAGAGAATTTCCGTGCTGAACCGATTGACGCGAATGTGAATGTCCGATGCGCGCTCTCTGCACGCTTGCGCGATCAGCTCTTTGGCGAGAACCTGCATGGCCGTATGATCGAGCGGCTCCGCGCCCGAGCGACGGCGCTCGCGGTACGCTCGGCTGACGACGTCGAGCCCGACCGGCGTCGGCGTATAGGCATGGCGCAGCCGATCCAACCGCGCGCGATACGAAAGCACGAACGGGTTCATCTCTTGACCTTCGGCGATCAAGAGCCGCCCGTCGTCCAGCAGGCAAAGGAACTTGCGCTCTTCTTCGCTGGCGGCGAGCTCGCCGGTGTCGGATACGGCTTTCGTATCGGCGAGATCGAGCGCCTGTACGGTCGTCTTGCCTTCCGCGTGCTTGATTCCGAGCGCGGCGCGCGCCGACTCGACAGCGTTGCGGGCCGGGTGCAGCGGAACCGGAGACGCCGGGCGGCCTTTGGAAGTCAACATGCGCATGATCAGTTCCTCGGCAGCGGCGGGAAGCTCGCCGTATTGGACTCGGGCGCACCGGCGTACGACGATGCATCCCACGAAACGACTCTTGGCAGTTGAACTTTCGCGCCGCCGCGCAATTGCGCATAGACGGCGTTCGGCTTGATCGACACGATCTTCATGCCGTTGGGCAGCGTATCGCCGGCCTTCACTTCGAACTCGCCCGCGCTGCGGCTTTCGAGCGTCGCGAAGAGCTTGTTTCCGAGCCCCTCGACGGCCCGCACGCGAACCTCATCGGGGGCGCCCGCGCCATTCAGTCGATTGAGCTCCGCGGCGCGCTGCGCGATTTGCGTCTGCGTCTCGAGCTTCTTGAGTTCCGCCTTGAGCACGACGGTTTCGCCTTCGAGCCGCGTCAGCGCTGCCACGGTCGCCGCGGCTTCCGGCGACGGCGGATCGACTTGAGCCGCCGTGACCGGAGCCGGCGCCAGCGCGACCGCCGACGACGCCGCGACGGCAGGCGTTTGAGGCGCGGCCTGCGCGAACGGCGATGCCGACGCGGCCAGCGTCGCCACGCATGCCGCGACGAGCCACTGCATGCCTTGGATCGACTTACTTTGCATAGATCTCTCCTTCCACCGACCAGGCGCCGTTTCGATACGACACCGACTGAAGTCGAACGCCCGGTTGATCGAACAGCGGGGCGACGAGCGTGGGCGCGATGCCGTCGAGATTCGCCGACAGGCGCCAGACGCGCCAATTCGGCGCGGCCGCGGGCGGGTTGTGCCCGCCCGGCAGAGACTTCACGATTGCGGACTTCACCGAGGGGTCGTCGCGCTGCTGGACCACGTCCAGCTTTAATGCCACGCCCAACGGCTGAAAAGCGTCGAGCAGGCGCAGTCGTAAATGCGATTCCGAATCGAGCGCCTCGTCGTCGGCATGCGTTACGGCGAGCGGCACCGTCATCACCGCGCGATCGCCGCTGCCGTCGATTTCCGCGCGCGGCTCGTCGGCCAACAAATAGCCCACCGTCGAGCCATTGCGCGACCAGACGTAGCTCGCGGCCGCCTGCGAGCATGAATACTGATCGAGCTGCCAGCCTCCGGGCGAGACGATGCCGAATGCGCGCAGGCAAGCGCGCACCATCGCCGACGGCGCCGGCTGCGACGCCCACGGATGCACGACGGGCGCGTTCTCTCCCGCGTCATGGTTGCGGTTCGCGGCCGCCCGTTCACGCATCAGCGCGACCATCTTGTCGAATTGCACCTGCCGCTCGTGCTCTCGGTATTTCGAGTAGCCGAACGCCGCGCACAACACGAGCACCGCAGCCGCCGCGCTGGCGAGCAACGGCTTGCTGATCGTGCGGCGCGCGCTCTGCAGCGCCCACCAGCGCTGCACGCGCAATTTGCCGTTGCGCTGCGGCAATAGATCGTCGAGGCTGCGCTGATAGAAGTTGTGAAAACCGAGCGCCTCGAGTTCGGCGTCGCCGATCACGACGTTCCACCCGCCCAACCCATAATCGGCGATCAACCGATCGAACACTTCCTCACGCGTGGCGAGCCAATCGCCGTTGGGTAAAAACAAGTTGTCGCGCACGGCGAAGTACGCCCACCGGCCGTCGGGCACTTTGAATGCCCCGAGCCAATTCGGCGCGGGCTGCTGCCTGCCGTCGTACTGCGCCCCCTGCCTCGCGATCGCCTCGCCCACCATCGCGCCCAGCGAGAGCAAGCCGGGCTGCACGCCCTCGCGCACGCTCGCGAATCCGGCTTCCGCGACGTCGCGTCCAATGCGAACGATCAAGAGATCGAAATTGAGCTTTTGCGCGAGCTCGAGCGCTTCCTTGCGCAACTCGCGCTTGCGCGACAGCGATTGCCAAAACAGCCCGCTGACGAAGCGCTGGCGACCGATTTGGATGATGGGGTTCGACATGATCGAAGCGTCGTATGAAGAAGCGCCCGCCTACACGCCGGCGACCGACATCGTGATCGGCGTGATCAGGATCACGATGATGTCGCGCGAACGCCCCGCATTGAACCCGCCTCCGAACAGATAGTTTTGCGCCTTGCCCACTCCGCTCTGCGTCAGGTTGTCGTTCGTGCCTTCATAGCCACTGATGACGAGCGTCGCGCCCGACTTCATCGCCACCCGCTGCAGGAAGTTGCGCGTATCGATCTCCGGCGTTTGAATCTGCAGCGGGTTGTTCCCCCCGCTCGACACTTGCTGCAGTGCAACCAGCGAAGACAGGTTCGTGTAGAACTGCATCAGCACCGTGCCGTCGTCGAGCACATGCGGCAGCAGCGTCATATTGAAGCCCGTCGTGACCGTGCCCGGCGTGAGCGACGTTTGCGAACCGACGAGGGCCGTGTTCGTCGTCGAAATCGAGGCGAGATAGCCCTGCTGCGTCGCCACCTGCACGGGCACCGGTTGATTGTTCAGCGTCGTCACGGAAGCCGACGTCTTGCGGCGCACCTTGCCTTGCTGCGACAGCGCCGCGATCATCGCCTTCGTGCCGTTCGCACGGCTGTTCGGCGTAATGACGGCCGCCGAGAACGACACCGGATTCGTCAGCGTCGGCGCGAACGTGTTGGCTAGGCCAAACTGCGTTCCGAGCGTTTGGTAGACGGCCGTCCAATCGATGCCGTAGCTGTCTTGATCGGAAAGCGTGACGCTCAGCACGGTCACATTGATCATCACTTGACGCGACATCGTGCGGTTTTGCTCTTCCATGAAACGGCCGACGCGCTCGAGGGCATCGGGCGTATCGGTCACGGAGATCGAGCCCGTCGCCGGCGACGAGACGACGTGGCCGTAAGGCGAGAGCATCGCCTTGATCGCGGCGTCCAAGCTGCCGAAGATCGACAATTGAGAGTTCACCTGCGTGGTCGACGTGTTGTCGGACGAGACACCCGTGCCGCTCGATCCGCCACTGCCGGCCGACGAGCCGATCGTGCCGCTCGTTCCGCCCCCGCCGTTCATGCCGCTGCTGTTGCCGTTGTCATTGTTGGCCGCGCTGACGACATTGGCCTTGACCGCCGAATCGCCCGGCACCGCGCTGACTTGGAACGTGCGCGTATCGGTGAAATAGAAATCGACCACGCCGTTCGCGAACTTCCAATACACGCCGAACTGCGCGCAGGCCGAATCGAGCAAACCCTTCAGATCGCCGCTGCTGTAGACGACATGCAGCGGCACGGGGCCGAAGCCTGCCGCGGGCGCACCGCCGCGAGTGGGCGGCAGCGGCGGTTTGACGGCCGTCGCCCCCATCGCGTTGCCGCCGGCCGCGCCCGAACGCGCGTCGCCGCCCACCGCCGCTTCGAGCGTGCGTTCGGCGGCCGAACTCGCGTCGGGCGCCACCTTCGTCGGCAACTGCGTGAGACGCGTGATCCGTTCGGCGAATTCCTGCAGCGACGATACCGAGCGGTCGAACGTCGCCGGCTGCGCGAAAATCGGCGGCAGCGCGGCGTCGGTGCCCAGCTTGACCGTGCGGCCCGACAACCAAATGCCGTTGTTGACGACGACGTCGTCGAGCGCATGGACGGCGATATGCCCTTGCTCCGCATCGGCCACGAGAGCATGGCCGTGCTCGGCATCGCGCTTGGCCGAATCGGTAATGCGCTGAGAGAGGCCCGTGCATCCGGCGTTCATCAGCAGAACGAATGAAAGACCGGCGGCCGCCGCGCGTTTGAAAGAACGGTCGTTGCGCATCATGCTGCTCCCTTGGCGACGATACGAAGCACCTTGTTGCCTCGGTAGAGGATCGCCTGAATCGGCGTCTCGGATTTTTTCAATGCGTCGACGACGGCCTGCAGGGCTTGCTCGAACGTCCCCGTCACCGTTGCGTCCGCATCGACGCCGAAGTCGAGCGGCACGTCCCAAACGAGCTGCCAGCCGTCTTCCTTCGCCCAACGCGTCAGCGCGGTCTTCACGGTGTGATCGGCGAGCGACAGATGCCACTCCCTCACGGGCTCTGGCGGCGGCGCGGCCGGAAGCGGTTCGCCGACGGCGTCGGTGGACGAAACGGTGGCGGGCGATGCCGGCGATGCTTCCGTCGTCGTGCCCACGACGTTGCGCGCGTTGACTGTCGCATTCGTCGAAGCGGAAGGGGCCGCGGGCTTCGCTGGGGCCGGGCTCGCCGTCGCGGCCGGCCCGAGGTCTGCCGTGGCAGCCGGCCGTTTGGTTGCGGGCGCAACGGTTGGCTGGTCGTGCATGGCGGCCAAAAGCGGCGGCTGCGTGGCAAGCGCCGGTCCGATCCCCGCGGATTGCGCGGGTGGCTGCGATGGCTGCGATTGCGGTGCTTGCTGCGCCGGCTGTACTTGGCTCGGCTGCGAAGGTTGCGGCGCCTGCGCACTGCCGTTCGGCGGCAGTCCCCAGACGTGCTTCATCGCAAACGCCGCATCGTCGCTCATCGCCGAGACCGATGCGTTGGCGCGAACCGTCACGAGGCGCAGCTTGAGATCGACATCGGCGTTCACGTCGGGCGCGGCCGACAGCGCATCGCGCAACGCGGCGACGAAGGTCACGTGCGCGGGCCAGCTCACGGGCACGTCGGCCCATGGGCCCGCGTTGGGCAAATTGATACTGAAATCGGGCGGCACGATCTGCTCGAGCGCATGGCGCAACGGCACGCCGCGCCCGCCTTGCGAGACCTTCGGCGCCGCGCGGCCCTCTCCGAGCACGCGCACCTGCGCCGCATCCATCGTTTTCGCGATCGCCGAGGAGCAATCGGCGACGCCGCACATCAGACCCACCAGCGCGGCAATGCACACTGTCAGCTTCTGCATGTTTTTGTCCTTGCCGTCGGATTTGACGAAGCCGGCAGCAAGCCCAAGCGCGATAAAACGCTCGACGATATGCGGGAACCTTCGCACCCTCGTAACCGTCCCCCCACGAGACGGCTTGCCTGCTGCCGGTTTCGCTCCGGGCCTTCGCGTTCGCGCGCCCGGAATCCTTCGGCTGTTCGTTTGTTTTCGCCTGCTTTACTTTGACTGCGTTACTTCATAAGCTCGCGGAAAACCGCAACGGACCGCGTGCGCCAGGTTCGACGCGCCGCGCCCTTCACTTACCACGACAACGTACCGCCATGACTAACGACTTCGGCACGATGCGCGACTTGACGCGCGAAATTCTCGACCTCGTCGACCTGCGACAAACGTTCACCGACATCCATATCGAGCAAGACCGCCCGATCATGATCAAAACGCCGCGCGGCTGGACCGAGACCGGCGACGGGCCCGTGCTGTTCGAAGAGATGCTGCCCATGCTCGATGCGATCGATCCCGACTGGCAAACGCGCCTGGCCGTGGGCGCGCTCGACCGTCCCTTCCTGCTTACGCGCTGCCGCCTGCGCTGCAACGTCTATCGCAGCTCGGGCGGGCGCAAGACGGTGATCTCGATGCGCCGCCTTCCGCTCGAGCCGCTCGCGCTCGACAAGCTCGGCCTGCCCGCGTACGTGAAGACGATGCTCGAAGCGACCAAGGGCATCGTGCTCGTGACCGGGCCGACCGGCTCGGGCAAAACGACGACGATTTCCTCGCTGCTCGACCACGTCAACCGCACCCGCAACTCGCACATCATCACGATCGAGGAACCGATCGAGTATCACCTCGACAGCCGTCAATCCATCGTGTCGCAGCGCGAAGTGCCGACCGATACGCCCAGCTTCTCGGCCGGCTTGCGCGAGGCGCTGCGCCAGAAACCCGACGTCATCATGGTGGGCGAAGTGCGCGACCTCGAAACCGCCGAGACCGTGCTCCAGGCCGGCGAATCGGGCCACCTCGTCTTCGCCACCATGCACACGAGCAGCGCGATCAGCACGCTCACTCGGCTGCTTTCGTTCTTTCCCGCCGCCGAGCGCGAACGTCACGCCGTTTCGCTGGCCAATTCGCTGATCGGCGTCGTGTGCCAAAGCCTCGTGCCGACCGAGGACGGCGAAAATTTCGTGCTGGCGAGCGAGCTGCTCTTCAACAACAACCAGCAGGTCAGCAAGCTGCTCGTCGATCCGAACAAGCTGCACTTCGTCGGCGAATTCATCCGTCGCAAGGAAGACAACATGTCGCGCTCCTTGAACGAGCATCTCGCCTCGCTGGCATCGCGAGGGGCGATCTCGTCGCGCGACGCGCTTCGCGCCACCTACAACCGGATGGAACTGCATGAGATGCTCCAGGGGTCGGTCAAGCGTTGAACGGATTAAAGCCGGTCGAGCGCACTCCTCGCACGATGTTTGACAAAGATTTACAAACTCGAATGCTCACTTCTTCCTCCTATCGCCTGCGCCGATTATTGGTTCGCAATCTTACGGCTCTCTGACACAAAGGCGACACATGATATTGCGCCAAAAAACAAGGGCTACAGATCGGTCGGCGTAGACTCGCCTTATCGGCTGCGCAGTATAACGTCTGTATTAGGGTTTTCACTAGAGCCAATTTAATGCATCCATAATGTGGCAAATTTATTCCGATGCAATCTCATACCGGGTTAAATTACCGCCTATCGCATCGATAGGTTTTCGCAATGAAAAAGGGTCTTCAACGGTTGCTAAAAGAATGCATTGGGGCCGTTAAAGCCGCATGATCGTCGGCACGGCTTCGCAAAGCGAGCCGGTGCTTCGCACGCCCGAGATCGACCGGGAGACGCCGTGCGCCGATACTGCGCGGGCGGAAGTTGCAAGGGCAACGTTCCGCCCGCGCCGGCGTCGAGCCGGCCACTTCACGAGGAGAGCGCGATGCCCGTCGATAACGTCAACGAACCGAACAGCCACCATCCCATCGATTCGACAAGCCTCGACGACGCCAGCATTCATCACGAGCCGACGACACCCGTCGTCCCGCCCTCGAGGCCGCAGGTTACGCCGCACCCGCAGTTCGAAGCGCTGGCCGACGGCCCCCCATCGCGCCCACCGGTGCAGGACAATACCGGCGTGCGCCTGAACGCCGACAGCTCGAAGCTGAACGCATTCAGACAACGCCTAAGTAGCCCGCCGTCGGGTCACGCACCCAACGACGGCTCGCAAGCCCCCGGCATGGCCCATGACGCCATGCGCGATCGAATGCATGAAATGATGTGGTTCGAACAAGGGATGGCGGGCATGCAGATCGAACAGAAGATGTTCGTCTCGGCACTCGAGTTCGAGAAGCAGCTCGCGGCCGATATGGCGAAGCTTTCCGAGCCGATTCGGTAACGCGATTTTGGCGTTTGTTTAGTATATTTTCGCGTATGTTTAGTCAGTCAAAGTCGAATAACGATGCGCCGCTTCTCTGCGGCGCATCGTTCGTTACGCGACCGCATTGGCGGCATTCTCCCCATTTTTGGTAGTGCCTTTCACGCCGTTATCGCCCATACGCCGAGCAACGTAACAAACCATCAAAATCGTCCCGCCTGCACGCATCGCATTGAGAACATGGCAACCAAGACACGACGTTTCGATCTGTCGACACGGTTGCAAGCAAAACGATCTCAATGGAGTGTGTCATGTTCTCGACTCTTTACTTCGCTGTCGCCTCCGCCCTCTGCGCGCACGAGCAGTTTCCGGCTTACACGCAAAAGGTCATCGCCGGTCAATTGAACGAGGCTTGCTCGACGGCCGCCGCCTGGGCGGAACCTGACGGCGCGGAGCGCGAGCTCGACTACATGCCGCTGCTCGCATACGCCGATGCGCAGTTGATTCTCGGCAGGCCCGTCGAAGCCGAGGAAACCTATCGAAAGGCTCAGCGAGCGATTCGCGATTGCCGTGAAACGCTGCGCATCGTGTCGTGCCGCAATGCCGGGTGGCAAGCCTTCTTCCAGCATCGTCTCACCACGGCGCTGACTTGTTTCGCTCGCATGGGCGGCGAAATCAACGCCACCGCGCCGCAAAAGATGGACAGTCTCATCGGCGAAATCCTTGTCCTGCATCAGCTCGGCAGACTCGGGGCGATCGATGCGCGCGTTCAAGCGCTCGAGGCACTCGCCGATCAAGCGGACGACGCACGCTGGTCCTCGCTCGTTGCCTCGCTCGTGCTCGACCTTCGCATCCAACAGCAAGTGCGAGGCGCCGACGAACTCCATGATCATATCTACTGGCGCTCGATCGAAACGGACCGCCTCTTCGCCATGGCAGACTCCGGGGAGACTGAGCATTCGAGCCCGCTTGCCGACATGCCTATCGTCGATGCACGTCTCGACTATTTGCGTCGACTGCAAGGCTTCGCCGCCGGCCGGCGCGACGTGGCCGAAAAGCTCGACGAACACCTGCACTGGGCGGCGCGCACCGGCATCTCGGCCTATCACCGCGGACTGTGCCTCGAAATCGCCGTCGCCGCCCTTGCCGCGGCCGCGCCGAACACGGCCGAATCCATGCTCGAGCAGTGCCGCGTCGGCAACGGGCAGCAACCGTGGCATGAACGCTGGTATCTCGAGTACGCCTACTGCCTTTCAAAGGTTCGTCAACGTCAGGGCCGCATCCAAGAATACGCGCAGCTGTATGGGCGTTACGCACTCGCCTCGATTCGACACGTGCGATCGGACAACGTATCGATGACGCCGGCGACGGCCGACGCGCTGCAGGACGCGCGTCAACCGACGTCGGATGACGTCAGCGCGCGACTGCCTGGCAAGTACCGCCGCGCGTACCGCTACATGATGGAGCACCTCGATCGTCACGATCTGTCGGTGCGCGAAATGGCGGCCCACATCGGCGTGACCGAGCGTGCCATTCAAGCGGCCTTCAAGACGCACCTCGGGTTGTCGCCGAGCCAATTGATTCGCCGCCAGCGCATGGAGCGCATCCGTCACGAGCTCACGCGCGACGGCGGGCGCACGCCCGGCGTGCTCGAAGTCGCGACGCGCTGGGGCGTTCAACATCGTTCGACGCTCGTGAACAGCTACCGCAAGGTTTTTCACGAAGCGCCGTCCGACACGCTCGCGCGCTGAAAATTCGCCCCATCAACCCGCTCGCCTCGTGCACACACCGTGGTGTGCACGCGGCGCCATCGATCCGCTCCTGCGCTCAGCCTGTGAGGTCGACGCCATGGAATCGTTCGTACCGCCTCGCTTCATCGAAACCGATGACCTCTTGCTGCGGCCCTTCGCCGAAGGCGATGCGCCGCAGTTCTTTTACGCCTTGTTCGGCGATCCGGCCGTGACGGAATGGCTGCCCACGCCGACGCTCAATTCCGTCGACGACGCCCGCGCCATGATCGGCAAGATGCAGCTTGGCTGGGAGCGCAACACGTGCTTCGCCTGGGCGTTGGAGGATAAGGAAACCGGGCATATCTCGGCCATGATCGAGATTCGTCCTTGCCTGCCTCGGGTCGAGCTCGGCGTCGCGATCAGCATGCGCACGACCCATCGGCGCCGCCGCGCCGGCCTCGTGGCGTTGCGAAAGTTGATCGATTGGGTGCTCGCCCAGCCCGGCGTGTATCGCCTCTACGCGTGCTGTTCGCCGCAGGCCAAGTCCACGCCCGTCATGGAAAAGCTCGGGTTCAAGCTCGAGGGTCGCCTCGTCAACTGGGACGCACGGCCCAACGCGGGCATGCGGATCGACGACGCGCTGATGTTCGCGATGACGAAGCCCGCGCGCGCCGACGAATGCAAACCGCAAGCAACGTCCCACTCCTCTGAATCCTCACGAGACCGGCACGCGCTCGCGACGCGCGAGACGGCCGACATCGCCGACGAAAACTAAGGAGCGCAAAGCGATGGAATTCGGCACTTTCATGACGATGCAATCGCCCGAGGCCGCTCCCTCCGACCGCATCTACGCACGCGCCCTCGAGGTGGCGCAAATGGCCGAATCGATCGGCCTCACGCGGCTTTGGCTGGCCGAGCATCACTTCACGAACTATGCGTACACATCCCGGCCGATCGTCTTGTTGTCGCATATCGCCGCTCGAACGCGTCGCATTCGCCTCGGGCCCGCCATCGTGCCTTTGCCGTTGCACCATCCCTTGGTCGTGGCCGAAGAGCTCGCGACGCTCGACGTTCTGAGCGGCGGACGCGTCGAGGTCGGTCTCGGCAAAGGCTATCAGCAATATCAGTACGACCGTTTCGGCATGACCAAGGGCGAGGACGAGCAGCGGTATTTGGAATCGATCGAAATCGTGCAGCGCGCCTTGCATCAACCGACGTTCTCCTACGAAGGGGAACGCTTTCGCATCGCGCCGACGCGCCTCTATCCGCAGCCATTGCAGCGGCGCGCGCCATGCTGGCTCGTCGTCAATTCGAGCCGCCGCGAGTCGGTCGCCGTCGCCACGCGCGCGGGGATGAATCTGTTCACCGGGGTACTGGAGCCCATCTCGCGACTCATCGACGTTCGCGCCGCCTATCCGGACTTGTTCACCGATCGTCCGGGCCTGCTCATCGGCACGCAGCGGCCCGTCTATGTGGCCCAAAACGAAGCGGACGCCGCCGATGCCGTGCGCGCGGCGCGTTGGAATGGCCGCGCCACGGTGCGCCTGCGCTATGACGCGGCGCAAGTGCACGACGGCGTCGTGCGCGCCGACGCGTTTCCCGGGGAACCGAGCGACGAACAGATGCGCCGCGACTACGTGGTGATCGGCACGGCGCAGGAGTGCGTGCGTCAGTTGCGCAAGATTCGGGACGGTCTCGGGTGCAACTACTTCAGCGCAAGCTTTTGGTTCGGCGACCTATCGCACGAGCGCGTCCTGGCGTCGATGGCTCGCTTCGCGCGCGACGTGATGCCGGCGTTTTCGCGCGTGCGCCGTACGGAGCACGCGTAAATCGATCGAAACATCGCATGCCGGTCGCCGAACGCCTAGCCGCATTCGAATTCGAATTCGGCTAGGCGTGCTAGGCGTGCTCGGCGCCGCCTAGCAGCGAGCTTCGATCCGCCGTTTTAGACGCTCGCCCATCCGCGCGAACGCGCGCGACTCCCCACCGGCGATCGCCGCATAGCGTTCGCGCAAGGCATCGAGCTTCGGCCCGATGCCCGCGTCGATGCGTTCAAGAACGCTCTGCTCGAAGCCGCGCGCTTCGCACGAAATCGCCCAATCGCTCAAGCCGTTTTCGGCGAAGAGCTGATCGATACGGCTATCCATCGACACCCCAACGACCGGCACGCGATTCGCAATCGCCATGACCGAAGCGTGATAACGCGTGGTCACAATCCACTGCGCGTCCTCGAGCGTGCCGACGAGCGCATCGAGCGTATGCTGGCCGCGCATCAGCACCGGCGCGTCGAACGGCAGCAAGGCGGCGATCTCATCGCATGCGGACTTGTCGAGCCGCTCCATGGCCACGAACACCGGCGCATAGCCACGACGCTTCAACCCTTCCGCAATCGTCGCAAAGCCGCGCTTGTAGGCGGTGAAGCGCGCGGCGCGCAAGTCGTCCCACGTATGGAAGCTCAGGGGCCCATAACGCAGCGCCGACTGTGCGCCCGCGATATCCAGCTCGATCGCGCGGTTCACGTTCGTCTGTACGGGCCACCAAAACGGGTTGTTCGGGCAAAGCACCGCGTAGCGGGGGGGCAGCGCCAAACGCGCCCCCGGCGCCGCGCGAAAATTCCAAGCCGCGTCGGCGCCTTGTTCGACCGATAGGCCGAGCGATCGCAACTTGTCGCCGGCTCCGGCGCTGCGGCACACGATATCGACGCCCTCGGCCGTCTGCGTCGCGAAGCGGGTCAACCGCTCGGTCATGGTCCCGGCGTCGATGCCGTAGGCGCACGCAATACGGCCATTGGCGGCGGCCAAGCCCACGCCGCCCACGAGCAACGCGGCCAGCGCATCCGAAAATTTCGACGTGTAGGTCGAGCCTTCGACATTGAGCACGACATCGTATTCGTCGACCGCCTGCGCGAGCGCGTCGGGCAAGTAGTCGCTGCGCGGCACGAACAGGTGGGCCGATCGCAGATCCGGATGATCGAGCAGCGCACCCAAGGCGAATACCGTCAGATCGAGACGGCGATCGGGAAAGAGTGCGTGCAGCTGTCGAATCGTTTCGATCGTGCGTAAATCGGCGCCCGTGTTGCCAGCGCCCGTGTAGCCGAGCAGCAGCACACGCAGCGGTGCATCGTGCGCGCGCGACCGGGCGAACGGCGATGCGCGGCCACGCTGTCTTGCTTCTTCGATCAAGGCCTGGAAATCGTCGAGCAGCACGCTATCGGGATCGGTCGCGGACAGGAAGCGACGCTGTCGGCCGATCTTAGGCGCGGCCCCGCTGTTCGCGCCGACTAGCCCTTGGTCGAGCTTGCGCGGCGCATCGGCTTCATTGATGACGGTCATTTTTTTCTCCTGTTTACGTCACGCCGGCTACTCCGCCACGCAAGCCGCCTGTCTACATGAGCGACAGCACGGCCTCGAGACAACGCAGGCCGTCGAGGGCCGAATTCGGCGGCACGAGCGCCTCGACGATCGTCACGCCGTCGTGCCGTGCCGCGCCGTCGAGCGCCGCGCGCAGCGGCTCGCGGCCTTGCGCTCGCGTAAAACGCAGGCCGAACGCTGCGGCGACGAGCGAGATATCGCATTCATAAGGATTCCTAATAGACTCCTTGTACTCGGGTCGGCTCGCAAGCGGCAGGAAATCGAAGATCGCACCGCCGGCATTGTTGATGACGCAGATGCAAGCCGCACGCCGATGCCGCTGAAGGTTCGCCAGGGCGGGCAGATCGTGCAGGAACGCTAGATCGCCGAGTACGAGCAAGCCCGATGCATCGAGCGCCACGGCTTCGCCCAGAAACGTGCCGAGCGTGCCGTCGATGCCCCACACGCCGCGATTGGAAAACGTCGGCTGACGACCTGCTCGCGTTTCGTAGAACAAATCGGCGTGGCGAATCGGCATCGAATTGCCGAAATGGACGAAGTCGAAACCCTCATGCGTGAAGATCTCGCGCGCGGCCGCCAACTCTCCCCACCCCAGCGCATCGGCCAGGTCGCGCCGCTGCTTGGCGACGCGTTGCGCCGCGCGGCGCCAGCCGGTCAGCCAATTCGCGTCGCCCGGGGCCAGCGCATCGGCAAGCGCATCGAGTTCGGATGCGCTCGGGGCAACGAGCGGCGCGAACGACGGGTGAAGATAGTCGCGCTCGATGGCGGTGCGGCTCACGCGGATCGTCGGGCACGGCTGTTCGATCAGATAGTTCTGCACGGACGGCATCACGGGCGCGAAGCCGAAGCGGACCACCAGTTCCGGCGGCGCTTGCGGACGCATCGCGGGTGCGCTCAGCGCATCGAACCCGCTTACCACCGAGGCGCCGCCCGCGCCGCGCAACCCGCTCGCCGCATCGGCGAAGACCGGAAAGCCCGTGCGCGAGGCGAACCGCGCGAGCGTGTCGGGCGCGACGCCGCACTCGGGCCCCGCCACGACGATGCCCCGCATTCCGGCTCGCAATCCCAGCGCGCCGGCAAGCGCGGCGATATCGTTTGCCGGGTGCGCCGCCTTCGGGTGGAAAAAAGCCGGCCGGCTGGCTTCTCGCAGCGCGGTGGGGGAAATCGCGCATGGTTCTGTCGAGTCGTAGCGGCCGGCGAAAGGAATATTGATGTGCACCGGGCCCGGCCGTGCGCCGCCACATGCCGCGAGCACCTCGGCCACGCGTTGGCGCAGGCCGGCAAATGCCCGCGCATCGTCGACCGGATCCGGCAAATCGACGCTCGCCCGCACGAAGGCGCGGCACGCGCCGATATGGTCGATCATTTGGCCGAACCCGCTACCGCGCAGGGTACGTGGGCGGTCGCACGTGACGAGGACGAGCGGCAGAGCGCACTCATCGGCCTCGGTCAACGCCGGCACGAGGTTCGCCACGGCGGAGCCCGACGTCGTCACGACCATCGCGCCCTCGCCGCTCGCCTTGATCATGCCGAGCGCCGTGAACGCGCCGGTGCGCTCGTCGGCGCTGACGACGACATCGGCAAACGTCGTGCGCTCGCGCACAGCCAAGGCCATGGCGGCAGAACGCGCCCCGGGGCACAGCACGGCGCGGCGAACGCCGGCCGCATCGAGCACGCGCAAGACGCACTCGAGCCACAGTTCGTTTAGATTGGCATGGGCAAGCGTCGACGCCCCGCTGGTCGATTCGCTGGGCACTTCAACCACGGCGGCAGTCATATCGATGAGGCGTCCTAAGTATCAGTGGTCGAGCGTGGCGCAATCGGAAGGCAGTGCAACGGCGCCGGCGCACGTTCGATCTTTCGATTTTCGTGAATCGCTTAGTTCGTGCTCCGCCGGGCCCGAGCACGCCCCCGGGGCCGCGGCGCGCAACGCGTCGCAGAATTCGCGCTCGCGCCGCTCGTCGGCCAGTTTGAGCTCCATGATGCGGCGCGCCCGCACCGCGGCGCCATCGATCGAAAGCATGACGGGCTGAGCCGCCCAAAAATCGCCCTCCCCGATTGCCCGCTGCTGCGCCTCGAGCATCGGCAGGTCCTCTTGCTTGAACGGCGTCATGAGACCGTCCACGGCGTATTCGACGAGCGACTTCGCCGCGTCGCCCATCAGCTTGGGCAGCCCGAAGCCGAAAAAGTAGTGCGTGGACGCTTCCGTTTCCGGCGTGAGGAAGTGCCCCGAAAAAGATACGCGGCCGAATTCCAGCGGCAAGCCCGATGGAGTGACGCCGACTTCGATCGACATGAGGCCAGGCGCATCCCACCTGACATTCAGATAACGGTCGACCGCCAAACCGGGGGGCACGCCGAACGCGCTCGCGACGAAATCCTGCAAGTGCTCGCCGCGGCAGACGCGCCGCGACCATACGGTGTCGCCTTGTGCGTCGAACGACACCGCGCCCTGGGACACCATCTCGTTGCTTCCGAGCGTGTCGGGATGCAGAAACTGAAAGTGGCTCAAGTCGAGCAGATTGTCGGCGCTCAGCTGGTAGTGCGCGTGGGTCCGCAAATAGCCGCGGCTCGTCTCGAAGGCGGCTTCGTCGAGATAGTCGAACGCCGGCAAGGCGGCCGCGCCGGCACGTTCGGGGTCGCCCATCCAGATCCAAACGGCGCCATAGCGCTCGGCCACCGGGTAGCTCGCCACGCGGGCGGCCGATGGAATGCGGCCGTCGCCGTGCGGATTGTGAACGCATTGACCTGTACGATCGAAACGCAGGCCATGGTAGGGGCATTCGATTGCATCGCCGCGAATCGTCCCGCCAGCGAGCGGCGCGAAACGATGCGGACACCGGTTCGCAAGCGCGACGGGCGTGCCTTGCGAATCGCGAAACAAAACGGTCGTTTGACCGAGCAACGTGCGCTCCATGGGCGCTTGCTCGGTCACCTCGCGACTCCAAGCCGCCACGTACCACGCGTTTCTCAGGAAAGCCATCGTTCAATCCCCGTCGGCGTCATCGATTGATTGACTGCCCTGCCGATTAAGCGGGCGCATCGATGTGTTCGAAGGGAGTCTAGCGACGGCCTTGCCGGCGAGACGCGCGGCGCGCGAAACCTTCGCCTAGGAAACGAAGTGCGAAAGGGAAATGCGAAAAGCACGCTACCGGACCGTTCGGTATGGCGCATCGGGGGCCAACGGCGCTACACTCGGACATCTCTCGCCGCGGAGCGCCATCATGACCGACATCGATCCGGAGCGGACCTTCCGCGGGCTTCCGCTCACGCCGGAGCAAGACGCGGAAATCAGGCACTACATCAAGACTCGCAAGCAGCACGGCAAACCGTGGGACACGCCCGAGCTCGAAGCCATGCTGCGCGACATGCTGGAGCCGCCCGGCGACGAAGAAACCGGCGACGACTTCGACGACGAATTCGGCAATGCGCGCACGGCGGCCGAGCGCGCGCAATTTTCGATCGACGACGAAATCAATTCGATCGAAGCGTCAGAAGAATGGCAAGCCGCCATGGAATCCGAAACGATGAAAAGGCTCGATCATTAAGCCGCTTGCCTATGACGCCACCGCGGCCGCTCCCAACGGCGGCGCGTTGGAAGTACTCGCCATCTTCCTCAAATTGGGGCTGACTTCGTTCGGCGGACCCATCGCCCATCTCGGCTATTTTCGTCGCGAATTCGTCGAACGCCGGCGCTGGCTCGATGAATCGGCCTACGGCGATCTCGTCGCCCTCTGCCAATTTCTGCCGGGGCCTGCCAGCAGCCAGGTCGGTTTTTCGATCGGCCTCATGCGCGCGGGCTGGCTCGGCGCCCTCGCCGCCTGGTGCGGCTTCACGCTGCCGTCGGTACTGCTATTGCTCGCGTTCGCCCAGTTGGCCCCGGATTTGGGCGGCGTCGCAGGTCTTGGGCTCGTGCATGGGCTCAAGCTGACGGCCGTGGCCGTCGTCGCACAGGCGGTATGGGACATGGGGCGCAGGCTGTGTCCCGATCGGCGGCGCACGGCCATCGCCGTCGTTTCCATTGCGTTGCTGGCGATCATGCACACGGTTTATGCGCAACTGATCGTGATTGCATTCGGCGCAGCGGCCGGGCTTGCGTTCTACGGCCGCGAGCGAGGGATAGAAACGCACGCCGCCTCGCCGGCCGGCCGCCTCATCGTCGAGCGGCGCATCCCGCCCGCGGCTGGGGCTGTTGCACTCGTCATGTTTTGCCTGTTGCTGGCCGGGCTGCCCGCAATCGCCCGGCTCTTGCCGGCGCTGCGCGCGTTCGACGCATTCTTCCGCTCGGGCGCGCTGGTATTCGGCGGCGGGCACGTGGTGCTGCCCTTGTTGCAGCAGCAAAGCGCCATTCAAAACGCGGTCGGGGCCAACGAATTGCTGGCCGGATACGGTGCGGCGCAGGCCGTGCCGGGTCCGCTTTTCAGCTTCGCCGCCTACCTGGGCTGGATGATGCCGAGCGCCGGCAGCCGGGTCGCGGGCGCCGCGCTGGCGACGATCGCCATTTTCCTGCCGGGGCTTCTGCTCGTCGTGGCCGCGCTGCCGCACTGGCAGGCCCTACGCTCGCGCGTGTCGACGGCCGCCGTATTCGCCGGCATCAACGCGGCCGTCGTCGGTCTGCTGGCGTTTGCGCTCTATACGCCGGTTTGGACGAGCGCCGTGCATGGCCCGCGCGATTTCGCGATCGCCGCTGCCGCGTGTCTGCTGCTCGTCAAATGGAAAGCGCCGCCGCTCACGGTCGTTGCGTTGTGCGCGGCGGCGGGTATCGCGGCGGCTTTCGCCGGATAAGACGCCCTACGTTACTTCGGCTGCGCCACCGTGCGCAGATACGGCTTGAGCGTCTTGAAGCCTTGCGGGTACTTCTTCTTGGCTTCTTCGTCCGACACCGACGTCGGGATAATGACGTCGTCGCCCGGACGCCAATTCACGGGCGTCGCCACCGTGTGCTGCGCGTTCAACTGCAGCGCGTCGAGCAAGCGCAGCACTTCGTCGAAGTTGCGGCCGGCGCTCATCGGATAGACGAGCATCGCCTTCACCTTTTTATCCGGGCCGATGATGAACACCGAGCGGACGGTCGCGTTGTCGTTCGCCGTGCGCGCGCCGCCGCTGGCATTGGGGTGGATCATGTCGTAGAGCTTGGCGACGTTCAAATCGTCGTCCCCGATCATCGGGTAGTTGACCGCGTGCCCTTGCGTTTCCGCGATATCGCCCACCCAGTTCTTATGATCGCTCACCGGATCGACGCTCAGACCGATGATCTTCGTCTTGCGCTTGTCGAACTCCGGCTTCAGGCGCGCCATGTAGCCGAGCTCGGTCGTGCACACGGGCGTGAAATCCTTCGGATGCGAGAACAGGATGGCCCAGTTGTCGCCGATCCACTCATGAAACTTGATCGTGCCTTCGGTGGTTTCTGCGGTGAAGTCGGGGGCGACGTCGCCGATGCGGATGGTCATAGCGAACCTCCTTCTTTAGATGACGTTGGCAAGCACGGAATCCACGCGGCATGCATAGCTTATTAGCGTTCGGCGTGGCATGAGATGAAGATGAGGTTCCGAATTATAGACCCCGATGCGCCGCCGCATCCGACGAAGACGCACCGAAGACGACACTGTCGCGCCGAACGGGTGCGGCTCGCGCGCCGCGCTGCACTGCTGCGGTGCGGCACGCGTATGCCGCCCAGTTTCCTTGTGGTGCGTCGATCCCCGCAGACCCTTATTTCTTCTGGGTTTTAAGCACTTGGCATAGCCTTTGCATAGAGTGCGTCCGTACCCGGCAACGGTGTCGGGATGCATGCAATGCAACGCGATTGCGAAGTGGCGCAAGGCAGGTCGTTCTGCCCGCACGCTCGCGCAAGCTTCAAGGACAACGGCGTCCCCTCGTGTATCGGCACGAGCGGACGCCGTTTTCGTTGATGCATGCCCTTAGCTTGGTTTCATCTCCCAGTCGAGCAATGACGCTGCGACCTCAACGGTTCAAGGAGTAAGCAACGATGAACGCGCCCCGACTCGTCGTCATCGGCAACGGCATGGCCGGCATTCGTACGATCGAAGAGCTGCTCGCGCTCGCGCCGAATCACTACGACATCACCGTTTTCGGCGCCGAGCCGCATCCGAACTACAACCGGATCTTGCTCTCGCCCGTGCTCGCCGGCGAACAGACGTTCAAGGACATCGTGCTCAATCCGCTCGAATGGTACGAGCAGAACGGCATCCAGCTGCATTTGGGCAAAACCATTTCGCGCATCGATCGCAAGCGCCGCATGGTCATGGCCGAAGACGGGACCGAGGCGCCGTATGACCGCCTCCTCATCGCGACCGGGTCGCAGCCGTTCATCCTGCCGGTTCCGGGCGCGAACCTCAAAGGCGTCATCACCTATCGCGACATAGGAGATACGCAAGCGATGATCGACGCCGCGTCGGTCAAGCGCCGCGCCGTCGTGATCGGCGGCGGCCTGCTCGGCCTCGAAGCGGCCAACGGCCTGAAGCTGCGCGGCATGGACGTGACGGTGGTGCACTTGTCCTCGACGCTGCTCGAGCGCCAGCTCGACGCAAGCGCGGGGCGGCTGCTGCAACGCTCGCTCGAAGCGCGCGGCCTCGACTTTCTCCTGTCGAAAATGACCTCGGAGATCATCGGCAACGAAGCGGGCGAAGTCGCCGGCGTGCGCTTCAAGGACGGCGACGAAATCCAAGCCGACCTCGTCGTCATGGCCGCCGGCATTCGCCCGAACACCACGCTCGCCGAATCGGCCGGGCTGCATTGCGACCGCGGCATCGTCGTCAACGATACGCTGCAGACTTACGATCCGCGCATCTACGCCGTGGGCGAGTGCGTGAGCCATCGCGGCGTGGCCTACGGTCTCGTCGCCCCGCTGTTCGAACAAGCCAAAGTGTGCGCGAACCACCTCGCGCTGATGGGCATCGGCACCTATAAGGGCTCGGTGCTTTCGACCAAGCTCAAGGTAACCGGGATCGACCTGTTCTCCGCCGGCGATTTCATCGGCGGCGACAATACCGAGCAAATCGTGCTGTCCGATCCGGCCAGCGGCGTATATAAGAAACTCGTCATCGAAGATGACCGCCTGGTAGGTGCCTGCCTCTACGGCGATACGGCCGACGGCGCGTGGTATTTCAAGCTGCTGCGCGAAGGCCGTAAGCTCGGCGAACTGCGCGACCGGCTCATGTTCGGCGAATCGAGCATCGGCGACGCGGGCGTGCAAGGTCATAACCGCGCCGCCTCGCTGGCCGATTCCGACGAAGTGTGCGGCTGCAACGGCGTGTGCAAAGGCACGATCGTCAAGGCCATCACCGAGAAGGGTCTTTTCACGCTCGACGAAGTCAAGAAGCACACGAAGGCGGCCAGCTCGTGCGGTTCGTGTTCGGGCCTCGTCGAACAGATCTTGATGAGCACGGTCGGCACGAGCTTCCAAGAAACGCCGAAGACCAAGGCGATGTGCGGATGCACGGATCGCACGCACGACGAAGTGCGTAAAGCGGTGCGCGAACACAAGCTGCTCACGCATCGGGCGGTGTACGACTTCCTCGAATGGCGCACGCCCAACGGCTGCGCGAGCTGCCGTCCCGCGATCAACTACTACCTGGTCTCGACTTGGCCGCGCGACGCCGTGGACGATCCGCAAAGCCGCTTCGTCAACGAACGCGTGCACGCCAATATTCAAAAGGACAACACCTTCTCGGTCGTGCCGCAGATGAAGGGCGGCGTGACCACGCCCGACGAACTGCGCCGCATTGCCGACGTCGCCGACAAGTACAACATTCCGATGGTCAAGGTGACGGGCGGCCAACGCATCGACTTGCTCGGCGTGAAGAAGGAAGACCTCGTCAACGTCTGGCAAGACCTCGGGATGAAGTCGGGCCACGCCTACGGCAAATCGATCCGTACCGTGAAGACGTGCGTGGGCAGCGAGTTCTGCCGCTTCGGCACGCAGAACAGCACGCAAATGGGCATCGACCTGGAAACGATGCTCGCGAACATGTGGTCGCCGCACAAGGTGAAACTGGCCGTTTCGGGCTGTCCGCGCAATTGCGCCGAAGCCGGCATCAAGGACGTCGGCGTCATTGCCGTGGACAGCGGCTGGGAGCTCTACGTCGGCGGCAACGGCGGCATCAAGACGGAAGTCGCGCAGTTCCTCGCCAAGGTCAAGACGGCCGAGGAAGTGAAGGAATACACGGGCGCATTCCTGCAGCTCTATCGAGAGGAGGCGCACTACCTCGACCGCACCGTGCACTACATCGCGCGCGTCGGGCTCGACTACGTCAAACGCAAGATCGTCGAGGATGCGGGCCAGCGCCGCGCGCTGTACGAACGCTTGCTCTACGCGCTGGAAGGTCTGCCCGATCCGTGGCAGGCGCGCGTCAAAGGGCAGCATCAGCGCGAATACATCCCGATCAAAGTCATCGCTTGAGGTCATTCACATGGATATGACGACTCACACCGCGTGGACGCACGTTTGCAGCGTCTCCGATATTCCGCGCCTGGGCAGCCGCGTCGTCAAACGCGCCGACGGCGACGTCGCCTTGTTCCGGACCGCCAGCGACGAAGTGTTCGCGCTGCACGATCACTGCCCGCACAAAGGCGGTGCGCTGTCGCAAGGCATCGTGCACGGCAAGACGGTCACCTGCCCGCTGCACGGCTGGAACATCGCGTTCGAAACGGGCGAAGCGTGCGCGCCCGACGAAGGCTGCACGATGCGCTTCGCCGTGAAGGTCGAGGGCGAAGCCGTGTTCGTGCAGTTCGCATGACGCAGGATGCCGTCGCGATGAGCGCCGCCCCGAACGAAGGTTCCGCCAAATCCGTCACGCGGTCGACCTGCTGCTACTGCGGCGTCGGCTGCGGCGTGCTCATCGAAACGCAGGACGGCCGTGTCACCGGCATCGCCGGCGATCCCGAGCATCCGGCCAACTTCGGCCGGCTCTGCACGAAAGGGCGCACGCTCCCGCTGACGGCGGCGAGCGACGCCGGCCGTGCGCTGCGGCCCGAGATGCGCCTCACGCGCGACGCGGGGCGCGAACCGACCGATTGGTCCCACGCACTCGATCACGTCGCGGCGCGCTTTGCCGACGTGATCGAGCGCGACGGACCCGACGCCGTGGCGTTCTATATCTCCGGACAGCTCCTGACCGAGGACTATTACGTCTTCAACAAATTGTCGAAGGGGCTCATTCGCACGAACAACATCGACACGAACTCGCGCCTGTGCATGTCGAGCGCGGTGACCGCGTACAAGAAAGCGCTCGGCGCCGACGGCCCGCCGACGTGCTATGAAGACCTCGAACTCGCTCGCACGGTGCTGTTCGCGGGCAGCAACATGCCGTACGCGCACCCCGTGCTGTTCCGGCGCCTGGAAGAAGCGAAAGCGAACGACCCGTCGATCAAATGGATCGTCGTCGACCCGCGCCGCACCGATGTCGCCGCGCTGGCGGATCTGCATCTCGCGATCGCACCGGGCACCGATGTCGCGCTGTTCAACGGCATGCTGCATCACATGATCTGGGAAGGCGCGCTCGACCCGGCCTTCATCGCGCGGCACACGAACGGGTTCGGCGAACTGAAAGCGCTCGTGCGCGGCTATACCCCGCGCATGGCCGCCGAGATTTGCGGCATCACCGAGGCCGATCTGCTTCAAGCCGCCGAGTGGTTCGCGACGAGCCCCGCTGCGCTATCGCTCTACTGCATGGGGCTGAACCAATCTAGCCACGGCACCGACAAGAATCTCGCGCTCATCAATCTGCATTTGGCCACGGGCCAGATCGGCAAACCCGGCGCGGGGCCGTTCTCGCTCACGGGCCAGCCGAACGCGATGGGCGGACGCGAAGTGGGCGGCATGGCGACGATGCTCGCCGCGCACCGCGATATCGGCAATGCCGAAGATCGCGCGCAAATCGAAGGACTATGGGGCGTGAGCGGATTGTCCGCGCGGCCGGGCCTGCCCGCGGTCGACATGTTCGATGCGGTGGCGCAAGGCAAGATCAAGGCGATCTGGATCGCCTGCACGAACCCCGTTCATTCGATGCCCGACATCGAACGCGTACGCAAGGCGTTGCGCAAAGCTGAATTCGTCGTCGTGCAGGAAGCGTTCATGCAGACCGACACCGTGCCGTATGCCGACGTCGTGCTGCCGGCAGCGAGCTGGGGCGAGAAGTCGGGCACGGTCACGAATTCCGAGCGGCGGATCTCGCGCGTACGCGCGGCGGTGGAGCCGCCCGGCGAAGCGCGCCCGGACTGGTGGATCGCGAACGAAATCGCGAAGCGGCTGGAAGCCCGGCTCGCACCCTCTTCCCGCACACCCGGCGCCCCCGCGACGCTGTTTTCCTTCGATTCTCCGCAGGATGTTTTCGATGAACATCGGGCGCTGACGGTGGGCCGCGACCTCGACATCGAGGGGCTCACCTACGCGCGGTTGGAAACCGACGGCCCGCAACAATGGCCGTTTCCGGCCGGCGCCGCGGCAGGCGACGCGCGCCGCTACACCGACGGCGTCTTCGCCACGCCCGACGGCCGCGCCCGCTTTCACGCGACAGCCTACTTGCCCGTGGCCGAGCCGGCCGACGCGCGCTACCCGTTCCGACTTTTGACGGGCCGATTGCGCGACCAATGGCACGGCATGACCCGCACGGGGCGCGCAGGCGCGTTGTTCAACCACGCGCCCGAAGCGACGCTTTCGATGCGGCGTGAAGATGCCTTGCGCCGGGGGCTGAAGGAAGGCGACTTGGTGACGATCTCGAGCCGTCGAGGCCGCCTCGTCTTGCCGCTGGAGATGACTGACGATTTAGCGTCGGGTACAGTCTTCGCCGCGATGCATTGGAGCGGCCAATTCCTCGCGAGCGGAGGCATCAACGAAACGACGATCGGCGCCGTCGATCCCGATTCCGCGCAGCCCGAACTGAAGCATGCCGCCGTACGCATCGAACCGGCCAAGCTGCCCTGGCGGCTTGCGGCGGCCAAGCGCGGCGACGTGCTTGCCTTGCGCGAGGCCGTGCAGCCGCTGCTCGCCGAGCGCCGCTATGCATCGATTCGCGTCGAAGGGGACGACCTGCTCGTCGTGACCGCCGCCGACGTCGATGCGGACACGTCATGGACCGAACGGCTCCACGATGCGCTAGGATTGGCGCGTGGCGACGATCTGCTCGAATACCGCGACGCGCGTCGCGGCCGCGCGCAGCGCGTCGCCTGGGATGGAGAGCTCGTCGACGGCTTCCTTTTGACCGGCGAAACGAGCCCTGCCGCGGTGCTGATCGAGCAGATTCGCTCGGCCGCGCCTTGGCAAGGCCCGCGTCATGCAATCGTCCTGCTCGGCGGGGACACGCCCACGCGCGCCGCGACGCCGCGCGCACGCGTGGTCTGCAGTTGCAAGCAAGTCACGCAACCGCAAATCGAGCAGGCGATCGCCGGCGGCGCGGGACTCGACGAATTGAAATCGACGCTCGGGTGCGGCACCGTGTGCGGCTCGTGCGTCCCTGAGATCAAGCGATTGCTGAGCGCGACGACGCTCGCGTGATTGCATTGCCCACCGTGTAGATGCTGCGAATTTTGCTCGTCACCGATACCGACAAACCGATCGGCGAACTGCGCGAGGCGCTCGCGCGCCTCGGCTATGACATGCTGCCCGAGGCCGCGGCGCCGCACGCCTTGACGAAAGTCGTCGAGCGCGAACGGCCGGACGTCGTCATCATCGATACGGAATCGCCCTCGCGCGATACGCTGGAACACCTTGCCGTGATGAACGAAACGGCCCCTCGCCCGGTGGTGATGTTCAGCCACGACGCGAATCAGCAGCTGATCCGCTCGGCTGTCGATGCCGGCGTGACCGCGTACATGGCTGAAGGCCTCGCTCCGGACAAACTCGCGCCGATCCTCGAAGTCGCGCTCGCGCGCTTTGCGCATGAAGAGAAATTGCGGCAACGCTTGGCGAAAGCCGAAACCGAACTCGACGAGCGCAAAACGATCGACAAGGCGAAACGCCTGCTGATGGAGCGCGGCAAACTCTCCGAACACGACGCCTACGCCACGCTGCGCAAGCGCGCGATGGATGCCGGCGTGCGGTTGGCCGACATCGCGCGCCGCGTGCTCGACGCGGCCGATTCTTCCAGGTAGCCCAAGCAATGGATATCGCCACGCCTGCCGACGACCTTCCGGAGAAAACGCATCTTCGGATCGGCTTCGTCGCCCTTTCCGATGCCGCGCCGCTCGTCGCGGCCAAGGTACTCGAATTCGGCCATCGGCACGGGCTGACGCTCGAGCTATGCCGTCAACCGTCATGGGCGGCCGTGCGGGACAAATTGCTTTCGGGCGAAATCGACTGCGCGCACGCGCTGTATGGCCTCGTGTACGGCGTCGAACTCGGCATCGGCGGGCCGCGTGACGAAATGGCGATCTTGATGGTGCTCAATCGCAACGGGCAGGCGATTACATTGTCCACGCAGCTTGCCCGCGCGCTCGATATAAAGGGCGATTTGAAATCGGCATTGGCTACGCTCGGTCGGCCGCCGGTATTCGCGCAGACATTCCCGACCGGCACCCATGCGCTTTGGCTTTACTACTGGCTGGCCGCGCAGGGTGTGCACCCGCGCGACGACGTGGAAAGTGTCGTCATCCCGCCGCCGCGGATGGTCGATTCATTGGAGCGCGGGCTTCTCGACGGGTTTTGCGCGGGCGAGCCTTGGCATGCCGTCGCGGAGGCGCGAGGCGCCGGCGAGACCGTCGTCGCCACGAGCCAAATTTGGCCGAACCATCCGGAAAAAGTGCTGGCGTGCCGGCGTCATTTCGTCGAACGCTATCCGGCCACGGCGCGCGCGTTGGTGCAAACGATGCTGGAAGCTTGTCGTTGGGTGGATGAGATCGAGCACCGCGATGAAATTTCTGCGTGGCTCGCCAAGCCCGACGCGCTCGACGTGCCGCGCGAACTCATCGCGCCGCGGCTTAGCGGGCGAGAAGGCGGGAAACGCTTTGCGCGTGCGCCGCTGCCCGTATCGTTCTTCGACGGCGGCACGGTCAATTACCCGCGCGTGGCGGAGGGGCGCTGGTTTCTCGCGCAATATCGCCGTTGGGGGTTGTTGCGCGAGCCCGATGCCTCAGCGGTAAGCGATGAGGCCATTGCCGCGCGGGTCAATCAGACGGCGCTCTATCGGGAAGCGGCGGCGCGGGCCGGGGTTCCGGCGCCGGCGGCCGGCTCGGAAGATGGGCATGCCGATGTGTTTTGCGATGGGGCGGTTTGGCGGTAGGTCAACGCGCTGGCGGGGCGGTTGAAAGAGGCATTCCGATTTCGACCCCGAGCGTTTCAACATCGGGCTGTGAGTCTCAACCCGCTTCACCCGCAGAAATTCGGATACGTCCAGCAGCGCACATCCAACGCAGCCCTTCACCCCAGCGGACTCACCCCAATGAGCCAGCGGTGCAGCGCAAACGCGAAAACGCCCCATGCGATTAGCCCGACGATCACGGTTTTCGTATCGCCAGTCAGCGTCCCCACCGGATAGCGCACCCCGGCAGTGCGGTCGCGGCCTCGCAAAGCGACCGCGCCGACTGCGCCCCAGATCAGAAACACCGCGAACAGCACCACCGCATTGAGCGTCCCATTCGCAAGCAGATGCCCGAGCGCCCAGACGGCCACGCCGGCCATCATCGGATGTCCGATCGATTGCTTAATGCGATTGCCCGGCACATAAGCCGCGGCGATCAGCACGAATGCGATGAGAACGAGCAGCGCCGTCAAATGTCGCGCTCCGACCGGCGGCGACCACAGTACGGTCGGCACGCGCCGCGCCACACCGTAACCCCACACGATCAACACGAGTCCAACGAGCGAAGCCACGGAATAGAGGCCTTTCCATCCCAGTTCGCCAAAACGCGCAACCTGAGCGTCGCGCCATGCCGGCGCAACGAGCCGCGTACAGTGCACCCCGATAAAAACGATCAAACCCAGAATCAATATCGCCATGTCGCCCTCTCTTCTTATTGACTGCGGACAGCGTCGTTCCATGCAATGCCAAACGCGCAACGCGAAAAGCGATCTACGACGCCCAAGGCGCCATTCACCGTTTCATCCGGCCAAGCGCCGAAGCAAAGACATCAACGTGTCGCCGCAATGACCTGAGCCATGGCAGCCGTCAACTTCTTCGCAAACGGAACATGCAGAAACTCGTTCGGCCCGTGCGCATTCGATTTCGGCCCGAGCACGCCGCACACGACGAATTGCGATTTCGGGAACCCCGCCTGCAACACGTTCATCAACGGGATCGTGCCGCCCTGCCCGATGAACGCGCAATCGGCGCCGAAGTGCGCCCGCGATGCCTCGTTCAGCGCTTGCCCCAGCCACGGTGCCAGATCCGGCGCGTTCCAGCCGTTGGCGCTGGCATCGGGCTTGAACGTCACCTTCGCGTTGTACGGCGGATCGAGTTCGAGCAGCGCCTTGAGATCGGATACCGCGCGCGCCGCGTCGACGAGCGCCGGCAAGCGCAGCGATAGCTTGAACGCCGTTCGCGGGCGCAAGACATTGCCGGCGCTCGCAAGTGAGGGCAATCCTTCGGCGCCCGTGACCGAGAGCGAGGGCCGCCAGGTCATGTTCAGCAAGGCTTCGTAGGGATCGGCCGTGACGGGCAGCACGCTCTTGCCGTCTTGTCCGCACGCCCAGGGCGAGCTTTTCCAGACTTCGTCGCCGAGAATGCCCGCCGTGGCCCGCGTCTCGGTCAGCCGGTTCGCCGGAATCTCGCAGTGAAACTGAGCGGGGAGCAGGTTGCCCGTGGCCGCATCCTCCAGCCGCTCGAACAACTGCCGCATGATCCGAAAGCTCGACGGCACGATGCCGCCGTAGGAGCCCGAATGAACGCCCTCGTCCAGCACTTGCACCTCGAGCGAGCCGCCGACGAGGCCGCGCAGCGATGTCGTCAGCCATAGCTGATCGTAGTTGCCCGCCCCCGAATCGAGGCAAACGACGAGCGCGACATTGCCGAGCCGCTCGCGCAGCGCATCGACGTAAGGCAGCAGATCGTAGCTGCCCGATTCCTCGCACGTCTCGATGAGGCCCACGCAGCGGGGCCGGGCCACGCCCTGTGCGTCGAGCGCCGCCAACGCGCAGACGCTGGCGTAGATCGCATAGCCGTCGTCCGCTCCGCCTCGGCCATAAAGCTTGCCGTTCTCGTACTTCGGCGTCCACGGACCGAGGTCCTTGCGCCACCCGTCGAATTCCGGCTGTTTGTCCAAATGGCCGTAAAGCACCACGGTGTCGGTGCTGCCGGCTCGGGTAGCGGGCGCCTCGAAAAAGATCACCGGCGTACGCCCGGGCAGGCGAACGATCTCGAGCTTAAGCCCCGTGACTTGCTGCGCCTGCGCCCACTTCGCCGCGTCTGCCACGACGCGCTCTAGATAGCCGTGCTTTTCCCAATCGGGATCGAATGCGGGGCTTTTGGCGGGAATGGCAATGTAATCGGTCAGCGCGGGGACGATTTCGCCGTCCCACTTGCGCTCGACGAATTCGGTCAAGGCCGGTTGATCGATCGAGCGATCTTGCTGCTTCGCATCAGGTGCGGTCATGGCGGTCGGCTGTGGCGGTCAAAGCGCACATGATAGTCCCGATCCCCATGCACAACATCGCCGATTGCGCGACAATCGTTCATACCCTCCTCGAAGCGAGCACCATGCTAGGCCGAATTGCCTTAGAAATCGTCGAGGTGGTGTTTGCGCTGGCGATTTACTTCTTGCCGGCCATTCTCGCGGACCGCCGCAAACGCCACGACCTGCTGACGATCGCGTTGTTCAACGCGTGTCTCGGCTGGACGGGGCTGGGCTGGCTGCTGGCGCTGTTTTGGGCGCTGCAGCCGAATCCTCCGGTGAATCTCGGCCGCGATGTGACGACCAAGCGGCGTTTATTACGGATGAAGGCTTTTTCGACCGCGCTGATCTCGCGTATCGAGCGGCGCGAAGCGAAACGCAACGGCGCCCAGCGTTAGGCTAGCGCCGTCGCGCGCGGCGGCTGCGGCGGCCGTCAGATCGGCCAGGCGCGCCGCGGATTCAGACAGTCGATTTCGCCGCCGATTGGGGAAACGACGCGCCGGCCATGGCCGTGCCGTAACGACGCACGTGCACGAGGCCCGGGGGGATCGAACGCGGCTCGCGCCCCAGCGCTTCGCGATCGAAATTTTCTTGGCGGAATTCCCCTTGTTCGTCGAACCACTGGCACAGCACGCCCTCGGTGACGAGCGCCGTCACCGTCATGCGCGACCCGCCCGCTTTCAGCGTCACGACATCGCCCACGCAAAACTGTTCAACCGAATCAAAGGTAGCTGTCGACATAAGTAGTACTCCGTCGCAAAGCAGAGGGCCGCCCGAAGGGCAACGGCAATTCGAAAACGTGCGCCGGCGAACGGAAAGAAATAACAAAGCCGCTCGCACGATGACCTTGAGATAACAACCAAGGTCAAGCAGAGATTAACAATAGAATTTTTATTCTACAAGCAATTTTAGGGAAAACGCGGGGTGCGACTAACCCGCACATTCGTGTTCCAGACCACAAAAAACGATTTACATCGAAGAGGGCCAGATTATCTTCAAAATGCAACAATCGTACTTTTGGCGCTCCGGCACAGAAGGCTGTCCGGCTTGGCAGGTGTGCCTTCTGGCCGATACGACGTCGCAACCGTTCTGACCACGCGCGCGGGGAAAAATTCTAAGAAGATCGCTAATTATTATTTTGATCGAGATCAATCCCGCATTGCATCAATTCGACAGGGCCACTAAATCCTAGTAAGCGAATTAAGCAGAAACCGTGAAAACGTTTTCGGATCGAACGCCTTCAAGAATTACCGCACCATTCGAGCGCGGCGCACCGCCTTCAGCGTGCGCCGCCGCGCCGTTTTCACGCACCGCGCTCCAGGACGGCGCACGCGCGGCGCGACGCCACGACGATCAGCTTCATCGTCGCCCGCGTAGCACCCACGAACAGCTTGCGCGCCGCCCGCTCGTCGAACGCGTCGAAATCGACCTCGGTCAGGACGACGCAAGGCGCCGACTGCCCCTTGAAGCGATAAATCGACTCGAGCAGCACATCGCCTTCGCGATACTCGGGATTGCCGAACAGGTCGTACTTCCCCGTAAAGCTGCGCAGACGATGCGGCCCCAAATGCTCGAGCGCGGTCAGCCCGGAGCCTTCGCGGCCTCGGAACGACAGCACCGCGATGTCCTGCTTGCGAAAACCGAGCGACAGCGCTTGCGTGATAGCGCGCTTCGTGGAATCGATGACCGATTCGTCGTCCGTTTCGTCGTACGAAGTCATCGAAATGTCCGATCCGTCGAATGGACTGCCGGCCGCGAGTCCGGCCGCCATGGGCACCGCGGCGCCCACCTTGTCCCTGACGAAATCGAGAATGTCGCGCGGGCTGCGGTAATTCGTCGTCTCGGTCAGCACCGTCCAGCCCGGCAGGGCGACGGGCTCGCGCATATAGAGATTTTGCAGGGGATCTTCGAGCCACCACCACGCCCCGTCCGGCCGCACGAGACGCGATAGCGCCTCGACCCAGGCTTCCTGAAAATCCTGCCCTTCGTCGACGATCAAGACGTCGAACATCCAGCGCTCGTCGATCGGCGCCTGCACGAAAACGGACTCGAGCCGTTTGAATACGTCGGGTCCGCGAAAATCCTGCACCGCCCCCACATCGCGCGCCACCCAATCGCATAACTGATGGTAGTTGGCGACCTTCGCCCCTTCCGGTGCGACGCGCGCGATGTGATCGGCGAGCGGCCGGTTGAAGCAAACGTACAGCGCGCGCTTGCCGGCGGCCGCGGCGTCCCTCATGACTTGCACCGCCAGTTGTGTCTTACCGGACCCCGCCGTTCCTATCACGCGCAGACGAAACGGCGTGAAGGCGAGACGCCGCGCCCACGTCGCCAGCCCGCCGGACAAGCGCGTGACGAGCGTGCCCGCCTGCCCCACCAGCGCGCTGGTGTCCGGCGTGAGCGACAATTCGTCGGCCAAGAAATGATGAATCTTGGCTGCACACGGCAGCTTGGGCTCATCGGCGGGCAACGCCGCCAAAATGATCGAAGCGAGCCGGTCCTTGCGCGTCGCATCGACGATGCTTTCGGCAGACACGCCCGCAATGGCCGCATTCTTGACGATGTAGTCAGGGCAATAGAGCAGCGCCTCGATGCAATAGGTGCCCGCGCCGAACGCCGCCGTGAAGCGCCGGTGCATGCCTTCGATGGTGCGAGCCAGTTGGATCGAGACGTTGCGCTCGGTCTGGAGGTACACCTTGACGAGGCCCTTCGGCGTCTCGCGCAAGAAGCCGGCCTTCTGTTCGACGAGCATCACGCGGCCCGCCGGGCTCACGATCACGAAATCCGCTTCGCCGAATACGGAGAAAGCCCGATTCAGGCGTGTCCAATGCACGCCGTGATACACGGTGTAGTCCTCGGGCAGCGCCGCCTCGAGCAACGCGAGCGTTTCGCGCTCGCGCTCGGCGGCGCCGGTCGCGGCCAGATTCTTCCAATCGTCGGGAATAACGCGTGCCATGGCAGGTTGATCCTCGCTTTGAGGTGTCGAATTCGGCGTATTGTACAAACCGCGCGGCGCATTCCCGTATGCAGCCGCCACATTCTTCCGGAGGAATAGTCAATGCTGAAGATTTGGGGACGAGCCAACTCGGTCAACGTGCAGAAGGTGCTGTGGTGCTGCGACGAGTTAGGCCTCCCGTTCGAGCGCGTCGATGCCGGCCTGCAATTCGGCCGCGTCAACGATCCCGACTACCGCGAGCTGAACCCGAACGGACAAGTGCCCACGCTCGTGGACGGCGCGTTTTCGCTGTGGGAATCGAACTCGATTCTGCGCTACCTGGCAATGCAGTACGGTGCGTCGAGTTCGCTCTATCCCGCCGAGCCGAAGCTGCGCGCCAGCATCGACCGCTGGCTCGACTGGTCGCTCTCGACGCTCGCGCCGGCCGAGCGGCCGGTGTTCCTCACGCTCGTGCGGACGCCGCCCGAGCAGCGCGACATGGATGCGCTCGCCGCCAACGTCAAGACGCTCGTTTCTCGCTGGAAGATCGTCGACGGACACTTGCAAGGCCGCTTTCATTTGGAGGGGGACCGCTTTACGATCGCCGATATCGTGCTCGGGGCGTTCGCGAAGCGCTGGTTCGGCGTGGAAGGGATCGATCGTCCGCCTATGCCCAGCCTGGAACGCTGGTATCAACGGCTGACGCAAAGAGCGGCGTTCAAGAAGCACATCGATCTGCCGCTGACCTAGTGCCTGCTAGTGCCTGCTAGTTCCTGCTAGTTCCTGCTAGTTCCTGCTAGTTCCTGCTAGTGCCTGCCCGCCGCTGCAGGCCCTTCGCGGGTGCGGCGCTCGCTCACGGCGACGGTCGCGCGCGGCGCTCGCCGGCGCGCGTCAGCAACGTGTCGAGCATCGGCAATTGCACGGGCTTGGTCAAATGCAGGTCGAAACCTTGATCGAGCGAACGGGCGACGTCGCTTTCCTGCCCGAACCCCGTCATTGCGGCGAAGCACGCGTCTTGTAGCGCGTGCGTCAATTTGAGCTCGCGCAAGACGGTGAAGCCGTCCGCGCCGGGCATCGCGATATCGATCAGCGCCACGTCGATGCGCTGGCCCCCCTCGACCATGGTCAACGCTTGCGCGCCGCTGTACGCCACCTGCACGCGATGACCTTTCATGCGCAGCAGCATCGCCATGCTGTCGGCGGAATCGCGGTTGTCGTCGACCACGAGCACGGTCAGCATTTCGTGCGCGGCGCCCTCCGGCAAATCGCCGCTCATGCCTTCGTCATTGGCGGCGTCTTGAGCCGAGAACAACGGCAAGCGCACCGTGAAGGTGGCCCCGCGCCCCAACCCTTCGCTTTTCGCCTCGATCGATCCGCCGTGCATTTCGACGAGCCAGCGGCACAGCGTCAAACCGATGCCCAGGCCGCTTTCCCTGCGCTCGAATCGATTGTCGGCCTGCACGAACAGATCGAAGATCGATTCGAGTACGTCGGCCTCGATGCCGCACCCCTCATCGGTCACACGCAAGCGCGCGAACGCGCCGCCCACCTGGTCGACGTCGACGCTGATGCGGCCGCCGTGCTCGGAAAACTTCGAGGCATTGTTGAGCAGCCCCTGCATGACCTGCACGAGCCGAGTCGCGTCGCCGTTGACGACCATGCGGACCGCGCCCGTATGCACTTCGACCGTCTGCTGGCGCGACGCCACGTGGGGCCTGATCATTTCGATCGCGCGCACGACGACCTCGGACACATCGACGGGCTCGAGCCGCAGCGCCACCTTGCCTGTCGTCACGCGTCCCGCGTCGAGCAAATCGTCGACGAGGCGTGTCAGGTGCGAGATCTGCCGATCGATCATGTCGCGGCACTGCCGCAGCGCGGGACTGACGAGCGGCTCCAGCATCATGACGCTCAGCGCATTGCTGACGGGCGCCAACGGGTTGCGCAATTCATGGGCGAGCGTGGCCAAAAACTCGTTCATGTGCTGGCCGGCGGCTTCCAGTTCGCGCAAGCGCTTGCGCTCGGTCATGTCGCGCGTCACCTTGGCGAACCCGCGCAGATGCCGGCCCGGGCCGCCGGGCGTGTAGACCGCCGTGATCACGACATTGGCCCAGAACATCGTGCCGTCCTTGCGCACACGCCAGCCTTCTTCCTCGACCCGCCCCGTTTGTGCGGCCACCGCCAATTCCGCGGCGGGTTTGCCGCTCGCGACATCGTCGGGAGGGTAAAAGATCGACACATGGCGGCCGATGATCTCTTGCTCGGTATAGCCCTTGATCTTCTCGGCGCCGTTGTTCCAACTGACGATAACGCCGTCCGGGTCGAGCATGTAGATGGCGTAGTCCTGGACGGACTCGAGGAGGATGCGCAAGCGTTCCTCGGGCGGGACAACCGGCTCGGGCGGCGCGGAGAATGACGGGTTATCGCTGGCGAAGCTGTCCGGACGCATGACGCGGCATTTCATTTGAGAGTAGTGCGACACATGGGTTGCCGCTGGGGACTGAAGTAAGCACAACGCATGCCTGCGGGCTTACCCTCGCCACCCCAAAGCAGCCGGGGAGCGACAGAGCGGTCCCCACCGCGCCGGATAAGGCTTCGCCGAAACCGCCTGCGCGCGCGCGGCGCACGCACCCCGCCCGGCTATCGTTGCGAAAGCAACTTTGACCGTGTGTTTTGCAAAATCTTCCGACGCCGCGCCAAGCCAGCGGTCTTAGCCGACGGCCCGCGCACCGACGGCGTCCGCCAGCAGCGTCACCAGCCGTTCGGGTTCGGCCGGCTTTCTCATGAAATGCTGAAAGCCCTCGCCAATGCTGCGTAGGCGGTAGGTTTCATCCGCGTGCCCAGTGATCGCGACGGCCACCGCGGGCAAGCGATCGTTGCGAATTTCATCGTCGCGCAAGCGCTGGATCAGGTAAAAACCGTCCATGGCCGGCAGGTCGATATCGCACACGACGGCGTCGGGCGCCGTTCGCAGCACGGCGTCGACGCCTTCCTCGGCATCCGCGGCCGCCACGACGCGCGCGCCCTCCGATTCCAGCAACATGGAGAGCGACTCTCTGCTCGATCTATCGTCTTCGACCACGACGACCGTCATCTGATCGAGTCTCATCAATCCGTTCATACAATTTGTTGTAGCTGTCAATACACACGCAAAATCCTCGGACTCGCACACGCTCGTGGAAGTTGCATGCCACGGTGAGACATGAGCGCGGCGAGCGGATCGCAAGCCGGGCGCACGATAACACGCCGTTAAGTTAATACGATGACCGCCTCGATGCGAGCGAATCGCCGTCGGGCGCTGGCATATGGCGTATAACGACCGACAAATGTCGGCGCGCCACCGGCGCGACAAGGCGCAATATCCGCGCCAGGCGGGCCCGCGCCCCGTTTCGCCGGAGGGGCTATCATCCGAGGATTTGCTCGAAGCCGTCGCTTGAACGCACCGCTCGACCGTCCTATCGTTACGTCGGCCGATGTCGAGATGCGATGTCAAATAACAAGAAACGAGAGGCTGCCATGACGGTGCCGATACGCCGCGACCTTCGCTTTACCTTGCCTGCCGAGCGCGCCTGCGACTGGCACGCGCTCGGACCTTACGTGACGCATTTCTTCAATGCGTTGTCGCTCATGTTTCCCGCGGGCGAACGTTATTTCATCGACAGCGTGCGCCATTATCGCGACCGCATCGAAGACCCGGCGCTAAAGAGGCAAGTGCTCGGTTTCATCGGGCAGGAAGCGATGCACACGCGCGAGCACGTCCAATACAATGCGGCGCTCGAAGCGGCCGGGCTTCCCGCCGCTCGGCTCGACCAGCGCATTCAGAAACTGCTCGATTACGGACGCCGAACGCTGCCGCCTTCGATTCGGCTCGCGCAAACCGTTGCGCTCGAACACTACACGGCGATGCTGGCTGGCCTGCTGCTCGACGACGACGCGCGCATCGCGAGTTCCGTGCCGATCTATGCGCAGCTCTGGCTGTGGCACGCGCTGGAAGAAACCGAGCACAAGTCGGTGTCGTTCGACGTCTGGAACGCGGCGGTCAAGCCCGGCCTGAAGCGGTATTTCATGCGAACGTTGACGATGCTGCAAGTCACGGTGCTGTTTTGGACGATCGCCTTCAGTTTCCATGTCCGCCTGCTGGTTGCCGATCGGCATCGCGGCGGCCATGTGCGCGGCCTGTGGCTTCTACTGCGCTTTCTGTTCGGGCGGCGCGGCGTGTTTCCGAACATCGCGCTCGAATGGCTGAGATTCTTCAAGCCGTCATTTCATCCGTGGGACCATGACAATCGTGCGCATCTCATACGCATCGATGCAATCGTTGCCGAAATCGAGGCAAGCGGCGGCGCCCTTCGGAATGGGCGTGAATGACTGATTCCGACAAGGCCCGATGAAGAAGGAAACGCCGGCGCCGCGCGCGCGACCTCTGCTACGAACCGTCGCAGGCGCGATAGCACAATTCAATTGGCATATGAACGCGAATCATCTTAAATAGCGAGAGTCGCCTCGCACGCTGCCCCTTCCGCGGAGATCAACATGACTCAACCGAACGTCGACGATCTAGTCGAATCGATCGCCAACGACACGGGCGCGCCGCCCGAGACCGTATCGAAAATGGTCTCGCAGACCTGGCAAGCGTTCAGCGACGGCGCTCGCATCACCGACTACCTCCCCGTGCTCGTCACCAAAAGAGTGCGCGAGAACCTGCGCGACCAGGGACAATTGCGTCGCCGCTGACTCCTCCGATGTAACCGCCAAGGCGTGCTCGCGAGCACGCCGCTTGCGTTCGCCTGCTGCCGTGCCGCTTGCCGTACTGGGAAGCCGGCGCGCGTTCCGTCGGACGCTTGGCGTATATTGCGCGGCCTGCACTTCCATTCTCCTCTAACGTTTTTCAAATTCGCGCCGAGCCGCTACTAGCGTTTGAAGGCGAGCTTACGCACTTTCAAAAACGTGATGCTCGACGGTGCAAATAGACCACTCCGGCTATTTGACAGCGCCATTTCACCTGCATACGCTTGCGCATTCTCGCCGCGCAAACGTTTTCTCCCAATTTCTTTCGACTTCTTCTTTGTCAAAATCGCGGCACCATCGCATACGGCCGCATTTGCGCGTTGGCGCGCCGATCGAAAGCATAAGACGAGGGGACCAAAAACGAAGCATCTCATCACATGGAGGAGCCATGTTCGAATCGTCCCTGATGCACGGCTTGCGCGGCGATCGCGTCCTGCGCGTTCGCAAGGCGCGGCTTGCGGCTATCGCATTGCTGACAGGCCTTGCCGCCTCGTCGATATGCCGCGCCGATGCCGCGGTCGATAGCGCCGCCGCCCTGCCCCCGCCGCCTTCGGAGCTTTACGGCGATCTATTCGTCGCCGTGCAGACGCAGCAGGTCTTCCCCGATCAAAAGACCTTCGTCGACGCGGTGCCCAACAGCACCCCGGCGGCGATCGTGCAACTTTACGATCAGTCGAAAAACCAGCCGAACTTCGATTTGAAGCGATTCGTGCTGGCGAACTTCACGCTGCCGAGCGAGCCTGTCATCACGCCGCCGAGCGGCCAAACGCTGCGCGAACACATCGACTGGCTATGGCCGAAGCTCACGCGGACGACGACGGCGGCCGACGTGCCGGCCAACAGTTCGCTGATTCCATTACCCAAGCCCTACGTCGTACCAGGCGGGCGCTTTCGCGAAGGCTACTACTGGGATACGTACTTCACGATGCTGGGCCTGCAGGAAGCGGGCCGCGAGGATCTCGTCGACGACATGCTCGACGACTTCGCCTACGAGATCGACCGCTTCGGCCACATTCCCAACGGCAACCGCACCTACTATCTCAGCCGCTCGCAACCGCCGTTCTACGGCTTGATGGTTCAGCTCGCCGCGAAAGTCGAAGGCGATCGCGTCTATCAAAAGTATCTGCCCGAGCTGAAGAAGGAGTACGCGTACTGGATGATGGGCGCCGATACGACACCGCGCGGCCAAGCCACGCGCAATGTCGTCGTATTCAGAGACGGCGCCGTGCTCAACCGGTATTGGGACGCACGCGATACGCCGCGAGACGAATCGTACTTGGAAGACGTGACGACGGCCAAACAGGCCGCGGGCCGCGACCCGCGCGAAGTCTATCGCGACCTGCGCGCCGCCGCCGAATCCGGGTGGGATTTCAGCTCGCGCTGGTTCGGCGACAATCAAACGCTGACGACGATCCGCACGACCTCGATCGTGCCCGTCGACTTGAACAGCTTGCTGTTCTCGCTCGAGGCGACGATTGCCAAAGGCTGTGCGCAATCGCTCGATTTCCGCTGCACGGCCGATTACATCGGCAAAGCCGAGCGGCGGGCGGAGGCGATCAACCGTTATCTGTGGAATCCGAAAGGCTATTACGCCGATTACGATTGGCGGCTAGGCAAGCGGCGCGACAATCTTTCGGCGGCGGCCGTGTACCCGCTGTTCGTGCGTGCCGCGTGGCCCGAGCGGGCCGTGAAGACGCTGCATGCGGTGTCGGCCCAACTGCTCAAGGACCGCGGGCTCGCGACGTCCACGTTCCAAACGGGACAGCAGTGGGATGCGCCGAACGGCTGGGCGCCGCTGCACTGGCTGACGATCAAGGGCGCCCAGCATTACGGCGATCGGAAACTCGCGCAAACGGTCGGCACGCGCTTTCTCGCGGACGTGAAGCAAGTCTATGCGTCGGACCAGAAGCTCGTCGAGAAATACGTGGTCGAAGGCCCCAATGCGGGCGGCGGCGGAGGAGGCGAATATCCGCTGCAAGACGGCTTCGGCTGGACCAACGGCGTCACGTTGAAACTGCTCGATCTGTACGCCCCGGGCGAGTAGCGAGTAAAGTGTTTGGCGCCCCCGCTCGATTGGAGATTCGATATGTCACGGAACGACGATGCGACGTTTTGGCGTCACGCCGAGCAACATCTGATCCGATACGGGGGCGTGTTCGAGCGCATGATCATCGAGCGGGCTCAGGGCAGCTTCGTCTACGACGCCGACGACCGGCCGATTCTAGATTTCACCTCGGGACAAATGAGCGCGGTCCTGGGCCACAGCCACCCCGAGATCGTGCAGGTGATCGCCGAGTACGCCGGCAAGCTCGACCATCTTTTCAGCGGCATGCTGTCTCGGCCTGTAGTCGACCTAGCCACGAGGCTCGCCGAGATCACGCCCGCCGGGCTCGATCGCGCGCTGCTGCTCAGTACCGGCGCGGAGTCGAACGAAGCCGCCATTCGCATGGCGAAGCTCGTCACGGGCAAATACGAAATCGTCGGGTTCGCCCAGTCATGGCACGGTATGACGGGCGCGGCCGCGTCGGCGACCTACAGCGCCGGCCGCAGGGGCGTGGGCCCGGCCGCGGTAGGATCGTTCGCGATCCCCGCGCCGCACACATACCGGCCGCGCTTCGAACGCAACGGCCAGTACGACTGCCTTGCGGAACTCGACTATGCGTTCGATCTCATCGATCGCCAGTCGAGCGGCAATCTGGCCGCCTTCATCGCCGAGCCGATTCTGAGTTCGGGCGGCATCATCGATCTGCCGCCCGGCTACCTCGCCGCGCTGAAGCGGAAATGCGAGGAGCGCGGCATGCTGTTGATCCTCGATGAAGCGCAAACCGGCGTGGGACGCACCGGCACGATGTTCGCGTTCGAGCGCGACGGCGTGACCCCCGACATTCTGACGCTATCGAAGACGCTCGGCGCCGGCCTGCCGCTTGCCGCCGTCGTCACATCGGCGCAGATCGAAGAAAAAGCCCATGATTTGGGCTTCTTGTTCTATACGACGCACGTCTCGGATCCGTTGCCCGCGGCCGTGGGCCTGCGGGTGCTCGACGTCGTGCAACGCGACGCGCTGGCCGCGCGCGCCGGCGCCATGGGCGAGCGACTCAAGCGGGGCTTGCTCGACTTGATGGAGCGATTCGCCTGCATCGGCGACGTTCGCGGGCGCGGCCTGCTGCTCGGCATGGAAGTCGTCAAGGACCGTAAAACCAAAGAACCGGCCGATGCGCTGGGCGCGAAGATCACTCGGGAATGCATGAACCTCGGGCTCAGCATGAACATCGTGCAATTGCCGGGCATGGGCAGCGTTTTTCGGATCGCTCCACCGCTGACCGTCAGCGAGGAAGAGATCGACCTTGGCTTGGCGCTGCTCGAGCGGGCCATCGAGCGTTCGATTTAACGCCTCGCACAGCGCGATCGATCACCGGGCTACGTGCGCGCCGAAGCCGGTCGCGCCGGGCGCGACATCGTCCTTCAGCGTACATTCGGGAATGTCGTAGTCGCCGGCGTTCTGCCTGCGATACGGGATTGGCCTCGTACTCCAAAGTTCGTCGAGACGTCGGCCCAGCGCATCGCAGGCCTGCGAAAACTTCGCCTCGTCCATCCGCCCAGTTCGATAAACCAGAAACGGCGGCAACACGTCGAAGCCCGGATAAAACAGCATGCCGTGCTGGATCGGGAACAAGAGATCGTCGATCGGCCCGTTGATTCCGCGCGCACTGTAGTGCGGCTCCCACCCGCCTGTCGTCACGATCAGCATCGCGCGTTTGCCCGCTAGCGACCCTTCGCCGTACCGGTCGCCCCATCGCTTATCGGAGTGTTCGCCCACCCCATACGCGAATCCGTAGGCATACACGCGGTCCACCCAACCCTTCATGATCGCCGGCATCGAGAACCACCAAAGCGGAAATTGGAAGATCACCGCATCGGCCCATTTCAGCTTCTCCTGCTCGGCGGCGATGTCTTCGCTTTGCGTGCCGTTGCGCAGGGCGCGCGCGGATTCGGCCGACACGTTAAACGGCGTCCCCGGCACATGTTCGCTGCTGTCGTTCGGATCGACCACCGCTTTCCACTGCATCGCATACAAGTCGGACACGCGCACCGCGTGACCCGCGGCTTCGAGCCGCTTGACCGAAAAATCCTTCAGCGCACCGTTGAGCGAACTCGGCTCGGGATGCGCATAGACGATAAGAACGTTCATGAGAGGCGCCCTCGCTTGCGTGTTGGGAAAACACAGGCTAAGGCGCGCGGCGGTATAGTAGAAATGAATTTATGAAATTAGAGGTATTAGTTTGGATAATCGCCTTCGCCAGCTCGATCTCAATCTTCTCGTTACGCTCGACGTGCTGCTCGCCGAGCTGAACGTCACGCGCACCGCGCAGCGCTTGCATTATTCGCAGCCTTCCATCAGCGTCCAGCTCGCCAAACTGCGCGACGTGTTCGACGATCCGCTGCTGTTACCCGGCCCGCGCGGCATGCAGCCGACCAAGCGCGGGGAGGCGCTGCGCGCGCCGCTGCGCGAAGCGCTCAACGCACTGGAGCGCGCCGTCGCGCCCGAGCGGCCGTTCGATCCGCTGCAAGCGGAGCAGACATGGAGACTGGCGGCAACCGACTACGCGGAATCGACGATCGTGCTGCCCGCCCTGCTGGGTCTGCGCACGGCCGCGCCGGGCAGCCGGCTCGCGGTCGTGGAGATGGCGCCTGCGCGATTCGAGAAGCAAGCCGCGTCTGGCGAAATCGATCTGGCGTTCCACACGACGGCCGACTCGCCCGAGGCCATGCGGCGGCGTACGCTGTTCACTGAGCGCTACGTGTTGGCGGGGCGCGCCGATCACCCGCGGCTCAAGCGGCGGCCCACTCTCGCGCAATTCTGCAAACTCGAACACGTCATCGTTTCGCCCGAAGGCGGCGGGTTTCGCGGCGTGACCGACGAAACGCTGGCGGAAGTCGGGCTGACGCGCCGCGTGGCGCTGTCCGTTCCGCACTTCTTATTTCTGCTCCAGGCGCTGGCCGCCACCGATCTCGTGGCCATGGCGCCGTTTCGGCTCGTTCAAGGCCACCCGGCGTTGCGCGCGGTGGAGCCGCCCATCGACGTGCCGGGCTACGAGATGTCCATGCTTTGGCATGAACGCACACACCGCGATCCGGCGCACCAGTGGCTGCGAGAACATATCGCCGCCACGGTGGGCTAGCGCATCACCGAGACTTTACCGCGGCCACATCCTCACCGCGAGCGCAGCCAGCGCCGTGACCACCGCCAAGCCGATGACGCCCATCCAGCCCCATTGCGCCAGCGCCAAGCTGCCCAGGCCGGCGCCCGCGGCCATGCCGATGAACATGCCGACGAACAGCACCGCGTTGAGCCGACTGCGCGAGGCCGGATCGATGCCGTAGACGATCGTTTGATGGGCGATCAGCGTGGCCTGGACCCCGAGGTCGAAACCGACCGTCGCGATGGCGAGCAGCACCAGCTGTGCGTGCGGCGTCAACGTCGTGCCGAGCGCCATCACGCCGAACGAAACGGTCGCGAGACCGATGCCGAGCCGCGTCACGCGCTCCGGCCCGCTCCGATCGGCCAAGCGTCCCGCGATGGGCGCGGCGAGCGCGCCGGCCGCGCCGGCCAGGCCGAATGCGCCGGCCACCGCGCTGCCAAGATGAAACGGTGCGGCGTGCAGCATGACGGCGAGCGTCGACCAAAACGCGCTGAAACCCATCGCCAGCAACCCTTGAGCGAACGCCGCGCGGCGCAGCGCCCGATGGTGCCACCACAGGTGAGCGAGCGAGCCGATCAGCGCGCGGTAGGACAGGTGCGTCGTCGGCTTGAACGACGGCAGGCCGCGCCACGCCGCCACGCCGATCGCGGCCACGCTCACGGCCGCCGCGACGAACATCGCGCGCCAGCTGTAATGCTCGGCGACGAACCCGCTCACGACGCGCGACAACAAGATGCCGAGCAGCAATCCCGTCATCACCGTCCCGACGATTTTGCCGCGGCTGGCATCGGGGGCGAGCGTCGCAGCGGCCGGCACGATGTCTTGCGCCATGGTGGCCGACAAGCCGATGGCGAAGCTCGCGGCGAGCAAGCAGCCGATCGACGGCGAGACAGCGGCCAGCACCAACGCGCCGACGAGCGCCCCGGCCTTGATCAGGATCACGCGACGCCGGTCGAAGCGATCGCCGAGCGGCGCCAGCAGCAGGATCCCGAGCGCGTAGCCCAGTTGCGTCAACATCGGCACCATGCCGATCGCGCGGGCCGAAGCGCCCATATCCGATTCGAGGATGCCGAGCATCGGCTGGCTGTAGTAAAGCGGCGCGACGGCCAGTCCGGCCGCCGCGGCAAGCAGCAAGACCAACCGGGGCGCAAGCGGCGCCGCCGCGTTGGGCGCTTGGGTTGAATGCAGGCCGCTCGGCGCGGCTTGAAGGGTTTGCGGGGTGGACATGATCGGAGTCCTTTCTCTCGTTGTTCGTGCGAAGTAGGAATGGACGCGAGTGTGAGGCCCACGGCCGATGACCGGTAGTACCGCGGGACGAAGATTTGTTATACGCTGTGCGTATGAACAAGAAACACCGCCATCTCCCCGCCGAAAGCCGTGTGGCACGTGCACCCGAGATTTCGGCGGAGGGTGCGAGCCAACGCTTTCAGCTCATGGAAACGTTCGTGCGTATAGTCGAGGCGGGCAATTTGTCGGCCGCCGCGGCGTTGCTGCGCACGACGCAGCCCACCATCAGCCGTCGCTTGCAGGCGCTGGAACGCTCGCTCGGCGTGCGGCTGCTGCAGCGCTCCACGCATACGATGCGGCTGACCGTCGACGGCGAGCGCTGTTTCAAGCGCGCCAAGGAATTGCTCGCGAGTTGGGCGTCGTTCGAGGCTGATTTGCGCGGCGCCCAAGAGGAACCGGAAGGCATGCTGCGGGTGGCCGTCCCACATGCCTTCGGTCAAGAACGGCTCGTCGAACCGCTGTCGCGGTATTTAAGCGACTACCCGCGCGTATCGGTGGATTGGCTGCTGCAGGACGACGTGCGCGACTTCATCGCCAACGGCATCGATTGCGCCGTGCAGGTGGGCGAGCCGACGGACCCGGCCGTCGTCGCGATTCGCCTGTCGAAGGTCGCTCGCTTCGTGGTGGCCGCGCCGGCACTCCTCCAAGGCGGCCGCGTTCCCCAAGAACCGGAGGAACTCGTCGCCCTGCCGTGGCTGGCGTTGCGAACCTATTACCGAACGGAGCTCACGCTCACGCATGCGGAAACGGGAGAGACGCGCCGCGTCGCCATGCATCCGCGCGTCAGCACGGACAACCTTTATGCGCTGCGCAGCGCCGCCGTGCTGGGGGTGGGGGCCTGCGCGGGGTCGGCCTGGCTGCTGGCCGACGATCTGGCCCGCGGGCGCCTCGTTCATCTTGCCCCGAAATGGCAAGCCGCCGCGCTGCCGATTTATCTCGTCTATCCGCACGCGCAGTTCTATCCGTCGCGCTTGCAGCGGTTCATCGCACTGATGCGTGAAGCGGTGCCGCTCGCGACGGACAACGCAGCCTAAGCGCGGCTGCGCCGAGTGTCGAGTCATCGCGCCTATCGAGCGCCGGCTACCGCAGATTCTCGAGAATCGCCGCGATGCCTTGCCCGCCGCCGATGCACATCGTCACGAGCGCATAGCGGCCGCCGATGCGCAGCAACTCTTCGATCGCCTTCACCGTGATCAAGGCGCCCGTCGCGCCGATCGGGTGTCCGAGCGAAATACCGGACCCGTTCGGATTGACCTTGGCCGGATCGAACCCGAGTTCGCGCGTGACCGCGCAAGCTTGCGCCGCGAACGCTTCGTTCGCCTCGATCACGTCGATGTCGCTCACCGACAGCCCGGCGCGCTGCAAGGCAAGCCGGGTAGCCGGCACGGGCCCGATACCCATATGCAGCGGATCGACGCCCGCGTGCGCGTAGGCGACGAGGCGCGCCATCGGCTTGACGCCCCGCCGCTGAGCGGCTTCGCCCGACATCAGCATCACCGCCGCGGCCGCATCGTTGATGCCAGACGCATTGCCGGCCGTGACCGTACCGTTCTCGCGAGCGAAAACGGGTTTGAGCTGCGAGAAATCCTCGAGCGTCGCGCCGAGCCGAACGTGCTCGTCCGTGTCGAAGACGACATCCTTGCCCTTGACGCGCCGCGTGATCGGCACGATCTGGTTTTTGAAGCGGCCTTCCGCGATGGCACGCTCGGCGCGCCGATGCGACTCGAGGGCGAGCGCGTCTTGATCTTCGCGCGAAATGCCGAACTTGCGCGCGACGTTTTCCGCCGTCACCCCCATCGGCACGGCGTGAAACGGGTCGTTCAGCGCGCCCAGCATCATGTCGACCATCCGCATGTCCCCCATCCGCGCGCCGAAGCGCGCTTCCGGGGCAATGTACGGCGCGCGGCTCATGTTCTCGGCGCCGCCGCCGATCGCCACTTCGGCATCGCCGAGCAGGATGGTTTGCGCGGCCGAGACGATCGCCTGCAATCCAGAACCGCACAAGCGATTGACGTTGAAAGCCGGCGTCGTTTCCGGAATGCCGGCATTGATGGCGGCCACGCGGGACAGATACAAATCCTTGGGCTCGGTGGCCAGGATGTTGCCGAACACGACATGCTCGACCTGCGACGCCTCGACCCCGGTGCGCGCGAGCGTCTCGCGCACGACGATCGTCGCCAGTTCCGTGGGCGCGATGTCTTTCAGGCTGCCGCCGAACTTGCCGATGGCGGTGCGCACGCCGCCTACCACGACCACTTCCTTATTCATCCGCTTCTCCTCCAAATTGATTCGACCCGCACCTCGGCCCTTCGAGCTGCATCGGCGTTCGATGTGCGTACTGAAAGGTTGCCGCGTTCGGCGCCGGCCTTAGAACTGGTCGGGGCGCAAGGCGAGCAAGCCTTCGCCGTTGCGCGCCGTGAGCACCGCCGTTTCCAGCGCCGCCGCCTGCGGCAGCACGTGCTCGGCAAAGCATTGCGCCGTCGCGATTTTCGCGGCGTGGAACGCATTGTCTTCGGCTAGCTTTTCTCGAGCGACGAGCGCCGCGCGCGCCATCTGCCATCCCGCCAGCACCAGGCCGGCCAGTTTCAGATAGGGCACGCTGCCCACGAAGACGGCGTTCGGATCGCGTTTGCCTTGTTCGACGACGAAGGCGACCACCGCCGCCAAGGCCCGGCGGCCGGCTTCCAATTGCGTGGCGATCGATTGGAAAGCGCGGACGTCGTGCGCGCGCAGTGCGCCGACGGTCGTGTCGATCTCGCCCAACAGCCGCTGCGCCACCGCGCCGCCGTCGCGCAGCGTCTTGCGCCCGACGAGGTCGTTTGCTTGAATCGCCGTCGTGCCTTCGGAGATCGGCAGAATGCGCGCATCGCGGTAGTACTGCGCCGCGCCGGTTTCCTCGATGAAACCCATGCCGCCGTGCACCTGCACGCCCAGGCTCGTCACCTCGAGCGACATCTCGGTGCTCCATCCCTTCACGATCGGCACGAGGTATTCGTAAATGGCCAAGTGCTCGGCGCGGACTTTCTCGTCGGCATGCCGATGCGCGATATCGCTGTGCGCCGCGGCCACATAGGCCAGCGCACGCGCGCCTTCGGTCTGTGCGCGCATCGTCGCGAGCATGCGGCGCACGTCCGGATGATGAATGATGGTCACGGCCTCTCTGGCAGAACCGTCCACCGGGCGGCTTTGCACGCGCTCCTTCGCATAGGCGACGGCATGCTGATAGGCGCGATCGGCCACTGCCACCCCTTGCATGCCCACGGCGAAGCGGGCTGCGTTCATCATGATGAACATGTACTCGAGCCCGCGATTTTCCTCGCCGATCAAGTAGCCTAGCGCGCCGCCGTGATCGCCGAATTGCAGCACGGTGGTCGGGCTTGCCTTGATGCCGAGCTTGTGTTCGATCGAGACGCAGTGCACGTCGTTGCGCGCGCCGAGCGTGCCGTCTTCGTTGATGAGGAACTTCGGCACGATGAACAGCGAAATGCCCTTCACGCCCTCGGGCGCATTGGGCGTGCGCGCCAGCACGAGATGGACGATGTTCTCGGCCATGTCGTGCTCGCCCCACGTGATGAAGATCTTCGTGCCGAACACGCGATACGCGCCGTCGCCCTGAGGTTCGGCGCGCGTGCGCACGAGCGCCAGATCCGAGCCCGCCTGCGGCTCTGTCAGATTCATCGTGCCCGTCCATTCGCCGGAAATGAGCTTGGGCACATAGCGCTGCTTCTGCGCCTCGCTACCGGCCGTGAGCAGCGCTTCGATCGCGCCGTCGGTCAGCAGCGGGCATAGTGCGAACGACAGATTGGACGCGTTGAGCATCTCGATGCACGGCGTCGCGATGAGCTTAGGCAATCCTTGTCCTTCGTATTCGGACGGATGCTGCACGCCCTGCCAGCCCCCCTCGACGAATTGCCGGAACGCTTGCTTAAAGCCGGGCGTGGCCGTGACCTCGCCGTCTTTCCAAGTACTCGGGTTGCGATCGCCTTCGACGTTCAGCGGCGCCAGCACTTCTTCGCACAGCTTCGCCGATTCCTCGAGCACGGCCTGCGCCGTGTCGATTCCGGCGTCTTCGTACCCCGGAAGGCCGGCTACCTCGGCCATGCCGGCCAACTCCTGCAGCACAAACAACATGTCCTTGATCGGCGCGCTATAGCTCATGGGTCGAAGTCCAAACGTAGAAGGAAAGCGAACGCGGCGCGCGTATGACATTTGCGGCCACGTTGCGATGGTTCAACTGAGATCGTACCGAGAAACCCGCCAAATCGGCTGACCAAACCGGCCCGATGACTGACAAATCCGGCCAAAACGTGCGGCCGGGCGTCGGGCGCCGATGGCAAGGCGCGGCGCCAGGCATCGGCCTGGGCATGCCGCCCGCCTGGTCTGCGGTCGCCTTATGCGCGCCGCCGATAGGTTCCGGGCGTGCTGCCCGTCCAATGCCGGAATGCGCGGTGAAACGCGCTGGGATCGTCGAACCCGATGTCGCCCGCGATCTTCGTGATCGTCTCCTCCGTCTCCGTCAGTCGTTGGATAGCGATATCGCGGCGTAGTTCGTCCTTCAACGACTGAAAGGTCGTCTCTTCGCCGGACAGACGCCGGCATAGCGTGCGCACCGAACAGTTCAAGCCGGTTGCGGCCTGCTCGATCGTCGGCAGATCGGGCAATTGGGCCGCGAGATACTGCCGCACGCGATGGCTGACCAGTTGCTCGCTGAACGAATCGAAGATCCAATCGCCCGGCGCGCGCGCCAGGAATTTGCGCAGGTTGCGTTTGCTTTGCCGGATCGGCAGATCTAGATAGGCCGCGCTAAAGCGCATGAGCGTGCGGTCGCAATCGAATCGAACCGGGCCCGAAAAGAAGTATCGATGATCGAGGGCGTGCGGCGGGCGAGGACAGGCGAGCTCGACCTGCAGCAAGGGGATGTTCTGGCCGATGAGCCAGGATCCCACGCCGTGGGCAAGCTTGAGCATCAGCTCGTGCCCCAGCGGGCCGATCTGACCGGCGACGGGATCGATCTGCAGCGCGATCTGTCCCACGGGCCCGGCGCGTCTGGACTCGATGCGGAAATCGTCGAGGACGATATGAAAGAACTGGCCGAATCGATGGAGCGCGGTGTCCAGATTGCGTGCGTCGAGCAAGCTTAGGCAAAGAAACTTCAATGTGCCGCTGCGCAGCGGGCGGCTGAAGAATCCGGGCATTTCATCGTCGAGCGCGATCGCGAGCGCTTGGTACAGCGTCGAGAATTGCTCTTCGGTCACGCGCGCGCCGAGTTCGGCCAGCAATTCCGGCGCGATGCCCGCTTCTTCCAAATAACGGCGAATCGTCTCCGGGCGCGCGTCGGCGCCGGCGAGAAACGCCTTGACGAGCGAGATCGGGACGGTTGCACTCGGCGGCACGGGCGCGGCCTGAACGAGCGCCGAGCCCGCATCGTCGGCGGCGAATCGATGCATAGACGACTCCAATGCGAGCGTCAGCAGTATATTGACGCTCGCATCAGGACGCCAGCGCGGGCCCCATGCTCGGGTGAGTTCAGGGCGGCAGCGGCACAGCGGGCGGGTTGCCGACGGGCCGCTCGAGGTCGGCTCAGGGTTTCAGGGTTGCGTCGAAGCAAGCGCGCTCATGATCCGATACGCCGCGCGTACCCGCTCGTCGATCGGGAAATTCTTGTTGGCGAGCATGACGATGCCCATCCGCTTGCTCGGAACGAAAGCGATGTACGCGCCGAAGCCGTTCGTCGAACCCGTCTTGTTGATCCACACATCGGGCGTTGGCGCCGTGGGCGGCGTGAGGCGCGACACCTCGGTCGCGTGAAAGATCATGGCCGGGGAATTGCCCTCGAGCAGCGCATCGAGCGTGACGGGATACGGATATTGCTCCCAAATCAGATCCTGGGTCATCGGCCCGGCTTGGAAGTAGCCGGTATGCGTGCGCATGACGGCTTGCCGCAGCGAGTCGTCGAGCGCGACTTGGTCCATGTTTTCCTGAATGAAGCGCAGGGCATCGGCTGCCGTCGTCTTCACGCCGTACGCCTCGTCGGACAGCATGCCGGGCGACACGCGGCGCGGTTTTCCTTGCTTCGTATAGCCTTGCGCATAGTCCTTAGCGCGCGCCTCGGGCACATCGATGTACGTGCTGCTCAAGCCGAGCTGCGGAAACAGCCGCTGCTGCAGCGCCTTGAAATCGCCGTCCATACTGCGCGCGGCGATCGCGCCGAGTATGCCGATGCCCAAGTTCGAGTAGGTCCGATGCGTGCCCGGGTCATATGCGGGACGCCACGCTTTCAGGTACCCCGTGAGTTCGGCGTCGTTCTTGACCTCGTCGGGCACTTGCAGCGGCACGCCGCCCGGCGTATGAGTGCCGAGATCGAGCAGCGAAACCTGCCCGAACTTCGTGCCGCGCAAGGCCGGCTCGTACTTCTCGACCGGGTCGGAAAACGAAAGGTCGCCGCGCACCTGCGCATACGAGGCAAGGGTCGCCGTGAACGTTTTGCTGATCGACCCCAGCTCGAACAGCGTGCGATCGGTCACCGGCTCGCGCGTTTCGGCGGACGCGAGCCCATAGTTGAAAACGTAAGGCTTGCCCGCAACGATGACGCCTACGGCCATGCCGTGGATACCGTCCTTTTGCATGAGCGGCTCGATCGCCGCATCGACGGTTTTCTTTATGCTGTCGCGCTCGATTTCCGCCGCGTGGGCCGTGCCTGCCGTCGCCCCTGCCACCAGCGCGGCCGCCATGACGAGGCCAATCAGTTTGCGCTTCATCGCTTTTCTTCTCCTGGGAACGGGTCACTTCGATGCCCGGAGTATCCGCGCGCCCCTTCCGACTGACAAACGACGATTCGTTGAGGGAGGCGAAAGAAAAACTAGGGCTTCCCTTGCCGATCGGCACGCTACGCGTCGCGCTGTTTCACGAAATCGACGAACGCGCGCAGCGGCGCCGGGACGTGCCGATGGCCGGGGTAATACAGAAACGGCCCCGCGAACGGCTGCCGCCACGATTCGAGAATCGGCACGAGCGCGCCGCTTTCGAAATGCGGCTGCAGCATTTCCTCGAATAGATGGACGATGCCGCCGCCGTGGATCGCCACGCCGATCACCGTGGCCAAGGCAGCCACGGGCTTGACGAGCAACGGGCCGGGCGGATCGAGGCGATAGACCTCGTCTCCTTGCTGAAAATGCCACATCGCCATGGCGCCGCTGGAAAACTGCGCGCGCAAGCACGCATGAGAAAGCAGTTCGCGCGGGTGCTCGGGCTTGCCGTGCGTCTCGAGGTAGCTCGGCGCGGCCGCGGTGGCGAACTGCTGCACGCGCGGGCCGATCGGCACCGCGATCATGTCTTGCTCGAGCCGCTCGTCGTAACGAATGCCCGCATCGCAGCCGATGGAGAGCACGTCGACGAATCCGTCCTCGGCAATGACCTCCACCCGTATGTCCGGGTACGCCTGCGTAAAAGCGGCGACGATCTCCGGCAGGATGACCCAAGCCGCGCTGATCGGCACGTTCAGCCGCAGCGTGCCGGAGGGCTTCTCGCGGAATACGTTCAGCACGTCGAGCGCCGCCTCCATCTCGCCGAAAAGCGGCGTGAGCCGCTCGAGCAGCCGGCGGCCCGCTTCGGTCGGCGCCACGCTGCGCGTCGTGCGATTGAGCAACCGCAAGCCGAGCTTCGCCTCGAGGCGGCGCACCGCCGTGCTCAAGCTCGACGCGGAGACGCCGCTCGCGCGCGCCGCATCGCGAAAGCCGCCGGCGCGCGCAACCGAAGCAAACGCCGCGAGATCGTTGAATTCCATGGGAGATTGTTCGTTTTTTTGCACAACCCGTACAACTTAGACCGGATTATCGAACAACGCAATCGCCGCGATACTGGGCTTCCGTTTCTTCCTACCAGGAGCACACCATGTTCAACCCCGCCATCGACGACACTTTCCCGCTGGCCGGACGCCGCGTGCGGCGCATGGGCTACGGCGCCATGCAACTGGCCGGGCCGGGCGTGTTCGGTCCGCCGAAGGACCGCGAAGCCGCGCTCGCCGTTCTAAAAGAAGCGTTGGCCTTGGGCATCGACCATATCGATACGAGCGACTTCTACGGCCCGCACATTACCAATCAGCTCATTCGCGAGGCGTTGCACCCCTACCCCGAATCGCTCGTGATCGTGACGAAAATCGGCGCCGTGCGCGATCAGGCCGGCGCATGGCTGCCCGCGCAGGAACCGGACGATCTGCGCCGAGGCGTGGAAGATAATCTGCGGAATCTAAATCTCGACGCGCTCGACGTGGTCAACCTGCGGATCATGGGCGATGTGCACAAGCCGTCGGAAGGGTCGATCGAGCGACAAGTCGCCGCCCTCGCACGGCTGCGGGACGAGGGGCTCGTACGGCACGTCGGCTTGAGCAACGCGACTGCCACGCAAGTAGCGCAGGCCCAGCGCATCGTACCGATCGTGTGCGTCCAGAACCAATACAACCTCGTGCACCGGGAAGACGACGAGCTCGTCGATTCGCTCGCCGCGCAAGGGATTGCCTATGTGCCGTTCTTTCCGCTCGGCGGGTTCTCACCGATCCGGTCGAATGCGCTGTCGAAGATCGCCGCATCGATCGGCGCTACGCCGATGCAGACGGCGCTCGCTTGGCTGCTGCATCGGTCGCCGAACATTCTGCTGATACCGGGCACCTCGTCGGTCGGGCATCTGCGGGAAAACGTGAAAGCCGCGGCGCTGCAGCTGTCGGCGGACGTTTATGCTCAGTTGGATTCGATCGCGCAATTGGCCGATTGAGGCACCGGTCAGCGCGAGCCGCTTTCCCTCCCCGGGGAAAGGAAAGCGACCCGTTCTTACAGATAGCGCTTTTGCAAATCGCCAAGCGAAGCGCGCTGCCGGCCTTGTTCATCGAAATTTTCCGCGGCGAGCCATGCATTGAACGCCTGCTTCAACGCAGGCCATTCCTTGTCGATGATCGAAAACCACGCCGTGTCGCGGCTGCGTCCCTTGTAGACCACCACTTGCCGGAAGACGCCCTCGAACTTGAAGCCGAGGCGTTCGGCCGCCGCCCGCGACGGCGCATTCAAACTGTCGCATTTCCATTCGTATCGGCAATAGCCGAGTTCGTCGAACGCATAGGCCATCAGCAGGAATTGCGCTTCGGTCGAGATCGGCGTGCGCTTGAGCAATGGCGAGAATACGACGGCCCCCACCTCGATGACGCCGTGGTTCGGCTCGATGCGCATCAGCGAGAGCGTGCCGACGGCCTTGCCAGTCTTCTTGTCGATCACCGCGTAATGGCGCGGATCGGCGCTTAAGGCCGCCGTTTCGATGTAGCGCCGGAACGCTTGCGGGTCGTCGAATGGGCCGACAAAGAGGTAAGTCCAGTCCCGGCCGTCCGGCGCCGTACGATAGGCGGCAAAGAGATCGTCGGCGTGGCGCTCGGCGCTCAATCTTTCCAGCCTGCAATACGCGCCTTCCAATGTCTCCGCGGTAGGCAGCGGCCGCGGCGCCCAATTTGGCAAAGGCGCGCCGATCGGCTGGCCGTATTCGTTCGTAAAGGTCGTCATCGCATCTCCCGTTTTGCGTGAAGTCGAGAAGACTTTAAAATGTGCGTGGTCCGCTTCAAAGTGCCACGACGGGGTAATTCGATGGTGCCACGACAGGATCATGCCGTCCCGTCGACCTGGCTCCGCACGTCGCCACGGTCATTGCGCTCTCCGGCTCACGTTTATGTCTACCCTCGACGAACCTCTTAGCCCTGTGCTCGACCTGCTCCTCGCCGCTCCGCTGGTCAGGGATCGCAGCGGCGCGACGCTGCAGCGGCAGTTGCACGAGCGCATCCGCGGTGCGATCTTGGACGGCCGCTTCCCCTCCGGCTGCCGCCTGCCGGGTTCGCGTGCGCTCGCAGCCGCGCTCGGCGTATCGCGCAACAGCGTGACGGCCGTCTACGAATTGCTCGGCGCCGAAGGGTACATCGAACCGAGCCGCCAAGGCACGCGCGTCACGGCGCTCGAACCGCGCCGGGGCGCTCACCGCCCGCCTCGACGCGCCACGGCCCCCGAGGTGTCGACGCGCGCGGCTCGCATTCGCGATGCGCGCCTGAACGCGGCGGACACGCTGGCCCTGCGCCCAGGGGTGCCTGCCTTGGCGCGCTTCCCGCTCAATGCCTGGAAGCATTGCCTCGATCGCGCCGTACGGCACGCGGGGGTCGAGGCCCTCGGCTACGGCGACCCTCGGGGCGAAATGGCGTTGCGCACCGCCATCATGCGCCACGTGGCCGTGGCGCGCGGCGTGCGTTGCGAACCGGAACAGGTCGTCATCACGGAAGGGGCGCAGGAAGCGCTGACGCTTTGCGTGCGGCTGGTGACGAACCCGGGCGACACTGGGTGGGTGGAAGATCCGGGCTACCGTGGCGCGCGCTCGGCGTTTCATTGCGGCGATCTGAATATCGTGCCGATGCGCGTCGACGAGGACGGCTTATGCGTACCCGCACACGCATGGGAAACCGATACGCCGCGCCTCGTCTACACGACGCCGTCTCACCAATACCCGACGGGCGCCGTATTGACAGCGTCACGCAGGCTCGCGCTGATTGCGAAGGCGCAAGAGCATGGCGCGTGGATCATCGAAGACGATTACGATAGCGAATACCGTCACTTCGGCGAACTCATCGGCGCGATGCAAGGCCTCGTGCCGAACTCGCCCGTGCTGTACGTGGGCACGTTCAGCAAGACGCTGTTTCCTTCGCTGCGCTTGGGCTTCGTGGTGTTGCCCGAGGCATTGGTCGCCTCGGGCGAGCCGCTCTTGAGGGAAACGCTGCGCGGCGGCCACCGCTACGAACAGCTTGCCTTGGCGGAGTTCATCGAAAGCGGCCAGTTCAGCCGGCATCTCGGGCGCATGCGCCGCCTCTATCGGCGCAGGCAGGATGCGCTGCGATCGGCGTTGCTCCAGTACCTGGATACGCCGCATGTCGTGAGGGGCGGGGACAGCGGCATGCATTTGACGATCGAGCTTCCCCCGGATTGCTCCGACCTGCGCATCGCCGAGGCGGCCCGCGTCTTCGACATGGCGCCGATGCCGCTGTCGCGATTCGCGTCGACGCCTTGCGCCGAACACAACGGGCTCGTGCTCGGCTACGGCAATACGCCGGAATCGTCGTTCGTCCCGCTCATTCGGCAGTTGGCGCGCCTGATCGACGCGGACCGGCGGAGCGGGAATCGGTCGAAGCCCGCCTCCTAGGCGGCGGCCCCTTTAGGACTGCGTACAATACGCGCTCAAAGATTCCAACCGCAGGACATCCCATGGCAATGAAGAAAACCGACCTTGAAAGGAACAAGGCGCTCAAACTCACGCATTCGATGAAGCAGTCGCATTCGGACCGCTTCGGCAAAGGCGCCGCCGAAACCGCCGTCAACCGTCGCGAACAACGCAAGCTAGACCAGGCGAAGGGGCTCGTGCCGTTCGCATGCAAGCTCGACGGCGAACTCATCGCCACGCTGAAGGCGCGCGCCGCCGAGCACCCGGACGGCATGAACGGGCTCGTCGATGAATTGTTGCGCCGCGCATTGGCGGAAACGGGCGGCCTGGCCTAGCGCCGCCCCCAGCCGGGCGGCGCTGCCTGCCCGATCAGCGGGCGGCTTCGTTCGCCCGCGCCGCGGCCTCGATGCAGGCATTCGCGACCTGCTCCACCACGGGCCCCCACTGCCCCGGCTCGCTTTGCCGGAACAAGCGCATCGTCCGCGGGTACCACGGGGAATCGGCACGCCCGCGCACCCAGCGCCAATCCAGTCCCGCTGCGGGCAGCATGACCCAACTCGGTTTGCCCAGCGAACCGGCGAGGTGTGCGACCGCCGTGTCCACGCTGATCACCCAGTCGAGTTCGGAAATGAGCGCCGCGCTGTCGGCGAAGTCGGCGATCTCGGGCGCGGCATCCAGGAGCGCAGGCCCGCCCGCGAGCGCGCTCGCCTCGCCCTGCCCTTGCCCCTTTTGCAGACTGACGAAGCTGACGCCGCTCACATTCAGCAGCGGTCGCAGCGTCTCGAGCGACGCAAGCGACCGATTGCGGTCGTTGCCATGGCCCGCGTGCCCTTTCCATACGAGTCCGACCTTCGCGCCCTTCAATGCAGCGAGCCGGGCGCGCCATTTTTCGGCGAGCGCGGGGTCTGGCCGCAGGTAGCGCGCCTCGGGAATCGAATCGAGCGCCGTGCCCATGCGATAGGGAATGCTGAGCGGCAGCGTCCAATAATCGTGCGGCGCACGACCCAGCTCGGCATCCCCGTCGACGATCGCGTCGATACCCGGCACGGTGGCGAACAACCGATGAAGCACCGGCGCGCAGGCCAACGTGATCCATGCCGCGCCCTGCGCTTTCAGGCAAGCCAGGTAGCGGCCGAACTGAATCATGTCGCCGAAGCCTTGCTCCTGCCAGACGAGCACCGCCTTGCCTTGCAACGATTGGCCCTGCCATTGCGGATACGACACGGTCGGCGGCAATGCCGTCCGGTCCGACAGCCCCGCGTCGTAGCGGCTTTCGAACAACGTCCAGCCTTCTTCGAATTGGCCGGTGCCGAGCAGCAACGCGCCCAGTTTGCATTTCGCATCGGCGTAGTTGGGCTCGCGCGCGAGCGCCTGACGATAGGCAGCTTCCGCTTCCCGCACCCGGCCAAGATCGAGCAGCACCGTGCCGAGGTGATGCAGCAGAACGACGTGATCGGAATGGATCGCGAGCGCTTGCCTGCACGCGGCTGCCGCCTCGGAAAGTCGGCCGCAAGTCTTCAGCAAGGCGCACAGGTTCACGTGGGCGTCGAGGTAATCGGGGCGAAGCGCCAGCGCGGACCGATAGGCCGCCTCGGCTTGCGCCCAGCGCTCGAGGCCGTGCAGCAATACACCGAGGTTGTAATGCGCCTGAGACAAACGCGGATCGGCGTCGACGGCCATCCGCCAATAGCGCTCGGCATCTAGCTTGCGCTCCAGGCGAAGCGCGCAGGCTGCCGCCAGATTGAGCGCCTGCGCGCGGCCGGTTCGGTCGTGCCTGTTCGATTCGATGAGCGCCTCGAGCGCGGTCAGCGCATCGAGCACGCGGCCGCTCGAATAGAGGGACACCGCTTCTTGATATCGGTCGGCGCCGGCGAGCGGCGCGAACAGTGTTCCTTCCATCGATGTGGTCTTTTCGTTGTTCTACTGTGATGGATAGGGATTCTAGCGAGTTTCGGCGCTGCCCAGCCAATTTTGGGGCCAGCGCGACTAGCGAATCGAGCCGTGGCGCGGCTTAAGCGCCGCTATTTCCGGCACGCGCCGGCAATTTGCGCGAGCGCGTCGTGCTCGAGCGAATTTTGAAAGAACGCTTCGAAGTAGAAATGCGAATCGTTGGCCGCTTGGCTGATGCAACGGTCCTCGAGCACCTCCGTGCGGTGCTCGCCGCGAACGGCCAGTCCCGCGACGACCGCGGCGAAGACCAACGCAATAGCTATTCCGATCGCCCAAACGCTGGCCGTCCGGTCGCCGAAGCGGCGGACGCGCTGACTTCCACTTTGGCGCTTTCTCGTGCTCTTTACGGTTGACTGATCCATGACGGCGCTCCGACGGACGGAAGGTTCGAGGCTTCGATCGACTCGTGCGGACGATCGACGCCGTCCATGTTGCGGCGGGGGCTAGAATAGGAAAAGTTGAATTTTCTGCAGATATGATTCAGTTTTTATAAACGAGGACGATTTCCGTGCGTCAAGTCAGCCTCGACCGCTTGCGAACCTTGGTGACGATCGCCGACTACGGCTCGTTCGCCGAAGCCGCGCGCGTGCTGCATCTCGCGCCGCCCACGGTCAGCCTTCACATCTCGGACCTCGAGAGCCGCGTCGGCGCGCAGCTCTTGTCGCGGCAGCGCGGGCGTATCGCGCCGTCTGCCGTCGGCGAAACCTTGATCGCGCATGCCCGCCGTCTGCTGGCCGACGCCGAACAAGCGATAGAGGACGTCCGGCGTCAAGCGCAAGGCCTCGAGGGGCGCGTCCGGCTCGGCGCCTCGACGGCCGCCGTCGCGCATCATCTTCCGGCCGCGCTCGCGCAGCTGCGCGACAAGCACCCCGGCATCGACGTGCGGATCTCGGTGCTCACTTCCCAGGAAACGTTGGCGCAGCTCGCGGACGGTGCGATCGATGTCGGCCTCGTTGCACTGCCCCAAGCGTCGATGAAAGGGTTATCGATCGAGCCGTGGCGCAAGGATCCCGTCGTGGCATACCTGCCCGCGCATTGGGGTTGCCCGCGGCACGTCACGCCCGAGTGGCTGGCGCAGCAGCCGCTGATCCTCGGCGACGCGAATACACGGCTCGCGCGCCTGGCCGCGGACTGGTTCGCGGCGGGCGGCCAATATCCCACGCCGCGGATCAAGCTCAACTTCACCGACGCCATCAAAAGCCTGGTGGCCTCCGGATACGGGGCGACACTGCTGCCCGACGAAGGCGACGCCGCGGGGCGGGACTCGCGCGTCGCCGTGCGTCCGCTGCGGCCCGCGCTATGGCGGGCATTGGGCGTTGCACATCGCACGGACAATATCGATCGTCCCACCGAGTACGTCCTCGACGTATTGCGCGGCGTGCGTGGGCGCAAAAAGGCGTGAGCGGCCATGCATGGCGAGGTTTAGGGCGCCGTTTATCCTGTAATGCGGCGTTACCACTCTCGCATGCCGCTTTCACATGTATCGCGGGCAGGCCCCTACACTGGGTTCGTCTTCAACTGAAAACGAGCGCTGGCAACGCGCAAGGAGCAGCCCACATGAACAAGAAACTCGTCGCAGCAGTGATCGGCGTCGGAATCGCGGCGCTCGCGATGTCCAAGGCGGCATCGGCCCACGTCGATCTAGCCGTCGGCATCGGCATCCCCGCCCCTGTATACGTCGCCCCGCAGCCCGTTTATGTGGCCCCGCAAGTCGCTTACGCGCCGGCCCCGGTCGCCGTGGACTATTGGCGCGGCGACGGCTGGCGCGAGCGGGAATGGCGCCGCCGCGAGTGGCGTGAGCACGAATGGCGCGAACACGAATGGCGTGAGCGCCGCGGCTGGGGCCGCGGCGACTGAAACTAGGCCGTCAGCCGGCCCGCCGGCAGCGGGCGCCGCATCATGTCACCGCGACGCACGCGCACCGCCGGCCGGGCTTTCGAGCCAATGCACGCTGAACAGCCGCGCCTCGTCGGTCCAGACAGGCCCCGGGCGGAAGCCAGCCGACACCGCCAACTTCCGAAAGCCTTCTATCGTGAACTTGTGAGAGTTCTCCGTATGAAGGCTTTCTCCTTCCTCGAAGCGAAAACTTTGCCCCGCTACATGCACCGTCTGCGCACATCGGCTCAGCAGATGCATCTCGATCCGATGTTTGCGCGGATCGTAAAACGCGTAGTGCGCGAATTCACGTAGATCGAAATCGGCCGACAACTCCGCGTTCGCACGACGCAGCACGTTCAGATTGAAAGCCGCCGTGACGCCTTGTGCGTCGTTGTAAGCGCGATGCAGCGTGTGCGGATCCTTGACCAGATCGACGCCGACGAGCAGGCCGCCCCCTTCGAGCAAGCGCGCCGCCAAGCGCAGGAACGCCAGCGCCTCGGGCTCTTCGAAGTTGCCGATCGTCGAGCCCGGGAAAAAGCCCACGCGGCGGCCGGTCGATGCATCGAGCGCGGAGAGTTGCGATTCCTGCATGTAGTCGGCCGCGACCGGGCGCACCTGCAGCCACGGGCATTCGGCATGCAGACGGCGCGCGGCCTCTTCCAGATGGGTCGCCGAGATGTCGATCGGAAAATAGCGGCGCGGCAGCGCGCGTGCTTCGAACGATCGCAGGACGATGCGAATTTTCTCGAGCGAACCCGCGCCGAATTCGACGATGTCCGCTTGCGGCCCGACGACTTCCGCGATCTCTCGCCCGTGCTGCTCCAAGATGCGCCGTTCGGTGCGCGTCGGATAGTACTCCGGCAGTTCGCAAATGCGGTCGAACAAGGCCGAGCCCTCGGCATCGTAGAAGTACTTCGGCGCGACCGCTTTCGGGCTGCGCGACAAGCCTGCCAGCAAATCGCGGCAAAACGCGTTCTCGGATAGGTCGGCCCGCACGCCCGGCCGGGGCGCGGCGCCCACGAGGGCGGATGCGTCAGAGGTCTCGTACAAGGCGTACTCCCGTAAATTGCCAGCGCGCCGCCGGCGGGAAAAAGTTGCGATAGGTGGGACGCGTATGCCCAGGCGGCGTGGCGATGCTGCCGCCGCGCAGCACTTGCTGCCCGACCATGAACTTGCCGTTGTATTCCGCGGCCACGCCGGCCAACGGGCGGAAGCCCGGATACGGATCGTAGGACGAACGCGTCCATTGCCACACGTGCCCTGTCATCTGCTCGATGCCGGGCGCATCGAACGCCGCCTCCCACTCGAACTCGGTCGGCAACCGCGCGCCCGCCCATTCCGCGTAGGCCGCGGCTTCATAGAAGCTGAGGTTCGATACGGGCGCGTCGGGATCCAGCGCTTGCAGGCCGGTCAGCCCGAATACTTGCCAGTTCCCATCGGGCGCGTCCCCTTCGCGCGACCAGTAGATCGGCGCGTTCCAGCCTTCGCGCCGAATAGCGGCCCACCCGTCCGACAGCCAAAGCTCCGGCCGCTCGTAGCCGCCGTCTTCGATGAACGCGGCGTATTCGCCGCAGGTCGCGAGCCGATGCGCGATTTCGTAGGGGCGCAGCAGATATTCGTGGCGGGGACATTCGTTGTCGAAACAAAAGCCGTCGCCGTCGTGGCCGATGCCGACCACGCCGCCGTCATGACGCAGCCATTCGAGCGCCTGTGCGCGAGCAGGGGCGGAGGAAGCGGCTTCATGCCGCTTGTCGCTTCCGTGGCTCGACCCCGGCCGATAGGCAGGCCGCAACGGGTTGCACGAAAACGCGTGCAACATGTCCGTCACGATCAGCTCTTGATGCTGCTGCTCGTGATGCAGCCCGAGCGTAACGAGCGGCTCGACGCTCGCCAACGTATCGGCATCGGCCTTGGCGATGAGCGCGGCGACCGCCTCGTCGACATGCCGCCGATAAGCGTGGACGTCGTCCAGCGAAGGACGTGTCAGCAGCCCGCGCTGCGGGCGCGCGTGACGCGGGCCCAGCGCTTCGTAATACGAATTGAAGAGATAGGCGTAACGCTCGTCGAACGGCCGGTACCCCGGGGCGTGGGGCTTGAGCACGACCGTTTCGAAGAACCACGTGGTATGCGCGAGGTGCCATTTCGTCGGGCTCGCATCGGGCATCGACTGCACGCCCTGATCTTCCGCGGAAAGCGGTTCGGCAAGCGCGAGGCTGTGTTGCCGAACCTCGTCGTAAGCTCGCTGGAGTCCAGATACGACGACGCTCATCGGATCGCTCCTGTCCATGGGTGAATGTAAGCCGGCAACAGCCGGGCCGTCTTCGCGGCGCGCTTCGCGCGGTTCGGGTATCGCTCGAACGTTTCGTGTACTGCGCGAGCGCCCTACTTTAAGGGGTTTTCGGCGCGGCTGCTCTGGCGCGCGCCGGCTGCCGGCGTTGCCTCGGTGCGCGGGGCCGCGGCTGCGGCTGCGGCTGTTCGTTCGCGCCCAGGCGTTCCTTCAATCGTCGAGCATCGAAAGGGGCCTCCACTTTTTGATCGTTGTCGAAGTAGCAGTAGACGTCACGCGCCCGCCTTGCGGCGTGTTTGGGCGACACGCGCTTCGCGTCGGGCGGCTCGTCGCCCGACGCCCAAGTGCGAATACGTTCGGCCCATCGATCGAGGGCGGGTTCCGCGTAAGCGCCGCCATACAGCGTTTCGGCGCCGTGCAACCGCAGGTAGAGGAAATCGGCCGTCACATCCTCGAAATATGGCCAATCCGCCACGGAGTCCGAAATCACGAGCGACGCGTGATGGCGGCGCAAGATGCGTGGGAACGCGTCCACGCAAAAGCTCGGGTGCCGAACCTCGATGGCATGACGCAGCTTGCGGCGGCGCCTGCTCTCGCACCATGGCGCCTTGACGCGTGCGTCGTGCTTGCGCGCGAGCACGACGGCCTCATCCGTCGTTTGAGGCAGCAAGGCGAGAAATCGTTCGAGCCGCGTCGCGTCGAATTGAAAATTTGGCGGAAATTGCCAGAGAAACGGGCCGAGCTTGTCCTCCAGCGCCAGCACGCCCGAGGCAAAAAAGTTCGCGAGCGCGGGCAGCGCGGTTTCGTCGCGAAACCGCAGCATGTGCGTGAGGTAGCGCGGCCCTTTCACGCTGAAGAGGAAACCATCGGGCGCGGCCGCATACCACGACCGGTAGCTGCCGATCGTCTGTAGCGAATAGTGCGAGCCGTTGATCTCGATCGTATCGACGGCACGCGACGCATACTCGAGCTCGCGCGCTTGCGCCAAGCCCTTCGGGTAGAACACGCCGCGCCAGCCCTCGTAGCGCCAGCCCGATATGCCGATGTGGATCGTCATGGTCCGGGTACCGTTTGCATCGACGGTGCGATGCAGCAAGCGCCGTTCCCGGCGGGAATGAATGCAGCCACGCCTGGATTCCGAAGTCGATCGGCGCCCCGGGGCGATAATGGCGGCTCGTTTTCGTCAGCCCGCTGACTTTGCCTCGTTTTCCTTTCTTTCCTTTCGGAGCCTGTCTACATGCAAATGCGCGCGGTCGCCGCCAGCCGAGGTTCGCGATGGTTCGCCGAAGGCTGGGCGCTTTTTCAGCAGCGCCCGGCCATGTGGATCACACTCGGTCTCATCGACCTGCTGTTGACGATTTTGCTTTACGAGCTGCCCTATGCGAGCGATCTGACCGCCGTTTTCACGGTGCTGTGGACCGGCGGCATGGTTTCCGCCGCCGACCATTGCCGCGCGACAGGCTCGGTACGGCTGGCGGATGTCCTGCGCGGCATTCGCGAGAACTTCCAGCCGCTCTTCGCGGCGGCCGTGTTCGGCCTGCTGATGGCGATCGTCTGCGACCTGACGGGCGATCGGGCCGCCAGCGCCATGCGCCTGATGGCGTTCGGCGGCGCGGGAGCCAATACGCACTCGGTCCTCGCACTGGCCGCCGGCGCGCTCTATTTGACGGCCGCGGTGGTCGGCACGATGGCGCTCTGGCTCGCGCCCGCGCTGATCGTGCTGAACGGCGCCTCGCCGGCCGACGCGCTGCGCGCGAGCTTCGCCGCGAGCTGGCGCAACGGGCCGGCGGCGCTCATCTATGGCCTCATCATCGCCGGCTTGCTGCTGGCCTGCGTGCTGACGCTGGGCGTCGCCACGCTCGTCGTGGCGCCGCTCGTCTATTTATCGACGTACGCAGCGAGCCTCGACATGTTCCCGCGCGACCCGTGGCATGACCGGGCCGGCATCGATCGGCAGCGTTAGGTACCCTTGAGAAATCGATGGCCAGCCCCCACCTCGACGACATGAACGCCCCTTCGAGCGTCGATCCGCTCGCCACGTTTCATCCGGCCGTCGCCGCATGGTTCGCATCCGTCTTCGACGCCCCGACCGATGCGCAAATACGCGCCTGGCCGCACATCCGCGCCGGCGAATCGACGCTCGTGGCCGCGCCCACCGGCTCGGGCAAGACGCTCACGGCATTCCTATGGGCCATCGACGAGCTCGTACGCGACGGCCTCGCGCACGACGGCGCGCTGCCGGACGAAACGCTCGTCGTCTATGTTTCGCCGCTCAAGGCGCTGTCCAACGACATCCACGCCAACCTCGAACGGCCCCTCGCGGGTATCGGCGAAGCGCTCGCGCAGCGCGGCCTGCCGCGCGTCGACATCCGCACGGCCGTGCGCACCGGCGACACCACCGCTCAAGAGCGCAATGCGCTCAAGAAGCGGCCCGCGCATATCCTCGTCACCACGCCCGAATCGCTTTACGTGCTGCTTTCGTCCGATTCGGGGCGGCGCATGCTCGCCACGACACGCACGGTCATCGTCGATGAAATCCATGCGATGGTCGCCAGCAAACGCGGCGTGCATTTGGCGCTTTCGCTCGAGCGGCTCGACGCGCTCTGCCAACGCCGCTTGCCGCGCATCGGATTGTCGGCCACGCAAAAACCGATCGAAGCCGTCGCGCGGTTTCTGGTCGGCGCGAGCGAAACGGCTCGGTGCGCCATCGTCGACGTCGGCCATCATCGCGCGCGCGATCTCGCGCTCGAACTGCCGCCCGTTCCGCTCGAAGCCGTCATGCCGAACGAAGTATGGGAACGCGTCTACGATCGATTGGCCGATCTCGCCGGCGCCCACGCGACGACGCTCGTCTTCGTCAATACGCGGCGGATGGCCGAGCGCGCGGCGCGCCATTTGACGGAACGGCTGGGCAAGCACGCGGTCGCCGCGCACCACGGCAGCATGGCCAAGGAGCATCGGCTCGACGCCGAACAGCGGCTAAAGCGCGGCACGCTGCGCGTGCTGATCGCGACGGCCTCGCTCGAACTGGGCATCGACATCGGCGATGTCGATCTCGTCTGTCAACTGGGCTCGCCGCGCGCCATCGCGCCGTTCTTGCAGCGCGTCGGGCGCTCGGGGCATCAGGTCGGCGGCATGCCCAAGGGACGGCTTTTTCCGACCTCGCGCGACGACCTCGTCGAATGCGCGGCCTTGATCGACTGCGTGCGGCGCGGCGAACTCGATACGCTCGCGATGCCGCATGCGCCGCTCGACGTGCTCGCACAGCAGATCGTCGCCGAGGTGGCCTGCGAAGAATGGACCGAGGATGCGCTCTTCGACTGCGTTAGACGCGCGGCGCCCTATGCCGACTTGCCGCGAGAACGGTACGACGCCGTCCTGCGCATGCTCGCCGAAGGCTATACGAGCCGCCACGGGCCGCGCGGCGCTTACATCCATCGCGATGTCGTCAGCGGGACGCTGCGCAGCCGGCGCGGCGGAAAGATGACGGCCGTCACGTCGGGCGGCACGATTCCCGACAATGCCGACTATGCGGTGCTGCTCGAACCGCAAGGGCTCAACATCGGCACCGTCAACGAAGACTTCGCGGTAGAGAGCCTAGCGGGCGACATCTTCCAGCTCGGCAATACCTCGTACAGGATCCTGCGCGTCGAGCCCGGCCGCGTGCGGGTGGTCGATGCTCAAGGGCAAGCGCCGAACATTCCGTTTTGGCTAGGCGAAGCGCCCGGGCGCAGCGACGAACTATCGGCCGCCGTATCGCGGCTGCGCGCTCGCGTGGACGCGTTGCTCGGCAGTGCTATGCAACGTAATCGAAAAAAGGCGCCGCAGGAAGCCGAGGCCCCATCCAACACCCAAGGCGGGGCGCACGATAGCGTCGTGGCCGCGCTCATGGACGAACTGTCGATCGAGGAGAGCGCCGCGCGTCAAATCGTCGACTACCTGGGACGCGCCCGAGCCGCCCTATCGGTGCTGCCCACCCAGCAAACGCTCGTGATGGAGCGCTTCTTCGACGAATCGGGCGGTACGCAGCTCGTCATCCACTCGCTGTTCGGCAGCCGGATCAACCGCGCATGGGGCCTTGCGCTCCGCAAGCGGTTTTGCCGCACGTTCAACTTCGAACTGCAGGCCGCGGCGACCGAGGATGCGATCGTGCTGTCGTTGACCGGCAGCCACAGCCTCGCGCTCGACGAAGTCTGGCGCTTCCTTCACTCGAACAGCGCCGAGCACGTATTGATCCAAGCCTTGCTCGATGCCCCGCTGTTCAACGTCCGCTGGCGCTGGAACGCCACGACCTCGCTCGCGCTGCCGCGCTTCACGGGCGGGCGCAAGACGCCCCCGCAACTGCAGCGCATGAAGAGCGAAGACCTGCTGGCGGCCGTGTTCCCCGATCAGGTCGCCTGTCTCGAGAACATCGTCGGCGAACGCGAGTTGCCGCACCATCCGCTCGTCGATCAAACCGTCGACGACTGTCTGCACGAGGCGATGGACTGCGACGGATGGCTCGCGCTCTTGCGCCGGATCGAGCGGGGCGAGGTCAAGCTCGTGACGCGCGAGCTCTCGGCGCCCTCGCCGCTCGCGGCCGAAATTCTCAATGCGCGCCCCTATGCCTTTCTCGACGACGCGCCGCTCGAGGAACGTCGAACCCAAGCGGTCCTTTCGCGGCGCTGGACCGACCCGGAGGACGCCTCCGATCTGGGCGCGCTGGACGCCGATGCGATCGCGGCCGTGCGGGAAGAGGCTTGGCCGCAGGCCCGTGACGTGGACGAAATGCATGAGGCCTTGATGGGGCTCGCCTGCATCGACGAAACCGAAGCCCGGGCGCATGAAGGCTGGCTCGAGTGGCTCGATGCGCTGGCTCGTACGGGTCGTGCGACGCGCATGCAAATCGCCGAGGAAGCAGCGATCTGGCTGCCGCTGGAACGGCTCAATGGCTTGCGCGCCCTCTACCCGGATGCCGTGTTCGCGCCGCGCCTCGTGGCGCCGAAAGGGTTCGACGAAGCATGGACGTACGAAGACGCGCTCGTGGACGTCTTGCGTGCGCGGCTCTCGGGGCTTGGCCCCGTCCCCGTGCCCGTCCTCGCGCGTTCGTTGGCGCTTGCCGCGTCGGACGTGGCCGCCGCGCTGGTCAAGCTCGAAAGCGAGGGCTATGCGATGCGCGGGCGGTTCACCCCCGGCGCGGCACAGGAAGAATGGTGCGAGCGGCATTTGCTCGCGCGCATCCACCGCTACACGATCAAGCGCTTGCGCCGAGAGATCGAACCGGTCGAACGGGCCGATTTCGTACGCTTTCTGATCGAGTGGCAGCGGCTCGCGCCGCAGTCCCGCGGCATGGGGCGAGAGGCGCTCGCCGCGACGCTCGAGCAGCTCGAAGGCTTCGAAGCCTCGGCGTCGGCTTGGGAAGAAGAGATCTTGCCCGCGCGGGTGCGCGACTATGCCGGGGTCACGCTCGACGAGCTGTGCCGCGCCGGCCAATTCGTTTGGGCGCGTTTCGCCACCGAGGGCCGCGGCGCGGGCGCGCCCGTACGCACGACGCCCATCGTCCTGCTCCCTAGGCGCGCGTTGCCGCTTTGGCATGCCGCGGCCGAGCAGCGAGCGGGACAAACGTGCGCGCCGCTCGATGCGCTTTCGCCTCGCGCGCGCCTGCTGTTCGACGCGCTGTCGCGGCACGGCGCGATGTTCTTCGACGAACTCGTCGGCGAAGCGCGCGCGTTGCCGCTCGAAGTGGAAGCGGCGCTCGGCGAACTCGTGGCCGGCGGATTCGTCAACGCCGACGGCTTCGCCGGGCTGCGCGCGCTCATCGCGCCCGCCGTGTCGCGCCACCGCGGTGCGCGCGCGGCGACGCGGCGTGGCGCGCATCGAGGCGCCTTCATCGGCGGCATGCAGGATGCCGGGCGCTGGGCGTTGCTGCGACGCCCAGCGCTACCGCAGACGCCCGACGAGGGGCACGCCCCGCCGCCTTCCGACGGGCAAGCGCCTCCGCGCACGGCTGTGCAGCGGCTCGCGCCGGACGTGTCGGAGCACGTGGCGATGACGCTGCTGCGCCGCTATGGCGTCGTGTTTTGGCAGCTGCTCGAACGCGAGAGCGCGTGGCTGCCGCGCTGGCGCGACTTGCTGCACGTCTTCCATCGGCTGGAAGCGCGGGGCCTCGTGCGCGGCGGCCGTTTCGTACGCGGCCTGTCGGGCGAGCAATTCGCGCTGCCCGAAGCGCTAGCGCTGTTGCGCGACGTGCGCAAGCGCGCGGCGGATCGGACGTTGATCGCCGTGTCCGCGGCCGATCCGCTCAACATCGTCGGAACGATCTTGCCTGGAGAAAAGGTGCCCTCGCTGGCCGGCAATCGCCTCGCGTTTCGGGACGGCGTCTGCGTCGCCACGCTCGTGGGCGGCAAGTTCGAGTTCGCGGCGGATCTGACTTCGGCGGAAAGAGAGTCGGCCCGTCTATGTCTCGCGCATCGCGCGTGAGCGCCGCATGCGCAGTCAAGCGAGCGAACGCGACAGGCCCTCGAACAAGACGTCGCCGCCGAGCACGAAGCCTCGGCCGTCGACGACGACGTGCGCCGCCAGCGTCACGCATAAATGCTTTGAACTCGACGACATGTAGGGCTCGCTCACGATGGTCTCGCCCGGCCGCACCAGCGCGTCGCGAAAGTAGGCCCGCTTGGACCAGTTTGCGCCCGCCCGCCGCGCCAGCAACGGGAACGTCGCGCTGCGCAGATCGTGGTGCCGCTCGGGTTCGATGTTCTCGCCCACCTGCTGGCCGGTGTCGTCGAGCACGAATACGCGCAACGCCCATTCACATGCCAGAAAATGCCGGGCAGCCTGATCCGCGGGCGCACCGGCGCACCACGCGTCCTTGAACGCGCCGAAGGCGAGACGGTAGGGAAGCAGTTCGTCGAGGTCGCCGGCCCGGCGCAGCCTGCGCGCGTGCGTGAGACGCGCGTCGCGTCCCGACATCGGCACGCCGCCGAGCGGCATCCTCAGGTCGATCTCGGTCGTCGGTCGAGCAAAAAAATAACCTTGGACAAAATCGGCGTCGCAGTCGGCGCTCAGCATGGCTTGCTCCTCCGTCTCGATCCCCTCGATGACGATGAACGTGCCGATGTCGTGCAGCAGATCGACGAGCCGCAGCAGGCTGCGGGCATTCCGATAGCTGGAAACGGCCTTGCAAATCAATTCCCGATCGAGTTTGACGACGTCGGGCCGTAAATCCCACACGCGCCCGAGGTTGGTCAACCCCGCGCCGAAATCGTCGAGCGCGATCAGGAAGCCGCGCTCGCGCAAGCGTTCCACGGCGTCGACGAGCGCCGCGGGCGTCTCCTGCCGCGCTTCGAGTATTTCGATGACGACGCGCCCGGGCACGACGCCGCTTTCGATCAATTCGTCGGCCAGCGCCGGCGCATGGACGGCGTCGACGAGCACATCCGGATGCAGATTGACGAACAGCACGCTTTCGTCGTCGGCAAAGCGAGCGAACCGCCGCACGTGGTGCAGCGTACAGGCGCGCTCGTACTCGCCGTAGCGGCCGGAGCGCCGTGCGACGCCGAACGCCGCTTCCGGCGAGCAGGGAGCGTTCTCGTGCGTCGCGCGCAGCAGCGCCTCGTAGCCGACGGCCGCCCCGTGGGCAAGCGACAGCACGGGCTGAAAGGCGCTTTCTATCTTCGGCAGTCCGGGCGCTTGGTCGTCGATCATGGCAAGAATCGAGTCGTAGGGGTCGAAAGCCGACATGGCGATCGATTGTAGTCGGCCACATCTGTCCTGTGGCGCTCCTTGGCGTTATATATCGTCAGATGGTTCACCGAACTTGATGGTCTTCTTGGGGGAAACGCGAACCTCGTATCAACTTTCCCCGCGCCGCGCCGTTATCAGCGGTATAGCCCGAGCACCGTCGGTGAAGGCGCACGCCGAGACGGGGGTGCAACCGATGCGCGCGGGCGCAACCGAAGAGGATATTTTGATGGCCGCTGATCATCACTCGATCGACGAACGCACCAATTTGACGAGTTCGAACAAGTTCGAACTCTTGCTTTTCCGGCTCGGCTGCGCCCCCGGGAACGACGACTCGCACGAACTCTACGGCATCAACGTCTTCAAAGTGCGCGAGATCATGACCATGCCGACGATCACCCCGATCGCCGGGGCGTCGGAGCACATGATCGGCGCCGTCGATATCCGCGGACAGATCATTCCCGTCATCGATTTGCCCAAGCTCATGGGCTGCAACCCGACGCGCGGCCTGAACATCTTGCTCGTCACGGAATTCGCTCGCTCGACGCAGGCCTTTGCCGTCGAGGAAGTCGACGATATCGTCCGCCTCGAATGGAATCAGGTGCTGTCGGCCGAAGGCTCCGCGGGCGGCAGCTCGGTCACGAGCATCGCGCGCATCGACGGCAACACGGGCGATTCGCGCCTCGCGCAGGTCGTCGACGTCGAGCAAGTGCTGCGCGACGTGTTCCCGGCTCAGCACCCGAGCGTGGAAGTGGAAGACGTGGGCACCTCGGTCAAGATCAAGGGCGGCGCCAAAATCCTGGCGGCCGACGATTCCGGTTTCGCCCGCAAGCTCATCGAGCAAAGCCTGGCGGCCCTCGGCGCCGAATACATCATCGCCAAGACCGGCCAAGAGGCATGGGATACGCTCAGGCGCATCGCCGACGAAGCGCAGAAGGAAGGCGTGCGCACGCGCGATAAAGTCGCGCTCGTGTTGACCGATCTGGAAATGCCGGAGATGGACGGCTTCATGCTGACGCGCCAGATCAAGGGCGACGACCGGATGCGCGATATTCCCGTGATCATCCACTCGTCGTTGACGGGGACGGCCAATGAAACGCACGTCAAGAACGCCGGCGCGACCGGCTACGTGGCGAAATTCGCGGCCGGCGACCTCGCCGAGGCCATCCGTCAGGCGCTCGCCACCTGACGAAAGCCAGCCGGCGGGCGCGTCGATAGGGGGATGTCCGGAAGCGGGATTTTCGGACACCCTCCACGCACAGGCCAGCCCGGTCGAGCGGAAGGCGGCTCGCTCATAGGAGCGGCAGCCCCGCATCGCGCTTGACTTCCCTTAGCGACAGCACCGATTCGACCGAGGTCACGCCCGGCAGCGCGCGCAGGACGTCGCGGACGAACGCGCCGTAATCTTCCAGGTCGCGCGACACCACGTGCAACAAGTAATCGGCGCTGCCGGACACGTTGTGGCAGGTGACGATGCGCGGGATGGCTTGAATTTCGCGCTCGAATTCGTCGGCAAGGCGCCGGTCGTGCACGCCGAATCGCACGAGCGCGAACGCGGTCACGCCGATATGGAGCGCCGACTTCGACAGCACGGCCCGGTATCCCTCGATATAGCCGTCCGTTTCGAGCCGCTTCAAACGGCGTGCGCAGGGCGTTTCGGTCAAGCCGACGGCGTCGGCGAGACTCGCGTTCGTCATGCGGCCGTCCGCTTGGACCGCCATCAAGATCGCGCGGTCGGTCTTGTCCAATGTCATGCTTCGCTGCCCTTCGTCCTTCGTTCCAAGAGCTGCGATGGTAGCGCATGGGTTCCGCCATGGGCACCCTCCTTGCTGCGCCATGGCGTCATGCGCATGCTTCCGACCCTACCGCAGAACGCACCGGCCCCCTACTTCGTCGTTTCGCCGCACTTGGACGACGCCGTCTTCAGTTGCGCGATGCTGCTCGCGAGTTATCCGGGGTCCATCGTCTGCACGGTGTTTTGCGGTGAACCGGCTCCGCCGCAGCGAACGCCGTGGGACAGCGAAGCGGGGCATCGCGATTCGAGCGAGGCCCTGCGTGCTCGCGTGGCGGAGGACGAGCGAGCGCTAGCGATCGTCGGCGCGCACGGCATACGTTTGCCGTTCTTGGACAGCCAATACGGGTGCACTCCATCGGTCGCCGAGATCGCGGACGCGTTGACGCGGGCTTGGCGGCGCTCGGGCGCGCCGTCTCTGGTCGCGCCGTTGGGCCTCTATCACTCCGACCACGTGCTCGTCGCCGATGCCTGCCGCGCGCTGGCGCGTCGAGCACGGTTGCCGACCCTCATGCTCTACGAAGATGCGCTCTATCGCACGAATCGCGCGATCGCTAGGCAGCGCTACGCATCGTTATCCGAAGAAGGCTGCCGCGTCTTGCCGCTTGCCGACACGGTTGCGACGGCGCTGCGCCGGCCGGGCTCCGCCAATGCGAAATGGCGCGCCGTGCGCGCGTACCGCAGCCAGTTGCGCGCCTTTGCCGACCCCCATCCGCACGATCTCGTCGAACCCGAGCGCTACAAGATGCTGCTCATCGATCAGGCTTAGCGACTGCCGTCGCCAAAGGCGGCAGCTCAGTCGCTCGTTCGGCCTCGCGTACGCGCTGCCTCATCAGCAAAACCTTGCGACTCGCGACCCGACGACGACGCCAAGCCCAGGCGAAATCCGCCACCAGCGCCGCGCTATCGCGCAAGAAGGCTGCTGGCCGTTCCTTGGCCAATAGGGTCAAGGCTTGGCGCGACGCCGCGACGGCCTCGGCCAGCGGCAACCGCATCCATGCGACCAGCGCGGCATTGCGCGCGAGCATCCGCCGGCGAAGCCCTGCATCTCGAACAAGGGAGGGATGGTGCGTGACGGTCACCGCATCGCAATAGACCATCGAATAGCCGAGTTCGAGCACGTCGAGGGAAACGAGCGACTCCTCGCCCCCGATGAACAGCCGCGGTTCGTACCCGCCTACTTCGCGAAACACCTCTGTCCGAAATACGCACGCACCGGCCATGTAGCCGACGAGCGCCGGACCGGGTAGCCCCTCGCTCGACAGCGGGCTCGCCTTCATTCGTGCACAAGTAGGGTCCGGGCGGTGCTCGTCGCCAACCAACACGCGAGCGGACAATACCGCCACCGAAGGCGCGGCGTCGAGCACGCGCACCGCCTGCTCGAGCGCGCCGGGCCCCCAATGCGTATCGTCGTCGCTGAACGCAACGTACTCGGTATCCACCGCCGTCACGCCGTGATTGCGGCCCGCCGCCCCGAGATTGGCGCCCAACGCGACGACGTTTACGCCGGCAAACCGTGCTCGCAACGCATGCACGGTGCCGTCGGACGAACCGTTGTCGACGACGACGATGGCCGGCCGCTCCGGCAGCGCGAGCAAGCCTTCGACCGTTTTCGTCACTTCGCTCAAGCGATTGTGCGTCAGCACTACCACCGATATGCGGGCATTCATTGCGATCGTGTCCTCCCTGCCGAGCGTTCGCGTCGACGCGCTGGCAGCAAGAAGCAATCCCATGCGCCGCTTGTTCGCTTCCCCCTTTACCGAGCGTCGCGACGTTCCCTGCTATCGCGGAATTACATTCGACCTGTAACGGCGTCATGGACTGGACATACGCCCGGTAACTTTCACAGAACCGTTGCGTCCGCACGAAACGCTTCTGCAGGTTTGACACGGGCACGGCAGACGATGGGCACACGGTGTGCTCGATTGCCAAGCGAAGCGCACCGCACGCGCCGCGCGATTAGGCAAGGCGCGCAGCGCGAACGCAGGCTCCCCCTAACGAGGACTTCCCATGAAAATCGCACTCGTCAGTGAACACGCATCGCCCCTCGCCGTGGCGGGCGGCGTAGACAGCGGCGGCCAGAATATCTATGTGGCCCACGTCGCGCGCCAATTGCATCGGGCGGGGCATCACGTCGACGTGTTCACGCGGCGAGACCGCGCGCTGCTGCCGGCCGTATCGGATATGGACGGCGTGCGCGTCATCCATGTGCCGGCCGGCCCGCCCACGCAAATGCCCAAGGAGCAACTGCTGCCTTTCATGCCTGAGTTCGCGGATTTCCTGATTGGGTTTTGCCGGCGCGAGCGTCAGGCCTACGACGTCATACACGCCAACTTCTTCATGTCCGGGCTCGCCTGTCTGAAGGTGAAGGCGACCCTGGGCATTCCCCTCGTCACGACGTTCCATGCGCTAGGGAAGGTGCGAAGGCTGCATCAGGGCGCCGACGACGGGTTTCCCGACGAACGCTTCGCGATCGAAGAGCAGCTCGTGCGCGAGTCGGATGCGATCATCGCCGAATGCCCCCAGGACGCCATCGATCTGCGCGAGCACTACGGGTCCGATCCCACCCGCGTCGAAATCGTGCCCTGCGGGTTCGATACGACCGAGTTCAGCCGCGTGGAGCGTAGCGCCGCGCGCGCCGCGCTCGGTTGGCCACAGCATCAGTTCGCCGTCTTGCAACTCGGGCGCCTCGTCCCGCGCAAGGGGATCGACACCGTCGTGCGCGCGCTGGCGCGCCTGCGCGAGCGCACGAGCGTCGATGCGCACCTTTATATCGTCGGCGGCAACGCAGACCTGCCCAATGAAATCGCCACGCCCGAGATCGCTCGCTTGCGCGGCATCGCGACCGGCTGCGGCGTCGCCGATCACGTGACGTTCGTCGGACGCCGCGGCCGCACGCAATTGCGCGAGTTCTACGGCGCGGCCGATGTGTTCGCGACGACACCGTGGTACGAGCCGTTCGGTATTACGCCTATCGAAGCGATGGCATGCGCGCGGCCTGTCGTCGGCGCGGATGTCGGCGGCATTCGTTATACGGTGGTCGACGGCAAGACCGGCTTCCTGGTGCCCCCGCGCGATCACGATGCGCTTGCCGAACGATTGGCATGCATCGCGCGCGACCCCGCGCTGGGCGAGCGGATGGGCGAAGCCGGGTTCGAACGCGTGCATGCCAGCTTCACGTGGACACGCGTGGCCCGCATGCTGGAGGACGTCTATCTGCGCGTGGCGCGCGCACCGGAGGAGGCGCCGCGCGAGCGCGCGGAGCGCTCGCCCCGCGTGAAAAACACCCGCGCCGCGCAAGCCGCCGTCGGCCGTGCTTGAGCCCGCGCAGCACCTAGCGCCGGACGCGAGCGTTTCCGCCATGACGCATGCCGCCGTGCTGTTCGACAAGGACGGGACGTTGCTCGACGACGTGCCCTACAACGTCGATCCCGCCCTCATGCGCTTCGCGCCAGGCGCGGGCGACGCGCTCGCCCTGCTGGCCGCGCGAGGCTTCCGGCTGTTCGTCATCAGCAATCAAGGCGGCGTCGCGCTCGGGCGATTTCCGTACGACGCGCTGGCCGAGATGGAGGCGCACCTGAGCCGCATGTTCGACGCATGCGGCGTCACGCTCGCGGGCGCCTACTGGTGCCCCCATCATCCCGAGGGCGTCGTCGCTCGCTACGCCTACCGCTGCGCTTGCCGCAAGCCGGCGCCCGGCCTGCTGCTGCGCGCCGCGCGCGATCATGCCATCGACTTGTCGGCGAGCTGGTTCGTGGGCGACATACTGGACGACGTCGAAGCCGGCACGCGCGCGGGATGCCGCACGGTGCTCCTAGACAACGGTAACGAAACGGAATGGCTGCGTGGCCCCGATCGCGAGCCGACGCTGCGCGAGCCCGACTTGCTGCGCGCGGCGCTGGCCATCGTCCGCGAGCACGATGCCCGGCCGGCAACCGCCCGCACCGATGGGCGCCCGGTTTCGAGACCGCCTACGAACGAAGCTTCGGCAAGGGGAAGCACCCGATGAGCGCGCTCCCGTTCAAGATCCTGCCCGTCGTCGCACAGGCGCCCGAGCGCGAAACGTCGTTTTCGCATTGGGGGGAGGACGTCAAACGCATCCTATGCGTTCGCCTCGATCGGCTTGGCGACATCCTGATGACGACGCCCGCCATGCACGCGCTGCGCACGTCCGCGCCCAACCGGCACATCACGCTGCTTACCTCGAGCGTGGGGGCCAAGGCCGCGCCGTTTCTGGGCGACGTGGACGAGGTCATCGCCTACGACGCGCCTTGGCATGGATCGACACCGGGCGCCGCGCCTTCGGCCGACCTCGCGATGCAACGCAGGCTTGACGCCGGGCGCTACGACGCCGCCGCGATCTTCACGGTATACAGCCAAAGCGCGCTGCCCGCCGCCATGCTGTGCTATTTGGCCGGCATTCCGAGGCGACTCGCGCATAGCCGAGAAAATCCCTACGGACTCCTGACCGATTGGGTCTGCGAGCCGGAGCCGCATGGCGGCGTTAGGCACGAAGTGGAGCGCCAATTGGCGCTTGTCGCCAAAGTCGGCGCGACCTGCGTCGACACGCGCATGCGGTTCGACGTGCCGACCGGGGCGCGCGAATCGTTGGCGGTTCACCTGAGCGCGCGAGGGATCGAGCCGGAAGGACCGTGGTTCGTGATCCACCCCGGCGCCAGCGCACCGTCTCGCCGATACCCGCCCGAGCGCTTCGGCGAGGTAGCCGCGCGCCTCGCCCGCGAGACCTCCTGGCCGATCTTGTTGACCGGCGCAGCCGAAGAGACGCCGCTCGTGCGCGAGGTCATGGCCTGCGCCGGCCCCGCCGCGCGCGCACGTCTGCACGATCTATCAGGAGAACTAAGCATCGGCGAGCTGGCCGCATTGCTCGAAAGCACGACGGTGCTCGTGACGAACAACAGCGGCCCCGTCCACCTTGCTTCGGCGCTCGCCACGCCCGTCGTCGACGTCTATGCCCTGACCAATCCGCAGCACACGCCCTGGCAGACCGAACAGCGGGTGCTGTTTCACGATGTCGAGTGCCGCTGGTGCTACCGCGGGGAATGTCCGCAAGGCCACCATCGTTGCATCACGGGCGTGAGCCCGTCGAAGGTGGCCGCGGCGGCGTTGGATTTGGCGGCCTCGCGTCACCCGCTGCGCGGCGCGCCCGCCGGCGTCGACGCCGCATCGGTCACCGCCCCGCTCACTTCGTAAATCGCTCTCTCTTTCGACCACCGACCATCGCCATGTACACACTCGGAATCAATGCCGTCTATCACGATAGCGCCGCGACGCTCGTCAAGGACGGCGTCGTCATCGCCGCGGCCGAGGACGAACGTTTCACGCACGTGAAGCACGCCAAGCGGCCCGTACCGTTTTCGACGTGGCAAATGCCGTTCGACGCCATCGACTACTGCCTCAAGGAAGCCGGCATCGAGCTCGCCGACGTCGATCACGTCGCCTACTCGTACGACCCGGCCCTCCTGCCGACGATGCCGGGCCCGTCGCGCGGTCAGGCGACGATCGCGTTACCGCTCGAGCCCGGACTGCAGCGCGCGGAACACGCGAGCGCATCGCCTTGGGATCCCTTGTTCGTCAGCTATATCGTCAACGCGCGCGCTCAGCTCATCGACGGCGCGCCGCACCATCTCGCCAAGCGCTTCCGAGCGCCCGACGGCGGGCACCGCTTCGCCTGGCACTACGTCGAGCACCATCTCGCCCACGAGGCGAGCGCGTTCTTGGCCGCGCCGCTGGGCGATACCGCCGTGCTGACGATGGACGGGCGCGGCGAAGGCGTCACGACGAGCCTCGGTCAATTCGTCGACGGACAGTACAAGCGCATCAAGCAAGTCGAGCTTCCGCACTCGCTCGGTCTGCTCTACGAAGCGGTGACGAGTTGGCTCGGCTTTCTGCACTCCTCCGACGAGTACAAGGTCATGGCGCTGGCCGCATTCGGCCGCCCCGCCTACGCCGATGTCTTCCGCGAAATCGTGCGATATCGCGGCAACGGCAGCTATACCGTCGAGGACGCCAACCTCGTCGAGCGATTCGGGCCGCCGCGCGAGCGGGGCGGCCCGCTCGAACAGCGTCACTACGACATCGCGAGCTCGCTGCAGACGGTGCTCGAGGAGACCGTGCTAGAACTGGCGCGTTGGCTGCACGAGCGTACCGGACTGCCGCGGCTATGCATGGCGGGCGGCGTCGCGCTCAATTGCGTCATGAACGCGCGGCTGCGCGACGAGGGTCCGTTCGACGAAGTGTGGGTGCAGCCAGCCGCGGGCGACGCCGGCACGGCGCTGGGCGCGGCGCTGTGGATCGATTGGCGCGAGCGCGGCTTGACCGGCGACCGGTCGCGGCGTTGGACCATGGATCACGCGTACCTCGGTCCCTCGTATCCGGACAGCGAAGTCGAGGCGTTTCTGCGCTGGTCAAAAGTCCCCTTCAAACGGCTCGACGACATCGCGGGCGAAACGGCCGACCTCCTAGCGGCCGGCAACGTCATCGGCTGGTACCAAGGCCGTACCGAATTCGGGCCGCGCGCGTTGGGCGCGCGCTCGATCCTCGCCTCGCCGATCGATCCGGGCATGCAAGCGAAGCTCAACGAAATCAAGGACCGGGAGGACTTCCGCCCCGTCGCGCCGGTGGTGATGCAAGAACACGCCGATGCTTGGTTCGCGGGCGCGCGCATTGCGCCGTTCATGCTGTTCATCTTCGATGTGCGGCCTGAAGTGGCGGAGCGCATCCCCGCTGTGCGCCACGTCGACGGCACCGCACGCGTGCAGACGATCAATCGTGCGCAACACCCGCTCTACTACGATTTGCTCGCCGCCTTCCACGCGCGCACGGGCGTGCCGATCCTCGTCAATACCTCGTTCAACACACGGGGCGAGCCGATGGTCAATTCGCCGCGCGATGCGCTCGAATCGTTTTGGACGTCGCCGCTCGACGCGCTCGTCATCGGGCCGTTCCTCATCACGAAACAAGGAGCCGCGTCGTGAGTACACCCGAGGCCGCGCAGCCGCGCGCGCGCACCGATGCGCCGCCGCACGCCGGGCACGCGGCGGGGCTGCGCCCCGACGTCTCCGTCGTTGTGCCCACCTGGCGGCGCCCAGCGTTGCTGGAGCGTTGCCTCGAAGCCCTGGTCCGTCAAACGCTCGACCCTCAGCGCTACGAGATCGTGGTGTGCGACGACGGGCCCGACGAAGCCACGCGCGCCCTCGTGGAACGCATCGGCGACGCGCATTTGGCGCGGGGCCTGCAAATTCGCTATTTGCCGATCACGGCCACGCAAGGCCCGGCAGGCGCCCGCAATGCCGGATGGCGGCACGCGCTCGCGCACACGATCGCTTTTACCGACGACGACACGATCCCCGATCCGCACTGGCTCGAAGCCGGATTGGCCGCGATGGCCGGTGGCGCCTGCGCCGCCTCGGGCGCGATCGTCGTCCCGCTCAGAGAGCGGCCAACCGACTACGAGGCCGACGCCAGCGGGCTCGAGCGCGCCGAATTCGCCACTGCCAACGCGTTCGTGAAGCGCTCGGCCTTGATCGCCGTCGACGGCTTCGACGAGCGTTTCACGTCCGCCTGGCGGGAAGATTCGGATCTGCAGTTTTCCTTGCTCGACGCAGGCGGCGAGATCGTGAATGCGCCCGATGCCGTGGTCGTGCATCCGGTGCGCCCCGCGCGCTGGGGCGTCAGCCTTTCACAGCAGCGCAAGAGCGCATTCGAAGCGCTGCTTTATCGAAAGCACCCCGATCTCTATCGCAAACGGATCGCCGAGGCGCCGCCGCTCGCCTACTACGCGAGCGCTGCGGGGGCCGTCGTCGGTGTGCTGGGGCTCGCGGCAAACATGCCAGCGGCTGCGGGACTGGGCGCGCTCGTCTGGCTCGCACTGACCGCGCGCTTTTTCGCGCGGCGCATGCGCGGTCGCAGCACGGCCTGGAGTCATGTCGTCGAGATGGCCGTCACGTCGGTGCTGATCCCGTTCCTTTCCATCTATTGGCGCTTGCGCGGCGCTTTGCGCTATCGGACATGGTTTCTTTGATGCCCAACTTCCCCGCTTCCCCCGAACTTTCTCCGCCACGGCGCATCGCGGTATTTCGCGCTCTGCAGCTCGGCGACATGCTGTGCTCCGTGCCCGCCCTTCGCGCGTTACGGCGCGCTTGGCCCGACGCGCACGTCACGTTGATCGGGCTGCCGTGGGCGACGCGCTTCGTCGAGCGCTTTCCGTCGCTGATCGACGAACTCGTCGTATTTCCGGGTGCGCGCGGCTTTCCCGAGCAGGAAGAAAGCGACGCGGGCCTGCCGCGTTTTTTCGCGGCGATGCGCGACCGGCGCTTCGACCTGGCCATTCAAATGCACGGCAGCGGCGGTCCGGCCAATGACATCGTCAGGCAATTCGGCGCCGCCGCCTATGCGGGATTCCGCCAACCGCACGAGGCCCGCGACGACGGCTTCATCGCGTGGCCGGAGGATCTGCCGGAGCCGCACCGCTATTTGGCGCTCATGCGTGCGCTAGGGATCGACGCCAAGGACGACGCCTTGTGGTTCCCGCTGACGCCGCACGACCGCTGCGAGTACGCGGCGCTCGAAACGCGGCACGGCATCGAGCCGGAGCGGCTGATCGTTTTGCATCCCGGGGCACAACTGCCCTCACGGCGTTGGCCGGCGGCGCGATTCGCGCAAGTGGCCGATGCGTTGTCCGCGAATGGCTGGCAGATCGCCATTACCGGCACGTCGAACGAAGCGGCGATCACGGCGGCCGTGCTCGGCGAGATGGCCGCGCCCGCGCTGCACTTGACGGGCTCCACCACGCTGGGCGGCCTTGCGGCCCTCGTCGCGCGCGCGAGGCTCGTGGTCTGCAACGATACGGGCATCTCTCATGTGGCCGCCGCCATGCGCACGCCGAGCACCGTCATCGCCTCGGGCAGCGACACGCGCCGCTGGGCGCCGCTCGATCGCGCTCGCCATCGCGTGCTGGCCGACTATCCGCCTTGCCGGCCTTGCGCATTTCGCGATTGCCCCTATGGGCACACGTGCGCGCTCAACGTCAGTGTCGATCGCGTGGTCGAAGCCGCGCTCGATCAGCTCGCGCACCGTGCGCGCGCGCATCCCGCCGGCGAAAACGTCCTGCATGCGCGGTCACCCCATCGTGCAAAGGAGCCGGGCCATGCAACGTAATCGACCGCTGCGGGTGCTGACGTGGCACGTCCACGGCAATTACCTTTACTACCTCACCCAGACGCCGCACGAGTTCTGGCTCGTGACGCGGCCCGGCAATCCGCCCGGGCACGCCGGGCGAACGGGCGTGCTGCCCTGGGGCCCCAACGTGCACGAGGTGGATGCGGCCATGGTGTCGCAACGCGACTTCGACGTCGTGCTCTATCAGCATCGGGAGCATTGGGAGCGCGACCGCTGGACGGTGTTGTCGGAAGCGCAGCGCCGGCTGCCGACGGTCTATCTCGAACACGACCCGCCGCAAGTCAACCCGTTTTCGGAACGCCATTGGGTCACCGAGCTATCCACGTTGATCGTGCATGTCACGCACTTCAACCGGCTGATGTGGGATTGCGACAACGTGCCGACGCGTGTCATCGAGCACGGCGTGCTCGTGCCGGACGGCGTGCGCTATACGGGCGAACTCGAGCGAGGCGTCGTCGTGGTCAACAATCTGGCGACGCGCGGCCGCCGACTCGGCGCCGACATTTACGCCGCCGCGGCGCAACGTGTCCCGCTGGATCTCGTCGGCATGAACGCGCAAGACGCGGGCGGCCTGCGCGAAATCGGCAATCTCGATCTCGCGGCGTTCACGGCTCGCTACCGCTTCTTTTTCAATCCCATTCGCTGGACGAGCCTCGGCCTAGCGATCATCGAGGCGATGACGATCGGGATGCCGATCGTCGGCTTGGCGACGACGGAACTGCCCACCGTCATCGTCGACGGCGAGAACGGCTATCTAGCCACCGACGTCGACGCGCTCGTCGAACGGATGCGCGCGTTGCTGGGCGACCCGAAAGAGGCGCGCCGCCTAGGTGAGAACGCCCGCCGCACCGCGCTCGAACGCTTCGGCATCGAACGGTTCGTGCGCGATTGGGACGCGCTGCTGCGCGAGGTCGCTTCATGACCGCGGCTCGTTCGACCCGTCCTTCCGATACCCCATGCACTCCTTGGAGCAACGACCGATGAAAGAACTCGATCGAAAGCGAATCCTGGTCACGGGCGGCGCCGGCTTTCTCGGCTCGCACCTTTGCGAGCGGTTGGTCGAAGCCGGCCACGATGTCCTGTGCGTCGACAATTTCTTCACCGGCACGCGCGAGAACGTCGCGCATCTGCTCGGCTGCAGCAACTTCGAACTCATGCGGCACGACGTGACGTTTCCGCTCTATGTCGAAGTCGACGAAATCTACAATTTGGCTTGTCCTGCCTCGCCCGTTCACTACCAGTACGACCCCGTGCGCACGACGAAGACGAGCGTGCACGGCGCCATCAATATGCTGGGGCTCGCCAAGCGCGTGCGCGCGAAAATCTTCCAGGCGTCGACGAGCGAGGTCTATGGCGACGCTCGCGTGCACCCGCAGAAGGAGGACTATTGGGGGCACGTGAATCCGATCGGCCCGCGCTCCTGCTACGACGAAGGAAAACGATGCGCGGAGACGTTGTTCGTCGATTATCGGCGCCAGTACGGGCTCGAAATTCGCATCGCGCGGATCTTCAACACCTACGGGCCGCGCATGCATCCGGCCGACGGACGCGTGGTGTCGAACTTCATGGTGCAGGCGCTTTCGGGCGAACCGCTGACGGTGTACGGCGACGGTACGCAAACCCGCTCGCTGTGCTACGTCGACGACATCATCGACGCATTCATTCGTTTGATGGATGCACCCGACGGTTCGTGCGATCCGGTCAATCTGGGCAATCCGCACGAGATCACGATGCTCGAATTGGCCGAGCACGTGCGACACGCCACGCAGTCCGACAGCGAGATCGTGTTTCGTCCGCTGCCTATCGACGATCCGTGGCATCGTCAACCGGATATTTCGGCGGCGCGTGCGTTGCTGGAGTGGGCGCCCAGCACGCCGCTCGACGAAGGGTTGCGGCATACGGCCGAGCACTTCCGGATGCGGCTTGCCGGCGTACCGCTCGCGGATTGCGGGAGGGAGACCGGCGTGTCGCGAGAGCGCGGAGCGACCGGCAATCGTTGATGTCGCGATATTCGTCGGGCGTCCTGCGGGCAACATCGGTCGCCGTGGAAGCTCTATGGTTCCCAGAATCAGCGCAGAGGCGTCATTCAGGAAGGATGCGTGAGCCGTCGATGTTGAGTAGCTGAAACTTGGTTAGTGACTCTTCCATCGCATTCGTTTTCTTGAGGTTCGCAATGACGCCGTCCAGATTCGTGTAGTCGAACTGTGCGCACCAGCGCGCCATTTTTGCAAGACTGCGCGCGTAATCAGCGGGCTCGTTCTCGCGGGTGAGCTTACGCAGGCAATCGACGAATTGCGGATGAAAGAGGGTTGGCACAATAATGCGGTACAGCCCGGTGCGCGACAGTTCCGCGTTCATCACGAGGCGTGAAATCCGACCGTTTCCGTCGACGAACGGATGAATCTCCGCCACCGCCCCGAGGATGTCGTGGGAGTCCTTCGGGCGGGTCGACATCACCTTCTGGTGCATGACAATATCGCGCGCATCCTCAATGGCGAATTTTGTCCCCTCGACGTAGTTCGAAAAATACGACTCTACGAAGGCGCGATTGTGCCGCGCCGTCCTTGGTTACGGGCTCTAGGGTCGCGGTCATGAAGGTGCCGAGTTGTCGCGTAGAGTCACATTTTATCGCCTCGAACTCACATTTTGTCGCGCAGAGTCACAGAAATGGTCAAATTTGTCGCGTAGGCTCACAAAATG
>NZ_JBQCHR010000194.1:0-12804 GCF_051954495.1 Trinickia sp.
CGCAGGCTTATCACATGGCGTTGAGCGCCGAACTCGACGATGCCGGTAACCGGCCGGCGGTGAGTGCGGAAAATACGTCGAGCGCGGCTGGCTGGGCGGACGACCCATCGCAAAGCGATCGACGTTGGCTAGCCGAGCGAGCGGTGATCGCTGCGAACACCGCAGCGGGCATGCACGGGCCGAACGCGGGAGACTTGTCGACCGCGCTGCATGCGAGCGAGATACTCGATGCGATGGATGCGGCGCCTACAAACGTTGGGGCGAGTTCCAGCGCGACGGCGCATCTGAAGGCCGCGCAGTGGCTCACGCAGCAGCTAGCGGGTGTTTCGCCCACGAGCGATTTGTACCGGCAGGTGATGGGCGACCCGCGAACAGCGGTGCTCGAGAACGCGGCCTTCGGCGATATCACCGGCGCGCAGGGTAGCGACACACGCGCGACGCTGAACGCGGAGGGCGCTGCGCTATCGGGCTATCGCAATACGGTGCTGTTCCCGGCGCTGGTTCACGACACGCTTGGATCGTCCACCACGCAGCACACCCTCCAAGCGGTCGGCGCGCCGGAGAATCTGAACGATATTGCGAACGTGCTCGATCCGCTTGCTCAGACGTCGCCGGAACTCGCGCAGGCATTGTTTACGCAAATGCAGGGCAACATCGAGGCGTTGATCGGCAAAGGTCCCGAGGTGATCGCGCAGGTTGCGCCGGCGGGTCCGTTGCCGGGCGGTGACGCTTACTATGCACCGCTCGCCCGCATCATCGACGATGCAGGCGGGCCGAAGAGCACGGCGACCCAGCCGGTGGTGGACGCGCTGCGCAAGCAGTTGCAGCATCAGCAGGCGCAGATCGACGAGGGGGGCACGGAGGCGCTGGACAGTACCTTCCAGCCGCTCGCGTCGCCGCCTGCGCCGGGGTCCCACCATTCGACCGCTGTCTACCAGGCGCTCATCGACGAGGCGCCTTCAAGCGAACTCGCGAAGACGCTCGAAAAATACACGAGACTCAAGCCTCAATCGGAATCGGCGGCGGCGTCGGTGTCGCCGGCCGATGCAAGCGCGCTCGCGCAGGCAGAGACAGCGCTCGAGGGACACCTGGGCGGGGGACCGGTGAATGCGGACACGCTGCAAGCGGCGCTTGCCGCTGCCATGGGGGACAAGGGCGACGACGGTAAGCTCGTGAACGCGAACATCGGCGGCACGACTTGGGCGCAAGCGGCGATCGTCGCGCAGCTGCGGGCAGATGGGCAAACGAACGCGGGCAGCGACGCACAGGCGCAGCAGGGGGATGCGATCGAACGGGCTTCGGCGGAGCTTTCGGGCGACCAGCTGTTCGACGCGGATACGCTCGATGCGGCCACGAGTGCACTCAAGGGCGGCAAGCTAGCGGACGGTACCGTGCCCTTGACACAGCAGCAGCTGCCATCGGCGTCGGGAGGGAGCGCGGCGGACTACATGGGCTCGCTCGTCAGCGAAGGCGTGACGATGCCCGAAGCGATCGCGCTCACGCGTGCGTGGCTTGGCGGCAGATCGGCTTCCGAGCCTGCGTTGGTGCAGGCTGCATTGGAGGTGAGTGCCGAGCAGCCGGACATCATGCAGCAGTTCTACGACGATTCGAGCAAGGACCCGATCAGGCTCGCCGCGCAGAAGCTGAAAGCGATGGACAAGACGTTGGGCGCCGGCGCGCCCGACGCAACGAACGTGCTCGATCCCAAGCTGATCGATCAGTTGGTCGACGGCACGCCGGCGGCCGACGGCAAGCCGGCGGTCCCCGGAATGGCGCAGGATATCAAGCCGGACTTGGCCGCGCTCGACGATGCGAACGGCAAGCCGGGGCTGATCTCGCAGGCGCAAAGCGCATACGACGCGTGGCAGAGTGCACAGGCCAAGGCAGACGCGAACCAAAACGACAGCAACGCACAGAGCGCCGCACGCACCGCATTGACGCGGTATCACGCGGCGCTGTCGGCCGCGCTGAATGCCGCGGCCGGGCGCAAACCGGGAGACGACGCGTCGTGGCAGGCTGACGATTCGAACATCGACACGCTGTGGAAGGCCCGGCTTCAACTGCAGAAGATGGCGCTCGCACCGCAAATGCAGGCCGCGCAGGATGCGGGGGACGATGCTCCGGAGTCCCAGGCCCTCGATGCCGCTCTCCAACAATGGCAAACCGGATTCGACGCGCTGCGGGTCATCGCTCGGGCGCGAGCGAATCAACAGCAGGCGCAGGCTCAGGCTCAGGCCGGCGGCGATGCGGGCGCGGGCAGCCTGGGCGCGGCGAAAAGCCTGGCGCAGCTCGATGGGCTTCCAACGGACGACCCGCTGTATCGGCAGGTGATGGGCGATGAATTCGTCGCGACCGTGAAGGGCTCGGCGCTCGCGAGCATCACGGGCGAGGCTCAGCCGTTCATGCCGTGCGCAAGCGGGGACGACGCGGCGGCGCTGAAGGCGCGCTTCCATGGCGAAGCCACGAGGCTGCAGCAGTACCAGTCGACGGCGATATACGCGCAGCTGATGGACGACGTGGCGAGCGATCCCGCCACGCAGCAATTGTTCTCGAGGATCCGCGACGAGGTGCAGTGGCGCAAGAACGATTCGGACAAGCTGGCGACGCTCGCCGACGTTCTAGAGGGCAGCGGCAGCACGGACTTGTCCGCGCGATTCGTGCATCAGATGTTCGCCACGGGCGGGGCGAAGCCGGGCTTCTCGCCCGACCAGTTGGTTGCGTGGACGCGCAACGCGAACGACTTGAAGCAAATCGCGCGCATCTATCAAGCGGCGGGCGCCGCGCAGAATCAGGACATGACCGATTTGCGCCACGCGCTCGAGACGATGGTGACGAGCGGCGACCCGAAGTTCGGCGGTACGAGCGGCAGTTCGGGACTCAATAAGCGGACGGTGAACGGCAAGACCGGCGTGCGCGTATGGGGCGAGGACCTGGGCTTCGGCGATCTTCAGAAGCACTACGTCCAGATGCAACTCGCGCAGGACATGTTGGACGATGACGCGACGAATGCGCTCGGCAGGGAGATCGCGCGCGAGACCGGATACAAAGACGAAGGCAAACCGACTGCTGGCGTAAGCGCGAGCGCGCCGGGCGAGTCGGCTTTGACCAGCGACGCGGAGTACTCCCAGGGCGCGAGCGTGGCGGTGAGCACGGGCGGCAACCTGGTAGGCCTGCAATTGTCGGACGGAATGCAGACCTTCAGCAGCGACGACGCACTGCTCAACGCATCGGGTGCGGCCTACGGATTGACGGTGGCTCATACGCCGACGACGCTCGCCGAGGAGCAAGCGCTGTCCGACGGCACTTTCGCGCTATATGACCCGAATCAGACCGTGTTCGATGCGAGCGGTCGCAAGACGACGCTGGGCCAAGTGGTCGCGAGCCTGAAGCACGGTTCGGGCGCCGACACGGCGAGCGCATTGACGCCGGTGACGATGGGATCGCTGTCCGGAGAATGGTGGAACACGCGCACGCCGGGCAAGGACCAGCAGGGAACGTCGTTCACGTTGCTCGAGGGCATTTCGGCGGGGGGCGACTTGATCGATGTGGGGCCTGCCGATCCGACGGCGCGTCAGGGATATGCGCGCTGGCAGTCGCATACCGGTTTCGCGAAGGGCTTCATGACGGTGCAGCCCCACTGGGTCGTCAATGAGCAGGGCGAGGATCTGACGGACTCGGCGTATTTCACGAGCTATAAGCCCGACATGAGCTGGTGGGAGCGTTGGGGTTCGGTGGTGCAGATCGCGGGGACCGTGGCGGCGGGAATTCTCACGGTGGCGGCGCCGGAGGCCGCGCCGCTCTGGCTCGCGCTGGCGGCGGACGGCGCCGACGCGTACTTCGCGGCAACCGCGGCGATGGGAACGATGCGTGCGCTGCAGCGGCTTTCCAAGGCTCAAGGAGCGGACGATTGGGTGAACTGGTTGAACCTGGCGGCGAACATGTCCGGCGCAGCGGCGAGCGGGCTTGGGGCGATCTCGCGGGCGGCCGCGATCGGCGACCGGGTGGGCTCGCGGGCGAGTGCGTACGCGGACGTGGCGCGGGTGACGAGCGAGACGGATCCCGCACTGGCCGGCGCCGGCGCGACGCGGGTGACGACGGCCTTCTCTGGGACGATGCCGGCGTGGCGAGACGCCGCGCTCCTGAAGCTGCTGGGCAAGGCGGCGCTCGTGACCAACGGCGTATCGATGGGGCAGCAAACCGAGGCGCTGGTGCAGGCGGCGCTGGAGGGCAAGCCCATCTCGGCGCAGGACTGGCTCGGCCTCGCGAGTTCGACTGCGTTGAGCCTCGTGGGCGTTGGGGTAGGGCGCGCGCGTGGGAACGGCGACGATGAGGCGTCTCTGTCTGCGCCGGCGGTAGACGATGTATCGCCGCCGGCCGCGTCGGCGCCATCCGGCGGGCAGCCCTTGCGCTATCAGATTCCCGGGGACACCAAGGCGAATTCCGCCGAACTGGCGGCATTGCTGTCGGTGTTGCTGCGCTCGGAAGCCAACATCGACGGAGTGACTTACGTCGTGTATCAGTCGCCTCTCTACGATCCGGCGGAAACCGGTTTGGTCGATGCGCGAGAAGGCGATCCGGCTACCGATTACAGACTTGCCCTCGACGATGCACTCCCGCCCGCGCGCTATGACACGATCGACGCGGCGCGCCTTGTCGCCGGGGAGTCGTACGGTATCGCGATTGTCGATAGCCGCGCGTTGGGCGTGGCCGGTTCAGTGCCTCCGGAAGCGGTGATTGCTACGATCGGGCCAGAAGGCGTGCTATCGCTGGAAGGAAAGAAGATCGACATCAATCCGCGCTACAGGCCACCGAACGGCTCGTATCCAGGCTATGCGTATCCGCGACATGGACGCGCGAGTACACGCCCACCCATCGAGATCGATGAAGCGACGGGCGGTTGGCTGCCGCCCGCCGACTTGTACCGCGCCCGGGTCATGAGCGAGTTCATCGCCGGCCTGCTGAATAGCGGCGGCCGGCTTGCCGGAAAGCGCTATGCGGTTTATGGCGCGAACGGCAATCGCGATACGGTGAACTCGCCTGCCGGGCAGGCGACCGACGTCGAATTCTTCGATGACCTCGACATGCTCGTGCCTGTGGCGGGCGCGGCGCCGCAAAGACTGCCGGAAGGCGGGCGCACCGGCGGGGTGAATGAAGCGCAGCCGGCGCCCACCGTCGCGATCGTCGACGATTCGGGCAGCGTTGTTGCGACCCTGCTCCGCGATGACGTGAGGAACGAATGGGTGGCGCGCTTTAATAACAGCTATGTTGGCAAGGTCCCGGTCGCGTACCCCGATGGATTCGTACCCGGACAGCTGATCCGTGGCGTGAACGGCGAACGGATCGACACGATCAACGCGCCGGCTTTCGATGGCGGGACACAGCTCGCCAGCTTTCCGCGGCGCGAGCCCGATCTCGCGCTCTACAACTTCGGCAAGGATTTTCCGGAAAACCGGCTCCTTGGCGGGGGCAAATCCGGTAAACCGAAGCCGCTGCTCGTTCCGGCGCCGCCGGGCTATTTCATCGTTTTGCAGCATGCCGGTACGAGGGGGTTCATCAACCGCATGGGAGCGCCCGTGTCTTCCGATCAAGTGGCGGCTGAGATCATCGGCGCCGGATGGGACGGCAGGCAGCCGATCCTGTTCTACTCGTGTGGACCGGGCGCGCAGATCGACAAATACGGCATCAATATAGTCGATGACCTTGGCGACCAGTCGGCCGACGAAGGAACAGTCGCCCGTAGCGTCGTCGAGAATTTGCTGCTGCAGGGGTATGTGCCGAGGCGGGCCCCGGTCGCTCAGGAGGTCATCGACGCCTTGAAGACTCTGTATCCCGTGATGCGCGGGGAGAAGATCGACCCAAGCGTTCATGTGATCGCAGCGAACAGTCCCATCGAGTCCATCTTGTCGTTCCGCTATGAGCAACTGGGAGGCTATACGATGGATGTGCGCGTCGTGCCGGAGAGCGAATGGGGCAACGGCGCGGAAATGTCGAGCTGGCTCGCGGACAAGACGTTGATAGTCGGTGCAAAAGACCTGCGCTTCTCGGTCTTTTATCCCTCGCTGGAGATCTTCAAGGAGTAGGCGCGGTGAGTTCGCGACTCGTTCCCGCGGATCAAGGCCGGCGTTTGCCGTGTCCACCCGCGGGTTTGCCGGCCGGCGTACGCGAACCCGCTGATGGTTTGCTGGCCGGCTTGCTGCGCGGCTTTTGCGTGCTGAATGGACTGCCGCTGGACGAGCTTGCGCCTTTGCCTGCGGTCACCGCGCGCTGCGCCGCAGGCTTGCGTTTGTTTTCGCCGCTTTTTTGCTGCGGTTTTTTGCCGAGGACCGGCATCGCGGCGGGCGAGGCATGCGGCACTTTGGACTTCTTGGGCTTTTTGGGCTTCTTGATGATTTGACCGGTCGCGCTGGTTTCCGGAACGCGGTGGTCTGCTTCAAAACCCGACTCTTCTTTGCGCGGCAGCGTTTGCCGGATCAGCGCTTCGATCGCGGCTAGTTGAGGGGCTTCGTCGGCACACACGAGGGACACCGCCACGCCCCTGGCGCCCGCGCGGCCGGTACGCCCGATACGGTGCACATAGTCTTGCGCCACGATCGGCAAGTCAACGTTGATGACCAGCGGCAGGTCGTCGATATCCAGCCCGCGCGCGGCCACATCGGTGGCGACCAACATATTGACTTGGCCGCTCTTGAAGCGCTCCAGCGCGCGAAGTCGCGCGGGTTGCGGCTTGTCGCCGTGGATGGTGTCGACCGCATAGCCCGCTTCATCCAGCAAGGCTGCGAGATACTCGACGCCGTTGCGGGTTTTGACGAACACCAGTGCGTGCTCCCAACGATTCTGCGCGACAAGGTGCATGAAGAGGTCAGGCTTATTCTTTTTATCCACCGTGATCACCCACTGCTCGATCTTGCTGGCGGTGGTATTGGGCGGGCTGACGCTGATGTTGACCGGGCCGCGCAGAATGTTCGCTGCCATGGCGCGGATATCATCGGTGAACGTGGCGGAAAACAGCAGCGTTTGGCGCCGGGCGGGCAATGCGGCAAAGACGGCGTTGAGTTCGCGTGCAAAGCCGAGATCCAGCATGCGGTCGGCTTCGTCCAGCACCAGCGTTTGCGTTTGATCGAATTGAACGGCGTTCTGGCGATTGAGATCCAGCAAGCGGCCCGGCGTGGCGACGAGCACATCGACGCCTTTGCGCAGCTTCATCATCTGCGGGTTGATACTCACACCGCCGTAGGCGGCCAGAAATCGTAAGTCGAGACCCTTGCCGTATTTGATGAAGCTTTCCAGCACTTGCTCCGCCAGTTCACGTGTGGGCACCAGCACCAGAACGCGCGCGCGGTTGCTGGAGACCGCCGGGCCGTGTTGCACGAGCCGCTGCAACAGCGGGAGCGCGAAGCCCGCCGTTTTGCCGGTGCCGGTCTGTGCCTGGGCCATGACGTCCTTGCCGCTCAGCACAGCAGGAATCGCCTTGGCCTGCACCGGCGTGGGGGTCCGGTAGTTGAGGTCTTGCACGTTACGCAGCAAGGGATCGATCAGGCCAAGCGAAGCAAAGGACATTGGCGTATTCCGGGCTAAAGCCGCAATTCTAGCGGGTGCGGGCCGTGCTGGAAGCGTAGCGGCGGCTTTCAGTGTTTTAGCGGACGTTCAACGCGAAGCACCGAACAACTGAATCACGACGCCGCGCAGCCATCGGTTCCCGGCCTCGTGGTGATATCGCGCATGCCAATGCTGCCGTACCGCGAATCCGTCGACCGGAATCGGGCAGGCATGAACCGCCAGATCGCTCGCCTGCGCCAGCGTCTCGCCGATATGGCGGGGTAGCGTCGTAATCAGGTCGGTGCTTTGGACGATCGCTCCCAGCCCCAAAAAGCCCGGCAACTCCAGCACCACATCGCGCTCGACACGCGCCTGCCGCAGCGCCTGCTCGAGCAGTTGCGCGCCCGTGCCAGCCGTGATGGCGACATGGCCTTCCGAACGATACTGCTTCGCCCCGAGCCTGCCGCGAATCCTCGGATGATGCCGATTCGCCAGACACACCCAGTCCTGGCCGTACAGCTTTTGCTGGTAGATGCCGCCCCCGAGCCACGGCACGTAACCGATCGCGAGATCGGCTTCTCCGGATTCGAGCGCGCGTTCCGTGTTGCCGTCGATTCGAGCGGCCTCCAGCCGAACGCCTGGCGCTTGCGCACGGACGTGTGCCAATAGGCGCGGAAGCAGGGTGATGTGGCTCGCGTCGGTCATGCAGATGCGAAACCGTCGCTGGGCCGTGGAAGGATCGAACGCGATCTCCCAAGCGGCGAAGCGCCGCAGCGATTCGAGAATTTCCCGGCACGGCCCGATCAGCGCGTCCGCCTGAGGGGTCGGCGCCATGCCGCCTGGGGTTCGAATGAAGAGCGGATCGTGCAGGTATTCCCGCAAGTGCCCGAGCCAAATACTAATGGTCGGCTGGCTCTGGCCGAGTTGCTCGGCGACGCGCGTGACGTTACGTACGTCGTACAAAAGGTCGAACAGCTGGAGCAGCTTCAGATCGGGCAGATTGGCGGAAACCATCGCGTTATTGTCCATGGCAATGCTGTCATTGTAGCCATTGAATTGCCGACATGACCGGCGGCTCCTATCGTGTAGCCATACCTCAAGGAGAAGCCGTTGAAAATAGCGATTCTGGGTGCGGGCGCACTGGGCTGTGCAGTCGGCGCCACCCTCACTGAAGGCAATCACGAGACCTGGCTCATCGACCGATCGCCCGCGCATGTCGATGTCATGCGTCGTGACGGCCTGCGCGTCGACGACGCCCGCGGCACCCGGCACGTCCGCGTCCACGCGACGACTCGGGCCGCCGACGTCGGCGTGGCCGACCTGGTCGTGGTGCTGGTCAAGTCGTTCCACACCGATGCGGCGATCCGTGGCGCTCAATCACTGATCGGGCCGGACACCGTGGTGCTGTCGCTACAGAACGGCCTTGGACACGAGGACATCCTGATCGATGCCGTCGGCCGCGAGCGCGTGCTCGCCGGGAAGACCTACGTGGGCGGCGTGCTCCGCGGCGCGGGCCATATCGAGTCCGGCGTGATCGGCAAGTACACCTACATCGGCGAGTTGGACGGCCGCGTTACGCCACGTGTGCAGGCGATCGCCGATGCGTTCAATACGGCCGGCCTCGCGACGACGATCAGCGACAACATCGTCGGCACGATGTGGGACAAGCTGCTGGTCAACGTCGCGACCGGCGCGTTGACCGGCCTCACGGGCCTCACATACGGGCAGCTCTACGAGGAGCCGCTACTGAAGGCAACGTCGCTCGCGGCGGTCGCCGAGGCGATTTCGGCGGCACAAGCCGCCGGCGTGACGCTGTCGATGACCGATCCGGAACAGGCGTGGACGCTCGCCGCCGAAGGACTGCCGGCGAACTTCAAGACGTCGATGCTGCAAAGCCTGGAGAAGGGTTCGATCACGGAGATCGACTTCATCAACGGTTCGGTCGTGCGCTGGGGACAGCGGTACGGCGTGCCGACGCCGGTCAATGCCACGCTGGTCGCCTGCATCAAGGGGCTCGAGCGCGCGATGGTCGATCGCCAAAGCAAGGAGCAGGCATGAATGCAACGAAAGCCTATCTCGAACATGTCGCGATCTGGGTGAAGGACATCCGCTGGCACATCCGCTTCTTCGAGGAAGTGCTCGGCATGACGCTGCGCGAAGTGGACGGCACGCTTGAGGCGCCGCGGCAGTACTGGACGCTCGGCGGCCTGCAGTTCATCCATGCGCCGGAACACGAAGGCCCGGAAGGCCGGCTCGCCCATCTCGGCGTGATGTGTGAAGACTTGGACGCCGCGTTGCGCGCCGCACGGCGATTCGGCGTGACGGAAATGCCGCAGGGCCCCAACTGGATTCGGCTGCCCGATGGGCTTGCCGTCGAACTGATTCAGGCCAGACCGGCCTCTTGCGTCGCGCAGGTGCTGGCAATCAACCCGCGCGCGGAGGCTCAATCATGACGATCGTCGAGAAATACTGGGACGATGCGCAGGAGGGCGATTCTTGCAGGAGTCCTAACTATACGGTCACCAAGGAGCGCATTCTCGCGTACGCCGAACTCACCGGCGACCATACGCCAGTTCACGTGGACGAGGAGTACGCGAACGCCAGTCATTTCGGCTGCCTGGTCGCGCATGGGCTGTTCGGTCTGTCCGTTGCAGACGGCCTGAAGACGCAGAGCGACTATCGATTTCTGCCGGGCATGTCGCTCGGCTGGACCTGGGATTTCCTGCTGCCGATCAAAGTGGGCGACGTGCTGCACGTGCAATTTTGCGTCGGTTCGATGCGGGCAAGCAAGAGCCGCCCCGACTGGGGCATCGTCGTGCTGCCGTCGGAGCTGATCAATCAAGACGGCCAGGTCGTTCAGCGAGGCGAACATCGCCTGATGGTGCCGCGCCGGCCGGGAGCACAGTGATGCAGGCTCGTCCCCTCGAAGGCATCCGCGTCGTCGACTACAGCCATTTCCTCGCCGGCCCGTATGTCGGGCGCTGTCTCGCCGCGCTCGGCGCCGAAGTGATCAAGGTCGAACGCCCTGGCGCCGGCGACGCCGGCCGCCAACACGCGACCGTGCTCGACGATCAGCAAAGCGGCTATTTCCTGCAGCTCAACATGGGCAAACGCGGGGTAAGCGTCAACATGAAGGACGCGCGCGGCAAGGCGTTTATGCAGCGGCTGTGCGACTCGGCCGACGTCTTCGTCGAGAACTATCGGCCGGGCGCGCTGGACAAGCTCGGACTTGGCTATGACGAACTGTCGGCGCGCAATCCGGGCCTCGTCTACTGTTCGATTTCGGCGTACGGGCATACAGGTCCCGACGCACACCGCGCCGGCTTCGGACTGATCGCCGAGGCCAAGAGCGGCATCATGCAGATGGTCGGCACGCCGGGCGAACGGCCGCCGCTGCTGCGCATCTCGCTCGGCGACATGTACACCGGCATTCATGCGGTCGCGGCCATCAACGCCGCGCTGCTGGGGCGCGTGAAGAGCGGTCGCGGGCAACACATCGACATGGCGCTGTACGACACGCTGGTCTCGATGCACGAATACGCGGTGCAGTGCTACACGCTGCAAGGCGTGTTGCCCGAGCAGACCGGGCACGACATGCCGACGTCGACGCTTTATGGGGTGTTCCGCGCCGCGGACGGCGATCTCGTCATCGCCGCGCAGGTCGACGATGCGTGGAAGCGCTTCGCCGCGCTGATCGAGGCACACGGTGGTCCGGCGGGTTTCGGGGCGGATGTGCGGTTTCACGACAGCGTCGGACGCAACGCGCACCGCGCGGAAATCCTGTCGGTGGTCGAGCCGTGGGTGGCTGGCCGCTGCGTCGCGTCGGTACTCGACCTGCTGGATGGCATCGACGTTCCGTGCGCGAAGGTGCAGCGCATCGACGAGGTGCTGGCCGATCCGCAAATCCAGGCGAGAGGCATGGTGGTGGAGCAGCAGCATCCGCGCTACGGGACGCTGCGCTTGCCCAACCTTCCGTTCCGGTTTTCCGATTGCGATACGACGATTCGCGACGTCGCGCCCGATTTGGGCCAGCACAACGCCGAAGTCGCGCAATCGCTCGGGTACGATTCGAGCGAAATCGATGCGATGCAGGCCGATGGGGTCCTCTATTCAAAAGCGAGCGAACGATGACTGACCAGTACGCGGTGATTGGCAATCCGATCGGACACACGAAATCTCCGTTGATTCACGGCCTCTTCGCGCAGCAGACGCGGCAGGACATCAGCTATACGGCCATCGAAGGACCGATCGAGCCGGTGGGCGCCTTTGCCGCCGCGGTGCGTACGTTCTTCGAGCGCGGCGGCAAGGGGATCAACGTCACTGCCCCGTTCAAGCTCGATGCGTTCGCGATGTCCGACGAACGAACCGAACGCGCGACGCTCGCCGGCGCAGCCAACGCGCTCCGGTTCGAGGGGGGACGCATCTGGGCCGACAACTTCGATGGAATGGGACTCGTGCGCGATATCGAAGTGAACCTTCGGCTGCCGATGGCCGGAAAGCGCGTATTGCTGCTGGGCGCGGGAGGCGCGGCACGCGGTGCATTGCTGCCGTTCCTCGACGCCCGGCCGGCTGAGCTCGTCATCGCGAATCGCGACATCGACAAAGCGCGTGCACTCGCCGTACAAGTCGCCGGACGTGGCGCGCTCGTTGCGGGCGGCTACGCCGACCTCGCCCGGATGGGACGTTTCGACCTGGTCGTCAATGCGACGTCGGCCAGTCTGACCGGTGACTTGCCGCCTGTCCCGCCGGGCGTGTTCAGTCCCGGGGGCACGGCCTATGAACTCGCTTACGGCAAGCGCCTCACGCCGTTTCTGCGGCTGGCGAAAAATGCGGGGGTGCACGGGATCGCCGATGGCGTCGGCATGCTGGTCGAGCAGGCGGCCGAAGCGTTTGCATGGTGGCGCGGCGTACGTCCCGAGACCAGCTCGGTGATCGACCGGCTTGCCGTGCCGTTCGATTGAACACGCGACGAAAATCCGCATGGAGAGGATAATTTCTCCAACTCGACCGTCAACGCGCCGGGGCAGCGGTTAGCGTGCGATACACCGACTGCTCTACGTAGTCACCGCTGCGGAATCGGTGTCTGCGATCGCCTCATGCGGACGAGGCGTCCTGCGCGCTCCTGCGCGCGGTGCGGTGGCTTCACCACTTGAAGCCGTTTTAGCATTTTCCTCGAGAGGCGCAATATCTCGTTTTGCCGAGAATTCTTTGATCTTGATGAACGGCGCCAAGATATCGAGGTAGCGCACGTCTCCGAACTGATAGGCT
>NZ_JBQCHR010000195.1:0-12802 GCF_051954495.1 Trinickia sp.
GCCTGCCGGTATGAGCGTGACGCACAGCGAGGTGCGCACGCCGCGCTATGCTCGCGCGTTTTCGATCAGCCCGGATCTGGATACGTCGAAGATCGACGCGAGCCTGCAAGATGGCGTGTTGACGTTGCGGATTGCGCGGCGCGAGGCCGCGTTGCCGCGGCGGATCGAGGTCACGTCGGGGCGTTAAAACACCAACGGTATCAGCCGATATCGAACGGTATTGCGATAGCAGCGATAGGCCGCATCGGTTTCCAACATCCTCTCCTCTCGGATGATGCGGCCGATTTGAAATGCCAACTGAGCGACGTGGACCGTGAAGTTAAGCGGCGAGAAATTCGTGAGTAGGAAGCCGACGTCGGTGATGAAATAGCCGAGATACATCGGATGCCTAACGAATCGGTAGGCGCCGCGCGACACCACGCCACGGTTAGCAGGCAGGATGCCGAATGAGCGTTTCAACGAGATTTTCGCAAAGAGCTGCCAGGCTATGCCGCCCACTTGCAGAAGCGCCCCGACGGCTTCGGGCACGATCTTGATGCCCCCGTTCAAGTTGTAGAAGAGGAATGCATAAGTGCCTCCCAGTGACCACAGCAAGGTTAGTGGCCGCCAGTCTCGCCGTACCGGCGTGCGTGCGACGAGCACCAACCCTGTCGTAAAGCAGTTGGCAATGACCAGCAACAGCAGGGTGATGCGCGTCGGTGCGGCCAGCCAATGCGAGACGGCCGAAATCGCGAATACAGCGAAGGCTACGGCGGTTGCGGCCCTCAACGAGATGTCCGCTATCAAATGCTTGTCGATCGCCTGTGGCCGCGCGACCGAATCGTCATGGAGCGAGCTCATTCAACCTCCGCTGATGTGCGTCATCGTCGGCAGAAGCTGACGAGCGATCTGGATAACCGCCGGCCCGACCAAGACTACGATCAGTGTCGGGAAGATGAAGAAGATCAACGGAAACAGCAGCTTCAGTGCGATCTTCGCTGCATGTTCCTCAGCCTTCATACGTCGCTTCGTGCGCATGCTTTCGGTATAGACGCGCAGCGAATCGCCGATGCTCGTGCCGAAGCGATCGGCCTGAATTAGCATGGTCGTGAGTGTGTCGATATCCTCGACCCCCGTGCGAGCCGCTAGGTTGCGCAGCGCTTTCTCGCGGCCCGAGCCAGCGCGCAATTCGAGCAGCACGAGTTCGAGTTCGTTCTTCAGCGTCGGGCTCTTCGCGCCGAGTTCTTCCGTGACGCGTTGCATCGCAGCGTCGAGACCCAGCCCCGCTTCGACGCATACCGTCATCAAATCGACGGCGTCAGGCAGCGCTTCTATGATGGAGCGTTGCCGGTTGGCGGTGAGCCGTGACAAAACGACGCTCGGGCCATAGAAACCCAACGCCGACGCGCCGAGCAAAACGAACAGCGCGGACAAAGTATGTCCGGCCGAAAATTTTGGGGCTGCGAAAACAAGTGCAGCGGCCGGCAAGGCAAGCGCAAGTACGGTCTTCGCCGCGAAATAGTATGCGGGGGCCGATGCGCTGCGAAACCCAGCGTGCATGAAGCGGCGACGCAACGCCGAGCGATCCCAGTCATCCTTCGGCAGAGAAAGCTTCGCGACTCGACTGGACATCTGAGCGATTCGCTCGCCCCATTTATTGTCGTCCGGCGCATCGAGGCCGCCTGTGCGCGAGCCGGCTTGCCCCGCAAGCGGCATCGAGAGACCTTCAATGCGGCGCTTCAACGGATCGGGCCGCATTAGTTGCATTGCTCGAAAGACGACGCCGAAGACAATGAAGAACATCCCCGCGAGCAAGACGATTTGTTCGGTTTTCATGATCGGTCCTAAGGTGTCCGTGAGCTCACACGCGAATGCGCACGATCTTGCGCATCCACAAAATTCCGACCGCCATCATCCCTACGCAGATGAACGCGAGTTTCTCGGCCGAGGGGTCCGTCCAGAAGATCTTGATGAACCCGGGGCTGAGCACAGCCAGTATGCCGACGATGACAAACGGCAACAGGGCCAGGATCCATGCGGAAAGACGCCCCTCGGCGGATAGCGCGCGCACTTTTCCGAAGAGCTTCAGCCGCTCGCGAATGATGTATCCGATGTTGGTCAGAATCTCCGCCAGATTGCCGCCCGATTCGCGTTGGATCAGCACCGCGATGACGAAGTACCGCAGGTCGTCGAGCGGCACGCGTTCAGTGATGTTGTGCAGCGCCGTGTTCATCGAAACGCCGTAATTGATCTCGTCGAAGGCGGTGCGAAATTCCGCGCCGAGAGGCTCGGCCATTTCGTCAGCGAGCATGCCGAGTGCACTCGCGAACGAATGTCCCGCTCTGAGCGAGCGCGCAATCAAATCGGTCGCGTCGGGCAATTGGCGCTCGAGCTGTTTCAACCTTTGACTACGCTTGCGGCGCACGGTCAGCCAGGGCGCCACGGCCAACGCGCAGCCGATCGCGATCTGGACGGGGACCTTAAGGGATAGCAAGACGCCAAGCACGGGGCCCATGGCGGCGCAGGCGAACGTGTAGCCGACGAAACGGCCTACCGTGATCTTCATGCCCGCTTGCTTCAGCGCGCGATCGAGCGTATGCACGCCCGGCACGTCGGCGAGCAGTTGCACTAGCCACTGCGAGTCGCTCAACTTGTGGTCTTTGAGGATCGACAGCGGCTGGCCGCCTCCCTGGTTGGCGGTGGAACTGAATTCGAGACGTGCGGCGATGCGCTTGGCTTGCGCCCCGTAATGGCTCATCCAGTAAAGGTGTATCCCTTCGATCGCCAGCACCGTTGCCAGAAACAGCAAGACGGCGAAGGTAAGAAACGTTGTATTCATGGCGCTCTCCTTGAGACGGTCACGCCTCGAAGCGGCGGGAAGGATCGAACAGATCGTCGGGCAGCGCCACACCGAATGCAGCCAATCGCTCGCAGAACTTTGGCCGCACGCCCGTGGCGCAGAAGTAACCCGTGATCTTGCCTTCCGCATTCACGCCCGTGCGTTTGAACGTGTAGATCTCCTGCATGTTGATGATCTCGCCTTCCATGCCGGTAATCTCTTGAATGCTCATCAGTCGCCGAGTCCCGTCGGTCAGACGGGCCGCCTGCACGACGACGTCGATCGCGGATGAGATCTGTTGCCGCATGGCCTTGATCGGCAGCGAGAAACCGGCCATCGCCACCATGTTTTCCAGGCGGGTCAGGGCATCGCGCGGCGTATTTGCATGCAGCGTCGCCATCGATCCTTCGTGCCCGGTGTTCATGGCGTGGAGCATGTCGAGCGCTTCGGCGCCGCGCACTTCGCCCAGCACGATTCGGTCTGGGCGCATCCGCAGTGCGTTGCGCACGAGCGCGCGCTGTGGAATCTCGCCTTTTCCTTCGATGTTCGGCGGACGCGTTTCCAAGCGCAGCACGTGCGGCTGACGCAGTTGAAGTTCCGCTGCGTCTTCGATCGTGACGATGCGCTCGTCCGCCGGGATGAAACCGGACATGAGGTTCAGCAGGGTCGTCTTGCCGCTGCCGGTACCTCCAGAAATCAATATATTGAGCCTGGCCTTGCTCATCGCTTCGAACAGGCGTGCGATGGCGGGCGTAAAGGTCCGGTTGCGGACCATGTCGTCGACCGTCAGCGGATTGACGGCGAAGCGCCGAATGGAAACGAGCGCGCCGTCGATTGCCGAGGGCGGGATGATCGCGTTCACGCGCGAGCCGTCGGGCAAACGTGCGTCGACCATCGGTGTCGATTCGTCGATGTGGCGACCGACACGCGAGACGATGCGCTCGATAACTTTCATCAGGTGTGCATCGTCGAAGAACGTGATGTCTGTCAATTCGAGCTTGCCGCGGCGTTCAACATAGACTTGCCGCCACGTGTTGACGAGGATGTCGCTCACGGTCGGGTCGGCGAGCAACGGTTCGAGCGGTCCCAAGCCAAACATTTCGTGATTCACGTCTTGCGCGAGGCGGCGTCGCTCCGTTTCGTTCAGTGGAATCTTTTCTTCCTCGACGATTCGCTCCACGAGTTGGCCGAGTTCGCGCGTCACCTGCTCGGGCGTCAGACGCTGAAGCTTATCCAACTCAACACGCTCAATGATCGTTTGATGCACGTGCATCTTTAGCTGCTGATACCCCTGGCCGCCGCCGCGCACGTCGCTTGAGAAGGCTGGGGCCGAGCCCGCCGCGTCGAATGCGACGACGCCGCTTTGCATCATCAATTGCTCACGCAAGGACATGGCTATCTCCGAGATAGTTCAAAGGTTCAGGACTCGGTTTTCAGCGTGCGCATCGACGCCGCTGCCGGCTTGGAAGTGAATAGGCGAGAGAAGAGGCCGTTCGTGGCATCGAGCGGCTTGGGCCAAAGCGCATCGGCGAATGTGTCGATGCTCGTTGCGAGCGCACTCGATCGGCCGACTTCGAGCAGCGGAATGCCTTGATCGATCGCTTGTTCGACATGCTTGTCGTCGCGCGGCAACCTATGCGCGATGCGCACGCCGAGCGCGTTTTCGAGCGTCGCGATATCGACGCTTGCGCTCTTGTCGTATTCGTTGATCAACGCGCGCAATTTGCTGCTCGAATAACCGAGTTCTCGTAGGATGTCGACGAGTCTGCGGCCCGTATGCAGGTGCGGGATGCTTTGGCGCAGCACGACGCCGATGTCGCTGCTGCGATCGAGCGCCAGCATCGAAATCGGGTCGACGAAGCGGCCGAGGTCGACGAGAACTACGTCATAACGCGGTATCACGAACGAAAGGACCCGTTCGACCTGTGGCGCTCTCAGGTCGGCAGCCTTGATCGGATCGCTGGTGCCCGCCAATACGTCCAGGTTCGGATGCACGTGCATGGCGCACGCGTCGAAGAACGCGCCGTCGAGCCGATCGATCTGGGAGCACAAGTCGACGATCGTCGCGGCCGGCGGCTTGTCCGCCAACATCAAGTGCGCATCGCTGAACTGGCGGCTCAGATCGACGATGAGCGTGCGCTTGCCACGATCGCGGGCGAGCACATAGCCGAGATTGATCGTGATGAGCGTCGTGCCGCTGCCGCCGCGTGGCGACACGAAGGAGAGCATGCGGCTCTCCCGACCGGCGCCGGCGGACTTCTTTTCACCGATGAGCGACAACTCGGCGGTAAACGCCGCTTCGTCGATAGGCCAAGACAGCACGTGCCGTACGCCTGCACGCATGGCCGCGACGAGCCAGTCTTGCGACAACGATGGTGTCACGAGCAGAGAGCTGAGCCGGGGCGCGCTGGCTGCGATGGCTTCAACCGCAGCCAAATCGCGGTGCTCGAGATGCACGTCATCGATGATCAGGAGGTCGGCCTTCTGGGCGTCTTCGCGGTACTCGGGCAGCCGCGCGGCGGCGGCTCGAATCGTGCGCAACCGGTGGCCGGCATTTTCCTGGCCGACGAGCGCGGCAATTCGACCGGCGCGCTCGTCGTCTGACGAGATCAACAGGATGTCGAGCATGGCATTACCTCGTTTTACCGCTAGGCGGCGTAGGGCTTGTCTTGGCTGTGTCGCTTTCAGTTGGAACCGCCGGAGCCGCTTACGCCAATCGTGAAGACGCTGGTCGGCGGCGGAGGCGCCATGAACGACTTGCCGTAGTTCTGCTGCGATGCCGTGGCGGCCGTGCCATCGATGCCGGCGACTGGATCGTTGTTGGCCGACGCAGAGGGGTTCAGCACCTGCATTGCCGTGACGGTCTTGACGGCGTCGCCGAACGTGCGGTCCCAAACTGGCGTGGAGCTCATGCATCCGTTGAGCAATGCTCCCCCGGCGGTGATGAGCGCTAAGCGAAGCGCGATTTTCTGGATCTTCATGTTGATCTCCGATGTCTTGGTCGTAACGCGCGGGCGCTCAATGGGTGTACGCGACCGTGTGATCGTCGGCGAGCTTGGTACTCGCGTCCGGCAACGGCGTGGCGACGGGGTCGGCAGAGGCGACGGGCGACGTTTGGACGGCGGGCGGCGTCGTCGCGTCGAGCGGTGCCGCCGTGGCAGGTTGCGCATCCGGGGCGGGCAACGCCGGCGTCGATGGCGCGGGCAGCGCGCTGACGGGCGCCGAAGGCGTGGCCGGCGCCGCGGGCGTAGCCGGTGCATGGCCTTCCATGTTGCCTGTCGCGAATACGCCTGCTTCGCCTACCTTGCCGAAGTGATCGGTCGGCAGGGGGTAGTTCGGCGGCAACGGCTTGGCGAGACGCGGGGTGACGACGAACACGAGTTCGGTCTTGTCGTTCTGATAGTTCGTGCTGCGGGCCAACGCACCGAGGATCGGCAATTCGCCGACGCCCGGAATCGCCTTAATGGTGCCGGTGATGTTGTCCTTGAGCAGGCCGCCGATGGCGAAGCTTTGGCCGTCGTTTAGCTGGACCGTGGTCGAAGCGCGCCGAGTCGTGATGAGCGGCAGGATCGAGCTGAGGTTACTGTTGGACGCCGTGACCGTGACGCCCGTTGGCGACAGCTCGGATACCTCCGGCGCTACCTTTAGGTTGATCCGGCCGTTTTCGAGCACAGTGGGCGTGAATTTCAGGCCGACACCGAATTCTTCTTCCTTCAAAGTAATCGTTGTCGAGCCGTTGCCGTTATTGCTCTGCGGCACCGGGATGAAGACCTTCCCGCCGGCCAGGAAGCTCGCCTCCTGACCACTGATCGCCATCAATGTCGGCTGTGCCAGCATCTTGACGAGCTGATCGTCGTGCTCCGCATCGAGCAGCAGGCTCAACGGTTTGTTGTTGGCCTTCGAGAGTGCGAGCGCGCTCATCCCGCCCGATAGGAAATCGGCCAGCAGTCCAACGCTCCAGCTGCCGAACCCGCCCTGGATGTTGGGCGCCGCGCCGAGCTCGTCGATCAACGTCTTGGATACCTCGGCGACCTTGACCTCGAGCATCACCTGTTGCGGAGCCGCGATGTGCATCATGTCGATGACGTGCAGCGGCGTGGGGCTATCGGAGGAGGCGGCTCCGGCGGCGATTGGCGCCGCGGCAGGCGCAGCTGCGGCGGGCGCGCCCGGTCTGGTTTGGGTCGAGAGCGGCTTTGCGGGACGCTGTGCGAATGCGTTCGCAAGTTCGATCACCCGCTGGGCCTTGACCGCATCCGAAACTGTGCCGGTCAGCACGAGCGTATCGGCCGCGACCTTGACCTGAATGCCAGTCTCGGTAGGCAATAGGTCGGTGATGGCCGCCTGAAGGCCGCTTGGATCGGTGCCGACGACGACGTCCACGATGCTGCACGAGCCACTGCGCCCTTGTACGATCATGTTCGTCGTGCCGATGTCCGTGCCCAGCAGATAGAGCGTCCGCGGCGATACGAGCATCGCCTGCACCACCGCTGGGTTGCCGACGGTGCGAGTGCGCACAGGTTCGGGCAGGGCCACCATGGTCGACTTGCCGAGCGGAACGACAACGGAACTATGCATTGCCACTTCGCCGACGCAATTCGGCCCGTGCTCGGCGAACGGCATCTCACGCGCTGCCGCTTGCGGGGCGGCCGCAGCAGCTGCCGCGGCCGGCTGGGCCTGAACGTTCGCCAGCACGCTGAAAAACAGCGCACCGGCCATGCCGCAAGCGCGAGTCTTCCAAAAGCGTACGCGCGCTTGCGAATAAGCCTGCACACGGGCGCGGTGCGGCGCGCGGCTAAGGCGTTCGAATCGAGTCTTCATGTCGTTCCCCCGGTGATGCAAGAAGTGATGCAAATTTCGCTTATGCACCGCGTTCGTCGACGCGGCGCTTGCGTTGTCGCGTTGTATCGGTCCTTCGTTCAGCGGCTGCCGATGCAACGTTGGTCAAGACGTTGGCGGCCAGAACGATCGATGCGTGTGGTTTTTAGAAGCATTCCTGTGAATTGCTCGCTCCATCGATCACATGTACGCAGTCGCGTGGCGCAGCGGGTGCGCGATGCGCGGCTACCTTGACGGGTGCGGAATGCACGGGTGCCGGTGCGGCGGGCTGCGGAAGCTTGAGCAACGAAGCGCGCGTCGCGCCGTCGGTGTTCGGATCCTGCCGATCGATCTGGTTGCGCAGCACGAGCGAGAGCGTGCCGATGCTGCGCGCGAGATCGATCTTCTCGGCCTGTTCGGGCGTGACCTGAAGCGTGACGGCGTCGACGACCTTGGGCTTCGTTTCATCCCGGCCAGCTTCCTGCGCGACCGCAAGCACGAGGATGTGCTCGAGCACAATCTTCGAAATCTTCTGCTCGTTCTGCGCGTTTTGCGCGTTTGAGTCCTTCTGCGTATTGACGATGATGTCGACGTAGTTGCCCGGCAGTGCGAAGCCGGCGACGCCGATGACATCGTTCACGCGGACCGTGATTGCCCGTTTACCTTCATCGATGACGGCCGACAGCCCGCCGGTCGACCCTTGCGGCGAAAGTTTCCCCTCGAGGATGGGCTCGCCGCGCATCGCGGTTTCCTTCAACACGCGCCCGTCGAGTTTGCCCACCTCATGGAAAGCACCGGGCGGCACGCTGCCGGCAGGCCAGTCGATGGTCTTCACGTACTCGGGCGAGATCCGTTGTCCGAGGTCGATATCGGCCGTCGCCACGACCACCTTGGTCGTCGAACTCGAGCTTTGCGCCATCATCCAGCGCGATGCAAATACGACGGCCGTCAGTCCGGCCGCTGCGGCGATGAGAAGCATCATCAATGCGCGAAGGTTTTTCATGTCGTTCACCTATCGGTTGCTTCTTGGCGATCCCAAGCCTATGAAGTGGCCGGTAATGCGCGTCGAGGCGGCGTCTATCAATCGTTTCCCGTGCGGCGTCGCCGCGGCGTGTCAAAGATCAAAGCTCGGGGGAGGGATGCAACGAGGCGCGGGCCCGCGTTGCGGATGCGCACGGCGCGCGTGCGTGCCGATTGCAGCTTGATGTGTCGTGACCGCCGCATTAGCGGTCCGCTTGGCGTTCGTGCCCATTGCATTTCCCCCGACTAAGCCCGCCTTCCGGCGAGCGGTGCTTTGGACAAGCGGCTCCGCGCATCTCTCGTGTGCATGACCGCTGTCCTTCGATGTCCGCGTCGACCTCCCGCGCGCGGCTTCTCGTTGTCACTGTCGTCGCGGCTTCGTAACCGGTGCGTGACGTTCGGTTCGGCTTTGATCGACTCTCTCGGCCCTCTGCTAGTCCAAATTCAAGCTTCGTTCGCTTATACGTTCAAGATCAACGTAATGACCGATCCGATCGCGATGGCGACTCCGTATGGCAACGAACCGACAGTCAATCCAGCATCGCGCTCGTGCGCCGTGCTGGTCGTAGCACTGTCGGCGGACATCGCGATCAACATCGACATCGCGCCTGCCACGCCCCTGCGCAACCTGCGCTTGCGCATCAGCGCGAAGAACGCGAGCACGCCTCCGATCGCAGTTGCGAGGAGCACAGCTTCAAGCGCGGCACGCGGCCCAAGCAGCGCGCCCACAGCCGCCATCAATTTGACGTCGCCGGCGCCGAGCATGCGAATCAGGTACCCTGGCATGAGTAACAAGCCGCCCGTCAATGCGCCGGTGACCCACCAAATGGGGCCTATCGGCAACCCATTGGCAACGATCTGTATCGGCAGCGCCGCAATCAACGCGATGGCCACGAGCCAATTCGGGATCCGACGCGCATGCAGGTCATACGACATGGCGATGACTACTAGCGCCACGACGCACGGGCCGGTCGGAAAGAGCACTGTGTTCATTGCATTCCCCGTTGGTCGCTCTCGAATTCAAAAGGGCGCTTCGCCGCTGATGGAGCGAAGCGCTCGTGTTCTTGGCGTGTTTCGCTTCACGCGGCGAGACCAAGTCCCGCGGAGACGGCTGCGAATAGGCCTTGCAGGCTGGTGCCCACCCCCGTGGCCGCCAAAACGATGGTGAGGGCGATCAGGCCCGCCAAAAGGGCGTATTCGATGGACGCCGCACCCTCTTCATGGCGCACAAATGCATGCAGCTTTTTCATGTCTTCCCCCGGAGCTGTCTATGGCGTGCGGGTCTCGAGCGCGGCAAGGCGCCCGAGACCGCCTTCGTGCGATCAGCCTGCGGCCGCGGTTGTCAGCGCAGTGTTGACGGCGCCGAAGATGCCCTGCAGGCTAACGCCCACCGCCTGTGCGCTCAGGATGATCGCCACCGCAATCAGCCCAGCCAGCAGGCCGTATTCGATAGCGGCCGCACCGTCTTCTTCGCGCAGGAAATGTTGAAGCTTGCTCATGTTTGCCCCCGATAGAGAGGTTGAAATCAACCAAAAAAACCGCGGCAGTCGAAGTTAGCCGCAGCATGCTTAGTCGTCCTAATCGAACGACAACCTGCACGGGACGCATCGCTCGTTGTCCGCATCGCACGCATCGCACGTCGATGGCCCCGTCGCTTCCCCGTCGAACAGCCCGCATTTTTCGTATTGCGGGCCTTCGCCGAAGTTCGCTGCCGCCGCCCATTCAACGGTCCGGGCCGCGGCGAATTTCTGTGTGGGCCAATAAGGCAATGGGTATGCCATGGGGCCGCAAACCCTTGCCGGATAAGACACGTGTCGGCGCGCCGGGGCGGTTTTGGCGGCTGCGGAATGGGGGATGTTTCGTTTCTGAAACGTCGCTTCAATCGATACACCGCGGAGTACGACCACATCGAACGAGCGTTCGCGATCAATTGGGCTATTGCCGCGACGCAGCGACAGCATTGAACCGACAAGGAAATTACTGGCCCGTGCCGAAGGAATTGAAAGGGTCGACAGCGGAAAAATCGACGTGTCGCGGATGTCGCATTGTTGAGACGGCGCCGCATCCAGCGGCGGCTCTGGCCAGTTATGTGGCGTGCCTCACATGAAGAGGTAAAAACTACCGCGACTCGGTATTCGGCCCGATGGCGTTTTTTCCTATAGTAATTCGTAAGGTCGAGGGCTATGTTGCATTGCATAACGAAATTAAGCGCGATAGCCTACCTGCACGACGCTTTGAAAGAGAGATTCCGGGGTGGGGGCGAACAATGCGGTCTGACGATTCGGCCGGGGACATTCGATCGTCATATCCGGTTGCGCGCCGATGCGTGATGGCTGGCAACGCCGCGTGAGACGGCGTGCCGACGCGATGTTGAACAGTAGGTAGGCGCATGGAGCGCGCAGACACACTGATCAAGATCAAAAATGGCTTCGATTCGACGAGATAAGCTGCCTCACGGCAATGCTCGTGTTTCGATACGGGGGTAATAAATGAGTACCGCTTTCAATCCGCTGCAAACGGAGCGCACCGTCCTTTTCGTGTCGCTCACGCCCGACACCGAGTGTGTCGACCAGCTCGTGGCAGCGGGGTGGCACGTCGTTCACGCGAAGACACCCCAACAAGTCCAACGCGCCGTGGAGCGCGGCGCCATTCACGTCGGTCTCGTGCAATTGCCGGTCGATTGCAGTTCGCAGCAGCTGGCCGAACTCGAATCGTGCATTTCGCCCAGCGACGTCGCCTGGATTGCGGAAGTGCGGCCTGGCCAGGCCGACCACCCGCCGGTACGCCGTTTCATTCTCGATTTCTGCTTCGATTTCGTGACGTTGCCTTGCCACGACGAGCGGCTGACGATTTTGATGGGCCATGCGGACGGGCTCTGGGCGCTACGCAATACGGAAAGCCACGACAAGCCGCCGGCGCCGACCAGCACGATGATTGGCCAGTGCGAGGCGATGCAGGCGCTCAACCGCGGCGTCGATAAGTGCTCGCGCAACGAGGCGCCGGTGTTCATCGCAGGCGAATCCGGCACGGGCAAGGAGCTGACGGCACGCGCGATCCACGACCATTCCGCACGCGCCAAGCAGCCGTTCGTCGCGATCAATTGCGCGGCGATCCCTCCGTCGCTACTTCAATCCGAGTTGTTCGGCCACGAGCGCGGGGCGTTCACCGGTGCGTTGCAGCGCAAGATCGGCCGAATCGAGGCGGCCGCGGGCGGCACGCTGTTCCTGGACGAGATCGGCGATATGCCGCACGAATGCCAAGCCGTCTTGCTGCGCTTCCTGCAGGAAGGCACGATCGAGCGGCTCGGTGGAACAGGGCCGATCAAGGTCGACGTGCGCATCGTTTCCGCGACGCACGTGAACTTGACGAGCGCCATCGAAGCAGGGCGCTTCCGCATGGATTTGTATCACCGTCTTTGCGTGCTTCGTTTGAACGAGCCGCCGCTGCGCGAGCGCGGAGGCGACATCAAGTTGCTCGCGCACTACGCGCTCGAGCTTTATCGCCGCGACGGTGCGCGTAAGATTCGAGGGTTTTCGAGCGACGCGATCGCCGCGATGTTCAATTACGGCTGGCCGGGCAACGTGCGCGAGCTGATCAATTGCGTCCGCCGCGCCGTCGTCATGGCCGAAGGGCGTTTCATCACCGCAGCGGATCTCGGCCTGCCCGACTTCGAAACAAAAATGGGCCGAACGCTGGCCGAAATCCGGTGCGACGCCGAGCGCGCGGCCGTGCGCGAAGCACTGGCGCGCCATGCCTATAGCCTCTCGAGCGCGGCGATCGAGCTCGGCATCTCTCGCGCTACGCTGTATCGGCTACTCAACTCGATCGGCCTGCGCGACGAAGCGCCGGCGCAGCGCCCGCCGCGTGCGCTGACGGACATCGATCCGTGCTCCGCGGAGCCGACGCAGCGCGGCATCGAGCAAATGGCGCCGTAAGGCCGCTAAGCGGCCTGCCGCAGCGCCGCTCCGGCAAGCGCGCCGCCGTCACGGCGCTTGGAAAACGCGCCGGCAACGCATATCCTGACCTTCGACGTCCGCGCGCCCGCGAGGCGCGCGTTTCTTTTTGCGCATTCGCATTCGGAGGAAAAGATACATGACGCGTGCCGTCGATTCGGGAATCATTCTCATTGCACGTTTGGCGTTGTCCGTG
>NZ_JBQCHR010000196.1:0-65437 GCF_051954495.1 Trinickia sp.
GAACGCAAGCCGTACTCAGACGCGGCGAGCTCGACCCGTGCGACGTCGCGCAGATAGGTCACGCCGCCGTCCGGCGCCGTCTTGATCACGATCGCGCCGAACTGCTCCGTGGTCTGCAAGCGGCCGCGCGCATTGACCGACAACTGCAGCGGCACGTCAGGCAGCGACGGCGAACCGCCGATCACACCGGCCGCCACTTGAACGTTCTGCTCGCGAATGGCGTTCACCACGTCGCTCGCGGTCAGATTGCGTTCGGCAAGCTTGTTCGGGTCGAGCCAGATCCGCATCGCGTAGTCGCCCGCGCCCCACAACTGCACCTGGCCCACGCCGGCGATCCGCTCGAGCCGATCCTTGACGTTAAGCAGCGCGTAGTTGCGCAGATAGGTCATGTCGTAGCGGTGATCGGGCGACGTCAAGTGCACGACCATCGTCAGCGTGGGCGAGCTCTTGATCGTCGTCACGCCCAGGCGCTGCACGTCGTCGGGCAGACGCGGCAGCGCTTGCGACACGCGGTTCTGCACGAGCTGCTGCGCCTTGTCGGGATCGGTGCCGAGCTTGAACGTGACGGTCAGCGTCATGTTGCCATCGCTGTTCGCCTGCGCCTGCATGTAGAGCATGTTCTCGACGCCGTTGATCTGCTCTTCGAGCGGCGACGCCACCGTCTCCGCGATCACCTTCGGGTTCGCGCCGGGATACTGCGCGTGAACGATGACCGACGGCGGCACGACCTCGGGGTACTCGGAGATCGGCAGCTGGAACAGCGAGATCACGCCGGCCAGCAGGATCAGGACCGACAGCACCCCCGCGAAGATAGGTCGGTCGATGAAAAATTTTGAAATATTCATGTCGCTTTCTGAGTGATTTGACGCTTCTCGAATAGGGTCTCGAAGCGGTGTCTCAGGAATTCGTCGATTGGCCCGCGCCTTGGCCGGCATCGGCGCTCGCGCTGCCGTTGTTGCCGCCCGCCGGATCGTCGGTCATCGGCACCATGTGCGCGCGAACCGTTTGGCCCGGACGCACGCGCTGCACGCCGTTCACGACGATGCGGTCGCCCGCGCTCAATCCCGCCGTAATGACGCGCAAGTTGCCGTGCTGCGCACCGAGCTTGACTTCGCGATATGCCACCGCGCCCTGCTTGTCGACTACGAGGACGTATTTCTTGTCCTGATCGGTGCCGATGGCGGCTTCGTCGATCAACAGCGCCGGGTGCGGCTCGCCGCCGCCCACCTTGACTCGCGCGTATAGGCCCGGCACGAGCGTGCCTTCCGGATTGTCGAAGCGCGCGCGCACGCGGATCGTGCCCGACGTCGTATCGAGCCGGTTGTCGATCGACGCGATCGTGCCCTTGCGCGAGTAGCCCGTTTCGTTCGCCAGGCCCAGTTCGACCGGGACGTTCGTGCCGCTGCGCGCACGTCCGATGTACTGGAGGTACGTTTGCTCGTCGACATCGAACGAGGCGTAGATCGGCGAGACAGATACCAGCGTGGTCAGCGGCGTTGCATTCGCCCCGGACGAGACGACATTGCCAACTGTGATCTCAGCACGAGAAACACGACCGGCCACAGGTGCGACGATCGTCGTGTAGCCCAGGTTGATTTGGGCCGCCTCCAGCGCGGCCTGCGCCGCCTTCACGTCGGCCGCGGCGCCCAGCGCATTGTTCTGCTTCTCGTCGTAGTCGCGTTTGGCGATGGCGTTGTCGGCCATCAGGCGCTGCGCGCGCTGCCAGTCGGTTTGAGCGTAGCTCTCGCGCGCCTTGGCCGCGGCGAGCTGCGCCTTGGCGCGATCGACTTCGGCCGCATACGGACGCGGATCGATCACGAACAGCGTCTCGCCCTTTTTCACGAGCGCGCCGTCCTTGAAATTGACCGACACGATCGTTCCGGACACCTGCGGACGAATGTCGACGCGATCGACGGCTTCGAGCCGGCCCGAATAGCTCTGCCAATCGGTGACGGTTTTGTTCAGCACCGAGGCCACGTCGACCTCGGGCGCCATCGGCGCGGCTTGCGCGGGCGCGCTCGCGTTCACGCGGATCGCGCTGAACGCGCCGATGCCCGCGATCGCGGCGACCGCCAGCACCGCGTAGGCGATACGGCTACGAGTAAATTGCTTCTTTGGCATGACGAGGCTCCGGTGTGGTGTTGTTGTATGACGTTCGAGATCAACCGACTGTGACAGCGCGCGGTTCGAGATGGCACTCGAAAAATCGCACTGCGTCTTGCAAAGCTTGAGGATCGTACGCGATTCGCTCGTGAGTCGCATTCGGGTAGCGCATCACTTGCGTCGGCACACCCGCGCCGATCAGCCGCGCGGCGTAGGTTTCCGCCTCGACGTGCAGCACGTCGTTGCGCGCCGTGGCGATGAACGACGGCGGCAGCCCCGCCAGGCGCGACGATTCCAGCGGCGCCGCATACGGATGCATGCGCTGCGAGGCTTGCGGCAGGTACGCCCGATAGCTCGCCAGGCACTGACGCGGCGAAATATCCGAATCCACCACGCGTTCGTCGGCCAAGCAAGTCATGCTCGGGTCCAGCATCGGACTGAACAGCGCCTGCGCGGCGATGCGCACGTCGCCGCGATCGCGCGCAACGAATGCCAGACCGTTGGCGACGTGCCCGCCCGCGCAGTGGCCGGCCAGCAGTACCCGCTTGCCGTCGCCGCCGATTGCGCGGCCCGCCCCTTCGGCCCAGCGCGCCGTCCGATAGCCATCTTCGAGCGCGGCCGGAAACGGATGCTTGGGCGCGAGCGAATAACCTACGGATATGACCAATACCGAAAGATGTTCGGCGAAATGCCGAGCGGCAATATCGGCATCGTCGAGCGATCCGCCTACGAATGCGCCCCCATGAAAATAAAGCATGACCGGCAATGAGCGTAAGCCGGCCCGGCGATAAAGCCGTAACCGGATATTGCTCTCATATCCTGCAATCTGCAGTTCGTTGACCTCGAGCGACGAAGTGGCCCAAGGCGACCCCGCGGAAAGCCCACGGGAATGCGTAGTTCGCATGATCGAACGCGCAAGGCGCGACAGTTTCACGATGGTGCGAATTGTCGGTTCGGCAGACTTTCGGATAAATGCCTATAATCCGGCAACACAATTCACTGCGCCCGAACAATTGTTCTGTTCTCATTAGTTGGGATGCTCGGCGCAAGCGTTGGCGCCGGCGAGCAGTGGATCATTTTGTTTCGGAGAACGGCAATGGATCGGCTTCAGGCCATGCAAGTGTTCACGCGTGTGGTCGACACGAACAGCTTCACGAAGGCCGCGGAGACGCTCGATCTGCCGCGCGCATCGGTCACGACCATCATTCAGAACCTCGAGGCGTACCTGGGTGTGCGGCTCATGCACCGCACGACGCGGCGGCTCAGTTTGACGCCCGACGGCGCCGCTTATTATGAACGCTGCGTACGTATTTTGGCGGATGTCGACGAGACGGAAAGCAGCCTGCAAAACGGCAGCAAGAAACCGCACGGCAAACTGCGCGTCGATATGCCGGGCTCGATCGGCCGCACGATCGTCATTCCCGCGCTGTGCGAATTCCATTCGCGCTACCCGGATATCGACCTGCAGCTCGGTTTCTCCGATCGGCCTGTCGACTTGCTCCAGGAAGGCGTCGATTGCGTCATTCGCGTCGGCGCGCTGCAGGATTCGTCGCTCGTCGCGCGACGCATCGGCCTGTTCGAAGGCGTCACCTGTGCTTCTCCCGAATACCTCGAGCGAGCGGGCGTCCCACGCACGCTCGAAGAATTGATGCAGTACCAGGCCATCAATTACTTCTCGAGCCGCACGGGCCGGATCATCAATTGGTCGTTCCTCGTCGACGGCAAGGAAGTCGAGGTGAAAATGCCGGGCTCGGTATCCGTCAACGACGCCGATGCCTACGTGACCTGCGCCGTGGAAGGTTTCGGCCTCATCCAGCCGCCGCTGTTCATGGTGCTGCAGCATCTGCGTTCGGGCGCGCTCAAAGAGGTGCTGCCCGAATGGAAGCCGCTGCCGATGCCGATTTCGGCGGTCTACCCGCATAGCCGCCATCTGTCGCCGAAAGTGCGCGTGTTCGTCGATTGGGTGGCTGAAGTGTTCGATCGCTGCCCGCTGCTCAGCGGACGGCAGAGTCTGGACACGCCGTGCAGCAAGCGAACGCCGGAAGATCGAGAGAGCGCGCCGATGCTCGACACGCCCGTGCTCACCGAGTGGGTCGCCTGATTTCGATTGTTTTGCCACGGCGACAAATCATTTCGCGAAACGCGGGTTTATCCTGATTTCGCGGAAGCCTACATTTGCTCCTGTCGCGACGCCGATCACCGGCGTCGCACCGATAAAGACAGGAGCACATCATGAAGCGCACTCTCGCAGCCGCCCTTTTCGTTTCCCTTTTCGCCAGCACGGCCGCATTTGCCGACGGCGGCATCGGCCATAACGGCACGTATCAAGATTCTTCCTGGGTAGGCAAGAGCACCAAGACGCGCGCGGAAGTTCGCGCCGAGATCGTCGCCGCGCAACGCGACGGCAGCTTGCCCTCGATGAACAAGCAAAGCTATCCCGCCCTGAGCTTGGCCGGCCAGACGCAAGCAGCGCGCGTGGCGCTGAGCGACGCCGCCGGCGCTCGCGTCGAGCTGGCTCGCGCCGGACAGTAATTAAGCCGCACGTCAAAACTGAGGACACCTAAATGTTCGACGTATCGACTTCCGTGCTCGATCATTGGGACAGCGACACGCCAGTTTGGATGCCGTTCGAACCGCGGCGGCCGAGCGCCGCCGCGGCTGACGAGATCAGTGCTGCGGCACGCCGCTGCGCCACTCGCCCCAATGCGTCGCAATTTCCTGCACGAGCGGGTTGCCCGCCAAGTACAAGTTCGCGATCGCCAGCGGGAAGCCGCCCTGCGCTTGGTAATTGAGCAGATTGTCGGCGCTCGTCTGGCCGGCGTACGGCCGATCGAAATCCGAGCCCGAGCGCAATACGGCCACGCGCGAAAGATCGACGCGGTGCGCATTCGCGGCGCGCGTCAATGCTTCGAACGTCGCGTTGTCTTCCTGCTGCGTCGTACAGTAGGTGCCTTTGCCGTCGGTCATGATCTTCGTCCAGTCGCGTGCGCGCTGGCCTAAATCGGTGCCTGAGAACCAGGTGTCGCCGGCCAGCGTGTCGCATTGGATGACCGAAGGCGGCTGATTCGCGGGCGCGTAGCTGAACTTCGCGCGTGCCGCTTGCGCTTGCGCGCTGTCGGTCAGCACGACGTTGCGCGACAATGCGTAGGCCGCATCGGCCAGTTTCGCGTTGAGTTGAAACACTTCCGTCTTGTAGTCGAGCGGCGGCTTTTGGTCAGGACTCGTCGTATTGATGCCGAGATAGCCGGTGGTCCAACCCGGCGGAATTTCGCGCGCGTCGAGTTCCCATTGAATCCCGAAATCGACGAGGTACTTCGCCCAGGCCGCGGAGCCGAGCGTGCCTTGAGCCGGGTCGATGCCGGCGATGCCCGCGATCATGAAATAGGTATGACGCAGGTCGAAGCGCGGCGAGAACGTCAGCGCCATGGTCGAGGCGGCCGCGTTCGCGTGGCCCATGCCCGTCGTCATCACGCAAATATCCTGCTTGTTGCAGTGGACGTCCGGATAGTCGGGGGAAAGCCCGGCGACGGGAATCGATTGCCATGGGCCGAGATGATCGAGCCAAACTTGCCCTTCCGGCGCGAACATCGAAATGATCATGACTTTGACGTGCCGGCCGTGCACGCCGGATTCGGCAAAGGCGGCGTCGTTGTCCTGCGCGCTCGAGGCCGTGGCCGCGCAGGCCGTCAGCGCGACGGCGCCGATCGACAAAATGGTGCGAGTAAGCATGGGCGTTCCTTTGATTCGTAATAACTTGTTTAAGAGAACCGCTCGCTGATGCTGGTACTGCGCGCGTCAGTATAGAGGGACGCCCATCGCCCGTCATCGAGTCGTCATTTTTCGGCGGAAGGCTTGCCGGGCTCGGCCCTTTCGTTCGCTTGCTCGTTTTTTACGGCGTGCTCGTCGCCGTCCTCGCGTACCTTCGCTTCGCCCTCGTTGCTTTTATCTTCGACATCGCCCGGTTTGGCGCCTTCGCCCGGAACGAGGACATTGCGCAGCGGATTGGCGATAACGATGCCGCGCTCGCGGAACGTTTCAGCGATACGCCGATTGAATTCTCGCTGAATCGGCCAACGTGCCGTATCGCGGCATTGAAGCTGGCCGAGCAGCGTCACCATCGAGCCGTCCACCTGATCGACGCCCCAGAAGCTGAAATCGTTGACGATGCCGTCCTTGAACTTCGGGTCTTGGCGCAGTTGCGCCCCGATCTCGGTCAGCGTGCCGACAGCGAGTTCGATGTCCTGCCCGTAAGCGATGCTGACCTTGACCGCCGCATTACCGAGCCCGCGGTTCGAATTCGTCACCGTCGATACCGAACTGAACGGCACCGTATGGAGCGCACCGTCGCCGCCCCGCAAGCGCACCGTGCGAATCGACAAATACTCGACGGTTCCGGATACGCCTGCGAGCGTGACCCAATCGCCCACCTGCATGGCGTTTTCCATCAGCAGGAACATCCCCGTAATGAAATCCTGCACGAGCTTTTGCGAGCCGAAGCCGAGCGCCACGCCGAAGATACTCGCGCCGGCGAGCAACGGGCCGATGTTGACGCCCAGTTGACTCAGCCCGGTCAGCCCGACGACCAGCCCGATGCCCACAAGCAGCGTCGTGCGCAGCATCGGCAGCAAGGTGCGCAGGCGCGCCGCGCGCATGAGATCGCCGGCATCCGTCCATCGATGCAGACGGCGTTCGATCGATACGTTGATGACCTCCCAAACGAGCAGCGCGATGAACGCCGCGACCGCGATCGTCGCGCACGCCGATACGAGCCGGCGGCCGATGAAGCTGCCGGAGAAGAAACGCCAAACGTGAATATCCCAAACCCGCAGGATCAGCGCGGCCGCCGCCAGGAGAATGACGAGCCACACCAAGCGGCGCAGCACCGAGTAGTAACGCTGCGCGCGCAGCAACGCGATCGAGGCCTTTTCGCCCTCGCGCGGCTTGAAGATACGGCCGAGCACGCCGAACGTAACGATGGCGACAACCCGCGCACCGACGAGAATCAGCAGCGACAAACCGCCATGTTCGAGCAGCGCCTGGTAGCCGTTGCGCACGTCGAGCGCCCAAATGAACCAGAGCGCCATGACGAGGAACACGGCCACCACGGCCCACACGTCCGCAAGCCAGTTCATCAGGAACCGGAACGCGCGCGATTGCGCGCACTTCGATCTGATCCAATCGCGCACAGGCCGGCGAATCTCCAAGATGAGCGCCGCGATCATCAAATGACCGACCAGCGCAACAGCCTTTGCGATGCCCATATGGGCGGCATCGGTCAGGCCGAGCGGCACGGGCGTCTCCGCCAATGCGACGCCGATGCCGAGCACGACAGCGAGGCGCATCACCCAGCGCTCGCCGAAGCATGCCCACACGTCGCCGAGCGGCAGCATCCGCAGTCTGGGCGCTTCGCAAGCGAACAAGAACCCGCTAGCGAGCACGACGGCCCGCGCAACCGCGAAGATTTCGATGATGGTTTCGATGACATCGGCCTCTGGCGTCCCGTCGTCGGTCAACCACGACATGGCCAGAAACGCCACGCCGACGAACGCCGCCAGCGGCAGCGTCTTCAGCAAGGTATGCAGCAACGCGAACGGCAAACGCTGCAGCAGCGACCAGTGCTGCCCAGCGTGCGCTGCATTGCGTTGACTGCGTGCGGCGCGCAATGCGGCCTCGTCGATGCTCGTCGCGGGCACGTTTGCGTTGAGCTGCCGGACGGCTGCATCGGCCTGAGCATTGGTGCTGGCATCGGAAGGGGTTCCGGCATCGGCGTTGGCGCCCCCGCTACCCGCATTCGCATCGATCGCGGCTCCATCCTCGGTGCGCCCCGTCGCCAGCGCCGCGATCCGCTTACGCAGCAGCCACGCCAAAAGCCAGGCGACGAGCCAGGCCGGCATCAGCGTCGCCACGATCGTCCAGGTGAGATGCTCGAGTTGGGCGCGCCCCTCGTTGCTCGTCATTTCGTAGCGCCACCAGGCGCGCACGGAACGCACGTCGAGCAAAGCGCCCGCGGAGCGCCGCAATGAAGTGCCGACCTCGCGAAGCGTGTGGACGATTTGATGCGACACCTGTGAAACGAGCCCGTTCGATGCGATGGCCGACAGCACCGCCGACGCGCCGCTGGCCGGAGCGGCCGCGGGCGCGCTCGCTGCGGGCGGCGTCGCGAGCGCGCCCGCGGCCGCGATGGCCCGAAGCGTATCCTCCATTTGCCCGCGCGATTTCGGGTCGCCCAGCACCTGCAGCGCCCGTTTAGCCTGCTCGGGCGTCAAAACGACGGTGGAGGGGTTGGAACTCGGCTCGGGCGCGGTGGGCGCCGAGGCCGGCGCCGCCTGCGCGGTAGAGAAGCAAAACGACAACAATAGGAGACTTGCGAGCAAAAATTTGCGCATAGAGACGTAAGCAAGAAACGGCCATGACGAATCGCGAGCTTAGCAGTCGTGCCGCCGCTCGCTCGATCCCCATCTGACTTCATTCCCGCCCAAACGATCCCCTCGATATGCCCGAATGCGGCAGCGATCGTTACGTCACGACCACGCGCGGCGCGCCGCCAATGACTTCTCCAATGACCGCGGCGCGATCGAAACCTTCGGCGCGAAAGCAGGCGAGCACTTCGTCGACTGTCTCAGGCGCGCATGCGGCGAGCAGACCACCCGATGTCTGCGGATCGGTGAGCAATGCTCGTGCCACGGCCGGCAACGCCGGGTCGAGTTCGATCTCGGCCCCGTACGACGCCCAATTGCGCGCCGACGCGCCCGTGACGATGCCTCGCGCCGCTAATGACTCAACGCCCGCCAGCCAGGGCAATTCGTCATAACGTAGACGAATGCCGCTACTCGCTCCGCGTGCCAACTCGAGCGTATGGCCGAGCAGCCCGAACCCCGTCACGTCCGTCAACGCATGCACGCCGGGCATGTCCGCGAGCGCGATGCCCGGCCGGTTCAACCGCGTCGTGGCGTCGATCATCGCGCGATAGCCGGCACCGTCCAGTTCGCCCTTCTTGAGCGCGGCGGACAGTACGCCGACACCGAGCGGCTTGCCGAGCACGAGCACATCTCCCGCTCGCGCCGTGCTATTGCGCTTCACGCGTTCGGGATGCACGATGCCGAGCGCCGCCAATCCGTAGATCGGCTCGACCGAATCGATCGAATGTCCGCCCGCCACGGGAATGCCGGCCTCGAGGCAGATACTTTCCCCGCCGCGCAGGATGGCCGCGATCGTCTCGCGCGACAATACGTTGATCGGCATGCCCACGAGCGCGAGGGCAAGGATCGGGCGCGCGCCCATCGCATAAAGGTCGGACAGCGCATTGGCCGCCGCAATGCGACCGAAATCGTAGGGATCGTCGACGATCGGCATGAAGAAATCCGTCGTCGCGACGATCGCCTGCTCGGCGTTCAGGCGGTAGACGGCCGCATCGTCGGCGGTCTCGCGGCCGACCAGCAAATCGGCGAACGCGGCAACCGGCGAATGCGCGGGCTGCGTCGCCAGCAGTTCGGCCAGCACGCCCGGTGCGATCTTGCAGCCGCAGCCGCCGCCATGGGACAAGCTCGTCAGGCGCGGGGCCGCGGCGGCCGGTGAAGGCGCTGCGGCCCCGTCGTTTCGATCGTTCATGCCTTCGTCATCCTCTTTCCAAAACGGCCATTTCACGCACGAGCACGAGCAGCATCGACAAGCTCGCGCCGCCCGACGCACGTTGCTCGGCCACCAGTTGCGCGAAGCGCTCCAACTGCGGAGCGCGATGCTCGCGCCAAGCCGCCGCGATCGCATCGGCGCTCGCCCGCTCCGGCCCGTGCGCGAGCGCGCTCGCCGTCAGCGTGCGCTTCAGGCGCGCCAGTTCGGCCAGCGCCGCGGCGCGCGCCAGCATGTCCCAATGCGTGTGCGTGGGCAAGGCGCTCGCGCGCTCGCCGATGAAGCCGTAATCGAGCATCGTGCCGAGTTCGAAGTAGACGCTTGCCACGAGTTCGAGCGGTCGCGCGGCGCTGGCCGCCACGTCGGCCACGTCGAGGATCGACGCCGAGATGTCTCCGCTCGCGACGCGCGCGGCCAGCTCGGAATCGACGCCCGCCTCCTCCAGCTCGCGCCGGCGCGCATCCAGCGCTTCGAGTTCAGCGCTCGGCAACAACGTCGGCAAGCGCGGGCCCAGCCGCGCGGCCGCGTCGCGGCAACGCTCGATGAGCGCGCGCACGCCCTCGCTGTCGCGCCCGATCTGGGCAGTCTGAAGCTGACGCAGAAACCAAAGCGCCGCGCGCTCCATGAGTCTCGCAACGTCGACGAACATCCGCGCCTGCACGTCATCGGCGACGCGATTGTCGAGCGCATCGATGCGCAGCCAGATGTCGTCGATGTCGAACACGTCCCGCGCCACGATGCACGCATGGACGATGTCGCTCGCCTTCGCATCGGTCTCCTCCCGCAGACGATGCACGAAGTCGCAGCCCACGCGGTTGATAAGCGCATTGGCCAGGTGCGTGGCGAGGATCTCGCGTTTGAGCGGATGCCGCGCGGCCGCGGCGGCAAAGCGCGTCTGCAGCGGGGTCGGGAAATAATCGCGCAGCATGTCGGCCACGAGCGGATCTTCGGGCAGGCTCGAATCGAGCAGCTCGTCGTAGAGCCACATCTTGCTGTAGGCCAGGAGCACGGCTCGTTCGGGGGACGTGAGGCCAAGCTTTGCCGCCTGCCGCTCGGCGATCTCGTCGTCGTTCGGCAGGAATTCGATCGCCCGATTCAATCGGCCCGCGCGCTCGAGCGAGCGCATGAGCCGCACTTCGGCTTCCAGCAGTTCGGGCGCTCGGCGCCCCGCAATCGAAAGCGCCTGCGTCTGCTGATAGTTGTCGCGCAGCACGAGCAAGCCCACTTCATCGGTCATTTCCGCGAGCAGCGCATTGCGCTGCTTTTCGGTCATCTCGCCGTCGGCCACGACGAGTCCAAGCAGAATCTTGATGTTGACCTCGTGGTCGGAGCAATCGACGCCGGCCGAGTTGTCGATCGCATCGGTATTGATCCGTCCGCCCTTTTGCGCATACTCGATGCGCCCCAATTGGGTGAGACCCAGATTGCCGCCCTCTGCCACGACCTTCGCGCGCAATTGGGCGCCGTTCACGCGCACGCCGTCGTTCGCGCGGTCGCCCGCCTGTGCGTGCGTTTCGCGCGTCGCCTTCACGTAGGTGCCGATGCCGCCGTTATAGAGCAGATCGACGGGCGCGAGCAGGATCGCGCGGATCAACTCGTTCGGCGGGAGCGACGTCGCCGTGATCCCGAGCACGGCCTGCACGGCGGGCGAAACAGGAATCGCCTTGGCCGTGCGCGGAAAGATGCCGCCGCCCGCCGAAATCTTCGCGTGATCGTAGTCCGCCCAGCTCGAGCGCGGCAGGGCAAACATGCGCTCGCGCTCGGCGAAACTCACGGCGGGGTCCGGATCGGGATCGAGGAAGATGTGCCGATGATCGAACGCCGCGACCAAGCGGATATGGCGCGAGAGCAGCATGCCGTTGCCGAACACGTCGCCCGACATGTCGCCCACGCCGACCACGGTGAAGTCCGTCGTCTGCGTATCGACGCCCATCTCGCGGAAATGGCGCTTGACCGATTCCCATGCGCCGCGCGCCGTGATGCCCATCTTCTTGTGGTCGTAGCCGACGGATCCGCCCGAGGCAAAGGCATCGTCGAGCCAAAAGCCGTATTGGCGCGCGATGGCGTTCGCATAATCGGAGAACGTGGCCGTGCCCTTATCGGCCGCGACGACGAGATAGGGATCGTCGCCGTCGTGCCGCACGACGTCGGGCGGACCGACGATCGCCCCGCTTTGGCGATTGTCGGTCACATCGAGCAGCCCGCGCAAAAACGTCTGATAGCAGGCGATTCCCTCACGCATCACCGCTTCGCGATCACCGCCCGCCGGCGGATTCTTGACGACGAATCCGCCCTTCGATCCCACGGGCACGATGACCGTGTTCTTCACCATCTGCGCCTTCATGAGCCCGAGCACTTCGGTGCGGAAATCCTCGCGCCGATCGGACCAGCGCAGCCCGCCGCGCGCGACGCGCCCGCCGCGCAGATGCACGCCCTCGACGCGCGGCGAATACACCCAGATCTCGAACATCGGCTTGGGCTCGGGCAGCCCCGGCACGCGCGACGGATCGAGCTTGAACGAAAGGTACGGCAACGGCTGTCCATTGCCGTCGCGATGAAAGTAATTCGTTCGAACCGTGGCGCTGATCACGCCGAGGAACTGCCGCAAGATGCGGTCTTCGTCCAGATTCGGCACTTGATCGAGCGCGGCTTCGATACCGCGCAAAAGCTCATCCGTGCGCGTCGCGCGCGCGGGGCCCAGGCTTGGGTCGAAGCGGGTGAGGAACAAATCCACGAGCCCGCGCGCGAGCGCCGGATTGCCGGTCACCGCGCGCTCGATATAGGCATCGCTGAACGTCGAGCCGACTTGACGCAAATATTTGGCGTACGCACGCAGAATCGAGACTTCCCGCGCGGCTAGCTGGGCGCGCAGCACGAGCCGATTGAAGTCGTCGTTTTCCACCTCGCCGGCCCAGACCCGCGCGAACGCTTCCTCGAACAGCGCCTTCACGCGCTCGATGTCGAACTCGACATCATCGGTCAGCTCGAGACCGAAGTCGTGCACCCAAGCGGGGGCCGCCCCCGGCGGCTCGATGAGGTAGGGGCGCTCCTCGTCCACGCGCACCCCCAGATGTTCGAGCATCGGCAAGCTGCGCGACAGCGCGATCGATTGTCCGACGCGATACACCTTGAATCGGAACGCCCGTGCAGACGCTTCGATCGGCCGATAGAGGTTCATCGACAGCGATGCGCTGCGCTCGGCCGCTTCGATCAACTCGATGTCGCGCACGGCCGTCCGCGCAACGTAGTCTTCCCGATAGCCGGCCGGGAACGAATCGCCGTAGCGCTGCAGCAGCCGGTTGCCGTCCTCCTCGCCGAAACGCTCGAGCAACGCATCGGCGAGGTCGTCCTGCCAGCGCCGCGTCGCCTGCACGAGCCGCGCTTCGAGCTCTTGCGTATCGACTTCCGGCAGCACGCCTGTCGTCGTGCGCACGACGATGTGAATCCGCGCGAGCGGCGATTCCGACAGCAGTGGCGTGAACTCCACGCTCGTGCCGTTGAATGCGCCGCCGAGCAGCTTGGCGATGCGTTGCCGCAAGTCGGTGTTGTACTTCTCCCGCGCGACGAATACGAGGCATGAGACGAAACGCTCGAAGCGATCGCGCCGCACGAACAAGCGCGTGCGCTGATGCTCTTGCAGACGCAGGATGCCTAGGGCGATGTCGTAAAGCTCGTCCTCGTTCGTTTGAAACAGCTCGTCGCGCGGGTACTGTTCGAGCACCGTGACGAGCGACTTGTGCAAATGTCCCTTCGCGAGAAAGCCCGCGCGCCGAACCACGTTCGCGCACTTGCGTCGAACGATCGGAATATCGTTGATCGAGCCCGTGTAGGCCGTGGACGTATACAACCCTAGAATGCGCCGCTCGCCGACGAGCTTGCCGTCCGGACCGAACAGTTTGACGCCCACGTAGTCCAGATAGCCGGGCCGATGCACCGTCGCCCGCGAGTTGGCCTTCGTGAGAAAGATCGGCATGGCTTCATCGATGATCTCACCCGCCGCGCGCGGCAACGGCGTCAATTCCTGCGCATCGGCATCGCGCTGGCTTTCGCGCAGGATTCCCGCGCCCGTGCCCGTCACGCCGCGCAGCGCGAATTCGCCTTCGTGCTGCACGAGCGCGTAGTCGCGCAGGCCCAAAAACGTGAAATGATCGGCCACCATCCACTCGAGAAAGGCCCGCGCCTCGAACGCTTCGTCGCTGGACTCGCCGCGCGCGGCGAGCGCCTTGATCGTGTCCTTGGCCACGGCCTGCATCTTCGGCCAATCCTCCACAGCCGCGCGTACGTCGGCCAAGACGCGCGCGATGCCGGTCCGAAGCTGCGCCAATTTCGAAGCTTCGCTGCAGCGATCGACCTCGAAGTGAATGAACGATTCGAGCCGCGAGGCGCCCATCGCGGCATCGTCGCCGTTCGCCCCGCCGGGCTCGATCCGCTCGATCGCGCCTTGCGCATCGCGCCAGACGCGATAGACGGGGTGAATCGCCGAATGCAGCGTGAGGCCGCAGCGATTGACCTCCATCGTCACCGAATCGACGAGGAAAGGCATGTCGTCGTTGACGATCTCGATGACGGTGTGATCCGAATGCCATCCGTGTTCGTCGAGCACGGGGTTGTAGACGCGCAGCGCCGCCGTGCCCGGCGAGAACCGCTGCGCCGTCTGCCAGTGCGCCATGGCGGCGCCGTACAGATCGGCAATGGCGCGGCTTTGCAGATCTTGTGCGTCGACGAGTTCGTAGTAGAAGCTCAGGAACGACTCGAGCGGCGCGAACGAGGCTTGCGGCCATCGCCCTCGTGCGTACTCGACGACGTCGGCGAGCAGATGGGCGACGGCTTCTTCGTTATTCGCTAGCATGGTGCCCTCCGCGGCGGGTGACGATGCTTGGATGTTTTGTGTGCACAGGTCGGCGCAGCCAGACCGGCTCGGCCTGCTCGGCCGCGTGAGCGATTATGCGCTCGTAGGCGGGGCGGCGACAGCCAAGGCATTCCCCACCCACGCCGCGATCGTTTCGGCAAGCCATACCGGATCGTCGTGAGCAAGATCGTGGCCGGCCCAGGGATGCTCCCTGATCGCCGCGCCCCACGCAGCCGCGAGCTTCGCCGAGCAAGCGGGATGCACGAGCGCGTCGGCGCGCGAGGCCAATAAAAGCGTCGGGCAATGCGGCGCAAGCGGCGCGCCCCGAAACCGCGCGGCCGCGCAGAGCTGTCGTAGCGCATTCGCTCGCGCGGGCGGGGCGCGCTCGAAGATCTCGGTCCATGCTGACACGTCCGTGTCGCGCGTATCGGTGCGCGCACAGGTCAAAGCGTGAATCATCGTCTCGACGTTGCGCCTTTCGACCGACGCCGAGCCCTCGATGGAACGCGTCCCCCAATGTCGAGCGATACGCACGATGGCGGGCCATGCGCCCGGCCGCAGACGCTCGAACGGCCCACTATAGCGCCGCATACTCGTATTGATGAGCACGAGCGCCTCGATCTCCTCGGGGAAGCGCTGCGCCCAGTCGACGGCCACCATGGCGCCGAGCGACAGCGCGATGAGGCGGTACGGCGGCGCGTGCCCGGCCGCCGACAACCGGGCGCGAACGAAGTCGGTCGTCGGGCCCATCTCCAACGGCGCACGGTCGAGCACATGGCGACCGCTGCCCGGCAAATCGGCAAAGACGATATCGCCCTCGATGCCGGCAGCGCGTAAATGCTCACGAAGATGCGACCAATGTCCTGATTCTCGCGTCAGACCGCGCAGCAAAATCCATGCGCTCATGCACGCCGCCTGCGGTACCAATGCTCGACGGCGCGCGTCATGATCTGCTGACGGCTGGGCTCGCGCGGCAGCCAGCGCGGCGAGGCGTAGGCCGCACGCGCCAGAAAATCGAGCAAGTTCGTGTGGCGGCGCAGGACGCGTTCGGTCCGGTGCGCCTTGATGGGATTGAACATGCCTTCGCGCCGCAAGATCTGCAAAGGGTTCTTCTTGATCCAAAGCCAAGAGCCGAGTTCGAGCGTCATCGGCAGAAAGATCGAAGGCGCGCGGCTCTTGTCGTAGGCGCAGTCCCACAGATCGCCATGCGCGAGATATTGCATGCTCTGCGGTTCGAACAAATAGCCATGGTGCGGGTGCGCTTGCTCGAACATCGCCTTGAGTACGAACATCTCGGGCAAGTGCGGGATATGTTTTGTCGACTTCGCGTAAGGAAACCAGATGCTGTCACGAAAGCCGTAGCCGGAGTGGCAATCGAGCGCGAAACTGAGCGGCCGCGAAATCAGCTCCTCCTCGACTACGCGCAAGAGCGTTGCGGCCTCGGCCTCCATGGGCGCCCCGCTCGCGCCGCGATACCAAGGCAGCCACGGCCCGATCCGCTGTCCGCCGGCCAGAAAGGGCACGCGGCCGTCCGCGTTTTGCGGCGCGTTGCGCATGAGATCGACGCCGTTGGGATTCGATCGCGTCATCGCCCACATGCCGCCGGGGTTGACGATGGGCATGAAAACGAGGCGAATCGAGCTGAGCTGATCGTGCAGCAGCGCGTCCCACTCGAGCCGCCCGATCAAGGCGCGCATGTAGTCGAGCAGCAATTGCGTACCGATGCGCTCGAGGCCGTGAATGCCGGCGAAAAACCCGATGGCGGGCGCTTGCGGGTCGAGCGAGCCGATGGTAGCGACGTGAATCGGAAATCGATTGCCGCCCGCACTGACTTCGCAAACGGTGCGCACCGTCATGCGTCGGCTGCCCGCATCCAGGATGGTCTTGAGCGCTTCGTACTCTGCGAAGGTGGTCTCGGGCAACGAAGGAAGAACGGCGGTCATCGCTTGCAACCCGAGCGTCGAGGTAAGAGCGTGCGGCCGGCACGGCGGAAGACTTACTCAATATAGGCCGATTTCGGCCGTTCGAAGGACGTCGTCCGCACGTTTTTCATGCGGCGTACGAACGGGCTAAGGGCCGACGTGAATCCCACAACGATTGTCATTTACGTCTGAGATAATCGCGCGCTCGATTGCGCCCTCGGCCAATTCGCCGCTCTTTCGCGCTCTTTTTCCTTCTCACGCAGGAAACCGCTTCGAATGCAAGCTGCCGTCATCGCCCTCGTGCTCGTCTCCGCGCTCATGCACGCGAGTTGGAACGCCTTCCTTCATTTGAGCGGCGATCGCGTGTCGCTGCTCGGCGCGATGTCGGTTCCGTACCTTGCCGTCGGCCTTCTGGGCGTGGCGCTGTTGCCGGCGCCCGCCCGGGCGAGCTGGCCCTACATCGCCGCCTCTTCCGTGCTCGAGTGCGCTTACTGTCTCGCCTTGATCCGGGCCTACCGCGCCGGCGAATTCGGCCAGATTTATCCGATCGCGCGCGGGCTCTCGCCGCTGGTCGTCTGCCTACTCGCAGCAATATTCGCTGGCGAAACGCTGCATCCGACCGCCGTCGCGGGCGTCGCTTGCGTTTCTCTCGGCATCATGTCGCTCGCCTTCAAGCGCAACTTGCGCTTCTCGGGAGAGAGCGTGCCCTACGCCTTGCTGACCGGGCTTCTGATCGCGACCTACTCGGTCGTCGATGGCATGGGCGTGCGCGCGGCCGGCAATGCCTTTTCGTACATCGCGTGGGTCTATCTGATCTGGAACGTGCCGCAGTTCATCCTCGTCGCGGCCCTTCGCGGCGGTATGCGAGGGCTGTTCGCCTCGCGGGCGGAGGCCGCCAAAGGCATGCTGGCCGGCGCGCTGGCCCTCGCCGCCTATACGCTGATCGTTTTCGCCTACCGTTATTTGCCGATCGCGATGGTGTCCGCGCTGCGCGAACTAAGTTCGATCTTCGCCGTGCTGATCGGCTGGCTGTGCCTGCGGGAATCGTTGACGGCCCGTCGTATCGCGGCTTGCGCGCTCGTGACGGCCGGCGCCGTCTTGATTCGACTTTGACGAAGAGCCCATGAGCGCCGGGGCTTCAGCGCCTTCACACCACTCTCCTCGAGCAAAAGTGGCCCCATGGTTGCAGCGAAAATGGCTCTGAAGCTAAGAGCCAAAGCTGGCTATAGTCGCCCTAACCGAGTTGGACGGCGTTCCCGCCTTCCACGCCATCACCGATCAGGCACGACGAGGAGAACCCCATGAAGAATGCCGACCTGCAAGCCCGTAAGAACGCAGCCACGCCGCGCGGCGTGGGCGTCATGTGCGACTTCTACGCGCAGCGCGCCGAAAACGCGCAGCTGTGGGACGTCGAGGGCCGCCGCTTCATCGATTTCGCCGCGGGTATCGCCGTGCTCAACACCGGCCATCGCCACCCGCGGGTCGTCGCCGCGATCCGCGAGCAGCTCGAGCGCTTCACGCACACCGCCTATCAAATCGTGCCGTACGCATCGTACGTCGAGCTGGCCGAAAAGATCAATGCGCGGGCGCCCGGTGCATTCCCGAAGAAGACGGCGTTCTTCACGACCGGCGCCGAAGCCGTCGAAAACGCCGTCAAGATCGCGCGCGCCGCGACCGGCCGCCCCGGCGTCATCGCCTTCTCGGGCGGCTTCCACGGCCGCACGCTGATGGGCATGGCGCTGACCGGGAAAGTGGCCCCGTACAAGATCGGCTTCGGGCCGTTCCCCGCGGACGTCTATCACGCGCCGTACCCTAACGCGCTCCACGGCGTGTCGACGGCCGATTCCCTGCGCGCGATCGAAACGCTGCTGAAAGCGGATATCGAAGCGAGCCGCGTCGCCGCGATCATTTTCGAGCCGGTCCAAGGCGAAGGCGGTTTCTACGTTGCGCCGGCCGATTTCGTGCGCGGCCTGCGCCGGCTGTGCGACGAACACGGTATCGTCCTCATCGCCGACGAAGTGCAGACGGGCTTTGCGCGCACGGGCAAGCTTTTTGCCATGGAGCACTATGACGTCGCCGCCGATCTGACGACGATGGCCAAAAGCCTGGCCGGCGGCATGCCGCTGTCGGGCGTCGTCGGTCGCGCCGATCTGATGGACGCGGCGGCCCCCGGCGGGCTTGGCGGCACCTACGCCGGCAACCCGCTCGCACTCGCCTCGGCCCATGCCGTGCTCGACGTGATCGAGGAAGAAGGCCTGTGCGCGCGCGCCACGCAGCTCGGCGACCAGCTCAAGGCCCGCCTCGAAGCGCTGCGCGCCGACGTGCCGCAACTGGCCGACGTGCGCGGCCCCGGCGCGATGGTGGCCGCCGAGTTCATGCAGCCCGGCACGCGCACGCCGGACCCCGCGTTCGTCAAGCGCGTGCAGGCGCGCGCGCTGGAGCGCGGCCTGCTGCTGCTCGCCTGCGGCACCTACGGCAACGTGATTCGCTTCCTGTTTCCGCTCACCATCGAAACGGCGGTATTCGACGAAGCGCTGGGCCTGCTCGAAGAGGCGTTGAAGGAAAGCGTCGGCGTGATGGCGTAAGCTGGCTTTTACGCTCTCCGATTCTTCCGATTCTTTCGATTGACGCCGTTGGAGTGAACATGCAGAACGTGGAAACCATCGACCTGAAAGACCCGTCTTTACTGAAGACGAAGGCATTCATCGCAGGAAACTGGTTGGACGCCGACAGCGGCGCCGCCTTCGAAGTACGCAATCCGGCCACGGGCCGCGTGCTGGCGACCGTACCCCAAATGGGCGCGGCCGAGACGCGCCGCGCCATCGAAGCGGCGAACGAGGCATGGGCCGCCTGGCGCGCCCAGCCGGCGAAAGCGCGTGCCGCGGTGCTGCGCAAGTGGTTCGACTTGATGATGGCCAACGCCGATGATCTGGCCGCCATCATGACCGCCGAACAAGGCAAGCCGCTCGCCGAGGCCAAGGGCGAGATCGGCTATGCGGCCTCGTTCCTCGAGTGGTTCGGCGAGGAGGCGAAGCGCGTCTACGGCGATACGATTCCCAGCCCGACCGCCGACAAGCGGCTCGTCGTCGTCAAAGAGCCGGTGGGCGTCTGCGCCGCCATCACGCCGTGGAACTTCCCGGCCGCCATGATCACCCGCAAGGTCGGTCCAGCGTTGGCCGCCGGCTGCCCGATCGTCGTCAAACCGGCCGAAGCCACGCCGCTCTCGGCGCTGGCTCTGGCCGTCCTGGCCGAGCGCGCGGGCGTGCCGGCCGGCGTGCTGAGCATCGTCACGGGCGACCCGAAGGCGATCGGCGGCGAGATGACGAGCAATGCGCTCGTGCGCAAGCTTTCGTTCACGGGTTCGACGGGTGTCGGCCGCCTGTTGATGCAGCAATGCGCGTCGACGGTGAAAAAGCTCTCGCTCGAACTGGGCGGCAACGCCCCCTTCATCGTGTTCGAGGACGCCGATCTCGACGCGGCCGTGACGGGGGCCATCGCCTCGAAGTACCGCAACAGCGGGCAGACCTGCGTCTGCGCGAATCGCTTCTACGTGCATGAAAAAGTGTACGAAGCTTTCACCGACAAATTGCGCGCGGCCGTCGAGCAGCAATTGAAGGTCGGCAAAGGCACCGAACCCGGCGTCACGCAAGGCCCGCTCATCAACGAAGCGGCCCTGCTGAAAGTCGAATCGCATATCGATGATGCGCTTTCGAAGGGCGCCCGCATCGCTACCGGCGGCAAGCGGCATGCACTCGGCCATAACTTCTTCGAACCGACGGTGCTGACCGGCGTCACGTCGGCCATGAAGATCGCGAAGGAAGAGACGTTCGGCCCCGTCGCACCGCTGTTCAAGTTTTCCAGCGACGAGGAAGTCGTGCGCCTCGCCAACGACACCGAATTCGGCCTGGCCGCCTATTTCTACAGCCGCGACATCGGCCGGGTCTGGCGCGTGGCGGAAGCGCTCGAGTACGGCATGGTGGGCATCAACACGGGCCTGATCTCGAACGAAGTCGCCCCGTTCGGCGGCGTGAAGCAATCGGGCCTCGGGCGAGAAGGCTCGCATTACGGCATCGACGAATACGTCGTCGTCAAGTACCTGTGCATGGGCGTTTAAGTCGTTAATCGATTTAACACATTGATTTGTCGAAGCATTTTGAATCGATGTGAAACGTCCATCGGCATTCGAGGAATGATTCGAAAACCGGCGACGCAATGCCGCGACTTCGATTGAGCGTGCAATGCGTGAATATCGATCTGTTGCATTTCGTCGCCGAGCGGTGTTTTACTAGCAACGCCCTATTTTGGCTTGGTATGCTGTGCGCCGCGCTGCCGGCCTACGGCAGCCTGTAAAATCACCGGCCGCCTGCCTGGCAGGACGGCGCCTCGACGCGCGAGCCGTCGTGTCGGGGTCGATCGAACCACTCGAGGAGTCAACGTGAAAAAATTGTTAGCCGCCGTGACCATCGCCACGCTCGCTGTTTCGGCCGGCGTTGCGCAAGCCAAAGACTGGAAACAAATCCGCATCGGTGTCGACGCGAGCTACGCCCCCTTCGAATCCAAGTCGTCCGACGGCAAGCTCGTCGGCTTCGACATCGACCTCGGCAACGAGATCTGCAAGCGCCTGCACGCGAAATGCGTCTGGGTTGAAAACGACTTCGACGGCATGATTCCCGGCCTGAAGGCCAAGAAGTTCGACGGCGTGCTGTCGTCGATGACGATCACGCCGGAGCGTGAGCAGCAAATCGCTTTTTCCAAGCCCCTGTTCGACACGCCCACCGCGCTGGTCGCGAAGAAGGGTTCGGGCTTGAAGCCGACGGCTGATTCGCTCAAGGGCAAATCGGTGGGCGTCGAGCAAGGCACGACGCAGGAAAAATACGCGAAGGACAACTGGGAATCGAAGGGCGTGAAGGTCGTCCCCTATCAAAACCAGGACCAGGTCTATCAAGACTTGATCTCGGGCCGCCTCGACGCCGCCTTGCAAGACAAGGTGCAGGCCGAAGTCGGCTTCCTGAAGCAACCGCGTGGCGCGCAGTTCGAGCAAGCAGGCGATGAAATCAAGAGCGGCGCCGCCGCCATGGGCCTGCGCAAGGAAGACGCCGACCTGAAGAAGGCAGTCGACGGCGCGATCGACGGCATGATGAAGGACGGCACGTACAAGAAGATCGAGAAGAAGTATTTCGACTTCGACGTCGCACCGAAGGGCTGATCGCCCACGGGTCTATCGCCCGTCCGTCATACGGAAAGCCCCGCTTCGCACGAAGCGGGGCTTTTTTACTTGTGCGCCCCATGACGTTTTGGCTGCCGCCACGCGGCGGCGGACGTACAATCGAAAATCGTCCACTCGTTGCGCGGCGTGCTTGAGCGGCGCCGCCAATCGCCATGCAAAAGAAGCTCCATCCTCTGATTTCCCCGTCGCTCGGCACCGAGCGCACATTGACGAGCTTTCACTACGGCCCCGCGGGCGGGCAGAAGGTTTACGTGCAGTCGTCGCTGCACGCCGACGAACTGCCGGGCATGCTCGTCGCGTGGGAGCTGCGCCGTAAGCTGGCCGCGCTCGAAGCCGCCGGCAAACTGCGCGCCGAATTCGTGGTCGTGCCGGTGCCGAACCCGATCGGGCTCAACCAGCACGTGCTCGGGCAGATGATCGGCCGCTTCGAAGCGAACACGGCAACGAACTTCAACCGCAATTTCCACGATCTGGCTGCGCTCGTCATGCCGAGCGTCGAAGGTCTCCTGACCGGCGAGCCCGAGGCCAATTTGCGCGCCGTGCGCGGCGCCATGCGCGAAGCGCTCGATGCGCAAAAACCGCGCACCGAACTCGAATCGCAGCGCTTGGCGCTGCAGCGCCTTTCGTACGACGCCGACATCGTGCTCGACCTGCATTGCGACTTCGAAGGCGCCATGCACCTCTACACGAACCCCGAGCTGTGGCACGACGTGGAGCCGCTCGCCCGCTACCTCGATGCAAAGGCCTCGCTGCTCGCGCTCAATTCGATCGGCAATCCGTTCGACGAAATTCACAGCTTCTGCTGGTCGGAGTTGCGTACACGTTTCGGCCACCGCTATCCGATTCCGAACGGTTCGATCTCGGTCACCGTCGAACTGCGCGGCCAAGCCGACGTGTCGTACCCCCACGCCGAACACGATTCGCAAGCGATCGTCGAATACCTGACCCAACGCGGGCTCATCGACGGCACACCGGCGCACCTGCCGCCGCTCGCTTTCCCAGCCACGCCGCTGGCGGGCACCGAGCCGTTGATCGCACCGATTTCGGGCGTGCTCGTATTTCGCACGCCGGCCGGTATTTGGATCGAAAAAGGCCAGGAAGTGGCCGATATCGTCGATCCGCTGACCGATCGGGTGGAAACGATCAGGAGCGGGACGGCGGGGGTTTTATACGCGCGCCATCGCACGCGCTTCGCTACGGCGGGCATGGAAGTGGCGCGAATCGCCGGCGCCACGCCGTTGCGAAGCGGGAGTTTGTTGTCGGCTTGATGAGGCGACGCGTTGAACCGGATACGTTCCTCCCGCCCCACCCGCCCACGCTAGACGTCCCATATCCGGCTCGGCTACCATCGGCGGCTTAGGCTCAGGCGGCCCGCCTCTCACTTGCGCGCCGCGCTACCCTTGAGCCGCCCGCCACGATGAACCTCAAGCAGCTCGAATACTTCGTCCGCGTCGCCGAACTCGGCAGCTTCAGCCAAGCCGCTCGCATTCTCGATATCGCGCAGCCCGCACTAAGCCGCCAAGTGCGCATGCTCGAGACCGAGCTTCGCTGCTCCCTACTGCAACGCAACGGGCGCGGCGTAGCCTTGACGGAGGCGGGCCGTCGCCTGTTCGAGCACGGCGTCGATATCCTGCAGCGCGTCGCGCTGGCCGTCGACGATGTCGAGGCGCGCCGCGACGAGCCAACGGGGCGCGTCGTGCTGGCGCTGCCGCCGAGCACCGCGCGTCTGCTAACGTTGCCGCTCGTCAAACGCTTCCGCGACGAACTGCCCAAAGCCAAGCTGGCCATCGTCGAAGGTCTATCGACGCATATCGCCGAATGGATCACGACAGGCCGAGTCGATCTGGGACTCGTGCTCAATGCCGAAGCAGATCAAGCCATCGAACTCGAGCCGTTGTCGGAAGAGCCTCTGTGTCTCATCGGGCCCGCCGGCGAGCCGAGCGGGCCGGTGGTCTTTGCCGACCTGCAAAATCTGCGACTCATCATCCCCGAACGCGCGCACACGGTGCGCAAGCTCGTGGAAGCCCAAGCCACCTTGGCGGGACTGCGCCTGCGGATCGACTGGGAGGTGTCCGGCGTGCCGTCGATTCTCGACCTCGTGCGCCACGGTTTTGGTCATGCCGTGCTGCCCGCGGGCGCTGTCCACGGCTCCGGCAACCCCGAGGCCTTCAGCGTGCGGCCGCTAGTGCGGCCGGAGCTTCGCAGCCGCCTGTTCCTCGCCTCATCGGCGCTCAAGCCGTCCACGCCGCTCATGCGCCATGCCCGCGCTATGCTGCGCGAACTCGTGAGCGCGCGCCGCCATAACGATCCGGCATAACAGCTAGCGCCTCCGCCACCTAGGATCACGGCCTTGCCGTCGCAATAATCGGTACCGCGATTGACCGATGCCTGCAACGACAAGGACGAAAAGCAATGCCTTTTGAAAAAAGCCCCGGATGGCTCGACTGGTACGCGAACCCGTCGAAGCCCCGGTTTGCGCTGCCCGCGGGGAGCGTCGACGCACATTGCCATGTGTTCGGCCCAGGCGAGCGGTTCCCTTACGCACCGGAGCGCAAATACACGCCGTGCGACGCTTCGTGCGAGCAACTGTTCGCCCTGCGCGACCATCTCGGCTTCGCGCGCAACGTGATCGTGCAGGCCACCTGCCACGGCGCCGACAATCGCGCGCTCGTCGATGCGCTCGAACGTTCCGAGGGCCGTGCCCGCGGCGTCGCGACACTGCGCGGCAAACCGACCGATGCGCAGCTGCAGCGCCTGCATGCGGCCGGCGTGCGCGGCGTGCGCTTCAACTACGTCAGGCGACTCGTCGACTTCACGCCCGCCGATGAGTTGATGGACATCGCCACCCGCATTGCACCGCTGGGCTGGCATGTCGTCATCTACTTCGAGGCGCCCGATCTCCCAGAACTGTGGGACTTCTTCACCTCTTTGCCCACCGTCGTGGTCGTCGATCACATGGGGCGCCCCGACGTGACCAAGCCGGTCGACGGCCCCGAGTTCGGGTTGTTCCTGCGCTTCATGCAAGAAAACACGAACGTCTGGTCGAAGGTGACTTGCCCTGAACGTCTTTCTCACAGCGGACCGCCCGCGCGCCAAGGCGAAAGCGCTGCCTATCGCGACGTCGTGCCGTTCGCGCGCCGCGTCGTCGAAGCATTTCCCGAGCGCGTGCTGTGGGGCACCGACTGGCCGCATCCGAATCTCGTCGATCACATGCCCGACGACGGCCTGCTGGTGGACTTCATCCCGCACATCGCACCGACCGCCGAGTTGCAGCGCAAGCTGCTGGTGGACAATCCGATGCGCCTGTACTGGCCCGAGGCGGTCGGACGCCTCGCCTAGGAACGGGCGAAAGCGGCCGGAGCGCCGCATCGACGCCCGGCGGCCTGCCCGGTCGCGCGCCGTGGGCATATGCCGGTCCGGCATATCTGCTATATGGGCGACTTCCTTGGATATCGAGCGCCGTTGCGCGATGATGCCGGGCATAAATTGGCGTGGAGCGCATATCGGGCTCCCGCTCAGCGATTCGAAAATATAAGGAGACTCCCCTCGTGCAAACCCCGCCCGCTCACGCATCCGGCCTTGTCCTCGCGCCACGGCAAAGGGCATACGCTGTCGCCGTATCCTGCCTCGGCTGGGCGTTCGATCTATTCGACCTGTTCATCCTGCTCTACGTCGCGCCAATCCTCGCCCATGCATTCTTCGACTCGTCCAACCAGATGCTCTCGCTCGCGGCCGTGTACGGCGCCTTCACGGCCACCTTGGTGATGCGGCCGGTCGGGGGTTATGTCTTCGGCCACTACTCGGACCGTCACGGCCGCAAGCGGACGCTGGTCGTCGCTTCGGTAGGCGTGGGCTTTTCGACGGCCCTCATGGGCTTGATTCCGACGTACCAGACCATCGGCATCGCCGCGCCGCTGGTCTTCCTTCTTCTGCGCCTGGTTCAGGGCGTATTCATGGGCGGCATGGTCGCGGCGACGCATACCCTCGGCACCGAGTCGATCGGCCCCGCGCACCGCGGCCTTGCCTCTGGCATCATTTCGGGCGGCGGCTCCGGCATCGGCAAGCTCTTCGCCTCGCTCGTCTTCGTGCTGGTGAGCGCTTTGATTCCCGGTCCGGATTTCGCACAGTGGGGCTGGCGCGTCATGTTCTTCTCGGGCCTCGCCAGTTCGCTGCTCGGCTTGTTCGTGTTCACGCGGTTGCAGGAATCGCCGCTATGGGTTGCGCTGGCCGCCGAGCGCAAGCATGGGCAGGCCCCGCGCCGCGGCTCGCTCAGCCTGATCCGCGGCGGCTTTGTCGGTGTGACGCTCGGGTGCGTGTTGCTGACGTTGACCGGCGGCGGCTCCTCGTATCTCACCTCGGGTTACTTGCCGACGTTCCTCAAGATCGTCAACCATGTCCCGCACACCGAGCTCGGCCTGATTCTGAGCGGCTCGGCCCTGTGCGTCATCGTGGCGTCGGTGCTGTCCGGCGCGCTGACCGATCGCATCGGACGCCGTCGCGGCATGCTGCTGTCCGGCGCCGTTTCGCTAGTGACGATTCCTCCGCTGTATCTCGGCCTCAGCGACGCGCATGGCGTCGGCGCGATCGCGTTCTATACGGCGGCACTGAGCGCCATCGGCACGTTCTGCTACGCGCCGCTGCTCATCGTGCTCAACGAACGATTTCCGACTGAAATCCGTTCGACCGGTACGGCGATCTCTTGGAACATCGGCTTCGCGATCGGCGGTTCGATGCCGACGCTCGTTTCCCTACTCGCCAATCAAGTCGGCACCCTGCCGATGACGCTGGCAGCCGTCAATGCAGCGGTCAGCCTCGTCTATCTCGCCACGGCCCTGTTCACGCCGGAAACGAAGGGCGTGATGCGCTAAGGCCAAAGCGCCTTGCGCGAATAAGGCGCATCGGGCATTTCACTGCCCACCCTCGTTTCCCGCAACGCCCCCCTCCGCGCATGCCCGCATGCATGCTCGCGGTGGGACATGTCGCACTCAAAAACCAATTTAGGAGATCAGGCAATGCAGCATGCCCACAGGTTCGGAGCCAATTTAGCCGTTCGAATGAAAGCCGTCGCAGCCGTTTCGGCGTGCCTCTGCTGCGGGGTCGCGCACGCCCAGGTAGCCGGCGCCGGGACATCGTCGGTGCAGATGTACGGCCTGATCGGCATGTATGTCGATCACGCGAAGACGAGTTCGGCACAGCAGGGGACTGTCCAAGAGGGCGGCGGCGGTTTGACCACCTCGTACTGGGGCGTGCGCGGCCAAGAAGACATCGGCGGCGGCAATAAGGTCGTCTTCAGACTCGAAAGCTTCTTTCGCCCGAACACGGGGCAGATGGGACGCAACACGACGGACGGGCTTTTCTCGCGCAACGCCTATGTGGGACTCTCGAACAAGGCCTACGGCACGGTCAAATTCGGTTTGCAGACGAACGAAACCTACGTGAACCAGATCCTGCTCAACCCGTTCGGATCGTCAGTGGTGTTCTCGCCGCTCATCGTTCAGTCGTACGTGGCGGGCTACAACGGAACGGAACTCGGCGATACCGTCTGGGACAACGCGATCGGCTATTTCTCGCCATCTATCGGGGGATTTTCGGGCGCCGTCCAGTATTCCGTCAGCGGCATAACAGGGCATCAGGGACGCGATAATCTGGGCTTGCACCTGAACTATCGCGCGGGAGCGCTCCAAATTGCGTTGTCCGCGCAGCGGGTTCGCGCCGCTGCGACGACGCCCGCCTCGTCCCAGTATCTGTACTTGGCCGGGGCGACCTACAAAGCGTCGTTCGCGAAGTTCTACGCGGCCATGCAAACGACCGACAACACCACGACCGAGGTGGGTTCGCACACCTATGAACTCGGCGTCTCCGTGCCGGTCACCCCCGTGTCGGCAGTGCTGGCGGAGTGGGCCTTCACGAAGCAAAGCGCACCACGGTCGCAGGATACGACTCGCAGCACCGCGTCGATCGGCTATGACTATGACCTGTCCAAGCGCACCGATGTCTACGCGGTGTACTCGTACGACAAGCTGTCCGCGCATCCGTCGGGCAGCACGTACGGCGTCGGCATTCGGCATGTTTTCTGATCTTCGGCCGGCGGCGAGGCGCCGTAACACGCCGAAACATCCCTCTTAAGTTTGGCTTAATTCTGACCTGCCACTATGCACCCATACCACCCCTGTTGAGCCGCCGGAGCATCGGCGGCGCCTTTTTATTCTCCTTCACGTGGCGGCTGCGGCCCTTGCGGCCCCCGGAAACGGAAACGGCGATGATCGAAGATTCGGTGTTCAAGCATCTGCGCACGATGCTCAAGCGCGAACACGCGCTGCCGGTTCAAAGCTGCCGCGTGTCGACGCCTGTGCAGCGTCCCTGGGGGCGCACCTATCGGCTGGTCGAATGGACCATGCATAAAGATGCCCCATCCCACCGCTGCGTCGTCCCCGCCGAATTCACCGATACCGACATTGCCCGTCTAGTCGCGGCACATGTACCGGGTCGGCTTTACGTCAGCGAAGCCTGCTAGATCCACAATGTGAACCGCGGCCACGCGTCTCGTGACGCGTCGGCCCGTTCTCTGCTAGGCTGACGAGCCAATCCTTTCCAATTCGACGTTTCTCGATGGACAACACTTTCAATGAGCGTGGCGTCATGATCACGCGCAATGGGCTGAGCGCGGGCGGCCAGATTTTTTCATTGCGCGAGATACGCGGCGCGCGTGTCGAGACGATTCAAAAGAACCGAAGCCTCCCGCTTTCGCTATCGCTGGCCGGGGTGGCCGTCGCGGTCGCCGGCGGCATCTGGACCTCGGGCGCCGCCCTGACGATCGGCGTCATGCTCATCGTGGTCGGCATCCTCGCGTGGTACACACAGGACATCGCGCATCGGCTCATGGTCACGACGCCCACCGGCGATCGAGAAGCGTTTACAAGCCCCGATCCCGACTTCGTCGGCCGCGTCGAACAGGCCCTGCAGCGCGCGCTCGCGGCGCTCGAAAGCACCGCGGCGCAATAGCCATAGCGGCCGGCCGCCTCGATCAATCCACGATCAGCGGTTTGACGCGCCAAATGTGCTCCGCGTATTCCGCGATCGTACGATCCGACGAGAATCGCCCCATGCCCGCGACGTTTTCGATCGCACTCGCCGTCCACGCGCGCGGGTCGCGGAAACGGGCGTCCACGGCATCCTGCGCCGCCGCGAACTCGGCGAAATCGGCCAACACCATGTAGTGATCGCCCCAATCCACAAGCGTGTGGAAGATGTCGGAAAAACGATGCGGGTCGCCGTCGGAGAAGTATCCGGTGCGGATCTGATCCAGTGCGAGCCGCAGCTCCGCGTTGTGCTCGTAGATCTCCCGCGGCCGATACCCCGACGCGCGCAAGTCGCCGACGCCGTCGGCCGTGTGGCCGAAAATGAACATATTCTCGCGCCCCACGGCCTCGCAAATCTCGATGTTGGCGCCGTCCATCGTGCCGATCGTCAGCGCGCCGTTCAATGCGAGCTTCATGTTGCCCGTGCCCGACGCCTCGGTGCCCGCCATCGAAATTTGCTCCGATAAATCCGCGGCCGGGATCATGAGCTCGGCCACGCTCACGCCATAGTTCGGCACGAACACGACCTTCAATAGATCGCCCACGACCGGGTCGTGATTGACCTTCGCGCTCACATCGCCGATCAGCCTGATGATGGTCTTCGCCATCTTGTAGGCCGATGCCGCCTTGCCGGCAAAGATGACGACACGCGGCACCCAATCATCGTTCGGCCGCGCACGAATGCGGTTATAGCGGACGATCACATGGAGAATGTTCAGAAGTTGCCGCTTGTACTCGTGGATACGTTTGACTTGGAGATCGAACAGCGCATCGGGATGGATGGTGCAGCCCGTCTCGTGCAGCAAGCGCTGCGCAAGTCGGATCTTGTTGTGCCGCTTCGCCGCGCGAAACGCCGACGTGAAAGCCGGATCGTCCTTGAGCGCGCGCAGTTTGCCGAGTTCGAACAAATCGGTGCGCCAATGCGTGCCGATGTGCTTATCGATGAGCGCCGATAGCGGCGGGTTCGCTTGAGAGAGCCAGCGCCGCGGCGTGATCCCGTTCGTCACGTTCGTGAATCGCTCGGGGAAGACACGCGCGAATTCGCTGAAGAACTCGCGCTCCATGAGTTGCGAATGAAGCTTCGACACGCCGTTGACTTTTTGGCTCGTGACGATCGCGAGATGAGCCATGCGCACGCGCCGCTGCCCGAATTCGTCGACGAGCGACACGCGGCGGATTACGTCGATGTCGTGTCCGAAATGCTCGCTGGCCTCCTTCAGGAAATCGGCGTTGATGTCGAAAATGATTTCCAAGTGCCGAGGCAGCAAACGCGCGAGCATGTCGACATCCCATGTTTCGAGCGCTTCCGGCATCAATGTGTGATTCGTGTACGAAAACACTTGATGCACCATTTTCCAGGCGCGGTCCCACGGCACGTGATGAACGTCGACGAGCAGCCGCATGAGCTCGGGAATTGCCAGCACCGGATGCGTGTCGTTCAAGTGGATCGCCACTTTCTCCACGAAACGCCCGAACGTGCTGTGCGTACGCTGATAGCGGCGAATCAGGTCTTGCATCGTCGCCGAAATGAAGAAGTACTCTTGGCGCAATCGCAGCTCTCGCCCCGCCGGCGTCGAATCGTCGGGGTACAGCAGACGCGAGACGTTTTCCGAATGCTCCTTCGCTTCCACCGCGCGGCCATAATCGCCTTGGTTGAACGCGGAGAGATCGAGCTCCTCGGTCGCGCGCGCGGACCACAGACGCAGCGTATTCGTCGCGCTCGTCCCATACCCGGGAATCACGGTGTCGTACGCCATCGCGTTGACATGCTCGGTATCGACCCACTGCGTACGTCCATCGCGCACGATGGTACGTCCGCCGAAATGAACGACGTACTGCACCTCGGGCCGCTGAAACTCCCACGGGTTGCCCGCGCGCAGCCAATAGTCGGGCGTTTCCACCTGCTCGCCGCCTACGATTTGCTGACGGAACATGCCGTATTCGTAACGAATGCCGTAGCCGAACCCCGGAATGGCCAGCGTCGCCATGGAATCGAGAAAACACGCGGCCAGGCGCCCAAGGCCGCCATTGCCGAGCGCGGCGTCGGGCTCGAGCTCCGTCACCGCCTCCATATCCACCCCAAGGCTCGCCAGCGCTTCCTTCATCTGATCGTGAATGCCGAGCGCAAGCAACGCGTTCGTGAACGTGCGGCCAATCAGAAATTCCATCGATAAGTAGTAGACGCGCTTCACGTCTTGCTCGTACTGCTGCCGCGTGGTTTTCATCCAGCGGGCGACGAGCCGGTCGCGCACGGCAAGCGCCGCGGCGTTGAGCCAATCTTGCGGCCTGGCGGTGACGGCATCCTTGCCGACCCCGTACATCAACCGATTGGAGATGGAGCGCCGTAGCGCTTCGACGGTACTGTTGAGCTGGTCGAAATCCAGATCGACGGCTGTCATCAACTCCTCCTCGTGCAAGCGAGCGGCATGCGCTTTGCTGTCGAGCGGCGCTTGGCGCCTACCGCGGAATATGCAGGTTACGCTTTTTTTGAACGAATGCGATGCCGATATGGCGGCACATCGCGTGCCCGCCCGACGTTGGCTTACCGACGATCGCGGCCTAGTATGAAAAGACCGCCGGCGTCCTTCGGAGATCCCGACATGACCACGCAAACGAACATTCCTGCGGTCATCGGCATGCTGCACGCGCAGGAGTTGCTGTCCCTGTCCGTGATCCGCTGCCTGCCGCCCGATACACGCGGCGCGATCGCCGACGAATTGAAGGCTCAAGCGGAACTCGCGACGCACCCGCAGCCGAGTACGCCCGCCGAGCGAGAGACGCTCGAGGCATTCCGAGCGCATGTGAAACGGCTGGCGATTTTGCTTGCTTCGGTATCCTGAGCGATGACGCGGCGGGCGGTAGGCGGTAGCCGATACGCGCTAAGCGTACCTACGCAGTGACGAACGATCGGCGCGAGCCGGCGGCCGACGTTCGGCAGCCGGCTCGCGTCATCCGTTCAACGAGGCAGATAGGCGAGCGGATCGACGGGCTTGCCCGCGCGGCGGATTTCGAATTCGAGCGTGCCGCGCCCCGAGGAATCGACGCCCATTTCGGCCAGGGGCTGGCCCTTCTTGACGGTGTCGCCTTCTCTCACGAGAACCTCGCCGTTCACGGCGTAGCCCGAGACGACATCGCCCCCGTGCTTGACGACGACGAGCGACTTGTACTGATCCATGCCGGCGCCGACGTAGATGACGCTGCCGTCAGCCGACGCCTTGACGGCTTCATCGGGCTTGCCGGTGATGACGATGCCTTTGACATTGCCCGCGTCGGTCACTCGCACGACCTGCCCATAGGCCGGCCAGGCGGGGCGTACGACCAGCCCATCGCCGGCCGCCGCGTTGGGGACGGGTTGCGGGGCGACGCGCAGCACCTGCCCCGGGGTGAGCATGGCCGTGCGTGGCAGGTTGTTCCAGGCCGCCAAATCGTCGACGCGCTGGCCGAAAGCCGTCGCGATGCCGGGTAGCGTGTCGCCCGGGTTCACGCGATAGTAGCCGGCCGGCACGCCCGTGCGCTGCTGCGGCGACGGCTGCTGCGACCCGAACTGCGACTGGCCGAACCAATCGCCCGTGGCGCAGCCGCCGAGCAGCGCCGCGCCGGCCAATGCAAGAGCGGCCTGCGCTAAGGCTCGGCTCTGTCGTTGTGGTTGTTCTGCACGAATGCTCTGCTTCTTCACTCTCGGCCCTCGATCGATGCGATGCTGCATTGCGAATATCAACCCGCGCAAGGCCCATCAAGCGGCATGCCACGGGTCGCCCGGACGACTCTTTGGTCGGTTCACGTCGAATGTCATTCGTCGATCGTGATTGTATCCGCCGAGCATCGCACAGACCTGCGCCGAAAGGCAAAACGAAACTGGCCCGCGCCCTCTTGCGAGGGCCGCGGGCCAGCGGGTCCAGCCAGGCGATCGCTACTATCTGACTAAGCGTGCGCGATCGCGTTCCATCGAACCGCCTTGATCAGCGGCTTACTTCCCGAAGTACAGCGATTGCGAACCGTTGATGGGATGCGCTTCGCTAGGCGAGCCCGATTGCACCGAGCCCGGGGCGACGCCGCCGTACCCGCTCGTGCTCGTGCCCGAGCTCGTATCGGCTGTGGCCAGCGCCTGACCGTCTTGCGCGTGCACGCGGGCTTCAGCCGCTTGGATGTCGTTCGGGTAGTACGGATCGTCGTGCGCGGCCGGGTTGTACCCTGCTTGCTCCAGCTGAATCAGTTCCTGCTTCACCTGGTCACGGGTGACAGGACCGTTGTTCGACGATTGGGCGAACGAAGCGAGCGGGATCGACAGGGCGGAAGCCGCAACCATTGCATAAACGAGTGATTTCATGATGAACCTCCGATGATGTGATTCGCCGCATGCGATGTGCCGCAGCGATTAACCACAGTCTAGTCAGCTGATCACCTAGGGGAAACCACTAATTCGATCAAAATGATTTTCCGAACCTGCAATAATCACCGCTTGTTACGAAGCTTTCACATTGAAAGAAACGATAATCGTCGCCTTTTTTGCACTCCCCGTGCTCGGACTATGCCCAATTCGCGTGAAAACTGCCCTCGCGGTCGACGCGTTCGAACGTATGGGCGCCAAAGAAGTCGCGTTGAGCCTGCACGAGATTCGCGGGCAAGCGCTCCGACCGGTACGCATCGAAGTACGCGACGGCCGAAGCGAACGCGGGCACCGGCACGCCCGCATTCACGGCCGCCACCACGATCTCGCGCAGCGCGCTTTGATAGTCCTCGGAAATCTTGCGGAAATACGGGTCGAGCAACAGGTTCGCGAGCGCCGGATCGTGCGAGTAAGCGTCGGTGATCTTCTGCAGGAATCGCGCACGGATGATGCAGCCGGCGCGGAAGATCTTGGCGATCCCGCCGAAATCGAGCTGCCAGCCGTATTCTTCCGAAGCCGCGCGCAATTGCGCGAAGCCTTGCGCGTATGAAATGACCTTGCTCAGATACAGCGCGCGGCGCACCGCCTCGACGAAGGCCGCGCGATCGCCGGGCAAAGGCTTGCCTTGCGGCCCCGAGAGCACCTTGCTGGCCGCCACGCGCTGCGTTTTGAGCGAAGAGAGCACCCGCGCGAATACCGATTCGGTGATGAGGGGAAGCGGCACGCCCAGGTCGAGCGCGTTTTGGCTCGTCCACTTGCCCGTCCCCTTTTGGGCGGCGCGATCGAGGATGACGTCCACGAGGTCTCGCCCGGTTTCGTCGTCCCGCTTGCGGAAAATTTTCGCTGTGATGTCGATGAGGTAACTATCGAGCTCGCCCTCGTTCCATTGCGTGTACACGTCGGCAAGCTCGGCATTCGTCAGTCCCGCCACTTGCTTGAGCACCGCGTAGCTTTCGGCGATCAATTGCATGTCGCCGTACTCGATGCCGTTATGCACCATCTTCACGAAATGCCCCGCGCCGTCGGGGCCGATGTAGGCCACGCACGGTTCGCCGTCGGGCGCCTTCGCGGCAATCTGGGTGAGAATCGGCGCCACCAGTTCGTAGGCATCGCGCGGGCCGCCCGGCATGATCGCCGGCCCCTTGAGCGCACCCTCCTCGCCGCCGGACACGCCCGTGCCGATGAAATGCAGGCCGGCCTGCGCGAGTTCTTGATTGCGGCGGATCGTGTCGGTGAAATGCGTGTTGCCGCCGTCGATCAGCACGTCGCCTTTGTCGAGCAGCGGCTTGAGCGCGGCGATCGTCGCATCGGTCGCGGCGCCGGCCTTGACCATCATCAAAATTCGGCGCGGCGTTTCGAGCGAATCGACGAACGCTTCGAGCGAGTGCGCGGGTACGAGCTTGCGATCGGGACACTGCGCGACGAGTTCGTCCGTCTTCTCGCGGCTGCGGTTGTAGACCGCGACGCTATAGCCGCGGCTCTCGATATTGAGGGCAAGGTTGCGGCCCATCACCGCAAGGCCGATCACGCCGATGGCAGGTTTGCTCATTTGTAGAATTTCTCCAAGATACCGACACGGCGGCACGGCCCGCCGCCCGCGTCACGACGGCCTCTACAAGGGACGGCCGTCAACGATAAAACCGGAAGAAGGCGCCACGCGCGCGGCCAATGCGGTCAACGCATCGCCGCATGGCGCCTCCACTTTCAGCGAGAGCAGCGCATCGGCCCGCGTCAACCCGATGTTGATCGCGGCAATCGGCGTGCCAGCGCTCGCTGCCCACATGCAAAAGCGATAGCCGGAAAACACCATCAGCGACGACCCGACGACGAGCATCGCGTCCGCCCCTTTCAGCGCCTGCGAAGCAGCCTCGACGCGCGCTCGCGGCACGTTCTCCCCGAAGAATACGACGTCGGGCTTGAGCATGCCGCCACAGAACGAACAGGTCGGCACGCGAAACACATCGAGCGCATCCCACTCGAGGTGCGCGTCGCCGTCGGCGGATACCGCCGCCGTGATGTCCGCAAGGGCAGGATTGTCATGCAGCAACTGGGCTTGAATCGCACCGCGCGCGTGGCGAACGCCACAAGCGAGGCACAGGACATCGTCGATGCTGCCATGCAGTTCCACCACGTCGGCGCTGCCGGCCCGCTGATGCAGCCCGTCGACGTTCTGCGTCACCAGCCGCGCAATCCGCCCCGCCGCGCCGAGATGCGCCAGCGCACGATGGGCAGCATTGGGCCGAGCGGCCGCGAGCATCGGCCAACCGACCATGCTGCGGGCCCAGTATCGGCGCCGAGCATGCTCGGAATCGCGAAACGCTTGCCATTGAATCGGTTGCGCGCGCATCCAATCGCCTTTGGTGTCGCGGTAGCCGGGGATGCCCGATGCAACGCTGACCCCGGCGCCCGTCAGCACGAACAGCCGCTCGTGCCGACGGGTGAATTCGACCAGCGCATCCAGCGCGGCGGAACCGGGCACAGGCTCGTCGAACGAAGGCTCGGGCAATCGAACCGAAACGGACGATTCGGTCATGATGTGGGGCAGCTCCTGTAGCGAGGCCGGCGATGTACGACGCTGCCGCTTACCGCGACAACGAGGCGATCTCCGGAACCGCGGAAGGCGACGACGCGCATTCTACGCCGATCGCCGCGCACGCGCCCGCTGCGTGACACTGCCCGGTCCGAGGCTTGCTTCATGAAACCACGGCTCGGTGTGTGTAGAGTGACAGATGTCGTCGTTCGTCGTCGCCGCACCGTTTCATCAGACGGATCGCGATCGACCGCAGTCCCGATCCACATGCGATTCATTAGGAGAACGAAATGAATTGGACTCGCGCCAGCGTCAGATATAGGACCATCGATGTAGACGGCCTCGAGATCTTCTACCGCGAAGCGGGCCCGCGCGAAGCACCGGCCATACTGCTCCTTCACGGGTTTCCGTCGTCCTCGCGCATGTATGAAACCTTACTTGCGCCGCTTGCCGATCGATTCCGCCTCATCGCGCCCGACTATCCGGGATTCGGCCATAGCGCCGCGCCCGCCCCCGACGAATTTGCCTATACGTTCGATAGTCTTGCAAACGTAATGACGGGATTGGTCGACCGATTGGAACTCGATCGATTCGCATTGTTCGTCCAAGATTACGGGGGACCGGTGGGGTTTCGCATCGCGCAAGCACAGCCGCACCGTATTCGCGCGATCGTCGTGCAAAACGCCGTCGCTCACGAAGAAGGACTCGGCCCGCTGTGGGAAACACGCAAGGCGTTTTGGGCCGATCGTCACCGTCATGAGGCTGCGCTGCGCACGAATCTGCTTTCCTTTGAAGCGACGCGGCTGCGCCACGTCGGTCGCACGCCGCATCCCGAACGCTACAATCCGGATGCGTGGCACGACGAATTCGCTTTCCTGTCGAGCCCCGGGCAAATCGATATTCAAACCGAGCTGTTCTACGACTACCGCACGAACGTCGAACGTTATCCGCAGTGGCAGCATTATCTGCGTGAGCATCGGCCGCCGATGCTCGTCGTGTGGGGCAAGCACGACCCGTCGTTCACCGTCGAAGGCGCGCACGCCTACCGGCGCGACGTGCCCGGCGCGCAGGTCCATATATTGGATGCCGGGCACTTTGCGCTCGACGAGGCTTGCGATGAAATCGCCGAGCACACCCGGCGCTTCTTGACGTCGCTGGACGGCATGAACGCGTGACCGTCCGCCATGCGGCGCGCGTGGCGATCGACGGTCCGTTTCGTCGCGCCGCCGTATCAGCGCGGCGACTCGCCGGCCGGCCCGGTTACAGATTGTCCGGCTAACGGTTGCTCGGCCCACGATTGCTCGTCGCCCTGACGGTCCTCGCCCGGCAAGACGAGTTGCCGTGGCGCATGCGCGCTAGTGCGCCGCGCCGCGGCGTAGTACAGCACCGCGGGTACGATGAGCCCGACGATCCACGAAATATCGGCGCCGCCCAACGCATCGACGAGCGGCCCCGTATAAAAGCCCGTCGCAATGAACGGCATCTGCACGGCCACTCCGATGACGTAGGCCACGAGCCCGGCCGCGTTCCACCGTCCATACCGGCCGCGCGGATCGTAAAGCGCCGGCACGTCGTAGCGCTCCTTCGTCACGCAGTAGTAGTCGACGAGATTGATCGCGCTCCAGGGCGTAAAGAACGCAAGCAGGAACAGGATGAACGACGAGAACGCCTTGAGAAACGCATGCTGCCCGGCCAGCGCGAGCCATGCGACGATCGCGACCATCGCAACGATGCATGCGGTGCGCGCGAGCGCCGAGATACTGCGCCGTCCGGCCAGCCCCGTCGCGATCGTCGCGGCCGACATCACGCAGCCGTAGGCGTTCAACGTCGTCACCGTGAGCTTGCCCAGCGCGATCGCGAAGTACAGCAGCGCCGCGGCCACGCCGCTGCCGCCAAGGCTCACGACGAACGCCACCTCGTGCCCCGAAAATGCGTGGCCCGCGAGCGCCGCCGCGAACACGCCGAACGTCATCGATGCCTGGGAGCCGAGGACAGAGCCGAGCCAAACGGCCCAAAACGTGGTGAAGCCCGACGTGTCGCGCGGCAAATAACGCGAATAATCGGCCACGTAGGGCCCGTAGGCGATTTGCCAAGAAGCCGACAACGACACGGCCAACAGAAACTGCGCGAGCGAGAAATGCCTCATCGCCAGCAACGCGCCGATATCGTGATCGACCAGTAACCGCGCGAACAGGTAAGCGAACGCGAGGACGCCGACGACGCTCATCACCCGCCCCAACCCGTGAATGACGCGATAGCCAAGCAAGGTCGAAACGACGACGAGCGATGCGAACGAGAGCACGCCCGCCGTAGCAGTGAGCCCAGTCAGCTGGGCGATGGCTTGGCCGGCGAGCACGGCGCCGCCCGCCGAGAAACCGATGTACATCAGGCACACGAGGACAAGCGGCAGCATCGCGCCGAACACGCCGAACTGCACGCGGCTCGAGATCATCTGCGGCAAGCCGAGTTTCGGGCCTTGCGCGCCGTGCAGCGCCATGACGACCCCGCCGAGCATCTGGCCGATGCACAACCCGACGAGCGACCAAAGCACATCGCCGCCGAGCACCACGGCCAAAGCGCCGGTGACGATGGCCGTCACTTGCAGATTCGCACCGAGCCATAGCGTGAACTGGCTGAACGGGGTGCCGTGCCGTTCGCTTTCGGGGACGTAATCGATCGTGCGGCGTTCGGCAAGCGGGCGAGTCGTCATGGCGCTTGGCGCGACGCGTGGGTCGCGCATCGGTGACAAGGCCAACCAAGATACGCGCGGCCCACCCGCAACGCAAGGTTCAGCGCAAGCGCGGCGACATTGCGCGCGCGGCGACGACGCCGTGGATCATGTGCTCCATCTCTTTGACGATGTCGGCGAGCAGCGAGGTGACGACCGCGAACTCGCGCCCATACGGACCGGCCCGTCCAGCGGATATGCGCGCATTGATTGCCACGATGTTCGCTTGCATCGAGATACGTCCAAGCTGCTCGGCGAGCCGCGCGTCGCGTTCAGAGGCCGCACGTTCAACATTGCGCATCTCGCTCTGGTAGGCGAGCGTGATGCCCTGCAGCAGTTCGAGCAGCGGCGACGCCTGCGAGACGAGCGCATCGGCGGCCGCTTGCGCACGGCCTGCGTCGTGCGCGTGAGCGGACATCAGGGAAACGGCCCGCGCCGCATCGTCGATGAAGGAACGAATGCGTTCGTCGGCCCGGTGAGCGCCAAAGTAGAGCTCGCGCAACGCGTCGGAAAACGCGCCCGGAAGACGGTCGTTGCCGTTGACGAGATCCGCATGGGCGGCGGCGAACGTCGTCAAGCAGTCCTGAGCGACGCCCGCGGCGGCCTTTTGTCCTTGCGCGGCCAACAACACATGCAGCACGATGCGCTGCGACAGCATACGCTGGCGCCCCGCGACATTGATGAGTTCCCCTATCGTTTCGCCAGAGACGGTTTCGGTTTTATTGTTGTGCGCGCGATGCGCGCTGTTCGGCTGCGATTTGATCATGGCATGACGCGGCCGATGACTCGACCGCCGTACGTTGACTGACGGCACGCCGCTTCGGTCCCTCGCTCGCGCCGCGGCATGGCGATGTCGGCGAAGGTTATGCCCTCGCCGGAATTCGCCTGCCTGCTTACGCAATAGGTATGCCATGTGCGCGATCGAGGCGCATGGCTCGCCATGTCGGATCATTCTTGGGCAATACGGCCGTGGTCGCACCGTGCCTCGCCCGCGAGCGCCGTACGGCGCGAATCGACGTGGTGCAGCGCGCACTGCATCAGTGCGCTGTCAGCGCCTCGCACTCCTCATGTCGCTCAAGTCTTACAGCAGCGGACACGGCGTCACGTCGTTGCCAAGCTCCGCGCACCGCCGTTCGTAGTCGCGCAGGTAGGAACGCTCGGCATCGTCGAGCATGTCGATGTCGATGAGATCCCAGTCGTAGCCGACGGTGACGAGGTTTTCGAATTCGATTTTTCCGAGTTCATGGGCGCTCGGGTGGATGATGACGACGTTCTCGATCCGCACGCCGCCCTTACCGCCCACGTAGATGCCCGGCTCGACCGAGATTACGGCGTTCGGCACGAGGCCGTAGGTCGAACCCGGCGCGAAACGCACGCCGCCTTCGTGCACATGGATGCCGATGCCGTGGCCCGTTCCATGATTGAAATCGTAGCCGTGCGAACGGCACACGCCGCGCACGGCATCGTCGACCTGCTCGCCCGTGAAATCGGCGGGAAAACGCGTGACGAGTCCCTTGATGCAGGCTTTGAGCGCGACCGTGTAGATCTCGCGCTGCCACGGCTGCGCATTCACCGAAGCATCGCGCTTGCGCAAAACGACGCGCGTGCAGTCGGTGGCGAAACCGCCCTCGTAGTAAGCGCCGCTGTCGAGCAGCACAAGCTCGCCGTCGTCGAGCGCGACTTCCGGACTTGCAGCGGCATAGTGCGCCAATGCGCTATTGGGGCCATGCGCGGCTATCGTCGTAAAGGTCAGGCCCACGGCGCCGCGTTCGGCGTAGGCATCGTTGATCTTGCGCGCGAGATCGTATTCGGAATGCTGCTTCCCAGGTTCGCCGTATTTCGCCCATCGCATGGTCTGCGCGATCGCCGCGCTGCTGCGCGCGAACGCATCGCGGAAGTGGTCGAGTACTCGAGGCGTCTTGGCCACGCGCATCGCCTCGACAGGGCTGAAGCTCGTGTGGCGCGCAACGGGCCAGACTCGGCGAAGCGCGTCCGGCATCGCGCAGTTGACGACATCGGCGCCATAGCAAACGTGATCGACGTCGAACAGCGCGAGAAAGCGCCCCAGCGCCGCCAAATCGTTTCGAAACACTTGCAGCTTCGGATAAGCGTCGAGTTCGACCGGGCAGTCTTCGCATCCTTCGGGCAGGTAAAGTGCGACTTGATCGCCGATCACGAACAAGTAGCCCAAGGGCGAGGAAGCGTTCGGCATATGGTAGCCGCGGCAGTTCAACAGATAGCCGATATCGTCGGCCGCGCAGGTGAACCAGCACACGCTCGACGCCGGCGCATGCAGATGTGCGCGCAGTCGATCGCCGAGTGCGACGATGTGGCTCGCGGCCGATGCGCCCGTCAATGTTTCAGGCACTTCGAAGATCGGCCGCACAACCTGCCACCCCGGCAGCGCGATCGCGCGATCGACTTCACGCGCCGCCAGCGCTTTCCAGCGCAGCGCGTCGTGCCGCGTGCCCTCGAACAGCCGATCGCGTTGAGCAACGCTCACGCGCTGCGCATCGTAGCCGACCGAGCGAAGGGCGTCGGCATGCGCTGCCAGCCACGCCACGAGCGCCGACCAGATCGGCGTGCCGAGTTCGAGCTTTTCGAGGCGCACATGCACCGCGTCGCACTGCGATTCCGCTTGCAAGTGATAACGGCCGTCGACGAACAAGACGAACCGCGGCACGCCGATACGAGCAGCCGCGGCCTCGCTAAGGAAAATCCCCGATCCGGCCGAACCGTCGAACCCCGACAGCGCGAAGCGCTGACTGTTGCGCCGCGGCACGTATTCGCTGATGAATTCGTCCTGCGAAGTCACCACGAGCGCATCGAGTTCGATGCGCTCGAGCAGCGCGCTCAAGCGTGCGTGGTTATCCGCCACCGAAGGTTCGTAGGGCGGTAAGTCGGAAAAGTTGTATCGGAGTCGATCGATCATCGGATGCGCTCGTTCTTTGTGTTTCTCTGGATGCACGCGGTCTTCGTGCCATGTTCCGCAAAAGCTACCGTCGAGCCGAATTTACGTCAAGCTAAAATTTAGGTGGGACTAAAAAAATCGGCGCGAACCCGCTCAAGCGCTAGCAACGTCCGCCGACGGGGCGCGGTACAATGCGCGCAGCCGGCATACCGGTGTTCGCGCCGGGAGTCGATCCCGCCGGCGCGCCGGGTCGGCCCTCTCCCGCCGTGGAGATCGCCCCCAAGAGGATTCATGGATTCGGATATCAATCACATCGGCCAGCGCATACGGCGCCTGCGCCGAGAATCGAAGATGACGCTGCTCGAGGTCGCGACGGCATCGAGCTTGTCGGTCGGTTTTTTATCGCAGGTCGAGCGCAATCTCACCGGCATTTCCATTTCTTCGCTCGTCAATGTGGCCAAGGCGTTGGGCGTGCCGCTCGGCGCACTGCTCGAACACCCGCGGCAAGCGCAGCCCGATTCCCATGAAGGCCGGCGCGAATCGTATCGAGTGGGCCCGATGCGCCAACGCTACGAACGGTTGTCGACGACGTTCGACGGCAGCCTCTTGAACGCCGTCAAAGTGCAAATGCTGGAGGGGTACAGTTCCGAATGGGTCGCCCACGGCGGCGACGAATTCGTCTATGTCCTGTCGGGACAGGTGCGCTACACGCTGCGTAAGAAGGACTACCTGTTGGCCGCGGGCGATTCGCTTCATTTCAATGCGCAGGAGCGCCACCGCGTGGTGAACGACGGCCCCGGCGCGGCCGAGTTGATCGTGGTGGGAACGCTGCCGCTGTTCGACGACGATCAGACGGAGTTCGTGCCGCTCGCAAAAACCGGCGCCGCCCGCGCGACGGCGGCGAAGAAGGCGAGAAAGACTGGCGCCCTGCCATCGGCCGCGAAGCCGCGGGCTAAACGGCAAGCAGTGATAGAAGAACCCGCGGAAAAGCCAGCCGCGCCCCGGAAGACTGCACGCGCCACAAAGACGGCGCCGTCCGCGCGCCGCCGCCCGAAGCAACGTTGATCGTCGCGGCCGTCATCGAGCCGATGAAGATACCGCCGCGCGACGGTTGCCTCGCCCCGAAACATGCTGAATGACGACGACCACCGCCATGGCGGCCAAGATCGCGAGCGATGCGGAAATGCGATTCAGATTCAGTCCGCCGTCGGCAACCGGCTTGGTCAGCGAGTCGCCCAGCGTCGCGCCGAGCGGACGCGTCAGCACGTAAGCCGCCCAAAACAGCACGCCTACCGGCACGCGACGCGCCAAGCGCCATACCAAAGCGACCACGAGCAGCAACGCGGCGAACGCGAGCGCGCCGCGCTCGAAGCCTAAACCGGCGTTGTCGGCGGCGAAATCGCCGAGCGCCGTGCCAAGCGTATTCGACACCAAGATCGTTACCCAGTAGAACACTTCGTCGCGCGGCCTCACGATGCGGTCGTATTCAATGCGCCCCGCCACGGCGCGCCAGATCGCGAGCACGATCAACACTGCCAGCAGCAGCAACGCCGAGGACACCACATAGCCGAGGCCGACCGTGCGATCGAGAAAGTCCGAGGTCGTCGTGCCGACCGTTGTCGTTGCAATGACCACGGCCCAGTAGGCGGCCGGGTGGTAGCTGCGCGAGCGCACCTGAACGGCAAGCGTCACGACGAAAAAAACGAGGAAGATCAGCGTCGCCACGGCATAGCCGAGCTTGAGCGTCATGGACAGCGCATCGCCGCCCGTTTCGCCGACCGTCGTCGCCAGAATCTTGACGAGCCAAAACACGGCCGTGGCCTGCGGCACCTTGCTGAGCCATAAATCGTTGTCGCGTTCCTGCTGCGCGGCGATCGGGGTGCGTACCGTCATGCTGTCGGTCCTCCGGGTTGTCTAGTGAGGTGGTGAATGAAAATGCGTCGCATTATCGCCATCTTTTCCTTAAGACAAGCTTATTAGCATCGCGCGGGCCCGTCCCCTTCGCGGCCCCACTCAAGACTGATAGGCCCCGCCTAGAAATACCGCCGCGAGCGAATCGCCGCGTTACCATGTCGCGCGTGACGACGAGGGTCGCGCCCTTTCGCGCGGCAGCCACCACCGCGCGAATGGCCAACGCCATGCCTGCGCGCTTGCGCGTCTGCGCGAGCTACGACGGAGACGAGCCTATGAAAAAAGAAGCGCCGCATGTCCCGCAAACCCAAGCGCTGCCGGGCAGCGACTCCGATCAACCGCAAAACCCCGAACGACGCCGCGTGCTGGGCGGCCTAGCCGCCATGGGGATGGGCCTCGCGCTGCCCGCTTGTACCACGGCGACGGGAGCCGACGGCGCAACCGCCGGGCCGACGGCGCGATCGGCGCGCGCCGAAGCGCTCGATGCGGCGTTACGCGCCCGCGTGCGCCACATTGTCGTCATCTACGCGGAAAACCGCAGTTTCGCGAACCTGTACGGGCATTTCCCGGGCGTGCAGTATCCGATCGACACGGCATCGGCCGAGCCCCCCCCGCAGTTGGACCGCGACGGCAAGACGGTATTGCCGTACCTCCCGAAAATCTGGGGCGGTCTCGTGCCTCAGGCGCAGCAAGTCGGCGTGACGCGCTACATGATCGGGCAGGACGACATCGCCAAGCTGCCGAATCGGCCGTTCGTCGTGTCCGATGCGCAGGGCCGGCCCCTGCCGAACGCGGTCATCACGCGCGACTTGTGGCATCGCTTCTATCAAAACCAAATGCAGATCAACGGCGGGCGCAACGATCAGTTCGTTGCATGGGCCGATTCCGGCGCACTCGTGATGGGGCATTACCGCAATTCGGGGCAGACGCTGCGGCTGTGGAATCTCGCGCGGCAGTACACGTTGTGCGACAACTTCTTCATGGCCGCATTCGGCGGGTCTTGGCTCAATCACATCTTCCTGATCTCGGCGCAGGCGCCGTTCTATCCGAACATCGCGAATAGTCCGGCCAAGGAGTTCATCTCGGTGCTCGAAGGCGACGATCCGCTCGGCACACGGCTCAAGGTGGCGCCCAGCAGCAAGCCGTCGGCGCTCGACGCGCCCCCGAAATTCGTGCGGGACGGTCTGTTCACGCCGGATGGCTATGCCGTCAACACCATGGCGCCGCCCTACCAGCCGAGCTACGTCGCACCAAGCGCCAACGGCGACCCGAATTTGGCCGACCCGTCCAACCCGCGCGTCATGCCGCCGCAAGCCTACGCCACCATCGGCGATCGGCTTTCGGCGAAGGGTGTCGACTGGGCCTGGTACAGCGGCGCCTGGCAATATGCGCTCGAGCATCGCGACACCGGCATGTCGCCCGACTTCCAATACCATCATCAGCCATTCAACTATTTCGCGAACTACGCGCCGGGCACCGCGGCGCGCGCGCGGCACTTGCGCGACGCGGGCATGGGGAACGACGCGTCGACGAATCGCTTCATCGCCGACATCGATGCGGGGCGCCTACCGGCCGTTACGTTCTACAAGCCGCAAGGCGATCTGAACATGCATGCCGGCTATGCCGACATCGAATCGGGCGACCGGCACATCGCGAACGTGATCGACCATATTCGCAACGGCCCTCAATGGGCCGATACCGTCATCGTCATGACGCACGACGAGAACGGGGGATGGTGGGATCCCGTCGCTCCGCCCAAGGGCGATCGCTGGGGGCCGGGCTCGCGCATTCCCGCGCTGGTGATCGCACCGTTCGCCAAGAAGGGCTACGTCGATCACACGTTCTACGACACGAACTCGATCTTGCGCTTCATCGATCGCGTCCACGGTCTCGCGCCTTTGGACGGCGTGGCGGCACGTAACCGAGCGTTCGCCGCGCGAGGCGAAACGCCACCGGGCGATTTGACCGGCGCGCTCGACCTCGGTTGATGCGACGGCGGCGGTATCGCTCATCATCGGTTTCGATATCGCCGTCATCGCCGTGCGCGCTTCACTCGCCTATCAGATGCAGCACGATATCTCTGGTATGCGCCTGACGGCGGTGCTCGAACAGGTAAATGCCTTGCCACGTGCCGAGCACGAGCGCGCCGTCTTCGACCGGAACCGACATGTGCACTTGCGTCAACGCGGTACGCAAGTGCGCAGGCATGTCGTCGATGCCTTCCGTATCGTGTTCGTAGCGCTGCGCATCCTCGGGCGCGATTTCGGCGAAGTAGCGTTCGAGATCGCGGCGTACGGACGGATCGGCGTTCTCTTGGATCAACAGGGAAGCCGATGTATGTCGACAAAATAGCGTCAGCACCCCCGTCTCGATCGATTGTGCCGCGACGAATTCGCGCACGCGGTCGGTAATTTCGACGAGCCCGCGCCCGCGGACGTCGACGTGTAAGTGTTCGAGCGCTTGGCGCATCGCTGCTCCTTTCAAGGCCGATTGCGAGGCGACGCCATACGGGCGTCCCACACGAACCGCTAAGCATAGGCCATGCTCGCCAGTCATTCCACCGGCGCAGCCGAAATTCGCGGCTGCCCCATGTCATAATCGCCGCAATCCCGCACTCTCATTTCGCCTTGAAAGACCTCAGCGTCGGCTTGGAGCGATTGACCGATTTCGACGAAGTCGTCGACGTGCGCACCCCGCTCGAATTCGCCGAAGACCATGTCCCCGGCGCGACCAACGCGCCCGTGCTCAGCAACGAGGAGCGCGTCGTGGTCGGCACGTTGTACGTGCAAACGTCCGCGTTCGAAGCCACGCGCGTGGGCGCGGCCATGGTCGCCCGCAATATCGCGCGGCACTTGGAGACGACGTTCGCGGATCGCCCGCGCGGGTGGCGGCCGCTCGTCTATTGCTGGCGCGGCGGCAAGCGCTCCGAATCGCTGGCCGTCTGGCTCAATCTCATGGGCTGGCAGGCGCGGCGGCTCGATGGCGGGTACAAGACCTATCGTCGTTCGGTGCTCGATACGTTGACCGTGCTGCCTCGACGGTTCAAGTACATCGTATTGACGGGATCGACGGGCAGCGGGAAGACGCGTCTATTGCGCGCACTCGGTCGCGCGGGGGCGCAAGCGCTCGATCTCGAACGCTTGGCGGCGCATCGCGGCTCGCTGCTCGGCGCGCTGCAAGGCGAGCCGCAGCCTTCGCAAAAGGCGTTCGACACCGCGCTTGTCGCGGCGCTTGGCGCGTTCTCGCCCGATCGCCCCGTCTTCATCGAAGCGGAAAGCCGCGCAATCGGCCGTGTCATGCTGCCCGACGCCTTGCTCGGCGCGATGCACCGCGGGCGCTGCGTGTCCGTGGAGGCGCAACGCGATGAGAGGATCGCGTTCTTGCTCGACGACTATGGGCACTTGTTCGACGCACCCGAAGGGTTCAAAGCACAGCTGATGAAGCTGATCGGCCTGCACAGCCGAGAGCGAGTGAACCGGTGGTGCCGATTCATCGACGAAGATGCTCGGGCCCAGCTGTTCACCGAGCTCATCGAGCTGCATTACGATCCGGCCTATGCGCGCAGCAGCGCCGGACATTTCACCGAGTTGCCGCGCGCGACGCCTTTCGCGCTGCGTCCCAACGACGCGGACATCGACGAGCAGGCGCACGCACTACTGGCGCGCTTGAATATCGAAACCGGATAGCCCGAGGCGCGGCGGGCCCGGGCGTCGACCCGAGCCTGGCCGCGCCCGCGCCCCGCGCCGGTCAACGCCCCGCGCCGCGCACGCGAAACGTGCTGACGACCTCGGCCAGCACACGCGCCTGCTCCTGCATCGACTGCGCGGCGCCTGCTGCCTCCTCGACCATCGCCGCGTTTTGCTGCGTCGTCTGATCCATCTGCGCGATCGCGATATTGACTTGCTCGATGCCGCGGCTTTGCTCTTCCGAGGCTGCCGAGATCTCGCTGATGATGTCGGTCACGCGCTTGACGGAATGCACGAGCGATTGCATTTTGCCGCCTGCGCTTTCCACGAGCGTCTTGCCGTCTTCGACGCTGCCGACCGATTCCTCGATGAGGCCTTTGATCTCCTTAGCCGCATCGGAGCTGCGGCGCGCGAGGTTGCGCACTTCGCCGGCGACCACCGCGAACCCTCGCCCTTGCTCGCCCGCACGCGCCGCTTCAACGGCGGCGTTCAGCGCCAGGATATTGGTTTGAAACGCGATGCCTTCGATGACGGAGATGATGTCGACGACGCGCGTCGAACTGGCCGCGATGTTTTGCATCGTCGCCACGACTTGCTGGACCGCCTCGCCGCCCTCGCCCGCGATGCGCGACGTGTCGGCCGCCATCTGATTGGCCTGACGCGCGTTGTCGGCGTTCTGTTTCACCGTGGCCGTCAGCTGCTCCATGCTTGCCGCCGTTTCGCCCAGCGAGGCCGCCTGCTGCTCGGTGCGCGAGGACAAATCGAGGTTGCCGGCCGCGATTTGCTGCGCGGCATCCTTGATCGTTTCGGTCCCGCCATGGATACGATGCATCGTTTCGGCCAGGCGATGCTGCATTCGCCGCATGGCGAACACCATGCTGCTGTGATCGCCCTCCCGCACGTCGACGTCGCGCGTCAGATCGCCCTCGGCGATCGATTCGGCCACGGCCGCGGCATAGGCGGGCTCGCCGCCCAGACTGCGCTGGACGTTGCGGATGATCATGAACAGCACGAACGAGCTGATGCTGCCGATGGCCAGAATCGTCAGCAGATAACCGACGAGACGTACGCGAAAGGCTGCATTGATATCGTTGATGTACACGCCCGATGCGATGTACCAGTCCCACGGCTCGAAGCGTTTCACGTAGGAAATCTTCGGAACCTCGGTCGACTTGCCCGGTAGCCGAGCCATGTAATCGACGAAGCCCGCACCGTCGGCCTTGGCGACCTTCACCATCTCGACGAACAGCAGCTTGCCGTTGACGTCCTTGTAGTTGCTTTGGTCTTTGTTCACCAAGTCCGGCAACACCGGATGCATGATCACGACAGGTTTGGCATCCGTAATGAACAGATACCCATTGCCCGGGTAGCGCATCGCCGCGACGCGGGCCATCGCACGATGTTTGGCCTCGTCCTCCGAAATCTCGTGGCGTTCGGCCATTTGCTGAAACTGCGCGATGACGCCGACCCCGGCCTCCACGATGTTTCGCACGGCCGCCTGGCGCCCTGCCAGCATCGTCTCGCGCGTCTGCCAAGCAGCGAATCCGCCGAAGGACAATAAGCCCAGCCACATGACCAGCAAGGCCAATCCTAATTTTTTTCCGAGCGTCAATCGATCCACACATCCCCCGCAAGCAAATTCGGCCGCTCGCTAAGCGAGCGATGCGACCGGCACGTCATCAACGAATAGTTCCTCGTTGATTAACGGCGCGCAGCGGCAATTCTGCAGGGAGGGTTAGTTCGTAGTGCCGACGTATTCAATACGTGCCTACAAAATAAAAAGTCTAAGCAATGGCTAAAAATCAGGTTCGACCGCGCCAGGCAACGAACGCCACGCCGGCGATCGCCATCGCGCCGCCCGCCACCGTCGACATATTCAGTTGCTCGCCCGTCAGAACCATGGACAGCGCGGTGGCGACAGCCGGAGACAAATAAAGGAAGTTCGCCGCGCGCGCCGCCCCAAAGTGCCCGAGCGCATAGGCCCAGGTGGCATAGCCGAGCGCGGCGGGAAACACGCCCAGCAAGACCACGGCATGGACCGTCCGGGCCGGCGCGTGCGTAAGTTCGATGAGTGCGCCGGGCAACCAGGGCGCCAGCCAGAGTGCGCCGGCCAACAAGGTATAGGCCGTACAAGCTAGGGCGCCATAAACCGGAATCAAGCGGCGCTGCATGACGAAGAAAACGGCCGCGCATATCGCAGCGCACAGAATCAGGCTCGCGCCGGCGCCCGGCACGATCCCGCCCGGCTGACCGCTGGCAATGACGCCGATCCCCGCGAAGCTGAAGATGGACCCCAGCCACCCCCATCGATTGAACCGTTCGCCCAAGAACACGGTGGCCAGCAGCGCCGTGAAGATCGGCAGCGTGTTGGCGATGAAGCTGGCCGCGCCGGCGGCCACGGTCATCTCTCCCGTGTTCAGCAGCGCGTTGTAGATGCCGATTCCGAAGAAACCGCACAACGCGAAACGCAGCGCATCGCGAGCCGTTGGCCGCTTCGGCCGGCGATAGGCGAGCCATGCGCCGGCAAGCAGCGCGGCCGTGGCGAACCGCGCCGCCGCCAGATGCAACGGCGAGAGACCCTGCAGCGCGATACGGATGAGCGGGAATGCGCTGGCCCAAGAGGCGATCGTCACGGCCACCGCCGCTGCCGCCAGCGCGGAGGCAGAGAACGGAAACAAGCGCGTGGTAGTGGAAGAGGAACTGTTCATAGGATTGATCATCGATCTTTTCGTGCTGTTAAGCTACAGCACAAACAGACATCGAGATGTGAGCATGGATCACAGCACGGAAACGCTTCGCCCGCCACTGGCGAGCCTCGAGGCGGTATGCATCGTGGCTCGCGAAGGCTCGTTCAGCGCCGCGGCGCAGGCGTGCGGCGTCACGCACGGCGCAATCAGCCGCCGGATCGGCGCTGTCGAAAACTGGCTCGGGTACCCTCTGTTCGAGCGTCACGGGCGCGGGGTGCGCTTGACGCCGGATGGGCAACGGCTCGTGGGTCGCATCGAACAAGCGTTTTCGATCATCGACGGCGCCGCCGATCAGTGGCGTCCTGCGCGCGCGCCTCGCATCGTCAAAGTCAGCGTGACCCCCACATTCGCTCAGCTTTGGCTGTTTGCTCGCCTGAACGCGATCGAGACAGGCCCCCCGCCGCTCGCGGTGCAACTCGACATCACGCATCGCAATGCGGATGTCGCGGCCGGCGAGGTCGATGTGGCGGTGCGATGCGGCGCGGGTTATTGGCCGCGCCTGGACTCGCAGCCGCTGGTGCCGGAAGCGCTGTATCCCGTGGCCGCTCCGGCTGTCGCCGCCAAGTTGAAGACGCGCGAATGCATCGAGCTGCTCGATTGGCCGCTGCTGCACGATTCCGATCTGGCGGGTTGGCGCGCATGGTTCGCGCCGCAAGGCGTGACGTTGAAGCCTCGGCCGAAGGACAAGCGATTCGAGGATTACGGGTCGGTGCTGGCGGCCGCGCAGGCGGGGCTCGGTATCGCACTCGCGCGCGAGCCGTTTTCCGATGCGTGGCTAGCACGCGGCGACTTGGTGCGGGTCGGCCAGTTCGAAGTGGAGTCGCCGGTGGCCTACCACGTACTGACGGCCAAGCGCGAAACGCGGCCGGAGGTGCTCGACTTCGTGCGGCGGCTGATAGAGGCGGCGCAGCAGCCCTCGGTCAGCCGCACGCGCGGTAGAGCGGGCGGCTGATGATCCGCCCTGTTCCCGGCTTGACGAGTCCAGACCTTCTTACGTATAGATACGCCCTAGCATCGACGTTGCACCTCATTACAACTCGTAGGGTTCGCACAAGAAAATGAACGACAAATCCACCTTGCCCGGGCAGCGATCGGCCTCCGAACTGATCGACGAGCGCATTGCCAATTTAGCGGATTGGCGCGGCGAAACGCTCGGCAAAGTACGTCAGCTCATCAAAGAGGCCGAGCCGGATGTCGTCGAGGAATGGAAGTGGATGGGAACCCCCGTGTGGTCGCATAACGGGATCGTCTGCACCGGCGAATCGTATAAGGCCGTGGTGAAACTGACCTTTCTGAAGGGAGCTTCATTGAAGGATCCGGCCAAACTGTTCAATTCGAGCCTCGACGGCAATGCCCGACGGGCGATCGATATCCGCGAAGGCGAGCTCATCGACGCGAGCGCGTTCAAGGCGTTGATCCGCGAAGCGGTCGAACTCAATGCGGCCAACGTCAAGACGAAAGCAAAAGCAAAACCCGCCAAACCGAAGAAAGTTAAGCCGTAACGCGCTTCGTCGCCCGCTTTCATCCCCCGACGACGTGTCGATTCGGCCGCGGAAAACAAGCATGACAGATCGACGTACACCACAAACACAACTTCGCCCCAGAAAAGCGCCACGCCAATCCCGCTCTGAAGAGACGGTGGCTTCGATCATCGAAGCGGCCGCGCAGACACTCGAAACGCAGGGGTTCGAGGGGTTCAATACGAATGCGGTCGCGCGGCGAGCCGGCGTGAGTATCGGGTCACTCTACCAATACTTCCCGAGCAAGGATGCGCTGACCGTCGCGCTCATTCATCGGGAAACGAAGCGCTTCTATGACGACATGGCAGTCGCGCTCACGAAAAGAAGCGCAAAGGCGGCGCTGGAGTATCTGATAAGCGCGGCCGTGCGGCAACAGCTGCGGCGGCCAATGCTGGCGCGGCTGCTCGACATCGAGGAGGACCGCCCGGCCATGCGCGGCGAGATCGGGGGCTCCGAGCTGGAGCAGCTTTGCACCACGATCGTCAAACGGGCCATCCCCAAGCACCCGAATCCCGACATCGCTGCGGCCGATTTATTTGCCATCGTTCGCGGGATGGTCGATGCGGCCGGCCAGCGAGGCGAAACCGACATCGAAAGCCTAGAGCACCGCCTGCGGGCGGCCGTTTTCGGCTACCTGTCTAGAGTGAAGAAGGGCTAAGCGCCCCACGCAAATGCGAGCAACGATCGGCAGGAAGCGGCGCAATGCGCGGATCGCCCCACCCGTGCATGCGTTTCGCGAGCAATGGCCAGCCTTAGAATGCGAGTTGTTGAATGTGAGCTTTTACTTATATTCTGAAGTCCTCCAACGGCCACCGCACGGGGCCGTTGCCACTCACCGAGAGACTGAAGATGACTGCATTTTTGAAAACCATGAAGCTCAATCATTTGAGCTTCCCCTCATCGAATCCCGTTGCCACCGCCGATTTCTTCGAGCGACACCTGGGCTTCACGATCGCCGGCCATTGGGAAAGATCCTATATCCTCAAGCGCCCCGGCTTCGACGTGGTAATCGAATACATCGGCGAAGACGCACCGTCGTGGCCTCGCAGTTTTCATGCAGGGTTTGAATTGCCGAACTTAGATGAGGTGCAAGCCCTTTACGAGCGGCTAAAAGCGGACGGCGTTCATATGGAGACCGACGTGTTCAACAACGGCCGCGGTTCGCGCTTCTTTTGCCGCACGGCGGAAGGCCTGATGTTCGAGCTCAATACGCGCTCCGATGCCGCGCCCGAATATCGCGGGACGTTCGACAACTGAGGACGACGCAAGCCAAAACTCGATGAGAAGCCGTGCCGTAGAGCCTGTGTTCGACGGCCAGCGCCTACCGACTCCGCATCGACACCGCATCGACACCGCGTCGACACCCCTCTAGCAGTCCGGCGCGCCGCGGGCTCCGCCTCGCGGTTTCGCCTGCTCCAAACCGCCGCGCTACGCCATCCGGTCCGACCCCATCCTTCAGAATTCATCGCTTTCCGCCGTTATCCCTATTGATGGCGCGCATTCGCGCGCGCGCACGACATCGCCGAGTTCAAGAACCGAACCTGGGCGGCAATGCATCGACAAAACAGCCCTGGAAGGCATGGAAAACCCTGGAATCGAAAGTGAAGACGAGTACCGCGTGCCGGTCGGCGATCTGCACACGGCCGTCATCCGTTATGACGCACGTGGGCGGCGGCGTTACATGAACCGCGCCGCGACGGCCATGATGAGCGCCCTATTCGGCAGTTCGCGCATCGTGTTGACCGAAGCGGAATTGCTCTCCCCAGGGACGTTCGAACGCTTTTTGACCATGATCGCCGCGGTGGCGGCCGATGGCGTCGCACGCGAGATCGAACTAGCGTTCGACGGCATGCCCGCCGCGCAGCGTCAGCATTACCTCGTTCAACTGGCGGCCGATCCGGTTCGCGACGGCGATCCAGGCGTGCTCGCGATCTGTTTTAACGTGACGGCGCGCAAACATGCCGAAACGAAGTTGCGCGAGCGCGAGTCGTTCCTCGAATCGCTGCTCGATACGATACCGATCCCTGTCTTTTCGAAAGACAGGCGGGGACGCTATCTCCAGTTGAATCGGGCATTCCAAGACTTTCTCGGTATTCCGAAAGAGCAATTCGTCGGTAAATCCGTGTTCGAAATCAACCCTTACGAATTGGCGCAGACCTACTTCGAAAAGGACGAAGAATTATTCGCGAACGAAGGCATTCAGCGATACGAATTCCGGGCGCGCAATGCGCGGAAGGAAGACCGCGACGTCGAATTCACCAAGGCGGTTTTTCACGACGCCGAAGGCCGTCAGGCTGGGCTGATCGGCGCGATCATGGACATCACCGAACGCAAGCGGGCGGAAGCCGAACTGCGCGAGCAATACGACAAAATCGTTCAGCTCAATCAGAGCCTCGAAGACAAGGCGCGTGAACTGTCTCAACGCGAAAGAGAATTCCGCACGCTGGTGGAACACTCGCCCGATACGGTTGCGCGCTACGACAAGGCAATACGCCGTCTCTACGTCAACCCGACGTTCGCGGCATTTTCACCGGGCGGCGCGGCTGCGATGCTCGGTCAAAAGCCCTCCGAATATCCGGGCGGCCCCAACGCGCTGTTGTATGAACGCGAGATCGAAGCGGTGTTCGCCACCGGGACCGACCGTCAGTTCGAATTGAAGTGGCAGCCCGCCGCCGGCGAGCCCGTATGCCATCTGATCCGCCTGACGCCCGAACTCGCCGCGGACGGAACGGTGGAAACCGTGCTGGCCGTGGGCCGGGACATCACGGAACTGCATGCATCGCGAGAAAAGATCCAGCACATGGCGTATTTCGACGCGCTCACGGGGCTGCCGAACCGCACGACGTTCAACGAGACGCTGCGGCGCATGACGTCCGCGGGCGCGAACGGTCGTTTGACAGCCGTGATGATGATCGACATGGATCGCTTCAAGTGCGTCAACGATACGATGGGCCATGCGGTGGGCGACGAGTTGCTGCGCGAAGCCGCGGCGCGACTGCGCGAGAGCGTGCGGCCGGGCGACATCGTTGCGCGCTTCGGCGGCGACGAGTTCGCGGTGCTGCTGCCCGACGCGCTGAACCGTCGTACGCTCGAGCAGATCTCGACGACGATCCTCAATCGGCTCGCCGAGCGCTTCGTGCTGAACGGCAAGGAAGTGTTTGTATCGTGCAGCCTCGGCATCGCGCTGTGCCCGATCGACAGCACCGATCCCGAAGATTTGCTCAAGTATGCCGATTCGGCCATGTATCTGGCCAAACGCTCGGGCCGTCGCGGATTCCGCTTTTACACAAACGACCTGACCGTCGAAGCCGCCGCGAACCTGCAGCTCGAATCCGATCTTCGACGCGCCATCGATCAGGGCGAGCTCGAACTGCGCTATCAGCCGCAGGTGGCGTTCCGCGACGCCAAGGTAATCGGCTCGGAAGCGTTGCTGCGATGGAATCGGCCCGGCTCGGGCTATGTCCCGCCAGATCAATTCGTGCCGATCGCGGAGGAAACGGGACTCATCGTCGAACTCGGAAAGTGGGTGCTCCGCGAGGCCTGCCGCTCCGCGTCGGAATGGAACGCACAAGGCCGATCGCCTCACACGGTGGCGATCAACCTTTCGCCCAGACAGTTTCAGGCGCGCGGCCTTGTACAGCTGGTCGAAAAGACGCTCGCCGAAACCGGTTGCAGGCCCGAATGGCTTGAGTTCGAGATCACCGAAAGCCTGCTGCTGGAGGAAGACGATTCGGTCACGCGAACGCTTTCGGCCTTCAAGAGCATGGGCGTGTCGATTGCGATCGACGACTTCGGCACGGGATACTCGGCATTGAGCTATCTCGCCCGCTTCCCGATCGATACGTTGAAGATCGACCGATCCTTCGTGCAAAAGGTATCGACCGATCCACGTCATGCCGAACTCGTGAAAGCGATTCTTTCCATCTCGCGCTGCCTGGGGCATCGCGTCGTGGCCGAAGGCGTCGAAACGCTCGAACAGGCCGCGTTCCTCGACATCCACGGTTGCGAAGTGGCGCAAGGCTTCCTCTACAGTAAGCCGCTGCTCAAGCACCAGGTGTCTTCGTTGCCGCGCTACCTGACGCCGAACGGCGCGGCCGACCTCGGCGTGGCCGCGCACATGGAAGGCAGCGTGCCGTGACTTCGCCCAGTTCCCCGCGACGATCGGCTAACATGTCGGCCCCGCCAAGCCAATCAGGAAAACGGAGCCTTCAGTGATCGATCCGACCAACGTATTCAAAGAGAACCTCGCGCTGCTGCCCGCGATCGACGCCGTCGAGCGGATCGATCTCGTCGACGGCCAGCACACCGTGGTGGCAAGCATCGAAAACATGCCTGGCAAGCAAGGCTCGCTTGCCGTGTATCACTATCTTCAGCAGGCGTTCGGCGCGCTCGATGCGCGGGCCGCCGAGCACGGCCTAGCGGTGTTCGCCGAGCATACGGCCGACGCCCGCACCCGTCCCGGTGCGCATCCGAACGTGGACCGCCTGCTCGGCATCGCCGCAGGCGGACAAGCGCTGCAGATCCGGGTCGTCGCCAAAGCCTAACGAGTCGCTAGCCGCGCGAGCGCCGCGCAAGCCGCCCAAGGATCTCTTGCGTGTGCTCGCCGACCTTGGCCAGCGCTCGCCGCACGCCCGGACGGCGCCCGCCCATCGAAAGCGGCAATAGCACGACGTCGGCCGTACCGCCGTCTTCCGTCGTCATCGGCGCTAGACCGCCGCTCGCTTTCAAGTGCGGATCGTCGAGCAACTGCTCCGGTCGAACGATCGGCGCATAAGGGATGCCCGCTGCTTCGAGCTTCGGCATGAGCGCGTCGACGCGCTGCTCCTGCAACGCCGCAGACAAAAGCGGCATCAACTCGGGCCGCGTCGCGACGCGCTGTGCGTTGCTGCCGAAACGAGGATCGGCCGCGATGTCGGGACGCTGCAGCACCCCGCATAGCGCGACGAACTGCTTGTCGCTCACCGCGCCGATGAACAACTGCTCGCCTTCGGCCAGCGTGAAAACGTCGTACACGCTCCACGCGGACACACGCGCCGGCATGGGCGGCAACGGCTCGCCCGTCATTGCGTGCTGCTGCATGTGCTGCGAGCACAAGAACACGCAGTTCTCGAACAGCGCGCTTTGCACTTCCTGCCCTCGGCCCGTCCGGTCGCGTTCGCGCAGCGCGGCCAAAATGCCGATCGCGCCGAACATGCCGCCCATGATGTCGTTCACCGATGCGCCGGCGCGCAGCGGACGCCCCACCGGCCCCGTCATGTACGCCAGGCCGCCCATCATCTGCACGACCTCGTCGAGCGCGAGGCGCTTCTCGTAGGGGCCCGGTAGAAAGCCTTTATGCGATGCGTAGACGAGCCGCGGATAGCGCTGCGACAGCGTGTCGTAGTCGAGCCCGAACTCGCGCATGAGGCCCGGCCGAAAATTCTCGATCACGACGTCGCATTCGCCGATCAGATCGACTGCCGTCGCCTGGCCCTCGGCCGTTGCGATATCGATGACGACGCTCTTCTTGTTGCGGTTGAACGAGCGAAAGAACCCGATTCCTAGGCCCGGCAGGCGACGCGTCTTGTCGCCGCCCGGCGGCTCGTTTTTGATGACCTCGGCGCCGAGGTCGGCCAGAATCATGCCGCACGTCGGCCCCATGACCATGTGCGTGAATTCGACGACGCGAATGCCCTCGAGCGGAAGCGAAAGAGGCGCGCTCATGCGCGCTCCGCCATGCCGACGAGACCCGAACGAGCGACGAAGGTCTTGGGTAGCCCGGCACGCGCCACGCTGCCATGCAGCGCTTCGTTCGGCAGCCAGCCGGCGAGCTCGGCGCGCAGCGCGAGCAGGCCCGCGATATCGACTCCGGTGTCGATGCCCATTTCCTCCAGCATGAACGCGAGATCCTCGGTGGACGCATTCCCGCTCGCGCCAGGGGCGTGCGGACAGCCCCCGATGCCGCCGAGCGAAGCGTCGAACCGCACGATACCCGTTTCGAGCGCGGCATAAGCATTGGCCAGCGCGAGCCCGCGTGTATCGTGGAAATGCGCGCATGCCAGGCGTTCACCCGCCACGCGCCGGGCCTTCTCGAACAGATCGCGCACGTCGCCCGGCCCCGCGTAACCGACGGTGTCGGCCAGCCCGACCTGATCGACGCCCGCATCGAGCACGGCCTGCACGCACCGCAACACCTCGCTGTGCGGCACATCGCCCTGGATCGTGCAGCCGAAAGCCGTACTGATGCCGACTTCGATTCGCGTATGAGCGCCGCATGCGTCGCGCGCCGCCCGGATACGCGCTACCTCTGCAATCACTTCATCAGGAGTCCTGCGCAAATTGGCGAGGCTATGCGCGTGGCTCGCCGATAGCGGGACGAGCAACGCATCCGCGCCGACTTCGAAGGCGCGCTCCGCCCCTTTCAAATTCGGCACGAGCACCGACACTTCGAGGCCCGGCAACGTCTTGGCGAAAGCGACCACCTCCGCCGTATCGGCCAGTTGCGGCATCAGCCGCGCCGGCACGAACGAGCCCACCTCCATCTCGCGCTGGCCGGCGGCATACGCTCGGCGGATCCACTCGCATTTGCGCTCGGTGGGCAAGATCGTTTGAATGCTCTGCAAACCGTCCCGCAGGCCGACCTCGCGGATCGTTGCGTGGGAAGGAAATGACTTCATGGATGCGTGTCTCCGGTTGGCCGATCGCCGATGCGCCGGCTTTATGCTAACTTTAGACATTCCCGCCGCTCCATCAAGCGGTATTTTGGAAGCAGTAGCTTTCCGATCTGGAAACTCATCGGCGGTTCAAATCGAGCGGCGCCCCCATCCAATGCGTGACATCGACCTGAAAACGCTGCGCCTGTTCGTGGCGGTCTGCGACCATCGCAACATGGCGCGCGCCGCCGACGAAATGCATATCGAGCCCTCGGCGATCAGCAAGCGCATCGCCCAGCTCGAAAGCGACTTGGGCGTGCCGCTGCTCGTGCGCACGCGCCGGGGCGCGCAGCCTACGCCGGCGGGCACCGTTCTGCTCGAACACGCACGCAACGCGCTGTTCACGATGGACCGTATCGTTCACGACGTGGCCGGGTTCAAGCGGGGACTGGTCGGCAGCGTCACCGTGTGCGCTTCCGCATCCGCGATCGCGGAGACCTTGCTCGACGACATCGCGCTGTTCCTGCGGCAACCGGAGCACGAGAACGTCAAGGTGAGCGTCGACGAGCAAATCTCGCTCGAACTCGTGCGCCGCGTGCGCGATGGCGAGACGTCGATCGGCGTGTGTTGGGACAATGTCGATCTGCAAGGGCTTACGCATCGCCCTTACGGGCAGGATCATCTCGCGTTGGCCGTGCATCCCGCGCACCCGCTGGCACGTCACGCCTCGCTGTCGCTCGAACAGACGCTCGACTTCGAGCACGTGGGCATGCCGCCTTCCACAGCCGTGCATACGATGTTGCGGCGCGCGGCCGCCGCATTGGGGCGCAGCGTGTCGTATCGGATGATCGTATCGACGTTCGACGCCACGTTTCGCGTGGTCGCCGCGAATCTCGGCATCAGTGTGGTCCCCGCCGAAGTCGGCCTGACGTACGCGCAAATTTTCGACATGAAGATGGTGCCGCTGACCGATGCGTGGGCCAAGCGGAGATTCGCCGTGTGCTTCAAGGACTACGAAGCATTGCAGCCGGCCGCGCAGCGGCTCGTCGATCATCTGACGAAACGGGGGCTGCAGGAAAAGCGATGTGACTGAGGTCACAGTGCGCGGAAACGGCAAGTTGATGGCTACCGGAAGTTTCAGCACAATCGCGTGATCGACCAACGGGATCGCGCGCTCCATGCACGCATCCGCTCGCGGTCGATGTCATGGCAGTGTCACGCAAGTCTTCGCATCCAAACCGCGCATCGCGCAGCAAAAATGGAGACACCGTTGAAAGCCATTCCTCTTGCAATCAGACATGCCGCCCTCCTCGCGGGCGCGGCGATGGCCGCCGCCTCGCTGCTATCGACGGCGCATGCCGACGACCGCAACGACGCACGGCCGGGCGTCAATCGTCTGCCGTGGTTCGTCGTCGCGGACAGCCTCAAAACCAACACCTACGACGGCGTCAGCGACGATTTGCTGACGGCGGGCCTCGGCAAGTCCGGTCTTGCCGGAGGCGCCCCCGCCATCGCGAACCCCGCCAGCCCCACCGCCGCCGAGTTGCGCAGGCTCGCGATCTGGGCAAACTATCGCGCGCTCGTCGACATGTCGCCGAACGGCGGCTACGGCCGCTTCTGGGGACCGAATATCGATGCGGACGGGAACGACACGCTCGGAGAAGGCAAGGTTGCCGGCACCGAGTATCTCGCCTATGCCGACAACGGCAGCGGCAGAGAAAACGTCACGCTGATGGTGCAGGTGCCCGCGCATTTCGATCCGGCGAAGCCTTGCATCGTCACCGCAACCTCGTCGGGCTCGCGCGGCGTCTACGGCGCGGTGTCGGCCGCCGGCGAGTGGGGGCTGAAGCGCGGTTGCGCCGTCGCCTATACCGACAAGGGCTCGGGCAACGGTGCGCAAGAACTGATGACGGGACACGTGACGCTGATCGACGGGCTTCTCGCCGACGCGGCAAGCGCCGGCCGCAAGAGCCTGTTCACCGTCGATGCGGGCGCCTCCGATATTTCCCGCTATAACGCCGCATTTCCGAATCGGTATGCGTTCAAGCACGCGCATTCACAGCAGAACCCGGAACAAGATTGGGGCAAGGACACGCTCGAGGCGGTTCAGTTCGCCTATTGGGCGCTGAATCATCAGTTCGGCCCGGCCCTCGCGGGCTCGCATCATCGCGTCCGGTACATGCCGGGCAGCATCACGACGATCGCGGCCTCGGTCAGCAACGGCGGCGGCGCCTCGCTCGCGGCGGCCGAGCAAGACCGGCGCGGTTGGATCACGGCGGTCGTCGTCGGCGAACCTCAGATCAACGTCGACATGCCGCGCCGCGCGCAAGTGCTCGAAGGCGGGCAACTCATCGCTCAGGCGGGCAAACCGCTGGCCGATTACGTGACGCTCGCCAACCTGCTGCAGCCGTGCGCAGCGCTCGCGCAAGCCGCTGCAGGCGCGCCCTATCTCACCGCCGTTCCCTTGGCTCAGACAACCGCGATTCGCCAAGCGCGTTGCGCGTCCCTCGCGGCGGCAGGCTACGTGACGGGGGCCGACTGGCAGGCGCAGGCCGACGATGCGCTCGCGCGCCTACATGCAGCCGGCTACGAAGCCGATTCCGACTTGCTGCAAGCGCCGATGTGGGATTCGCAGGCAGAGCCGGCGGTTGCGGTGACGTATGCGAACGCCTACACGCGCGCCAGCGTGCTAGACAACCTGTGCGGTTTCAGCTTTGGCACGACGAACGCCGCGACAGGCGCCGCGGGCGTGCCGCCGGCCGTTTCGCCGATGCTGACCGTATTCGGCCTAGGCAACGGCGTGCCGCCGACCAATGGCGTCAATCTCGTCTACAACGATGCCCCGGCGGGCGCGGCCGATCACCGGTTCGCCACGCCCGATGCGAGCTTCGCCGGTGCGCTCTGCTTGCGCCGCCTTTGGACGCATCATGACCCGCGCATGCAGGCGAGCGTTCGCGCCATCAGCGTCGAAGCGGACCTGCACGGCAAACCGGCCATCCTCGTGCAGGGTCGCAGCGACGCATTGGTGCCGATCAACCATGCCTCGCGCGCCTACCTCGCGGCCAACAGCGCACGGGAAGGACGGCGCAGCGAGGTCTCGCTCTACGAGGTCATGAACGGCCAGCACTTCGACGCATTTCTGGGCGTACCCGGCTTCGACACGCGCTTCATCCCCGTGCATTACTACTATCTGCAAGCACTCGATCTGATGTGGCGTCACTTGCATGACGGCGCGCCGCTGCCCCCGTCGCAGGTCATTCGCGCGGTGCCCCGCGGCGGGATACCCGGGGCGGCGCCCAAGCTGACCGCGGCGAACCTCCCCGCCATCGAATCGGACCCGGGCGTCAACGCGATCGGGGTGAGCCACGGCGTGGTGAACGTACCGCACTAGCGGCGCGATCGTCGGCGTTCACGCCGCGGAGTCGAAGAGCGATAGGTATGCGTACGATGCGCGAGTCAGGTTGTCGGCAAACTCGCCATCGGCGCCTACAGCGACTAAGGCGTCGACGCTCACCTTCCGGTTCGACAGCAAGCGCCATTCGCTGTTGCCCGCCAAAGGCGGTTGCGATCCGATGTCGGCCTCGGGCTGAGCTCGGATCGCTCGTAGCGTGTCCAGCAGCAAGCCGGCATTCGGCGTATGCACCACGAATCCTTCGTTCGAGATCGCGGCTCGGTCTATTCCCAGCGCGCGGCACAGCTGTTCTTTGAGGGGCGCCTCGTTCGCATCGACCGCGCGCGAGCGTTCAGCGAGTTCGGCCGTGCTTGCATCGACCAGCCGCCCGCCGCGTACGAACGCCGGCGCGCGCTGGGACCAGGCTTCGGGTGGGCAAGCCTTGTTTCGCGGCTCAAAGCCGATGAACGGATTGATTTCGGCCGGATAGATCCGGCAAACGAGCGGACGCAGCGCATAGATGCCGCATCGGTTATCGGGCATCAGGTTCGGGCAAGGCCCGGCGAACGCCGCCGCCAAAATAACGATGAGCCGCACAGGCAAACGGCCGCTTCTGCCAGCGAAAGACCGGCGGCGCTTGTGCGCGGCCGATAGATTTTCGGGGGGCGGCTCGGCGTGCCAAGGCACGGCCTCGCATAGGAGTTCGACCGTGCCGCCGCGGGCGAGCCACGCTATCGCCTCGTCCACGGTCAGCGGCAAGCGCAGGTCGTGACAACACTTCGCGCACTTCGTGCAAGCGAAATCGACATTCGTGGCATTCATCATCTTTGAAAAGCGATAAGAGCGCGTGCGATGAACGCTCGCCTGCATGTGCTCATGTCGCGTCGACGAATGAAAGCACCCCTGCGCCCGATAGTAGAGGACAACCGCGCTCGCAAGCTTAAGCGACGCTTAAGCATGCCCGAGGCTTCCGCCGAGCCTTCATACTGCTCGAGCCGCGCCCGGTCCAGGCCGCACCCCAGGCCCAAGAGCCCTCGCCGGCGGGGCCGGAACTCCGGCACTGTTTTTGTTGTCTTTGAATGAGCCGTGGGCATCGGTGCGGGCCACGCGCTGCGCGCCAACCGCGTCGCCTTAATCCGTTTCATCAGGAGGATTCATGCAACGTCGCCGATTCATCGCATTGACCGGAGCCGCACTCGCATCGAGCGGCCTGTCGCTCGCAGGATGCACGACCACGCCGCTGTCGTCGTCCGGCACGCCAGAGGCCAGCGCCGGCCGCCGCGCCACGATCGACGCCGACGTCGAAGCCACCCTGACACGGCTTTACGGCACGGTGCACGGCTCGCGCGAGCTGGTCGGCAACGCGCGCGGCGTGCTCGTGTTTCCATCGGTCATCTCGGCCGGCTTTTGGATAGGCGGCCAATATGGCCAAGGCGCGCTGCGCGTGGGCGGGCAGACGAGCGGGTACTACAGCGTAGCCGCCGCCTCATTCGGTCCGCAGATCGGAGCGCAGTCGAAAGCAATCATCATGCTGTTCATGACGCAGGAAGCGCTCGATAAATTCACGAGCAGCCAAGGATGGGCCGCCGGCGTCGACGCCACCGTCGCCGTGCTGCGCGTGGGGGCGAACGGCAACGTCGATACATCCACCGCGACGAGCCCAGTGGAAGCGTTCGTGCTGACGAACGCCGGCCTCATGGCCGGCGTCTCGCTCGAAGGCACGAAGATCTCGCGGCTGATTCTCTGATCGCCGCCGCAAGTTGCGCGGCGGCGCGCGATCCACAGCAGTCGGCGTCAGTGCTTGAGCGGCACGTGTATCAAGTCGGTGAGAAAGAGCAGGTTCGGATCGCGCGAGCCCTGTTTCGGCGTGTCGATCCCGAGCAGCGACCAGTCGAAAGCCGGGTTCAAGGGCGCCAGTTTAGGCAGCGTCGAGTCGTTGGCTCGCGCGATGCCGGTCATGGTGTCGCCTTTGTGCACTTTGACGACACGGTCGGTCGGCGTCTTGGGCTCGGCCGGCTCCTTCGGCTGCGCGGGCTGCGTGGGCTTCTTCGGCGGGGCATCGCTGCCGGCCGGCGCCGTCGGAAAAGCAAAGCCGCTGTCCTTGGCAAACTGAATCAAGCCGTCGATGCTGTGCGGTCTTTCGCTCTGCGCCGCCAGCGCGCGATAGTAGCTGTCGTCCGCGTTCGCGGGCGGCGTCGCGCCCTGCTGCACGGGTACGCCGGCATGCATGCGATAGGGCTGGTACGGCGACGTATCGAGCAGATCGGAATGCTTTTCGTAGAACGCCTTGAGCGCTTTCGGCGAAGAACCCGCCGGCGCGTCGGGAATGGCGTCGTTGTGATCGAGCAGCGTCAGACGGTACCGGCCCTTCGAATCGGCCTTCACGCCCTGCGCGGCGACGACGAGTTCCTTCAGCTTGGACGTATCCTTGAACGACGACAGATACTGCCCCATCCGAGCTGGCGAGATACCGAGCCGCTCGGCCACCGCCTGCAACGTCGGGCCCACGCTGTTGCCGTGCGAGTCGTCGTTGGCCAATTGCTTCGCTTGGCCTTTCGAATAGCCCAGTTCGTTCAGGAACGTGCGGTTCAGCGGCTCCATCTTGTTGGACGCCTTCACGCGCTCGTACATCTTGTAGCCGTACAAGCCCACCGTCGTCGCCAGCACGACGCCGGCCGAAATCGGCCCGGCCCATTCGCTCAAGCCGCCCGCCGCCGCCCCGCCCTCGAGGCTTTCGGCCAATAGGTCGCCGCCGATCGCTTCGTCCGTGCCGCCCGCCGCCCACTGCGCGAGCTTCGGGCCGTACTTTTGAGCAAGCGGATAAGCGCCGGCAACGGATGCCGTCAAGTACGAGCCGCCCAAGAAATACTGCTTGTGCGCGAATTCGTAAGCCGAGATGCCTGCCAACAGCACCGATGCCCCGCCCTCGAACGCCTCGCCCGAATAGTCGAACACCGTGCCCTTGCCGACCGCGGGGCGCGTGAGGCGATCGAGCCAGCCGCCGACCGGCATCTTGTTCGTGAACAGCTTCGAGTTTTCGCCGACGAGCAGCTTCTGCGCCCAGCTGGACGCATGCAGATAGCCGTTGTTGGCGGCGCCCCAAACGATGTAAGCGCCGAACGAACGATTCAGAATCACGGGAACCGGGTTTTGCCCCTTGACGAACGGCGTCTTCAGCAAGTCCCACGCGCCCACGACATAGAGCGCGCTACCGAGGCCCGTCATGACCTTGCCTTCGGGCGTCGCAGGGGAATAGCCGCCGCGCGCCTTGATGGGATTCATGCCGTTGTCGGCGATGGCCCTTTCGGCCTGCTCGACATCGATGGCTTGCGCGCTCAAGCTCTTTCCGCGCAGCGCCTTTTCGATCTTGCCCATGTCCGATTCGCCGAAAAGCTGCTGGCGATCGGCGCGAGACAAGCGCGAAATGTTGGCCAGCGCCGCGTCCAGCTTGGCGCCCGGCTGCGAGGGAATCTTCACGCCGGCGATTTCGGCCACGATGCCGCGTGCGATACGCGAGGCCCAGAGCAGGTTCGGGGGGGCCGAATGGAGCTTGTAGCTCGGATTCTGCTCAGCGGCCAGCCGCACCTCGGCATCGGTAATCGCGGACTGCGCCGTGGCGCTCACGGAAATCGACGCCGCCGTCTCTTTGTCCTTCTGCAGATTCGATGCGGCGCCGTTCAACTTGCCGAAGCCGTTCACGTGCTGAATGCTCGGGCCCGCCGCGCGCAAATCGAGCAGGACATTCGCGACGTCGCCGGCGCTTTCGTCGACGGTCGCGGCCTTCCGCTCGAGCGGTTTCTTCAACGAAGGGGTTTTGTCGATCGTCTTGGCCAATGCGGCCTGCACCTTCTCGAGCCCACCCGGACCGTCGCCGGCCAAACCGCCCCAACGCATGACGAGTTCGGCCATTTCGGGCGTCGGCGTCGTGAAGTCCTTCACGGCCTTGTCGTTGCGCGTCTGCAGCGTCTTGACCCCAGCGGCGATCGCATCGAATAGCTTGCCCGACTCCAGTTTCGGCGGCGGCCCGAACATGCCGTACGCATCGGCCGCTGTCTTCGACGAGGGCTTCGTCGAGGGCTTCTCCGAAGGCTTCGGCGTCTGCCCCGCGCGCTTGGCGAGGGCGAGCGACAGCGCCGCGCCGTCGCCGTGCGCGACGGCGTCCGGGCCCGCGGTCGACAGCAGTTCGTT
>NZ_JBQCHR010000197.1:0-8975 GCF_051954495.1 Trinickia sp.
TTCAGGCCGGTTTGGCTGAACACTTTTGGAAGGGGTTTGCACCCCTCCCAAAGAATCGCTGAAACCCCGGCCTTCAGGCCGGGGTCCCAGCTCACCGCCCTGAAGGGCGGGGTTTCAAACCGGAGTTAGATCTACGATGAAAAACGTGGACCGCATGAACCGTTTATCCCCCCCCGATACGGGAGACGCCCGGCATTGAGCGAGCGCGATCCGGATGCCGATTTGATCGCCGGCGTGGCCCGTGAAGAACCGTCGGCGGTGCGCCAGCTGGTCGCGCGCAAGCTGCCGCGGCTCCTCGCGCTCGCCGTGCGGATGCTCGGCGATCGGATGGAGGCCGAAGACGTGGCGCAGGAGGCGTTCATGCGGATCTGGAAACAAGCGCCGCATTGGCGCGAAGGCGAGGCGCGCTTCGATACCTGGCTGCACCGCGTGGCGATGAATCTCTGCTACGACCGGCTGCGCAGCCGGCGCGAGACGCCCGACGATGCGCTGGACGACGCGGCGCCGGACGAGGCGCAAGCCGCGCCGTCCGGGCCCGAGGCGACGCTCGAAGCGCGGCAGCACGGCGCGCGTGTGCGCCAGGCGCTGGCCGCCTTGCCGGTGCGGCAGCGCGAGGCCCTGGTGCTGACCTACTACCAGGAGCTGTCGAACGCCGAAACGGCCGGCCTGATGGGCATCACGGTCGATGCGCTCGAAAGCCTGCTGGTTCGCGCCCGCCGCAACGTGCGCGCGCAGCTGACGCAGGCCGATGCGCACGCGCAAACGAAGCGTACTTGTAAGGATCGATCATGACGACGATGACCTCCCAACGATTCGCCCGGATCGTCGACGCCTACGGCGCCGACTCGCGACGCTGGCCCGACGCCGAGCGCGCCGCGGCCTGCGATTTCGCGCAAGCGCATCCGGACGAAGCGCAAGCGCGGCTCGCGGCCGCCGCTTGGCTCGATGCGGGTCTCGCCGCCGATACGGGGGAGCCCGTCGACCGGTCGTTGCGGCGGCGCATCATCGCCTCCGCGCAAGGCGCGGGCCGCCGCGGGACGCAGGGTGCGCGGCCGCGGCTTTGGTGGCTCTCGGGGGCCGCGCTGGCGGGCGCCGGCGTGGCGGGGCTCGTCGCCGGCGCGATGGCGACGTCGTTTTTCATCGCGCGGGGCGAGGGCGTTGCCACGGCCCATGAGCCCTCTTATTGGTCGACAGGATTCGGCGTCTCGGGCGGCGGCGAGGAGGGGGTGGAATGACGACCCGCGCAATCAAAGTCCTTTGCATCGGCTCGGTGGCGCTGAACATCTTCTTGGTTGGCGCGATCGTGGGCGGAGCCTATCGCTGGTTCGCCTCGCACGATACGGCGAAGGTGGCCGCGGCCCCGGCCGCCGCGCCGCAGGCGTTGCGTTTCGCGGCGCAAGAGCTCTCGCCGGAGCGGCAGCGGCAATTTCTTGATGCACTGCGGCAGGCGCGCCGTGAGGTGCGCCCGCTCGTGAAGCAAGCGCGCGATGACCGCCACGACGTACTGCAGCGCGTCGCCGCGCCGCAATTCGACCGCCAAGCGTTGGACTCGGCGCTCGCGGCGACGCGCGACGCCGACCGCGCCGTTCGCGAACGCGTCGAAACGGCGGTGGCCGATTTCGTCGCGACGCTCACGCCCGCCGAGCGCACCACGTTCGCGCAAAGCCTACGGCTGCGCGGGCAATGGCGTCAGCCGCAGCCGCAGCGGCCGGCTAACGCCCAGGAGGCGTCGCGCGCCGCGCCCGACGCGCAGTGAGCGCAGCCGGGCGCCGTTCGCCGCCGGGCCCCGCTACATCGAGATGCCTTGCATCCGGTGAGCGAAACGGGCGCGTTCGGCGCGGTCCATCAGCGAAAGGAATTGGTCGCTCTTCATATGCACCAATTCTTCGTGGTCGCCCGCTTCGAAATACACGTCGGGCTGCTGCACTAGGCTCTCGTCGAGGAACGTCATCATGCCGTATTCGGTGCAGACGGGCGGCAGCGCGCCGGGTTCGCAATCCTTGAACAACTCGCGCATGTCCGTTTCGCTGGCGAGGGTCAAATGGCGGCCCGTCATCTCCCAGATCTCCGAGAGACGCACCGCGTGCGTGGACGGCAGGACCGCCGCCACATAGCCTTGCTCGTCCTCGAGCAAGACCGTTTTGGCGAGACGCTCGCCAGGCACGTGCGCGGCCGAGGCCGTTTCGATGCTCGAGTGACTGTATGGGTGGTGAAGGACTTCGTATTGGCAGCCTTTGTTCTGCAGGCACGCCTCTAGGGTGGGACTCATCGACATGGCGGACCTCCATAGGAGGAAAGAGCGGGCGACCGTGCTCGGCAAGCGAGGGCGGCGTTCTCTTAGCATAGGCCGTTTGCGCTCGGGCGCTAGGAATGTCGTTGCCGCACGCCCCTTCTTGTCTTGTTCGAACGAAAAAAATTTCAGGCAAAGCGACGGATCGCGCGCGAGCGCGCCGTTTAAGCAGCATATCGACGCACCGTCGAAACCCGAGCGAGGGGCGCATGAACGATTCACCGCATTTGACCGAGGCCGCGATCGCGTTGAACCGCTTCGGTCTGGGCGCGCGCGACGACGAGTCGCCGCCCGCCAATCCGAAAGCCTGGCTGCTGGCGCAGTTCGACCGCTACGATCCGAAGCCGCCCGCCTGGGCGCGGCTGCCCGACGCGCCATCGCTCGTACAGTCGCTTGCCGCCGCGCGGCAGCAAGCGGCGAGCGGCGCGGGCGAAGCAGCCAAGCTTGCCGCGCGCAAGATGGTGCGCGCCGAAGTGGTCGACGCCTATCGCGACGCGGTGGACGCACGCGTCGAAAGCGCCCTGACGACGGGATCGCCGTTCGTCGAGCGGCTCGTGCACTTTTGGAGCAATCACTTCGCGATTTCGACCGAGAAGCCGCAAGTGGCCGCGCTCGCAGGTGCGTTCGAAGTCGAGGCCATTCGTCCTCACGTGCTGGGCCGCTTCGAAGACATGCTGCTCGCCGTCGAGCGCCACCCTGCGATGCAGGTGTTCCTCGACCAGGCGAACTCGGTCGGGCCCGACAGCGCAGCCGCGATGCGTGCCGACGCGCGCAATCCGCAGCGCAAGCGGGGGCTCAACGAGAACCTCGCCCGCGAAATCATGGAGCTGCATACGCTCGGTGTGCGCAGCGGCTATACCCAGGACGACGTGACCGAATTCGCGCGCGCCTTGACGGGATGGAGCCTAGTTGGGCCGAAAGGCGTGGGCGGGGCGCCGGGCACGTTCGTTTTTCGCCCGGCGCTGCACGAGCCCGGCCAGCGCACCATCATGGGCCAGCGTTATGACGAACCCGGCGAAGCCCAAGCGCTCGCGATCCTGAACGACTTGGCGGTGGCGCCCGCCACCGCGCATCACGTCGCGATGAAGCTTGCCCGTCATTTCGCCGGCGACGATCCGAGCCCGGCGCTCGTCGCCCGGCTGGCGCAAGCGTTCCGGTCGAGCGGCGGCGACCTGCCGACCGTCTACCGTGCGCTGGTGGCCGCTCCCGAGGCCTGGTCGAGCACCCCGGTCAAGTTCAAGGCGCCGTGGGACTGGACCATCTCGGCGATGCGCGGTCTCGGCGCGCGCGCACTCGACGGCGTCAAGGCGGCGCCGCTTTTGACGCAGCTGGGGCAGCCGGTATGGCGGCCCGGCTCGCCGGCGGGCTACGACGATGTCGCGGCGAGCTGGGCTGCGCCCGATGCGCTCGTGCGGCGCGTCGAACTCGCGCAGCGGATCGCCGCGCGCGTGGGGGACCGCATCGACGCCAGAACGCTAGGGCCGGCGATTACCTGCGGCTCGCTCAGTCCCGCTACCGCGCTTGCGGTTTCGCGCGCGGAAAGCGCGCAAACGGCGCTCGCGCTCCTGCTCGTATCGCCCGACTTCCAAAGGAGGTGAACCATGCCGACACGCCGTGCATTCTTGAGCTTCACCGCCGCGGGCGCGGGCGCGTTGCTCGTCGCGCCGCACATGGTGTTCGCGAGCGTTCAGTCGGAGCGCCGATTCGTCTTCATCATTCAGCGCGGCGCGGCCGACGGCTTGCACATCGTCGTGCCTTATGCAGACCCCGCCTATGCGTCGCTGCGCGGCCCTATCGCCGTCGATCCGTCCGACATGACGCGGCTCGACGGCACGTTCGGGCTGCACGCTTCGCTGCAGCACACGGCGCAGCTCTACGCGCAAAAACAGGCGTTGTTCGTGCACGCCGTGGCGACGCCGTATCGCGATCGGTCGCATTTCGACGGACAAAACATACTGGAGACAGGCGGCAGCGCACCGTACAGCGTGCACGACGGTTGGCTGAACCGTCTTGTGGCGCTCGTCGGGCCGAGCCGAGCCGAGGCGATCGCATTCGCGCCCACGGTGCCGGCGGCGCTGCGCGGCAAGATCGATGTGGCCTCGTACGCGCCTTCGGCGTTGCCCAGCGCGTCCGATGATTTGCTGCTGCGCGTGGGCTCGCTTTACGAACACGACGCGCAGCTCGGCCCGCTATGGCGCTCGGCCATGGCCGCGCGCGACATGGCGGGCGGTGTGCGCGGGCGCGGCGACGCCGCGAGTCTCGGCAAGCTCGCGGCGAGCTTTCTCGCCAAGCCCGATGGGCCGCGCATCGCGATGATCGAAACGGGGGGGTGGGATACGCACACGGGACAAAGCGCTCGGCTTGCCGCCCAGCTCAAGGCGCTCGACGCGATGCTCGGCGCCTTGCACGAAGGGCTCGGGCCGGTATGGGCGCAGACGACGGTCGTCGTGGCGACCGAGTTCGGCCGCACGGCCGCCGTCAACGGCACGGGCGGCACCGATCACGGCACCGGCACGGCGGCGATGCTCGCGGGCGGCGCGGTGCGCGGCGGACGCGTGCTGGCCGATTGGCCGGGGTTGCGTGCGTCCGACCTGTACGAAGGACGCGACCTGCGGCCGACGACGTCGCTCGACGCCGTGATCGCGGGTGCGGCCAGCGAAACGTTCGGCCTCGATCCGCATCGCACGTTCGCGACGCTCTTTCCGCAAACGAAAGCAATTAAGCCGGCGACAGGGCTCGTCGGCGTTTGACACAACGACACAACGACACAACGCAACCAACGTAATCAACGGGAGGTTTTTACATGACGATTCGCTTTACCCACCTTCGCAAGCGGGCCTCGCTCGCACTCGCCGTCACGGCGGCCGCCGCGTCGCTGTCGGCCTGCATCGTCGAACCGGCGCGGCCGCCGCGGCCGGAGCCGCTCGTCGAGGCCGTGCCCGTCGCGCCCGCGCCGGGCTATCACTGGGTGAAGGGGCATTACGTGTGGGCCGGCAACCATTGGGACTGGGTGCGCGGGCATTGGGCGCCGAATTGAGCGCCAAGTTCATCGCCGAATAGCTTGCTCGAGCGTTCACGCGCCGTCGTCATGAGCGCTGCACGCCGATCGGCAGCGCGCCGATGCGTCGAACCTCCGGCGAATCGAGCCAAGCGGGCGAGTTGACGCAGTCGACGAAGAGGTCGGTCGCATCTTCGCCCCAAAAGAGGTCGCCCTCGAGCGCAAACGTCGGCACGCCGAAGACTTCTAGCGAGAGGGCGCGGTCGGTGTTGTCTCGAAGCGCTTGCTTGACGGCGGGGGCTTCGACGGCTTCGACGCCTTCGGCGAAGTCCATCGCCCGGCATAGCGCGGCGAAGCCCTCGGGCGTGGCCGCGTCGAGGCCGTCACGCCAGATGTAGCGGAATATGCGCGTTACGACGTCGAGCGATCCGCCCATCGCGATCGCCAGCCGAAGCGCCTTGATCGGATTGAATGGGTGAGCGGGCGGCATCCGATAGGCGATGCCGAGCTTCTGCGCGCGATAAAGCGCGTGGCGATAGGTGAACGCGCGCTTGGCCGCGATTTCGGCCGGGCCTTTTTGCCCCCAATGGGCGAGGATGGCCCCGAGCACCACGGGCCGCGGTTCGACGCGCAGCGAGGCGGGCAGCTTGCCGAACTGCTCCAGTTGCAAATAGGCGAAAGGGGAGACGAAATCGAAGAACCATTCGGCCGAGCGGCCGCCAGCAGCGGTGGACATCGTTCGGAGTCTCCGGAGTCAAGGAGTCGAAGCGTTAAAGCGCATTCGCCGAGCGCGCGCACCACGTGGGCGACAGCGCGAACGGCGCTGCCGTCATGGCGCGCACGTCGTCGAGTGTCGCATGCGAAATGATTTCGCGCAGCAGCAAACGTTCTTGCGTGACGTCGAACACGGCATGCTCGGTCACGATCACCTTGACGCACGCGCGGCCCGTCAGCGGGAGCGTGCAGCGCGGCAGGCATGACAGTTCTCGAGCGGGGCCGGGCACGGTCCATGCTGAGGGCAGTTTTTATCCTTTGTCCCCGATTGCCGCTCGTTCGCGAGCGCGGAGGCCGCCAACATGATGTGCTGTTTTCGTCCGTCTGCCGCCTGGCGACAGGCGCCCGCGCTCGCCCGCGCCGCGCGGCCTCCCTCGGCGAGCGAGGCCGCATGACGATCGGTTGCCCCGAGTGCGGCGCGCTGGCCGATACGTCGACGTTGCCCGGGCGCATGCTGGCCCGCTGCCGTGTCTGCCACTACCCGCTCGAACGCGCGAGCGGCCGCTCGCTGGGCGCGGCGCTCGCTTGTTCGCTGACGACGTTCGTGCTGCTGCTGCCCGGCAACCTGTCGCCGCTGATGACAGTGCATCTGCTCGGCGCCGAGCGCTCGTCGCTGCTCAGCTCGGGCATCGTGATGATGTACCGGCAACGGTTCGAGTTGCTGGCGTTGGTATTGGGTATGACCGGAATCGTGCTGCCGCTCGTGCGCTTCGGTGCGCTTTCGGTCGTGCTCACCGCCGTTTTGCGGGGATGGCGCCCGAGCTGGCTCGGCCGCTGCTATCGCTGGACGATCTGGCTCGACGCCTGGGCGATGCCCGACGTCTACCTGATTGGATGCTTCGTCGGCTACACGCGGGTCACGCAGGATCTGACCGGGTCGATCGACGCCGGCGGGTATTGCTTCGTCGTGGCCGCGTTCATGTCGATGCTGACTCGGGCGACGCTCGATCGCCGCACGGTGTGGCGCGCGATCGCCCCCGAGCGGCACGTGGGCCCCGGCGAGCGCGTGCTCTCGTGCACGGCGTGCGACTTGATCGCGCCCATCGAGCATGCGGGGCGTCCATGTCCCCGCTGCGCACTGACGCTGCGCAAACGCAAGCCGGCCGCCGTCTCGCGCGCCGCCGCGCTCAGCTTGGCGGCGTTCGTTCTGGCGTTTCCCGCGAATCTGTTTCCGATGACGTTGTCCGTCGAACTCGGCCATGTCGTGAGACACCGCATCATCGACGGCGTGACGGAGCTGTTCAAGGCCGGGCTGTGGCCGCTCGGCCTGCTCATCACGTTCACGAGTATCGCGATCCCCTTCATGAAGCTGGCCGGCATGGGATGGTTCATCGTGTCGATCGTGCGCCGCTCGGATCGCCATCTGCGCACGAAGACGTTCTTGTATCGGCTCATCGACGAACTCGGCCGCTGGTCGAACATCGACGTCTTCACCATCGCGGCGTTCGCTCCTCTGATCGACTTCGACGGCCTGGCGAGCTCGCGCCCGGCCGACGGCGCCACGGCGTTCGCGCTGGTCGTGATCCTGACGATGGCCGCGTCGCGCGCGTTCGATCCGCGTTTGATGTGGGACGCAGCACGAGCGAGGCGATCATGACCGAACAGCGCGACCGTCATACCGAAGCGGCCGACGTTCGGCGCACGCGCTGGCCCGGGTGGATTTGGGCCGTGCCGATCGCGGCATGCGGCGTGGCCGGGTGGCTCGGCATTCGCGCGCTCGTGCACGGCGGCGAGGCAGTCACGATCGTGTTCGACGATGCGTACGGCATGAAAGCCGACGACACGTCGGTCACGCTGCGAGGCGTCAAGGTGGGCGAAGTGCGGGACGTGTCGCTCGACGACGATGGCCGCCACGTCGATGTAGAGGTCGAGATCGATCGCGCCGCGAAGCGGTATTTGCGCGCAGGCACGCGCTTTTGGGTGAAGGGAGCGCAACTGAATCTGAGCGATCCGTCCACGGCCAAGGCGATGCTCGGCGGCCCCGAAATCGTCATGGACCCGGGCGCGGGCGCATCGACGAGCCATTTCGTCGGCAGCAGCCGCGAGTATGCGCCGGGCGGGCCGGTCGTCACCTACACGGTTCGTTTTCCGGGCGCTGTCGGACAACTCGACGAAGGGGCGCCGGTGCGGCTGCGCGGCTTTCGCGTCGGCCAGGTGGCCCACGTCGAACTGCGCTACGACGCTCGCACGGGCACGCTCGATACGCCGGTCGAGATCGCCATCGATTCGACGAAGCTGGGCCTGGCCGATGCCGCCAAGCCGGCCGACGGCAATTGGCGGCCAGTCGTCGACGACATGCTGCGGCGACTCGTGTCGAACGGCCTGCGCGCGCGGCTCGCGCAAGATCCGCCGCTCATCGGCCAACGCGGCGTGGCGCTCGACTTCGTTCAGGGCGCGCCGAGCGCCACGTTGACGGCGCGCGCAGGCGAGACCGACATCCCGAGCGTGTCGTCGGGCGACATCGACGCGATCATGGCGAAAGCCGACGACATCATGACGAAGGCCGATCATGTGGCGACGAAGATCGACGCGTTGCCAATCGAGCAGACGGGCGAGGACATTCGCCGTATCGCCGGGCGTGTCCGGGCGTTGTCCTCGTCGCCCCAGATCGCCGATAGCCTCGATCATCTCGACCGCTCGGTCGCGCAGATCGATCGCACGCTGCGCGAGGTCTCGCCGCAGATCGGCCCGCTCGTCACGCAGCTGCGCCAAACCGCGCGGGAGGCCGACAGCGCGGTGGCGACCGCGAACCGCACCATCGGCGGCGACCCCATGCGTCAAAACGATCTGCCCGAAGCGCTGCGCCAGCTGACCGATATGGCGCGCTCGGTGCGCGCGCTCGCCGATTATCTCGATCGACATCCGGAAGCGCTCGTGCGCGGCAAGGGAGGAGGCGGCCAATGAATCCGACGA